>CAUCQW010000001.1 GCA_958445065.1 uncultured Collinsella sp.
TGTGCAGGGCGAGCACGACCGCCCTCTTGAAGCGCGAATCGGGCATCATGGAGCAGATCGAATTGAGTTTCGGCACGAGGTCGGACCTGAGCGCATTGCGCGGCTTGCCGAGGATGCGGGGTGCCAGGGCTCCGTCGAACGGGTTCTTCCCGATCGTGTCATTGCTTCTCTTGATCAAGACCGTATACAGGCGCTTGCCCAGCTTGAACGCCTTGTTGAGCGTGTCGGGCGCTGTGCCAAGGGCGATCCTCCGCGCGGACCACGCGTTGACGTCATCGGTGGTGACCTCGTTCACGGGGATTAGCCCCAGCTCGTCGCGCTCGATGTGCAGGGCGCTGAAATGGTAGTCGTCATGCGTGGTCGGGGTTATCCGGTTTATCTGCAGGCAGAAATCGATGAACTTCTCGAGCGCGTCTCCCAGCCGGAGAAGCGCGTAATCGTCCGCCTCGAGCTTCGCCTGCCGTTCCTCGGCCGCTGCCCTCAGTTCCTCGATCTCGGCGAGTTCTGCCTCGATTTCGCGCCTGAAATCCGTGAGCGCGTCGAGCGCGGCCTTCTTGCCGCGGGTGCCCTCGGCAAAGCAGGCGATGCCCGTGTTCCTCGTCCTCTGCGTGCGCTCGCCCGACCCCTCGTCGACGAGCGTGACGATGGCCTGCCATTTCCCCTTGTTCTTCCTGACGGAGCCGTTTCCACATATGCGTAAGGTCTTATTGTCGTCTTTTTCGTTTGCCATGATTCTCCCCAAAACACTTTTTGATTCCAGATGGGCATTTCTGCCTGCGGAAACTCAAATGCCGTGGATTCTGGGCGCTCCGGAGTCACCTGAGAATCAACGGCTGTGCCATGAGTTTCTAAGCCGTATAATAACGAAATGTAGAAACCCGTGTTTACCTGCGTTTATTTACATATGCGGAAACTGCTTACATGCGCTATTTGCGCGTGCTATAATAAAAAAACCACAGGTAGAGCCGAAAATAGGGGTCTGGGGGTCAAGGGGTCGCTGGTTCGAATCCAGTCGTCCCGACCAGAAGTTTGCAGGTCAGGCACCTAGTGCCTGACCTTTTTTGTTTTAAGCAATTGCTTAATTTTGATTAAGCAACAGGGTGCCAAAAATCTACCTGCGCGATAATCGCTTTGTGCGGTTACTTGCGTGTTTTACACGCGCTTGAGCCGATTTATTAGCGCGATATGATTCTACATACGCGCAGCAGGTACACGCCGAGAATTGGCGGCATTTATCGCGGCGATTTACGCCAATATAGCGACTGTAACGTACAAGCGTGTCACTGTATTTATTCCAGTAGTTCACTTAATCGGTGGACAAGTGGGCTGTTGCAACGAAACGCCAAGCGGGACGGGCTCTATACGAGGACGCCGCAGGGGTAATGGCAGGGGAGTGCGGCAGGCGCTCTGAGAGCCGCTGTATGACCCCATTTCTCCTCAAACCGATAACTATGCCTCAAGACGAGAATCGTTCGTTTGGTTGCCAAATGAAAAGCCCGCGCAGAATCGCACGGGCTTTTCATTGGTTGCAGATGAGGCTAAAAGCAGAAGGCGGAGAACACGCAGTAGATGTTCGTCGCGCTGTAGTAGTCATAGCTGCCGTTGCTGTGGACACAGCGGAAGGAAGCGGAGTTGCTCGGATGCGCGGAGCGAGTCCAGTGATAGCTGCTCGACGAAGCACTGGAATAGTTCGACGTTGTCACGCCCTTGGATTTGTAGTACTCGTACTGGGCGCCGTCAGACTGGAGGTCACCGTAGACTTCAGTCATCGAGAGCAGGAAGACCTTGTCAGTCGTGGCCGAGGGGGTGCCTGCCTTGCCGCCGCCCAGGTTGTCGGTCATCTTCGTGACGGACTTCACCTTGGACTGGAGTTCGCAAGGCAAAAGCGACCAGAGGTCGCCGGTATTGAGGCGGCCGCGGAGTTCGGACTTCTCCCAGCCGCCGGCGTGCGTGTTCGTGGCGTTTATTCTCTGTAGGGCCAGGGCATTGTTGGTCGCCTCGAACGTAAGCCCCGCCTTGCCTGAGCCATCAGCAAAAATTAAGATAAGACCGTGTATGACCAATATGAACTTGAGCATATTCCGTCCATATTCATACTGGATGATCAAGGAAACATCATCGGCTTATCCGAAGGAGAGGAAGAACCTCTTGCCTTATTAAAGAAATACGCCAAATACAACGGATATAAAGCGGAAGAAGGCGACATCAAGTAACTATCAAAGGCCAGATTAAGGAGCCAGCCATGAAGAAATGCCTGCCCTCCATCGTCTCAGCAGCTCTTTGCCTCTCCCTTGTCATGACACCATTTGTGCCCGTTGCGGCAGCCTATGCCGACGAGGGGTCTCCCGCCGAGAGCAGCGAGATCTACGTCGGAGGCAACTACGACGAAAATTACGATATATCCCTTTTTGAGCGCGGACGCTGCACGGATTCATATTCCAAGGCGTGGTGCGATTCTCACGGATTTGCAAATAACCGCACCGTCCCTCACAAGTTCAAGCTGAACGCGAAGGAGGAGGCTTGCCTGCGCGATCCCTACCTTGCTGGCACCGCTGAAGTTATCGCCGGTCTCGTGACAACCGGTCCTGGCGGCGGCTTGTTTGCAACCGCAATGACATCGTACCGACTTTTCACTTGCATGTTCTGAAAGGCAGTTGCCATGCAGTCGCAAAATCAATCAAGATACTTGACCACAATCGGCTTTGCCCTGCTTGCATTACTCTTTGCTAGCGACCTTTTGCTGAAACCGCCCAAGGAACTCGTTTCGCTTGCCATAGCCTGCATTTCCGCCCTTTACTTTACGGCAACCCTATTCGTCGGACTAAAGGAGAGGAAAAAAGGCGCAGTCGTTGCATCTGCCGTAGGCGTGATCATAGCCATTGCCTCATTCTTTATCTGACACATTGCTGATCTAGGGGCGATATCGTAGGAATACGACCGGGAGAGCCGGGACCAGATTGCCCGGGTTGCCCGGTCGGCTCGCGCGACGGCGCGGCGGTTCCACAGAAAGCTCTCCGGACTTCACGCCGTTTCTGATCGCATTGTAGACAGCCATCTCGTCTTCGCAGTCGGCGAGCACGCGGTGTGCGTCGTCGTTTTGGATGTCCAGTAAATCTCGAAGGTCCTCCATGCACCAGCGTCCGAGATTTGGCCATGCGCGTTGCGCGAGCTGATAAGTGTCGATTGCGATGTTGTAGTTAAAGTCCAGGCCAAAGCCGTCCCAGGCAGAACGGCTTTGTTTCCTTGATTATCAACTTTATCCGGACACTTCCCGGATTCACCCGTGTGTGTACGGATGAATGCGGGGCTCGATAGCCCGGCGGCCTGATCGGCAGACCGCCGGGAATTCTCACTCCTCGAAAAAAGCCGGCACTCGGTTAGTCCTGCGCATCTTGAAATCGCCAGACTCGTGGGAGACGTAGAGAATGCCGTCCATCCCATCTCGTGATGCATACGACAGGTGAACTGAACCGCAATCCGCTCCATCATTGTCGAGAAGATCGAACGAATTCGGGTCGCTCGTTGCGGCCAAACGACCACTCAGACAAGAGCCATCGTCATTACAGATTTGCCATTCCATGTCTTCGCCTGCAAGAATCGCCATAGACGGCCTGGTCGCGCCATCGTTGACATACATCCCGTCTATGCCAAACCCATTTTCAGCGCCATCGATGAACGACTGCTCGGACCTATACCTCGCAAATGATGCACATAGCACCATTGCAAGACAAAGTACAAAGCCAACAATCGCTATCTTTGCATAGCTCTTGCCTATCATGTCATTCACCTCCTTCGTATGTATCGAGGTATTCCTGCTTGAGCGTCTGCGAGGACGACTTGATCTTTTCCACGAGCGTGCCGGCTTCGATGAAGTAGAACGAGTTGGTAAGGTCTGCCAGGTCGTCGAGTAGATGGCTTGAAATGAGCACGCTGCGTCCCCGCGCCACTTCGCTGCGCATCGCGTCGCAGGAGGTTTTCCGTTTTCCCGGATCGAGGCCGTTCAGCGGTTCATCGAGGATGAGGTACGGGCAATCGGTCGCTATCGCCATGGCAAGCTTTACCTGCTGCTTCATTCCTGTCGAGAGTTTACGGGTCGGCTTGTCGAGATATGGGGAGATTCCGAGGGAGTCGCAGAGCGAGTCGATGTCGGCGGCCGATTTCCACGCCTCCCTAACGAAAGCAAGGTGCTCGATGGCCGATAGCGTGGGATAGAGATCCGCGCTGCCCGAAGAGCTCAGGTAGACGAGTTCTGCAAATTCGGCTGATCGACGTTGGCAGATTCCGTCTGCCGCCAGGCTTCCCGAGCGGATGCGGGTGGGAAATTGGCCCGACAGCGCTTCAAGAAGGGTGGTTTTCCCCGAGCCGTTGGGAGCAACGAGGCCCGCCGCCGTTCCCGGGCTCAGGAAAAGCGACCCGATTGAAAGTATCGTCGTGCTTCCGTATCCCACGCTCGCGTCTAGAAGCTCGAGCCCATGGTGCTTTTTCGCGGGTCCAGGCTGTTTGGGGGAACGTGTCGCAACGGCGCCGACCGCAAAAAAGACCGCGACGTATATCAGGGCCACGGCAAGCATCGATGCACCGCTTGAACCGGAGTCAATGAATTCTGTCGGGAAGCATCCTACGTAACCCGTTGCCTCGATAGGCGAGAATACGGCCAGCGGCAGGAGATTGAGCGCGGCGTTATGCTCCAGTGCCGAATCGGACAGTAACGGGAATACCGGGGCCGCGACAAGCAGCGCGGAGGTAAGGGGGCCCGCGAGGACGCGCCTCGTTGCGGTCGATAGGACGGCGGAGCAAACGGATATCAAGGTTCCGCCCGCAAGCAGCGCGAGAAGCAGGGCTGTGAAGACGTTTCCCGCAGTCGTGGTGGTAAGCGCGCCGTCATGGAAGAAGGCGATCGGGTACCCAATTTGCCCGAAGCCGTTTAGGGCCAAGGCGTAAATGCCCCCGGGCGCAAGGCCGGCGAGGAGCATCGCGGTCCCCGCGGCGATTATCGAAAACACGATCTGGATAAGGCGCCGGAATTTGGGCACGGGCGCCTTCGCCGCCAGGGTCGCAGGCCTTGTGGCCCCGAGCAGGAGTATCGACGAGAGAAGGAAGGGAATGAAGGGGAGGAAAGACGGCGCCGTGGCAATGGCGTAAGGCAGGAAGGAAAGGAATGGCAGGTCGTTTGCGGAGGCCGGGATATCCGTGATGCCGGAGCTGCTCAGGGCACGGCAATACGCGAGGTCTGCGTCATTGGTCTCTCGGTCTCCCACGATGGACCCGGATTGGAAGCCTTCGCCCATGAGCGCGTAGTAGCTCTCGGCAGAATCGAGAAAGGCGGCGTCGGTTTGAGCGGCAAGGGCGGCGTTCGCGTATCTTGCAAGCTCCGCGTCAGCTTGCTGCTCTGGCGATAGGTCTGTGCCGTTGGCCTGGGGTGCGCGCGTATTGAATGCGTCGACAAAGCTCTGCATGCCCTGCTTCATAAAGAAGGGCCCGTAGATGGGTGAATTGAACGCAATGGGGACGGAAAAGGCTGCAGCGAGAACGAGCGTACAAATCCATGCGGCCTTGTCTCTTAGGATCAGTTTGAGAAGAAGTCGACAGTACATTTGGAAGCACCTACATTCCTCAAAGAATCGTTAGATTAAAAGTAACAAACCGGATGAAGATACGTGCGACGGGGGCGAGGCGAATGGCTGAGCGGTATCGATACGCGGGTTCAACGGTATTATATTGACCACATAGATTTTTAACTTGCATTTCTAACAGTTAAGGAGACGGGTGCTTTCCAGCACACTCCTTCGATGATGCCTTCCGCTAGTTGCTATGCCGGTTTCAGCCAACAAAGAATGTGCCCGGGCGCTCAGGTTCACCGTTAGCGTTGGCAACATATGAGATGGGCCAGACCCTTGCCGCGCGCCGATTGCGCGAGAGGTGTCGGGCTCCATGTTTATTCCACCTGCTTGTTATCAACCAGCTTCGTTCAACGTTAGACATTCAAGATGTCAGACGTCGAACCTGCGCCAAAGACGCAGCTGGGGCTACTAGTTGCCTACAATCGCTCGCGAAGCTCGCCTGTTCGTGCGTGAATATCTGACAGCTCCGTCAGACATTGTCGGACATTTGATTGTTCGACAAATGCGCACGTGGTCGCGTTCGCAAAGATTACTGAACGGTCGATGGGTGCGTTGAGACCGGAGCAAACGGCGGATGCCAGAAAAATGGCCTCACAGAATCGCACCCATGGTTGATAAAATTGACCGCCTTGGCGCAAATACCCGGGCGGTCAATTCATCCCCTCGTTCGCGATCCTGTTGGGTTTTGGGGCTTTGACATGTTGTTGACGGATGGATCAGCCGTACAGCTTGATCTCCCGGGGTTCCATGTGGTCGTCCCCCAATAAGACGTCCCTGATGTAGCTCTGCGGCAGGAACTCAACGGGCAGCACTGGGTCCTCGACGTAGCCGGGCACGGGGAGTAGGCGTGGCCTTTGGATATAGCGTGGCCGCCTGCCGGCGGTCGGACTGCCACTTCAGTCAAAAGCTCAGGCGCGCGCATTAAAATAATGGATATATCGCTTGATGGGCTTTTGACCAAGCATGATCATCGCAGGTAAATCCGTGTACCAATTTTTGGTACACGGATTTACCTGCGGTTTGTTGAAAGCTCTGACATGCGCTGTCGACTTCATTAAAATCGATTGCCGATCAAGTCTTCCTATATATGCGAGCCCCAAGAAACTGCGCTGTGAACCTGAGTCCTCTATCGATCGGCCCGGTGCACCGGGCCGCTGCCCTCGAGCCGGCAACAGCTTGCCGGTCTCAAAACGTATACTTGATTTAAGTCGGAGTGGAATGTGGGCGCGCAAGGAGATGCGGAATCGATGAGAGCCTCAAAAAAAATTACTGCAGTGTTATCATCTTTCATCCTCTCTATTCTTCCATTTCTGATTCTATGGGCGGCTTGGTCAGTCCTCCCTGATACAATTCCCGCTCATTGGAGTGGGGGTGTGGTTGATCGATGGGGTAATAAGCTTGAATTGCTGGTTGTTCCGCTGTTTTCTCTGATTGGTTCTATTGCAATTTCTGTGTACCTTATTGTTTCCACGCGGCGAAGAGAGTTCGCGGATTTCTCTGTTCGAATGCGACGGGACTTTGTTGCGTGCTATATTTCTAGTCTTCTTTTATCGACAACCTGCTCAGTGATAATTGCCGTTTGGGTTCAGTTGATTCTTACGCAAAACACTGCGGTTGATGGGGGGCTTGGACTATCGATCCTGTATTCCCTTCCCGGGCTATATGTGATCTTGTGCGCTTTGCCGCCTTTTTATGCGAGCGGCGAGAGTAAAAAGGCAGAGCGCCTGATAACAGTTCTTATTGGCGGCGCGGAGATTGTTCTTTGTGGAATAGTGCTTGAAGGTTCGGCTGCCTCTTATGCGATGATTGGACTGATGATTCTGTTCTGTGCGTTTGAGATTGTGTCACAGGTAAGGGATAGCCGGTCCTTATGAGTTGAATTACGCGCGTGCGGATATAAAGGGTGGCATGTTAAATTTGTTGAAAACTCTGACATGCGCTGCCGACTTCATTAAAATCGATTGCCAATCAAGTCTTCCTATATATGCGAGCCCTGAGAAGCTGCGCTGTGAACCTGAGACCGCTATCGATCGGCCCGGTGCACCGGGCCGCTGTCCTCGAGCCGGCATCAGCTTGCCGGTCTCAAAACGCATGCCGTCCGGTACGACCAACAGCCGAGTCTTGCGCCCAGTTCGAGCAGCGCCAGAGCCCCGTGCCGGAACCCACGCAGCCGATGGCAGGGGAATTCAGCCGCGGCCATCGAGGAGCCGACCCAGGGACGGCGCCCCCAGTCCTCAAAAGATTTCCACCGCCCCCTACAGGCCTGGATTGATTTAACAGTTGATTTAATCCGGCTGAACAAGCCGAGCATGGGCCGGTTGACAAAATGTAAGGTAAAAAAGCAGATACGACCGTACGCCGGTGCGGGGTTCGGGTGATGTGATAGAAAGTAATACACGTATTACATCTAACCGGGAGGTGCATCATGGCAACCGCCACCGCAGCCCTGAGAACCCCCGAGGACCTCGCGAACAGGTACGACCGCCTGGCGAAGTCGACGGGCCGCACGAAAACCTTCTACATGACGGAGGCGCTTGCCGCAGAGATAGGCAGGCTCGAATACGAGTACGGCCTCATGAATTATCCGGGAAGCGTTTGGTTGCGAGGTATGCCAGTGTGAGGGCCTGATTCGTCAGGCCCCGCACAGGGGGACCGCGATGGTGGCCACCGCGCCGCCCGAGGGGCTGTTGGCGAGCGAGACGGAGCCCCCGTGGGCGCTCGCGGCCTCGGAGGCGACGTGGAGGCCGAGCCCGTAATGGCGGCCTCCGTCGCGCGAGGAGCGAGAGGAGTCGTCTGTGAAGAGGCGCTCGCAGCCGCGTTCGAGGGCGGCGGGAGAAAAGCCCGGTCCGTCATCGGCGACCTCGATGACGAGGTATCCACCAGCGACGTCGCAGGAGACCACCACGCGCGAGCGCGCGTGCTCGGCGGCGTTGGCCACGAGGTTCGCGGCGGCTCGCGCCAGGGTGGTTCGGTCGAGTGGGGCCTCGGGCGCGCCCGCGACAGCGGGGCCCGTGGCTGCGTCGAGCGTCACGCCTCGCGCCCGGGCGATCTGGGCGGCCTCGGCGAGGACCTGCTCGCAGAGCTCGGCCGGCCGCATGGGGGCCCTCTCCGCCCCGCCGGACCCGCGCGAGGCCTCGATGAGCAGGCGCACGTAGCCGTCGAGCCTTTCGACACTGCCGGCTATGTCGCGCGCGGCGGCCGCGAGGTCGGCGTCTTTCTCGTCTTCCAGCTCCTCCGCCACGAAGTCGGCGTTGGCGCGCAGCACGGTGAGCGGCGTCTTGAGATCGTGGGCGAGCGACGCCACCTGCTCGCGCTGCCCCCGCTCCGCGACCCAGCGGGCCTCGAGCGACTCGGCGAGGGAGGCCCGCATGGCGTCCATCGCGGCGAGGACGTCGTTCACCTCGCGCACGTTGGTGCTGTCGACCGCGAAGTCGAGCTCCCCCGCGCCGACGCGCCCCGCCGCCTCCGCGAGCGGCGCCATCTTGCGCGAGATCACGCGGCTCGCGCGGCGCGCCACGAGCGCGAGCGCGAGCGCGCTTCCCGCCGCGGCGCCGACGAGCATGAGGTTCTGCGGGTTGGGAAGCAGGCCGGCGAGATCGCGCGAGACCCACTGCGGCAGGTACTCGCTGACGAGCGCGCATGCCCCGCCGTCCTTGAGCGGGAACGCGGCGTAGGTGAGGCCCGAGCCCCCGCCCTCGATCTCCACTGTGCCCGGATCAGCGGCGAGTGCCGTACGGGCCATTTCCGTCGCGTCCTCGAGCCGCGTGCCCTCGAGGTCTGTCATCAGCGCGTATCCGTCCTTGTTCAGGATGAGGTAGCGGTACGCCGTCGGCACGTCCTGCTGCCCGCAGACGCCGTCGCGTGCCAGGCCCTCCGCGACCTCGCGCGCATTGGCCGGCCCCCAGCTTGCCTCGTAGACGAAGCCCACATTGATCGCCGCGGAGAGCGCCATGAACGAGGCGAGCCACGCCGTGGCGACCGCCGCGAACGCGTAGGCGAAGTAGCGCGCGATGACGAAGGAGAGCGGCATGCCCCCGCGACCTCGCGCCCCGGTCCTCAGAGCTGCCACTTGTACCCCATCCCCCAGACGGTCGCGATCGGATCGGCGCCGGCCTCGGAGAGTTTCCTCCGGGCGCGGCTGACCTGCATGGATATGGCCGCGTCGTCGGCGTCGCTCTCCCAGCCGAGCACCGCCTCGCGTATCTGCGCGCGGCTCATGACCTGCCCGGGGTGGCGGGCGAGGTACTCGCAGATGGCATACTCGGTGGGCGTGAGCGGCACGGCCTCGCCGCCCACGGCGAGGCCGCGCGCCCCGAGGTCGATCCGCACCTCCCCGAAGGAGAGGGCGTGCGAGCGCGGCCGGCGCTCACGGCGTAGATGGGCCGCGACCTTGGCGCGCAGCTCCGCGGCCCCGAAGGGCTTGCGGACGTAGTCGTCGGCGCCCAGGCCGTAGGCGGCCACGGCATCCTCCTCGGCCACGCGAGCGGTCAGGAAAACGATGGGCCCGTCGAAGTCCGGACGGATCTGCCGCACGAGCTCGAAGCCGTCGAGCCCCGGCATCATGACGTCGCAGAGCACGAGGTCGAAGCGCGAGAGGTCCATCCCCGGGACCGCCGTCGGGTCCGCCGCCCTGACGACCTCATGGCCGTCGCGGCCGAGGACGCGCGCGAGCGCGTCGAGGATCGCCCGTTCATCATCCACTGCCAGTATCCTCGCCATGTTCGACCTCCTGAAACTTCCGTCGGAATTGTACTAGCGCCGCGCTCAGCGGTCCAGCGCCCCGCGCGCAGCGCCGACCCCCAGCCGGCGTCGAGCAGGGCATTCCCGCCCAGGACGAGCGCTGCGGAGAGGAGGACGAGCATGGCGGCGAGCGGCCTCCTACGCATCCGCCCTCCCGTCCTCGAAGCGGCAGAACCAGGCGAGAAGGACGGCGTCGGCTGCCAGGGTGAGCACGAGGCTAGCGAGCGCAGTCGTGAGGAGAGGGCCCGCCGCGCGTGCGGCGTCGATGAAGGCCTCCACCCCGAGCGACCCCAAGCGCGCGGGCCAGGCGAGCGGCACCCAGCTCAGGGGCGTCGCCAAGGCACCGGTGAGCTCGCCAGTCATGAGGCCGTGAGCAAGTCCGCCCACTGAGAAGAACGCGAGGAGCATACCCGCCGCGCCGGCGCCGATGGCGGCGTTGCGGCCGAGGCGCAGGGCCACGCCGAGCCCCAGCGCGTAGAGGGGCAGGCTGCCCAGCACGATGCCCGCCCAGGCGGCCGCAAGCGGAGCGGGCCCGAGCGGCAGGCGCCCGGCGACGGCGAGCACGGCCCCGAACACGCCGAGCGCCACGGCCAGCGCGCCCGCGCCGAGCGCCGCAAGGGCGAGTAGCTTCGCCGCGACGGCGCGCCCGCGCGAGGGGACCGCCGTGAGGTTGGCGAGGCGCCCGGCAGCGCGCTCGTCGTCTACGGCGAGCCCGCAAACGATGGCGGACATGAGCGGCATGAGGGCGCCGAGGAACTGGACGTAGGCGTCCGCGCCCAGCGCCGGGTCCCATCGGGCTATGGAGAAGTACTCGCCGCAGGCAAGTCCGGCTGCCAGGCCGCAGACGAGGTGCACCGCCGTGAGCGGGGAGCGCGTCAGGCGCAGGGCCTCGGAGAGCAGGGCCCGCGAGAGAGTCATGCGCGGCGTCGGGTCGGAGAGTCGTGTCATGGCCATCACCTCTCCTCGGAGCGCGCGAACCAGGCCGCGCCCGCCGCCGTGAGCGCGGCGAACGCGAGCGCGCTGACCGCAAGGCCCGCCAGCGTAAGCATGCCGTCCGCCGCGAGCGCCCCGCCGAGCGCCATGTCCGCCGCGAGTGGCTCGCCGCTCGGCAGCACGGGGATGAAGCTCGTGGGGATGACCATGCTCGCCGACGGCGGAAAGAGCTGCGGCAGCGGCACCAACGACCAGGCGAACCCGCCCACGAGCTGCGCGGCGAGCGGGCAGAAGATGCCCGCGAGCATTCCGAGCCGCGCCGTGAGGAAGAGCCCTGCGGGGATCATCCACGCCGCAGTCACCGTGTTGGCGAGCGCGCAGAGGAGCATCGTGAGCGTGCCCGCGGCCGTGAGGCCCTGCGAGGAGAACGCCGATCCCGCGAGGTAGATGCCGAAGACCACGAGGTTCGAGAGCGTGCAGAGCGCGAGGCACCAGAGCGCCTTGGCCCACCAGGCGCGCCCGAGCGGGAAGCCCAGGCCCAGAAGCCCCCGCATCCGCGTGCGAGCGTCCGCCCGCGCGACGCACGCCACCACGAGCGAGAGAGACACAGGCAGGAAGAGCGCGTACCAGTAGTTCCACGCGCTGAAGATCTGCACGCCCCGGTAGGGCATCGCGCCGAGCAGCGGCATCGGCAGCGCCATGAGCACGGCCAGGCGAACCGGTGCCGCGTGGCGCGACTTCAGGGCCTCGGCGCGCAGGCCCGCGAGCAGGCCGCCTTTCTCGCCCGTCATGCCGCCACCTCCCCGCGTGCTCGTCGCCCTTCCCGGCAGAAGCTCATGAAGAGTTCCTCGAGGTCCTGCCCGGGCCGAAGCGCATCCTCGTAGGCGAGGCGCCCCCCGCAGATGATGCCGATGGTGTCCGCCATCTGCTGCACCTCGGAGAGGATATGGCTCGAGACGATCACCGTCGTACCCGCCGCCGCGAAGCCGCGGATCTGGTCGCGCAGCTCCTCGATGCCGATGGGGTCGAGGCCGTTGGTGGGCTCGTCGAGCACGAGCAGGCGTGGCCGGGCGATCAGCGCCAGCGCGAGCCCCAGGCGCTGCCGCATGCCCATCGAGAAGCGCCCGGCGCGCTTCTTCCCGGTGTCCGCGAGGTCCACGGCGGCGAGCACCTCATCTATGCGGCTCTCGGGAAGGCCCAGCAGCGTGGTGCGCACGCGCAGGTTCTCGCGCGCGGTGAGGTTGGGGTAGAGCGGCGCCTCCTCGATGAGGCTGCCGATTGCGTAGAGGTCCTCGCGGCGCCAAGCGTGCCCGGCAAAGAGGATCTCCCCGGCCGTCGGCCGCAGCATCCCGCAGATCATCTTAAGCGTTGTCGACTTGCCGGCGCCGTTGGGGCCGAGCAGCCCGTACACCTCGCCCTCGCGGATATGAAGGTTCACGTCGGCCACGGCGTCCTGCGCCTGGTCGCCGCGGCCGAAGCGCTTGGTGAGCCCGCGCGTCTCGAGCATGTAACCCATGGGTTTATCCTTTCTCTTCCGGGCGCGCGGGCCGATTCACCGTGCCCGCGCGTCTTACCTTTCGGGTTCACCATCCATGGTGGGGCGCGTTTCTAACGAAGCCGTAACGGCCGATGGGCTCTTTTGGTGCCAGCCAATCTCGACCCGCACGCATTTGCTTAAAGCAACAACTTTCCCGATCGATGTAATCACCGAATCAAAACGTGTACACCAGCCACCAAAGATGCCGAAAAATGTCGCTTTTGGAGGCTGATGTACACAAATGCAGAATCCAGCGCAGCCCAAAGGCGCCCTCCACATGTCTGGACTCTCTATGCTTACGCTGGATAGACATCGCTAGAACGGGTATAGTATCGAAAGTTTTGTCGTTTACCAGCGGGGGAGTCCTGTGGGCATCAAGAAGAAGATCAAAAAGGAGCTTATCGGCACTTCCGATTACCCGTCGAATAAGATCTTTACGATCTCCAATTTCATCACCTTTACGCGCCTGGTCCTCACGCTCGTCTTCCTGTACTTGTTTGTGACGGACAACAACCGTGTCGTCGCCATTGTCATCTATGCCATCGCGGCTTCCACCGACTGGATGGACGGTCAGATTGCCCGTATGACCAAAACGGTCTCGTGGCTCGGCAAGGTCATGGATCCCATCTGCGACCGTGCGCTGCTGTTTACCGGCGTGCTGGGCCTGGTAGTCCGCGGCGAGCTTCCCATCTGGGTCTGCGTGCTCATTATCGGCCGCGATATCTACCTGGGCATCGGCACGCTCATCGTGCGCCATTATCACCGTCGTCCCATTGACGTCGTCTTTCCTGGCAAAATTGCAACGGCGCTGCTCATGACCGGCTTCTCGCTCATGCTGCTTGGGTTCCCCGTCGTGGACGGCTGGCATCTGCTGCCTGCCACGTTCACGGCATTCCCGGGCCTCAACGGCAGCTCGGTGCCCCTCGGCATCTTCTTTGTGTATGGCGGCGTGATTTTCTCCATGCTCACCGCCGTCATTTACTCTGTTAAGGGCGGTATGGCCATTAAACAGGCCATCGCGCATCCCGAGGACGAGGACACCGACTTTCTCAACCCCGAAATCGAAGACTGATTCATTGGGGTATGATTACGTACGGTACATTTTTTGCGGCACGTCCGCGTTAGATAGGGGTTGTCATGGACAACAAGGTTAACAATATGCCTCAGAACGATAAGACCGCGGACGCTACCTGCGTTTTCCGTGTTCCTTCGAGCGATGTCACCGTTCCCGACCTTATGGCCAACGTGCGCATCACCGCTCCGGTTCTGTCCATCGTCAAGGGCCCGCAGACCGGAGCTACCTTTGAGCTCGAGGACGACGTGACCACCATCGGCCGCGATCCCGCGAACGGCATCTTCCTCAACGACATGACTGTCTCGCGCAGCCACGCACGCATTATTCGCGAGGGCCTGGGCGCCCGTATTGAGGATCTGGGCTCGCTCAACGGCACCTGGGTCGACGGCGCCATCGTCAACGGTGCTCCGCTGCACGACGGCTCTTCCGTTCAGATCGGTACGTTCACGCTCATCTACCACGAGAGCACGCCGGAGCGCATCGAAACCGGTGAGTAGGTAATGGCCGAACGCAACTATCTGAGTATCGGCCAAGTCGTCAACCTTCTTCGAGGCGCATACCCCGATCTATCGAACTCAAAAATTAGATTTCTAGAAGATGAGGGGCTCATCACCCCTCATCGTACGCCTAAGGGGTATCGCCAGTACTCCAAGGAAGACGTTGACCGTCTCGAGGTCATACTGCACCTGCAGAAGACCCGCTATATGCCGCTCAACGTCATTAAGCAGCGCTTGGAAAACGCAACGGACCTTTCCACGTTGGCTTACGAGGTGGGTCTTCTGTCCGATGTTCCGCTTAAGACGGAGCCCAAGGAGACCAAGCAAAAGCTGCATCCTATCGAGACGATCCCCGACATGCTCGGTGTTGAGATTTCGTTTATCCGCTCCCTTGCCGAGAACGATCTAATCCGCATCATCAAGAGCCCGCAGAACCGAGAGCTCGTCGATGGCCGAGATTTCCCGATTATCCGTTACTGCTCGGAGCTGTCGCGCTTCCACATTGAGCCGCGTAACCTGCGTCAGTACGTATCGTCGGCAAACCGCGAGTCTTCGATGTTTGAGCAGGTTCTCGTGAGCATGCTCGGCATGGATACTTCCGATGACGAGCGCGACGCCAAGCTCGAGCGTGCTTTTAAGAAGCTGCACGACCTCACCGAGGGTGTGCACACCGCGCTACTTAAGAACCGTGTCTTTGAGTCGCTCAACGCCGTGGTCGAGGACGCTGACATCGATGCCCTCGATGAGGAGATCGCGCGTTCTGAATCCACCAAGGCTAAAAGCGATGGGGCAAGCGTCCCCGCGGTTGCCGCGCACGACGAGTCGCTCGTGCAGCCGTCCAAGGTCGTCGTCCCCTCGCATAGCTCGTCTGCTAACACGGACAAATAACCGCCGTTCACCCGGCAATCCATGAAAGGTCACGCCATGTACGACTTCGAATCTCATATCGTCGATATCCCCGACTATCCCGAGCCCGGAGTCGTCTTTAAGGACATCACGCCGCTCTTTGGCAATCCCGAGGCCCTGAAGGCCATGGTGGATGCCTTGGCCGAGCATTTTGCCGACATGGGCATTACCAAGGTCGTCGGCCCCGAGGCTCGTGGCTTTATGGTCGGTGTGCCCGTGGCCGTCGCCCTGGGTGCCGGCTTTGTTCCCGCACGTAAGCCGGGCAAACTGCCGCGCAAGACGGTAAGCGAGAGCTACGAGCTCGAGTATGGAACGGATTCTATCGAGATCCACGCCGATGCCATCAGCTCTAAAGATACCGTGTTGATTCTGGACGACTTGGTCGCGACGGGCGGAACCGTCGAGGCAACAGGTAAACTGGTGCGAGATATGGGCGCAAAGCTTGTGGGCTACGGTTGTATCCTCGAGCTTGCGTTTCTCAACCCGCGCAAGAAGCTCACGCCTTCTAACGAGGACGTTGAGCTCTTTAGCCTGGTAACGGTGGACTAGCCGCTACCCTTAGATACCGGAAAGGAAGCTACATGCGCACAGCAAATACGCACAAAAACATGGCACGCTGCGCTGCTACGGCAACCCTCGCTTGTGTTTTGGGCCTGGGCCTCGTGGCTCCGGCCTACGCCGATACCGCATCCGACCTTGCCGCTGCTCGAACTAAACTCGAGCAGATTGGCACCCAAACCCAGCAAATTCATGAAGAACTCTCCGCACAGACGCAGGAGCTTGATCAGACTGCAGGCGAGATCACGCAAAAGCAGCAAGAGATTGCCGAAGGTCAGGCAAAGCTTTCGAGCTATGTTGCCGGTGAGTACAAGACCGGCGGCCTGAGTCTCCTTCAGGTCCTGACGGGCGTCGACGATCTGGGCGACATGCTCAACCGTCTGTTCTACTACGGTAAGGTGTCCGACAAGCAGGCCCAGACCATTCAGGAGGTCAAGGACCTTAAGCAGCAGCTCACCGATAAGCAGACCGAGCAGGAGAAGAACGTCGCCGCGACGCAGAAGAAGGTCGACGAGCTCAATGCCCAGCAGGCTGAGGCCCAGAGTGTCGTGAACTCCCTGGATTCTCAGCTGCAGGCCGAGCTTGCTGCCGAGGCCGAGGCCAACGCCGCGCTGCAGGCCGGTATCAACGCCAGCACTGCCGAAAAGGCCACGGTGAGCAACGATACCGCCGGTACGACTGAAAACACCAACAATGGTGGCGGTACGACCAACAACGGCGGCGGCAACACGCCCGCGCCTACGCCCGCTCCTGCTCCCACGCCGCAGCCCGTGACGCCCGCTCCGACTCCGACGCCTTCCGCACCGAGCCAGTCCGTTGACGGCGGTTCCGTTGTTTCGCGCGCCTACAGCAAGCTCGGATACGCTTACTCTTGGGGCGGCATTGGTCCGAACAGCTTTGACTGCTCCGGTTTTGTAAGCTATTGCCTCACGGGCCGCTACTGCCGTCTGGGCACCACCGGCACTTTCATGGGTTGGACCCGCGTGTCCGATCCCCAGCCTGGTGATGTCGTGGTTAACTCTTACCACACCGGCATCTATATCGGTAATGGTCAGATGATTCATGCTTCCGACTACAAAACGGGCGTCATCATCAGCTCCGTCGCAGCCGGTATGAACAACAACTACATCTTCGTACGCTACTAATTTTATTACTGCAGCGAACGAACGTGGGCCTCGCGATCTTGAATCACGAGGCCCATTCTTTTTGCCCCAACCGTTTGCCATAAGATCAGTACGGCTATCTAGTATTCAAAACTAGATAGCCGTCCAATCAATCAAAAAGATGGCTATAATTGTTGGGGAACAATTAGAAAGGACCCTCAATGAGCTGGGCACTTATCTCCGATTCGAGCTGCAATCTTCGCGATTGGCAACCAACCGCACCTCATACCACCTTTGCATTTGCACCCCTTAAGATCCGAGTGGGGGAGCGTGAATTTGTTGATAACCTCTCGCTCGATGTTCACGAGCTCAATTGCGCCGTGCAGGCGGAGTCGAGCGCTTCTTCGAGCGCCTGTCCAAGCGTAGGGGAGTGGGCTGAACTTTTTAAGCTTGCCGACAAGACGATCTGCATGCCCATCTCGGAGGGCGTATCGGGAAGCTACAATGCCGCGGCCACCGCACGTGACATGGTGCTTGCCGAGGAGCCCAACCGCCAGATTCATTTGGTTAACTCACGAGCCGCGGGTGGCAAAATGGATCTGATCTTCTTGCTGTTCGACCGCTATCTTGCGAGCAACCCGGACGTTTCCTTTGAAGACGCCTGCGCTTACTTCGATAGTCTCGAGCAAAACAGCAAGATCCTCTTTAGTTTATGCAATTACGAAAACCTTGCGAAGGCCGGACGTATCCCCAAGGCGGCCGGAGTTATTGCCAACAAGCTCAATATCCGCATTTTGGGCACGGCGAGCGAAGCGGGCAAAATTGAACTCGTTGGGCACACGCGCGGCGAAAAGAAGATGCTCACCAAGATTGTCGACACCATGGAGGCCGAGGGCTTTACTGGCGGCGAAGTCGTTATCGACCACGTCGAGAATGAGACGGGCGCCCAGGCACTAGCCAGCCGCATTGTGGAGCATTGGCCCGGCTCTAAGACCATCATCATGCCCTGCAACGGGCTAGATTCTTACTATGCCGAGATGCACGGCCTCATCATCGGCTACGGCATGGGCGTGGCTTCGGGCCGATAATATCCAACTAGACAAACGTACGGGCGGGATAAGGAGCCTTGGCTCTTTATCCCGCCCGGTCTTATACCTCGGTTAGCTATTAAACCCATTGAACTTTAGGTAGCTCATCAGGTACGCCTTCGATACAAAAGACGAAACCGCACTGCGTACGAGCAGCGATTCGCGCGTAACCTGGTGTGCGGTATCGGGCACGGGAGTCTGCTCGACGGAAAACGCCGCACGAATCGATGCCTCAAGTTGATCGACTACATAATCGAAGGCCGTCGGAGCATCGTAGCTCAAGCGCTGAATATTAAAGAGCGCCTGAACCGCAGCGATGGGCAGCACCTGCTTAAAGATGCAAATGGCGATGAGACGCGCAATCTGCTCACGGCCATACTGCTTTTTAACCGGAGCAGGAATGAGGCCGACCTTCACGTAGTTATTGATCATCGAAGGCGTGATAACGGGCTGCTCAACGCAAATCGAAAGCGGCTCCATCCACAGCGCAACATATTCAATAACCTGATCGCGATAGAGCGTTACGTTGGGCAACTGGTCATAGCGTGGCAGGCTCAACGCGTTAAGTTTACCCACCATATCGGACTGAATAAATGCATCCGGCAGCACCGTCGGCTGAATATCCTCCGGCTTAATGCTGACCGATGTATCGGACATCGGGATAACATGTTTAACGTGGTTCATAAGGGTCCTCCGTTCGTTTACTATATTGTATTCTAGGTTATCTAGTTTTGCATACCACATAGCCGCTAAGTAAAAGTGGTTGGACAGCACATTGTTGCACCGTCCAACCACTATGTTTAAAGATAGCAACCTTACATAAGATATATTATCGTACTTATCCACGGAGAAATGCGTATGCGCTGGTTGCCGCTATGGCTCCATCAGAAACGGCGGTCACAACTTGGCGTAAACGCTTGGAACGGATGTCGCCAGCGGCAAATAGACCTGGCGTGCGGGTCGCCATGGATTCATCAGTCAGAATGCCGCCATCAGGCGCCAAATCAACTAGATGCTCAACAAGCTCGGTATGGGGTTGCGTTCCGGTAAAGACAAAGATGCCAAACGAGCCGGGCTCAAATGACTCGGTATGAGTCTCGCCGGATGCATTGTCCTTAAAGGTAATCGTCGTTGGCATGACTTCGCCGGAGAGCTCCACAATACTAGTTTGGTACCTAACTGAAATATTATCTTTTGCAAGAACTTTTTGAACCACACCATCGGGGGCACGGAACTGATCGCGGCGCAAAACGACGGTCACGCTGCTGGCAATTTCTGACAAGAACAGAGCTTCCTCACAGGCAGCATTGCCGCCGCCGATGACAAAGACCTGCTTGCCGCGGAAGAACATGCCGTCACATGTTGCGCAATATGAAACGCCACGACCGCGATACGTATCCTCGCCAACGAAACCAGCAGATCGCGGCGTGGCACCCATGCAAGCGATAACGCTCGAAGCCAGCGTATCGCCCATATCATGATGCACCGTAAACAGCGCTGTATCGGCATCGTAATCGATACCCGTAACCATGCTCCATGCAACCTGTGCTCCCAGGCCCTCTGCATGTTGCTGAAAACGCTCGCCGAGTTCGGCGCCACTCAAGAGCGGAATGCCCGGATAGTTCTCGACCTCATTGGTTGTGGCGATCTGCCCTCCCGACATGCCCTGTTCAATCACGGTCGTCGTTAGGTTGGAGCGCGCAGCGTAAATGGCGGCAGCATAGCCCGCGGGGCCGCCACCGATAATAGCAACATCGATCGGCTGATGGGTAGTCATGAAGAGACCTCCTGTCGAAAGATTGGCGTTCTTTGCGCTCATACCCAAATTTAGGCAAACGTGACACTCATGCACTACAATGATTCTTTGCAAAACAAAGATTAAGGGGAGTTATCGATGGATCAAACGCAGACGAGCGACGACGCTCCCCTGCTCACGCACAGCACTCCCCAATCGGAGCAAACCACGCTCTTGGCGAAGCAAAAACCTCTCGTGACCATCGTGCACGCCTCCGTCGGCTCGGGCCACAAAGCCGCTGCAAATGCGATTGCGCAGGCATTCGACCTCATCCGCGGCACCAATGGCATCCCCGAGGATGTTGAGATTGAAGTGCTCGATATCCTTGATTTTGGACGTATTAAATTCGACGGCAATAAGACCGCGGCTTCTTTTACGGGAGCCACGCGCCCCATTTACGACCTGACCTGGCGATATACGCTTACGGGGCATCTTCTCTGGGGTGGCGGCACGGCATGGTCGCGTATTATGTTCCCCGCCTTCAACGAATATGTCCGCAGCCGCAGGCCCATAGCCGTGGTTGCAACACACATTACGGCAGCCAATGTTGCTGTGGGCGCCCGCGTCATCACGGGTATCGATTACCCGGTCATCTGCGTACCAACAGACTATGAAGTCGAAGGCTTTTGGCCCCACAAGGACACCGACCTGTTCTGCGTAGCCAACGAATTTATGGCCGAGACACTTCGCCCCCGTAAGGTTCCCGAGACCAAAATCCGCATTACAGGCATCCCCATTCGCGCCGGGTTTGATACGGACTACAATCGCGAGGAAGAACTTGAGAAGTTCAATCTCCCCGCTGACAAGACCGTTGTGTTGGTGATGGCCGGTGCCAGTTTGCCTCAACCGTACGTTCGCTTTCGCGCGGAGATGGACCGCACACTCCCCTTCCTGCGCAGCTTCGAGGACATGCACTTTGTCTTTTTGCCGGGCAAGGACGAGGAATACGCCACCCGCCTCAAGACGCTCTTCGACGCCATGAAGCTCGACAACGTCACGGTTCTGGACTACGTGGACGACATGGCGGCCCTCATGCACGGCTGCGACCTGGCAATCCTCAAATCGGGCGGACTCACGGTCACCGAGTGCCTATGCGCACATCTGCCGATGATCCTGCTGGGCAAATCATACGGTCAGGAAAAGGCCAACACCACGATGCTCACCGGCATGGGCGCCAGCATGCATGTCACCACCGCACGTGAACTCATCGTGACGTTGCGCCATCTCCACGATCATCCAGAGTCGCTCAAGGCACTGCTCATCAATGGCGAAGTGCTGCGCCGCCCCCGCGCAGCCGAGGACATCGCCATCGCAGCCATGGAGCTCGTAGGCAAACCCCAAAAACGTAAACGAGCCTTCTGCCGCTTCTACTGGGGCGGAAAACCTGCTCATATCAGGTAGACGAAAGTCCGCTGTTCAGCGGGAGCCGCCCATATATCATTCCATGCTCAAACATTCTCGCTGCGCTGCGAAACTGCGCGTGGAACGATATATGGGCGGCTCCCGCTGAACAGCTACGTTTACTTACTAGCAGCTACTTCGGTATCCCCTCCATTAGAACCTGCAAAGGTAAAACAGGAAAATATAAATAGAGTTAGTCGATGCGACAAAGGAGGCATCCCTTTATCGCATCGGCTAACTAGAAAGATTGTTTTATGTCAAGCATGGAGCCCTTTCGCCTGAGCCCCATACATATCGTCCCGCGCGCAGTTTCGCAGTGAAGCGAGAATGTTTGAGCACGGGATGATATGTATGGGGCTCAGGCGAAAGCGGGATCCGTGCGCCCCTGCGAAGCGAGAATGTTTGAGCATGGAATGATATGTGTGAGAGGCGGGCGGGAGGAATACGAGCGTCCCTAGGCGACGCCGCTGGAGCCGAAGCCTCCTTTGCCTCGGTCGGTTTCGTCTAGTTCTTCTACTTCTACGAGGTTGACCGTGGGGACTTCTTGGATGACGAGTTGGGCTATGCGGTCGCCTTTGTTGATTTGGATGTTGTTCGTGGGGTCTAGGTTAATGAGGATGACTTTGAGTTCTCCTCGGTAGTGGGCGTCGATGAGGCCCGGCGTGTTGACTATAGACAGGCCCTGCTTGATGGCCAAGCCGCTGCGGGGCTGGACGAAGCCGGCGTAGCCATCGGGCAGGGCGATGGCCAGCCCAGTAGAGACCAGACGGCGTTCGAAGGGCTTCAGGACGCAGTCCTCGTTGGAGCGCAGATCCAAGCCGGCATCGGTGGGATGGGCGTATTTGGGAAGCTCGACGGTGGGGTCGAGACGCTTTATGTTGACGGTAATGTTGGACATGGAATCACCTTAGCTTGTCGAGCTCTAGCAGAAACTCATCGACGTCTTTGAAATCGCGGTAGACCGAGGCAAAACGGATGTAGGCCACCTTGTCGATCTTGGCCAAGCGCTTGAGCACCATGTCACCCAACTCATGGGACGTGACGGCCGTCAGCGTGCGAGAGCGCAGCTCGACCTCGATGTCGTCGATAATCTCATTGAGCTTCTTAGTGTCGATATCGCGCTTGATGGTGGCGCGCATCAAGCCGACGAGCAGCTTATTGCGATCGAACCGCTGCTTGGTTCCGTCTGACTTAATGACCTCGATTGGGTCTTCGCATCGCTCAAACGTTGTAAAGCGATAGTTACACGAGCAACATTCGCGACGGCGCTTAATGGTGTTATTTGACTCCTGCATACGAGAATCAACGACGCGGGTATGTGCCTTGCCGCATTTGGGACAGCGCATGGTACCTCCTCTTAAACGATAACAAGGGTACCATGCGCAGCGCGATAATGATTACGAACGAGCAGGAACCTTAAGATGCGCACCGGCGGCGAGCGAACCATGCTCCAGATGATTGACGTTACGGATCATGTCGGAAGTCTCTTGCGTGGAAAGGCCTTTGATAGGATATTCCTCGGCAAGCGACCAAAGAGAATCACCAGGCTGAACGCGAATAGTCTCGTAGGTAACGTTGGAAACGGACTCGGCATACGCGGCGTGACGAGCGCTAAAGACCGACGTAGCGAGGACAACGAAGAGCGTAAGCGCAACGGCAACGGCGACAATCGTCGGAACCTTCAGGGCAACGCGGGCCGGCGCAACTACAGCCTGCTGATTGCGAGCAGACTTTACGGTCAAAGGCTGAAAGCCGGAGCGGCCACCCTGAACAACCGTAAAAGTGGGTTCTGCAGGCGTCTCGAGTTTAAGGGCAAGGTTTCCCTGGACCATATTCGTTGCGTTCATCATGTTCTCCTCTCGCGTGTTTTGCTGAGAACAGTTTTATCAAGCCGCGCGGACAAAAATGTCTAGCGCGAGAACGAATGTTCGGTTATTATTATCTTCGAACAGTTGTTCCTGTCAAGCAAAATTCGAACATTTGTTTGACATGGGTAGAGAGGATGCCCTGATGGCTCGCAAAATTACCAAGCGTCAGCAGCAAATTTACGACTTCATCAAGGAATATCAGCAGGAGAAAGGTTATCCGCCCAGCGTGCGCGAGATGGCTTCTGCCGTGGGCCTTTCCTCCCCCAGCACCGTGCACGCCCATCTATCTGCCCTGGAGGCGCGCGGGCTACTCAAGCGCGATGCCACCAAACCGCGCGCCCTGGAACTCTTTAACGAGGACGGTTCCTCTGTCTCAATTTCTAAATCTGACGAGCCCACCGCACCTCGCGGAACGGTCTCGCTACCGCTCGTTGGTCGCGTCGCGGCTGGGATTCCCATTCTGGCCGAGCAGAATATAGAAGACACTTTTACTATCCCGACCGAAATCGCCACTGATCAGGGTTCCTTTATCCTTGAGGTGCATGGGAGCTCAATGATCAATGTCGGCATCTTCAATGGCGATTACATCATCGTCCGTGAACAAAAGAGTGCCATGAACGGCGAAATTGTCGTGGCCATGATTGATGGTTCAGCGACCGTCAAGACATTCTACAAGGAGCAGGGACGCGTACGCCTGCAGCCTGAGAATGACACCATGGAGCCTATCTATGCAACGAATCCCGTTATCTTGGGCAAAGTCGTCGGCTTGATGCGCCGGTTCTTGTAATGCAAAAACGCATCACCATCTTTGATACCGTCCGCGGGTTTACGATGATTTCAATGGCAGGTTTTCACGCTTGCTACGATCTCGCCTACCTGTACGACTGGGATATGCCCTGGTTTACCCAGACCGTCTTTCAAGACATCTGGCGCGCCAGCATCAGCTGGGTATTTTTGTTTATCGCGGGTTGGATGTGCACGCTCTCACGCAACAATGCCAAACGAGCGGCCAAGTACGCTGCCGCAGCTTTGGTCGTCTGGATCGCAACAACGCTCGTATCGGTCGACGATTCAGTGAACTTTGGCATCATTTATTGCATGGCGGCGTGTACCGCTGTGACAACCGTAGCACGACCGATGCTTAAGAAAGTGCCCAGCACGTGGGGCATTGCGATATGCCTCGCTCTCTTCGCGGCGACATGGGGCATCCCGAAATCGACCTATTCATTCCCCTATTTGGCGTGGCTAGGATTTCCCGGCCCCCGGTTTGTTTCAGGCGACTATTATCCAATCATCCCGTTCATATTCATGTATCTCACAGGATACTTTGCTGCGCGCACCGCTCAAAGATGCGAACATCCCGCCCCAAGCTGGGCCTACGCCAACCCCCTGCCGGCGCTCGCCAGCCTTGGACGTCATGCACTCCCCTTTTATCTGCTACATCAGCCCATCATACTGGGCATTTTGGAGCTCGCCTACTCGGTGCGATAACGCTCGAGCCGCGGTGCAATACGAGCCGGCAGTTTCGCCACAATACGAACGCCATCCTCAAGATATTCCTCGTGCAAAAGGGTCCCCTGCTCATGCACGACTGTGATGAGTGCACCTTCACGATATGGAATGTCGGCGGAAAGCAGCACATCGGTGGCGGCCGCCTCGCGAGCAATGCGATCGACGAGATCGTCGAGCCCCTCGCCCGTTTGGGCCGAGAACAGAACAGCTTCCGGATAACGACGACGGAAACTCAATCGATCGACGCTATCGAGAAGATCGATTTTATTGAACACCGTAAGCGTTAAACGCTCTCCGGCACCGATCTCATCAAGCACGCGGTCGACAGCCTCAAGCTGTCGCTCATAGTCCTCATCAGACGCATCCACGACTTTGAGAATTAAATCGGCACCCAACACCTCAGACAACGTCGATTTAAAGGCATCGACCAGACCAAGCGGCAGCTTTTGAATAAAGCCGACGGTATCGGTAATCGTCATGCCGCGACCGCCAGGCAGGCGATATGAACGCGTCGTCGGGTCGAGCGTAGCAAACAGCTTGTCCTGCGAAAGTACCGTAGAGCCGGTCAGACGATTGAGCAACGTCGATTTACCGGCATTGGTATAACCGGCTAACGCGACGCGAAACGCCGGTGACTCAATACGACTCTTGGATTGAACATCACGACGCTGTTCAACCTGCTTGATCTCACGTCGAAGCGCAGCGATCTTATTACGAATGAGGCGACGGTCGACCTCGAGCTGACTTTCGCCCTGACCAAAGCGTGAGCCGATGCCGCCGCGCGTCTGTTCCTTGGCGAGATGGCTCCACATGCCGCGCAGACGAGGCAACAGATATTGAAGCTGCGCCAGCTGTACCTGTAGGCGTCCCTCACGCGTCTGAGCATGCAGGCCAAAGATATCCAAGATCAGTGCAGTACGATCGATAATCTTTACCGGCTCGCCCACGGCTTTCTCCAAATAGGATTGCTGCGAGGGCGTCAGGTCGTCGTCAAAAATAACGACATCGGCATCCATGCGATGTACCAGGCCGCACAGCTCTTCAACCTTACCGGAACCGATAAACGATTTAGGATACGGCTTTACCAAACGCTGCGATAAGCGTGCCACGCACTGGGCACCAGCCGTGTGGGCAAGGCGCTCCAGCTCATCAAGTGAGCGATCGAGCGGCCATGCATTGTCGCGCCATTCAACACCAACCAAAATGGCACGCTCGGGCTCGGGTGCCGTGGGAACAAGAGGAAAACGGGCCATTAGGCAGCCTCAATACGATGCAGGATATCCTCAACGACCTCATCGATCGTACATTCATCCATATCAAACCACACGATACGGTCATCGCGCTTAAACCACGAAAGCTGACGCTTGGCATAACGACGCGAACGCATCTTGATGAGTTCGCGAGCCTCATCCATGCTCATCACACCATTGAAAGCATCGATGATCTCTTTATAGCCAATTGCCTGCATCGACGTCAGGGCATCTCCCAGCCCCTGGCCCATAAGACCGCGGACCTCATCGACAAGGCCCTGCTCAAACATCAGATCGACACGCAGGTTAATGCGCTCGTAGAGCACCTCGCGATTACGCGTCAGACCAAACCACAGAGCGTGATAATGCTCGCGCGGAACACTAAACTGCGACTTTTGCTGCGCATAGGAGACGCCATCATCGTGCATTTCGAGCGCGCGAATCACGCGACGCACGTTATGGGGATGAATAACAGCAGCCGATTCTGGATCACGCTCGGCAAGCAGGGCATGCAGTTCTTCCTCACCAATACGCTCGGCAAGCTCCTGATAGCCCGCACGGCGATCGTCCTCAAGTTCACCCGAGGGAAAGTCCATCTCATCAAGGGCAGCCTTGAGATACAGCCCCGTACCTCCGCAAAAAACAGGCAGGCAACCCGAACCAAGGAGACGTTCAACATGCGCGCGAGCGTCAGCCTGATAAAGCGCAGCAGAATATGCCACACCCGGCTCTACAATGTCGACGAGACGCAGTGGCGCCGTACACTCATTGGGCGCCATCTTTGCGGTACCGATGTCCATGCCGCGATAGATTTGCATCGCATCGCACGACAGCACTTCGGACGAAAGACGAGCTGCCAAACGGTCGGCAACATCACTCTTACCAACCGCCGTCGGACCGACGATCGCAACGGCGGAAAGACCTGTCCCGGGAGAAACCATTAGCGCGGCTCGCCCACAACGGAGCCGGATAAATACCAGGTCTTGGCAACGTCAACGTCAACATCAACGATCTTGCCAACAAGCTGATCGATGCTGTAACCCTCGGGGATAGGCGCATGCACGGTCTGATTCTTGGGACTCTTGCCCAGCAGGACCGCGTCGTTCTTTTTACTCGTTCCCTCAATGAGCGCCGGCACCACAGTATGAAGCTCACCCTGGTTATACTCGTGTGCCGTGGTCTCGATAACCTTAACCAGGCGGTTGAAACGCTCGAGAATAACCTCATGCGGCGTAGGGTCGTCAATCTCTGCAGCCGGGGTACCGGCGCGCTTGGAATAGATGAAGGTATAGGCCTGAGCATAGCGGACCGTCTCGGCAAGTGAGAGCGTCTGCTCAAAGTCTTCTTCAGTCTCGCCCGGGAAGCCAACGATAATGTCGGTCGAGAGCGCGATATCGGGCATGCGATTGCGAATGCGATCGACCAGGCCCAGATAGTCCTCGCGTGTATAACGGCGATTCATCTCTTTGAGGATGCGCGTGGAGCCCGACTGAACGGCCAAGTGAAGCTGCGGCATGACGGCGGGCGTCTCGGCCATAGCGTCGATGGTCTCGGGCAGCAGATCCTTAGGATGAGAAGAGGTAAAGAAGATGCGCTCGACGCCCGTATCGCCCACCGCGCGCAGCAAATCGGCAAAACGCGGCTTGCCAAACAGATCGCGACCATATGAGTTAACGTTTTGGCCCAACAGCGTGATCTCGCGCACACCCTGGCGCACCAGACCGGTCACCTCGTCGACAATCTCCTCGAAGGGGCGGCTCTTTTCGCGACCGCGCACGTACGGCACGATGCAATAGGTACAGAAATTATTGCAGCCCGTCATGATGGGCACCCAGGCGTGATACTGGGTCTCACGATGCCACGGCATGCTCATGGCATCCGTATCCTCATGCTCATTGGTGCGGATATGACGCTTACCGTCCAGGAACGCCTCGGCAATGAGCTCGGCCACATGCGCGATGGAATGCGTACCAAAGATGACATTGACGTTATCGACGTTGGTGAGCAGGCCCTCACCATCACGCTGCGCGATACAGCCACCCACGGCAACCACGCGCTTGCCCGAAGGCGAAGGCGGCAGGCTTTTGCAGGAATTGCACTGACCGTACAGGCGAGTATCGGCGGCCTCGCGTACGCAGCATGTCATGAAGACAACAATATCGGCATGCTCGGGATCGAGCGCCATGAGGCAACCATACGAATCGAGCAGACCGCTCACGCGCTCAGAGTCGTGCTGATTCATCTGGCAGCCAAAGGTGCGGATAAAGTAGGTTTTACCGGCAAGAATATCGCGTACGGAACGCTGGTCCATGTGCATAAGTCCTAACGATGGGGAGAGGGGGGGGGCGAATCGAGGCAAGCAGAAGCTATGCCACAGGCTTAACATCATCCATGACGACGTTATCCATAGCAGCTCGATTGATCTGGTGAACGTAAATAGAAAGACGGATGGCCGTGCGCGACTCCCCGTTAATAAGGATGTCGGAGAACACGGGCGCGCAGGAAATATCAAATCCGGTTGGAATCAAAAAACCGCGCGCAATAGCCACGGCCTTTATGGCCTGGTTGACCGCACCGGCGCCGACACACTGGATGTTGACGGGTACACCATCCTTGACCATGCCGGCGATGGCGCCGGCAACGGACGCGGGCGATGATTTGCTTGATACCTTCAGGCAATCCATGAAGAAACTCCTGCGTTTAAAAGTACGTTTTAACTGCAATAACTTTATCGTACCGAGTGGACTCGGTAAAGGCACTATTCCTCTTTGGCAAGATCGAAGGTCACGGTGATTCGATCACGCGAAACGCGAATCTTTGGGTCGCCGCAAAGGTTGAGATAGTACCGGGCGGCAAGGTCATTAAAGTCGCGCTCCACAGCACGCGAAAACTGTGCCATGTCATCCTTGGCAATACGTAGCCCGCGACGATCTTTCGCAAGATCGACAGGAGCCGGCGCATGCGAGGAAGAATCACGCTCGCGCAGCAAACGCGCGGTCACACCGCGAACGGGCTTAATCTGCCCTGCCAAAATGCGATGTGCCGTGCGCTCGGACATCTCAAGACCCAAACCCGAACAGATGCGGATAAAGTCCTCGGCATCAGAGGCAAGGCCTAAACGATCGACAACCGGAAGCTCGCTCTCGTCATCAATAAACAGGAGACGCGACGTATCGAGCCGGCTTGACGCCTGAGCATAAAGGGTCGCGGCAATCTCAGACGGAGAACCAAGATAGACATCGCAACCACGCAACTCCTCGAGCGCAAACTCACAGGCAGCGCGAATAATATTATGCGGACCGCGAGCACAGACATAACGTTCGTCCTCGTCCTTGACGGCCTGGGGCCAGCTGGACTGATCGGCGCGCTCACTGAGGCGGTCGGCCGCAACGCTCACCTTAAAGGCTGAACCAAGATCGACACCGGACGTGACCACACGGGCCTCGTCGGTGTTCTGCTTGATCGAAAACAATGCCATGCCACGACCGTGAACGCCCCAACGGTCCATCTTCATGCTCTCGAGCTTGGAGGTAACGCGAGCATCGAAGATTTGCTCTTGCATATCCTGCGGA
The DNA here is from genome assembly GCA_958445065.1 of uncultured Collinsella sp. Lineage (GTDB taxonomy): Bacteria > Actinomycetota > Coriobacteriia > Coriobacteriales > Coriobacteriaceae > Collinsella. Next base: position 29,457 of record CAUCQW010000001.1, read on the forward strand.
ACACCCGAGCCGTTATCCAGAAAGACAAGCGTGCGGACGCCATCTTCCTTGGTCGTGGCGAGAAAGATCTTGTCGGCGCCGGCATCGCGAGCATTACGGAGCATTTCGATGACGATATCCTCGACATGCTGAATGTCGTGCTTTGCCTGGCGCCGCTCGGCCTCCGAAACGCGGAGGCGGACATACCCCTCGCCAAGGTTCTCCTCGACGCGAAGGTTGCCCTCCCCCGACATCGACGCGATAAATGAGATGAGCTCGTTCGCGTCGCTCATGTTATTTAGCGATATCGACAGCGCGGCTCTCGCGAATCACGACGACGCGCACCTGACCGGGATACTCCATCTCTTCCTCGATCTGATGGGCGATATCGTGAGCCAGAACCGTGGACTGGGCATCGGAGATCTTGTCCGGCTGAACCATGACGTGGACCTCGCGACCAGCCTGCATGGCATAGGTACGCTCGACGCCGTCATGGGAGTTGGCGATCTCCTCGAGCTTCTCAAGACGCTTGATGTAGTTCTCGGCAGACTCGCGACGGGCACCGGGGCGAGAGGCAGAGACAGCATCGGCGGCCTGTACCAGGACATCGAGCACCGTGTTGGGGTCGACGTCGGCATGGTGAGCCTCGATAGCGTGGACGATAACGGGCTTCTCGCCATAACGGCGGGCAAGCTCGGCGCCGATGACGGCATGCGGGCCCTCGACGTCATGGTCGATTGCCTTGCCCAGGTCGTGCAGCAGGCCGGCGCGCTTGGCGGTAACAACGTCCAGGCCAAGCTCGGAAGCCATTACGCCGCACAGGTCAGAGACCTCGAGGGAGTGCTGAAGCACGTTCTGACCAAACGAGGTACGGTAGCGCAGGGCACCAAGGGTCTTGACGATCTCGGGGTGCAGGTCGTGAATGCCGGTATCGAATGCAGCTTGCTCGCCAGCCTCGCGCACGCGCTGCTGAACCAGGTCGGCAGCCTTGTGATACATCTCCTCGATGCGGGCGGGGTGAATGCGGCCGTCGGCGATGAGGTCCTCCAGAGCAACACGGGCGGTCTCACGACGGACCGGGTCGAAGCTCGAAAGAACGACGGTCTCGGGCGTGTCGTCGATCACGAGGTTGACGCCGGAAACCTGCTCGAAGGTCCGGATGTTGCGACCCTCGCGACCGATGATACGGCCCTTGAGGTCATCAGAGGGAATGTGCACGGAGGTAACGGTGACCTCGGCAGTGTGGTCGGCAGCGCAGCGCTGAATCGCCAGGGACAGAATCTCCTGGGCGGTCTTGTGGCACTCGGCGCGAACCTGCTGCTCGGACTCGCGAATAATCGTGGCGGCCTCGTGGGTGACCTCGCCGCGAACCTTATCGAGGAGCTCCTTGTGGGCATCCTCGCGGGTAAGGTCGGCGATACGCTCGAGCTCGGAGGTCTGCTTTGCGCAGAGCTCCTCGAGCTCACGGGAGCGCTTCTCGACCTGACCGGCCTGACTGGACAGCTGATGCTCGCGCTTGTCGAGAGCGTCGTTGCGGCGATCGAGGGATTCCTCGCGCTGCATCACGCGGTTCTCGAGCGTACGAATCTCGCTCTTGCGCTGCTTGTCCTCGGCCTCGGCGGCCTGCTTGTTCTTGATGATCTCCTCTTTAGCCTCGAGCAGAGCCTCTTTTTTGAGGGTCTCGGCCTGACGCTTTGCATCACCGATCAGGGACTCAGCCTGTGCGTGTGCCGACTGGATCTTTTCGTCGGCCTCGTGAAGACTACCCTGCTTGGCGGTGCGCATGTAGGCAATGGCGGCGATGGCACCCAAAACGATGCCAACGAGCGCTGCAATGATAGGCATGCTCACTCCTTTTTATGGATTCGTTACACAACAAAGCGAACCGTCCTTATGAACGGCTCGCGACATTTGAGTAATATGGGCGCAGCTTATGCGGGTCGGATACAGATAAACATATAAACAAACTCATCACAGATGAGCACATATCACAAAGCAAATGACAGTGTTTATCGTACGTTGAACCACAACAACTGTCAAATAAATGGCCCCAGTACGGCGGCTAAAACGCGGTGAGCGGCGGGGCCACAAAACGCATACGCCTAAAGCGCACATTCCTCGCATTCGGCATCGAGACGTGCCTTAACGGCATCGGCGGCGATGTGATACGAGAAGCCCTTGCCCATCAAAAACCGAACCAGTTTTTCGAATCCGCGCGTCTCTGGAACACGCCGCTTGGCGAGCAGGGCTGACGCACGCGCCAAATCGTCTTCGACGGCAAAATAATCCTCGGGATAACCGGGAATGTCATCGAGCACGACATGACGTCGCTTGAGCTCGGTCTCGATTTTGCGCTGTCCCCAACCGCGCCGCTTGCGTTCCTCGATAAAGTACGAGCAAAAGCGGTTCTCGTCTAAAAAGCGATACTCGGTGGCGCGCTCGACGGCGAAATCGATCGCGGGCTGGTGAAAGCCGTAGCGAGCCAGCTTGTCACGGACCTCACCCGTCGCATGGTCGCGGCGCGATAACATCTCAGTCACCATGGTAAGTGCACATTTACGCTCGATGAGCTGCACCGCCTCACGAAAGTTATCCCAATCACAGGGAAGATCGGGGCGGTTTTTGACATACAGGCGCGCGACCCGCACGGGAATCCAAATAGACCGCTCAAAACCGCCCTCAAGCTCACAATCGATATGTGCGCAAGGCTTTTTGGACGCATACCCGCTCGAGAACGAGGAGGCCGCCTTCTTATCGGGAAAGACGGCCGTGGCCTCGGTCACCGTATACGACATGAGCGTAACCGCTACTCGTCGTCATCATCGAGCATGGCGGAACCATCGATGGCGTAAAGCTCGTCAAACTCCTCAGGCGCAGGCTGATCGGTCAGCTCTACCTCGGACGGAGCATCGTCATCAAACTCAAGCCCGCAGGCAAGACGGACCTTATGCTCAATCTCGTCGGCGCAATCGGGGTGTTCGCGCAGGAACGCCTTGGCGGCCTCGCGACCGTTGCCGAGCTTGTCCTCGCCATAGGCAAACCAGGAGCCCATCTTCTTGCAGATGCCGCACTCGACAGCCATGTCCAGAATCGAGCCCTCCTTAGAGATGCCCGTACCGTACATAATGTCGAACTCAGCAGAACGGAACGGAGCTGCCACCTTGTTCTTAACGACCTTAGCGCGCACGCGGTTACCGATAACCTCGTCCTTAAGCTTAATGCTATCGATACGGCGAATGTCGATACGCACCGAAGAGAAGAATTTAAGGGCGCGGCCGCCCGTCGTGGTCTCGGGGTTGCCGAACATGACGCCGATCTTCTCACGCAGCTGGTTAATGAAGATGCACGTCGTGTTGGACTTAGACAGCGAGCCGGCGAGCTTGCGGAGCGCTTGGCTCATCAGGCGAGCCTGAAGACCGACCGTAGTGTCGCCGATTTCTCCCTCGATCTCGGCACGCGGGGTCAGCGCGGCGACGGAGTCGACAACGATGGCATCGATGGCGCCGGAACGCACGAGCATGTCAACAATCTCGAGCGCCTGCTCGCCCGTATCGGGCTGAGAAATGAGCACCTCGTCGATATCCACGCCGATACGCGCGGCATAAGTGGGATCGAGCGCATGCTCGGCATCGATAAATGCCACAACGCCACCCATTGCCTGGGCCTCGGCCAGGATCTCGAGCGAAAGCGTCGTCTTACCGGAGGACTCAGGACCGTAGATCTCGACGATACGGCCACGCGGCACGCCGCCGATACCCAACGCGGCATCGAGTGCCAGAGCGCCCGTAGGGATGGCCTCGACCTCGAGCTCGGGGCCACCGTCGCCGTACCTCATGATGGAACCCTGGCCGAATTTCTTCTCGATCTCGGCCTTGGTGGTGGCGATCATCTCATCGCGCTCTTTACCCGTCGTGCGAGCATGAACGGTACGTACGGGACCTGAATTCTTGGCCATGAATAGCCCTCCTCTTAACAACCTGCATCGATAATAAACGAACGGCTGTTCGTGGTCAACCGTTCAGATAAATCATATGCAGCCGACCTTTCCAAAACCCAACCAAAAGCCGACCAAACACTGACCAAATGCTTGACCATAAAGGGCCAAATAAGAACAAGGCAGGCAAAAATACACCTATGAACAGCACAAACGCTAAATTCTTCTGAGGTCCCCATCTCCACAATTAAGGGGCCCGGAGGCCCCTTAAAACACGTCTATTCCATAGAATCGAGCACGCAGACAATGCGACCCAATGCCTCCGTGACCGCATGGGCACGAACACACGAACGGTCGCCCTCATAGTGGCAGCGCACAGAGTCCACGACCGGCACTCCCCCATCGGCGGAACGATGTGCCCAACCAATATAGAAAGTGCCAGCAGGATCGTCCTCAGTACCACCGCCGGGGCCGGCATAACCCGTTGCGCTCACTGCAATATCGCTCTGGTACAGCTCCAGCGAACCCGACGCCATCTCGCGCGCAGTTTGATGCGACACCGCGGTGTAGCGGTCGAGCGTCTCCTGCTCAACACCCAGCACGCGATGCTTAATCTCATCGCAGTAGGTCACCGCACCGCCACGCAGCACCGCCGAGGCGCCCGGGATATCCGCAATCGTCGAGGCGATCATACCCGCCGTCAGCGACTCAGCCGTCGAAACCGTCACACCCCGAGCGCTCGCGCGCTCGACGATATCGCGCGCCAGCTCCTCGTTATGTGCGAAAATCTGCTCAAAAGAGTCCGTCATACCCACCAGGACCTAGACCGAAAAGACGATCTTGCGGCAGTTCCAGAAGTACTGGGCGCCCGAGATAACGGTCAAGACAACGGCAACGGCATACAGGAAGCGCGACACCGAGTAGATGCCGAGCGTCAGCGCCACCGGGCCAAGGTGCAAGCCGGCCATAGCAAAAACGCACAGGTAACCGCAGATGGAGACCATCGTGGTCGCCGTCTTGTACTTGCCGAGCTTATCGGCCGCAACGACCACACCGGCCGCACTCGCGACCATGCGAAGGGCGCTCACCAGAAGCTCACGGAACAGGATAATGAACACGGACCACACGGTCACCGCGCCAAAATCCAAGAACAGCAGCAGGGCCGAAAACACGAGCAGCTTATCGGCGATGGGGTCCAAGAATTTACCGAAGTCGGTGATCTCGTTGCGCGAACGCGCCAGATAACCGTCGACCTTATCGGTGCACGACAGGATCACATACAGAATGAAGGCAGCGGCGGCGAGCGGGCCGTCGAAGGTGCTCCAATCCGTACCGGCAACACTCGTGTGAGAAAGCGCCGACACGATCATGAACACCGGGATAAAAACGATGCGAACGCACGTCACGATGTTGGCGGGCGTCCAAACACTCGTCAGTTCCTTATTGCTCTCGTTTGCCACGATGCTCTCCTACTCCACAACATGGCCGATAAGCTCATAGCAGAAGCTATCGGTAAACTCGGCCGTCAGAATATCGCCCACAGATGCCTCGCTGGCATCCAAGTGCACCGCGCCATCGGAATCGGGCGCCTGGAACCAGGCATGGCCGATCAGCTCGGCGCCGTCCTCGGTTTCTTCGATACCGTCGACGATCACCTGGGCGCGCTCGCCCACATGTGCGGCGGTGGCGGCAAAACCGAGCGACTCGGCCAGGTCCATGGCCTCCTGGGCGCGCTCGAGCTTGACCTCTTCGTCGACCTGACCCTCCATCTTAGCGGCCAGGCTGCCCTCCTCCTGCGAGTAGGCAAAGACGCTCGTGTAGTCAAAGCCGACGGTGTCCATAAAGTCGATAAGATCACGAAACTCGTCGTCGGTCTCGGTCGGGAAGCCGACCATGGCCGTGGAGCGAATCACGATACCGGGGATGCGCTCGCGAAGGTCGCGGAACAGGTCCTCGAGCTCCTGGCGCGAACCGGAGCGACGCATGGCCTTGAGGATGCGCGCGTCGCAGTGCTGCACGGGGATATCGATATAGGGCAGCACCTCGGGCGTATCACGAATGGTCTCAATGAGCTCGTCAGTCATGCCCTCGGGCTGCAAGTAGAGCACACGGACCCAGACGTTCTGCGGGCGCACGGCCTCGGCGACGGCACGCAGCAGCTGCGCCAGATTGCGCGGCGAGCCCTCGGCGACGTCCTCGTCGGCAAAGTCGGTGCCCCAAATTCCCGTGTCCTGGCCGATCAGCACGATCTCGCGCACACCGCCGGCAACCAGGTCGCGCACCTCGGAGATAATACTCTCGGCATTGCGTGAATGATAGCGACCGCGAATATAGGGAATCATGCAGAAGCTGCAGAAGCGGTTGCAGCCATCGGAAATCTTGACGTAGGCGACAGCGCCCTCGACAGTGCGCTTGACCTGCGGAATATAGGCTGCGATCTCACGCTCGACACCCAGCACGCCATCGATGACCGCTACGATGCCGTCCTCCTCGTCGGCCTTCACAAAGGCAGCGACCTCGGGCAGCTCGTCAGGCAGGTCGTCGCCATAGCGCGACGGCACACAGCCGCACATGACGATGGGGCAAGAACGAACGCCGTCCTGAACCTCGTTGGCGAGCTCGAGCGTGGTCTCGATGCTCTCGGACGTTGCGGAGGCGAGGAACGAGCATGTATTGACGATGGCGATATCGGCATCCTGCGGGTCGAATGCCTCTTCGTAGCCTGCGGCGGTCAAAAGAGAACGCATGCGGTCGGTGTCAACCTCGTTCTTAGCGCAGCCGAGGGTGATGTAGAGCACGGAGCCCAACGGTGTATCCATGTTGGAGAGCGGTCCTTTCGAATGATATTAGCGGTAGTTGGTGAACTGCAGCGGCTGGCCGTAGTCCTGGTCGCGCAGAAACTGGATCACGGTCTGCAACGCGTCCTTCGAAGCAGAGGAAACACGCAGCTTGTCGGCTTCTATGGTCACCTTGACCTTGAGCTTTTGGTCCTTGATGTCCTTGTTGATCTTCTTGGCGGTCGCCTGGTCGATACCCTCGACGATATGGCCGAGCACGCGCACGGTGCCGCCCGATGCCGCCTGCGGAGCATCCCACGAGACAGCCTTGAGGTCGATGCCGCGCTTGATGAGCTTGGAGCTCAGCACGTCGACAATCTGCTTGGAGACAAAGTCGGCCGGGGCGTTGATCGTAAAGAGCTTGTCGCCCTTGGAAAGCTCGATCGTGGCGCCGGAATCCTTAAGGTCATAGCGCTGAGAAATCTCGCGCGTGGTCTGCTGAAAGGCGTTGTCGACCTCTTGCATGTTGACCTCGGACACGACGTCGAAGCTGGAATCTTTAGCCATGATGTTTCCTTTCGCGTACGAGTGGCTTAGTAGCTATCGTACGAATAGTCGGTAGAATCGGTGGGCGTCTGACCGTCAGTTGCGGTATCGGCGCCATCCGTGGACTGGGCATCGGTACCGTCGGTGGTATCGGTACCATCGGTGGTGTCGGTACCATCAGAACTTTCACCATTCTCGGAATCAGTCGTCTCCTTCTTGGGAACGGTGATCGTCACGCGCGCCACGCCGGAGGTCTTGGTATCGTAACGGACCTTTTCACCGTTCTTGGTAACGGTGACATCGGAAGGCTTGGACGTGGTGATCTCGATCGAGGACTCGGGCGTGTACTCCTGCTCAAAGGGACCAGTCGCCTGGGCGCCATAGACCGACTTGCCGTCGACCTTGACCTCAATCCACGCGGTCTTTCCCTTGGCAACGGAGACCTTGACCTTCGTTACCTCGTTCTCTTCCTTTTTAGCCGTCGTCTTGGTAGCGTCCGAATCAGTCGACTCACCCGTCGCTTCATCGGTGTCTTCGTCCTCGTCGACCGTTTCGGTCTTCTTAGAAGACTTCTTGGTCGTCGTCTTGGTAGCAGTGGGCGTCTCGGGCGTGGTCTCGGTCGCCGAAGATGCGCAGCCGCGCAGAAGCACCACGATGAGCACGATCAACAGCAGCGCAACGGCACCGATGCCGGCGTAGACGACACGCGGATCGAGCCCGTTGTTTTGAGGAGTAAGGGATCCGCCGCGTCCACGACTGGAACTGCTGCGGCCGCCTCCCTGAGGCATACGACCACGATTGCTATCGGAACGGCCGCGATAGCCACCCTGGCCCTGAACGCTGCGCTGACCCGAGCGGGGCGCAAGTTCACCGCGGCCTTGATAGCCACGCTGGCCCGAACGCGGAGCCGAAGAGCGCTGGCCATACGGCTGTGATTGAGAGCGAAGACGCGGCGTCACCTGCGTGATATCGGCATCCGCATAGCCACCGCGAGAGCGTCCCGTAGAGGCACCACGGTAACCGCGATCGGAATAGCCACCGTCGCCGTAGCCGGCACGAGGGTCACGCGCCACGCCGCGGGCAGCGGGGAGTGCGCGGTCCTCGGGCATCGGCGTACTGCGGAACCGGTCACGCTGTGAGCGAATCTCCTCGCCTGAACCCGTCTCGGTAATATAACCGGCCTGCTGAGGACGCTGTCCATAGCGGGTCGAACGACCGCCCTGAACCATCAGGAAGCGCCCGTTGTCGACCGAGGAACGCGAATTGACGTAGCCCGCGGCGTCCTGAAAACGACCGCCCTGCTGCGACGTCTCGCGCTCATATGCCATCAGGTCGTCAAAGTAGGCATTGACGACCTCGCGCGGATTGAGGCCCAAAAAGCGAGCATAGCTCGAAATCATGCCCTGCGCATAGCCGCGCGGCGGCATCGAAGCAAAGTTACCGGTCTCGAAAAACTCGATGATCTGCGGCCTGATTTTGATGGTATTGGCGACCTGCTGAATGGAAAGGCCCATCCGGCGACGCTGCTCGAGCAGCATGTCACCAAAGCGTGCAGCCATCAGAATCCTCCAAACTCACGATCTTCACGTGCCATCTCGGCGTCGACAGATTCCAGCGCGGCAAGCCCCTCCTCGTCCAACAGGACCTCACGCGGCTTGGAACCGTCAGGCGGTCCGACGACACCCTTTTCTTCCAGCATGTCCATAATACGCCCGGCACGCGCATAGCCAACCTTCAGACGACGTTGCAGGCCAGATGTGGAGCCAAGCTGCGATTCCACCACAATATGGGCGGCTTCCCAAATGAGCGGATCATCGTCTTGCGGCTCGGCGACTCCGGTGCGGACAATGCCGCCGCCACCCGCCATGGACATGGAAGCGGGCGCCACGGCAGACAGGATCTCCTCGTGGTAGTCGGGCTCGCTCTGCGACTTAACGAACTCGACAATCTCGTTGATTTCGTCGTCCGAGACAAAGCAGCCCTGGATACGGCGAGGCTTGCCCCAATCGACCTTGGAGAACAGCATGTCGCCCAAACCGGTGAGCTTTTCAGCACCCATCTGGTCGATAATGACGCGCGAGTCGATGCCCGTGGCGACGTTAAAGGCGATGCGGTTGGTGATGTTGGCCTTGATAAGGCCCGTCACCACGTTGGAGCTGGGGCGCTGCGTGGCCACGATAAGATGAATACCGGCGGCACGACCCAGCTGTGCAATACGTACGATCGAGGCCTCGACATCCTTACCGGCGACCATCATCAGGTCCGAGAGCTCGTCGATGATAATGACCAGATAGGGCATCTTTTGCGGCGGGTTATCGTAATGCTCAAACTCGCCGGCGGCCTGCTTTTCGTTGTAGGTCGAGATCTTACGCACGTTAAGGCGCTCGAAGACCTTCAGGCGACGCTCCATCTCGGACACGGCCCATTGCAGAGCGCTCGCGGCCTGCTTGGGCTCGGTAACGACCGGCACATAGAGATGCGGCAGGCCGTTATAGCCCGCGAGCTCGACGCGCTTGGGGTCGACCATGATCAGGCGAACGTCCTCGGGAAGCGCGCGCATGAGCAGGGTCGTGATGATGGAGTTGATCATCACCGACTTACCAGAACCCGTGGTACCGGCGATCAGCAGGTGGGGCATCTTGGCAAGGTCGGCGACGACCGGCGTGCCCTCGGCATCGCGACCGATGGCCAGCTCGAGCGGACCGCCCTTCACATAGGGAAGTACGTCGCCCAGGTTGACGTTCTGGCGCTTACGATTGGGGATCTCGATACCCACAAGCGAGGTACCGGGGATCGGGGCAAAGATGCGCACCGACTGAGCAGCGAGCGAAAGCGCGATATCGTCCTCGAGGCTCGAAATCTTGCTCACGCGCTCGCCCTCGCCAGGTTGCAGCTTAAAGGTCGTCACCGTGGGGCCGGCGATCCAGCCGACCACGCGGGCACTGCGGCCAAACTCAAGCAACGTGGACTGAAGCGACTCGGCAGTCTGCTCAAGTTCCTTGTCAGAAGACGCGGAGGATGCCGACTGCGGGTTGGCGCGCAGGATCTCGAGCGGCGGAAGCTTAAGGCCATCCTCTTCTTCGCCCTCTTTATCTGCGGCGCCGCCGTCCGCTCCCTCATCGCTAGCCGCAGCCGATTTGACAGCACTCGAGGCAGGCGCATCGGCAACCTTGGGATGCTTCAAGAAGTCGGGAATCTGAGGTGCAGCCGAGACAGGATTCACGGCAAACGGCGGCTCGGACTCGTCAATCTTATCGGGATCGTCTTCCATCGAAAGCTGGCCGGTTACCTGGTCGTGCTTTGCATGGCGGCGCGGCAGCAAAGCTGTCTTTGCGGTCTCAATCGGAGCCTCGTCATCCTCGTCATCGCCCTCGGTGAGCTCAATCTCACTATCGGACCAAGACGGGTCGGGCTCGCTTGTATTGAGCTTAGGCGCAGCCTTGCCCTTCTTGGCATGGCGGCGCGGCAGCAGCGTCGTCTTAGCGCGCTCAGCCTCAACCGACTCGGACACGTCGACAAACGGATTCTCGTCCTCGTCGTCATCGTCCAAAACCGGGTCCACATCGTTGCCCATAACCGTGGTCACGGCAGCATCGGAGCCCTTTTGACGAAGAATGCTCAGGTGCGGACGGGCAACGCCGGGCACCGACAGGGCTTCGTCGTCACCCCACGGGCTCGCGTTAACATTGGCACGACGGCGCTCGGCAAAATCGGCCGCGCAGTCGCGAGCAGAGCGCAGCACGCCACCCACCGAAAAGCCGATGATGACCAGGCCCACGACGGCCAGACCCAACAGGACCACCATCGCGATAGGCTTACCCAGGGCATTCTGCAGCGCACTCGCAATAAACGCACCGATGTAGCCACCCGAGGCGGACAGATTTTGCGGCGTGAACATAAGGTCACACGAGTCGCTCGTACCCGGCACCATCAGCGAAAGAATGGAGACAACGGCGATAAAGACCACGGCTCCGCCCGCGACCGAGCGAATGTTGAGCGGCGAGTCCTCGCCTAAAAAGAGCGTGGCGGCAAACAGCAAAATGACGATCGGCAGCACGTAGGCGCCCAGACCAAAGCCCAGGTGGTAGAAACCGGCAACCGCAGCCGTAACGGGTGCTGTTGCCGGAGAAATCACGGCAATGAAGGACGCAATCGCCAAAACGGCGATGACCACGCCGGCAATATCGCGGTTGGCCGAGGGCTCGACCAGGGGCTCAAAATCGTCGAAGTCGGCCTCGTGGCCCTTATTGGCACGAAGATAGGAACCGGCACCCTTAGCAGATGCCGGTTGGTTATTGGCCTTATTGCCTTTGGCGTTTTGTGCAGATCCGCGCGCCAAACTAAACCTCCATGACGACCGGGATGATCATCGGACGAGTGCGCGTACGACTCCAGATAAAGTTAGAGAGCGAGTCGCGCACGGCCTTGCGAATGGCATCGGAACCGCTGCTCGTAAAGCTGAACTTGCCCTTCTCAATCGTCTTCATAATAGACGCGGAGGCATCCTCGGAGAACTGGTCGTCGATGGCAAACGAGACGCCGCGGCCCGAGAACTCGATGGCCTCGATCTTCTTGTGCTTGAGCGAGACGATGGCGACGGCCGTGACCATACCGTCATTGGCGAGCTTCTGACGATCGCGCAAGACGATGGGGTCGGTATCGCCAATACGCAGGCCGTCGACGTAGACGACGCCGGACTCGACGGGCGTACCGCGCTTGACGATACCGCCGCGCATCTCGAGCGTGTCGCCGTTATCGAGGATAAAGATATGATCGTCCTTGATGCCCATCTTGCGGGCCAGCTGGGCATGGGCGCGCAGATGCACGGCCTCACCGTGAACCGGCATAAAGTACGTGGGCTTGGCCATGGCCATCAGGAGCTTAAGCTCCTCCTGGCTGCCGTGGCCCGAGACGTGGACAAGAGCGCGGTTCTTATCCCACACGTCGCAACCGAGCTTGGCCAGGCTGTTGACGACCTGCTGGACGGCCTTCTCGTTGCCAGGAACGGGAGTTGCCGAGAGGATGACGGTATCGCCCTCGTGGATGGAGAGCGTCTTGTGCTCTCCGTTGGCCATGCGGGACAGGGCCGACAGCGGCTCGCCCTGCGAACCGGTGCACATGACGACGATCTTGTCGTCGGGCAGGTTATCGATATCGAAGGCATCGATGATATCGGCATCGTCGATGTTGAGGTAGCCCAGCTCGCGCGCGACGCGAGTGTTGGTGAGCATGGAGCGACCGGTCACAACGACCTTACGGCCGCACTTGCGGGCGGCATCGCAGATCTGCTGCAAACGATGGATATGGCTCGAGAACGACGCGACGAACACGCGACCCGGGGCGTTCTTGATGGCATGCAGCAGGTTGGGACCAACCTCGGCCTCGGACTTGGTAAAGCCGGGAACCGTGGCGTTGGTGGAGTCGGACAGCAGCAGGTCGATGCCCTGCTTGGCAAAGCGGCTGATAGCGGCATAGTCGGGCGTGACACCGTCGATGGGCGTCTGGTCGAGCTTAAAGTCGCCGGTGTGCATAACGGTGCCCTGGTTGGTGCGGATGAACACGCCCAGAGCGCCGGGGATGGAGTGCGTCATCGAGAAGAAGTCGAGAGAGATGCCGCCGAGGTTGACATGACTACCGCCCTTGACCTCGCGGAACTTAGGTGCGCGGATGCGGAACTCGGAAAGCTTGCCCTCGATAAAGCCAAGCGTCAGCTTGCTCGAGAAGATGGGCACCTTATTATTGAGGTCCTGCAGCAGATACGGAAGCGAACCGGTGTGGTCCTCGTGGCCGTGGGTGACGATGATGCCGCGGAGCTTCTCCTCGTTCTCCAGGACATAGGTGTAGTCGGGAAGCACCAGATCGATACCAGGCTGGGAGTCATCCGGGAACATGAGACCGGCGTCGACGAGCACCATGTCGTCGCCACACTCGAAGACCGTCATGTTCTTGCCGATGCCGTCAAGACCGCCGAGCGGAATGATCTTCAAGGGAGATGATTTTTTAGCTGCCATAGGTTAGTGTGGTTTCCTTTCTTCGAAACGGGTCTGGAACAACCGACGGGGCGCTTCTGGCAAACCGACCGCCGGGAACGTACAAACATGCATCATAGAGTCGACGCAGTAACCACAGTATGATACCCATTTGCCCACCAACAGACCACCCATGCATCAAAGCCCCATCTGAACTGGTCCATCCCGCCGGTTTCCCGTGGGGCGGGCACTGATGAAGTTTCCTGCTCTACAGTCCTGCTCACGACTGAGGCCACATTAAGTGGCCTCCTGTTCGTGCGGAACTCGCGATAAACTTCATCAGTGCCCGCCCAACGGGAAACCTGCCAATAAGGGATAGGTTTGTTTTAGTAGGTTTTATCTGCGGGAATGCCGAGGCTATGATCCAATTGCCTCGTTGTAGGCATTCAGCTGGCCTTGCCAGAGCTTGCGATCGCTGTCGGTAATCTCTCGAATGATATGAGCTGGATTGCCGCCGATGATGACGTGGCTTGGAACGTCTTTAACAACAACTGAACCTGAGGCTATGACCACATCGTCTCCGATTGATACGCCCGGATTGATAATCACCCCGCCGCCCATCCAGACGTTGTTGCCGATTACGACAGGCTTAGCATACTCGAGGTCTAGATTGCGCACATCGGCGTCAATTGGATGCCCAGCAGTAAATATACTCACATGGGGTCCTAGAAAGACGTTGTCGCCAAAGGTCACGTAATTTTCGTCCAGAATCGTCAAACCGGTATTCGCATAGAAATGGTTACCAAACGAAACCCTGTCGCCGTGATCAAAATAAACGGGAGCCGTTAAGACCATATCGTCCGGAGCAACGCGAAAACACTTCTTTAGTTCCTCAAAGGCGCTCGAATCAGCCCAATACTCCGACTCATTAAACAACTTCTGAGCCGCATGCACCCTACTAAACGAATGGTCGTTAACCCGATAGGGGCTATAGAGCTCCCCGGCAATCATGCGGTCCCATTCAACCTTATTTGTCATGCCAACCCCCTAGGCTAAGCGTTAGATGCGAAAAAGTATATCAACTAAGAACAGAAGACCAGCAAGCTACCAACAGCGTTAACCAGCCCTTTTGCTTGCGCCCGGGAGGGACTCATATGAAGTTTATCGCGAGTTCCGCACGCAAAGGAAAGCACTTAATATGCTCTCCGTGCGAGCAGGACTGTAGAGCAGGAAACTTTACCTGCGGCCCCGCCGGGAATAGCAAAAGGGCGACCCCCTTAGGAGTCGCCCTTGTTGAGCTGCTTATGTACGGCTGTTACTCGGCGTCGTGGTGACGGCGAGGCTTTCGGCCTCCGTTGTCGCCGGGACGGCGCGGACGGTCGCTGCGCTCAGAGCGCTCACGACGCGGACGCTCACGGCGCTGGAAGTGCTCGCCGTCGCCCTCGGAGGCACCCTCGGCACGAGCAGGGGCCTCGGGCTTATCCAGACGATCGAGCGAGATCTTGCCGCGATCGTCGACCTCGATGACGACGACCTTGACCTCGTCGCCCACGTTGAGAACGTCCTCGACCTTCTCCACGCGACCCTTGGCAACGCGGGAGATGTGCAGCAGGCCGTCCTTGCCGGGCAGCAGGTTGACGAAGGCGCCGAAGGGCTGGATGGAGACCACGCGACCGGTGTACTCCTCGCCCGGCTCGGGAACCTTGATGATGAGCTTGATGCGCTCAACGGCCTGGTCGACGGACTCGCCGGTGCCGCCGACAAAGACTGTGCCGTCCTCCTGGATGTCAACCGAAGCGCCGGTCTCGTCCTGGATGCCGCGGATGACCTTGCCGCCGGAACCGATGACGTCACGGATCTTGTCGGTCGGAACCTGGATGGAGACGATGCGCGGGGCGGTGCTGCGCGTGGTGTGACGCGGCTCGGGGATCACATCGAGCATCTTCTGCAGGATGAAGGCGCGACCCTCCTTGGCCTGCTGCAGGGCGCGGGCCAGGATGTCGAAGGTAAGGCCGGTGGCCTTGTTATCCATCTGCAAGGCGGTGATGCCCTCGGTGGTGCCGGTGACCTTAAAGTCCATGTCGCCCAGGAAGTCCTCGAGACCCTGGATGTCGGACAGGACCACGGTCTTGCCCTCCTCCTGAATCAGGCCCATGGCGATACCGGAGACCGGGCGCTTAATGGGCACGCCGCCGTCCATAAGGGCGAGCGTGGAGCCGCAGGTCGAAGCCATCGAAGAGGAGCCGTTGGACTCCATGACCTCGGAGACGACGCGGATGGCGTAGGGGAACTCGTTCTCGTCGGGAAGCACCGGAAGCAGAGCGCGCTCAGCCAGGTTGCCGTGACCGATCTCGCGGCGCTTGGGACTGCCCATGCGGCCGGTCTCGCCGGTGCAGAACGGCGGGAAGTTGTAGTGGTGCATGTAGCGCTTGCCCTCGGTGGGCTCGATGGTATCCAGACGCTGGCCCTCGTTGAGCATGCCGAGCGACAGGACGGAAAGAACCTGGGTCTGGCCACGCTGGAACAGGCCGGAGCCGTGAACGAGCGGCAGGTAGTTGTCCTTCACCATGATGGGACGGATCTCGTCGGCGGCACGGCCGTCGACGCGCTCGCCGGTCTCGACGACCATGGTGCGCATGGCCTTCTTCTCGAGCTTCTTGAGCGCCACGGGGATCTCGCGCTCCCAAGCGGCCTGCTCCTCCTCGGTGAACTCGGCGCGGATGGACTCCTTCAGAGCCTCGACCTTACCGATACGGGAGAGCTTGTCGGCGTCGCGAAGGGCGGCAGCCATCTCGTCGTAGTGGGCGAAGATGCGCTCCTGGACCTCCTCGACGGGCTGGTCGAGCGGGTACTCCTTCTTGACGATGGGGCCGTTGACCTGCTCCCACTCGGCGACGAACTCGTCCTGAGCATGGCAGAAAGCAGCAAGGGCCTCCTGGCCAAACTTCATGGCAGCGAGCATGTCGTCCTCGGAGATCTCCTCGGCGCCGGCCTCAACCATCGAGATGAAGTCGGCAGAGCCGCCCAGCTCCAGGTCCAGATCGGAGTTCTCGCGCTCCTCGTAGGTGGGGTTGACGATAAACTCGCCGGTCTCCACGTTACGGCCGATGCGCACGCAGGCAAGCGGGCCCTCGAAGGGCACGCCGCCGAGCGTCATGGCCAGGGAAGCACCCATGACGTTGATGACGTCGAAGGGGTTGACCTGGTCGGCGACGAGCGAGGTGGCGACGATGTGCACCTCGTTGCGGAAACCATCCGGGAAGCTCGGGCGAATCGGGCGATCGATCATGCGGGCCGTGAGCGTGGCCTTCTCGCTGGGACGGCCCTCACGCTTGAGGTAGCCACCCGGGATGCGGCCCGCGGCGTACATCTTCTCGTTGAAGTCAACGGTCAGCGGGAAGAAGTCGTAGTTCTTGCGCTCCTTGGAAACGACCACGGTGTCGAGCATCGTAGTGTCGCCCTGCTTGACCAGGCATGCGCCGGTGGCCTGCTTGGCAAGCTCGCCCGACTCAAAGGTGTAGGTCTTGCCGTACAGCTCAAAGGTCTTGGATACGAGTGTCATTGTTCTCCTTTACCCCACAGGCCCCTTGCCTGCGGGCTTCTCATGTGACGCGGGCCCCCTGCCCCCGCCACGCTTCAGAGCGCGATTGTTCACGCCCTTACACAAAAAGAGCGCCCCGCTGCGCAGGACGCTCTTAGCATGTACAAATCCTTACTGGATGTTGTCGCGGATGCCCAGAGCCTTGATGAGCTCACGGTACTCGACGATGTCGTTCTTCTTGATGTAGGAGAGAAGACGACGACGACGGCCGACGAGCATGAGCAGGCCACGACGGGTGTGGAAGTCCTTCTGGTGGGACTTCATGTGCTCGGTCAGCTCCTTGATGCGCTCGGACAGGATGGCGACCTGAACCTTGGGGTTGCCGGTGTCGACCGGAGTGTTACCGAACTGGGCAGTCAGCTCCGCCTTGCGCTCTTTGGAAACAGTCATTGTTTCACCTTTCGTTTTGCGTCGCCATCGGGCGACTCGATTCGCCTCGGACTGGGAAGCCGCCGGTGGAGCGAGCAACCAAGGTCGAGGTACCAACAGGCCGATATGTTACCACAAGCAGCCCGCGCCTGCGCGTCATCACCGACCCAACATGAATTCCATCGCGCGGAGGCGCTGATCGGTGTGCGTCGCAGCCCAAACATGCGAAAGCCCGAGCAGGAATGCCGCCGTATGCGGGTCGATTCGCTCGGCCATGAGCGCATCGAAGGTCATGGACATGAGGGCGCGCAGCCATGCGGTCTCACCGGTCGAAACCAGCTCGGCACCCGGAACGCTCGACGCGCACGAACCGCACATGAGCCCGCCCGCCTGGGGCGAAAAGTACGACAGCATGGGGTCTCCGCACAGCACGCAGGCCGAAAAATCGGGTCGATAGCCCACGTGCGACAGAAGTTTAAAGACAAAGGCCGCCACGAGCAGGTCCATATGTGCCGAGTCGAGCCCACAGCCGACAAGCGTGAGCGCCCGCTGCGTGATGGCAAAGGTAAACGGGTCCTCGGCGTCCTCGAATGAGCACACGCGCGCGACCTCGGCAATCGCGCTTGCGGCGCAGGTCGTCTCGTAATCGGGCGCGGCGCCAACCGGCGCTTCCAAAAGCTCGGCCTGAGAAACAACGTCGAGCGAGCGTCCATGTGCGAGCAGCATATCGACGGTACAGAATAATTCGCAGCGCGCCGCCAAGCGCCCACCGGGTTTGCGGGCCCCCTTTGCCACGGCACGAACCTGACGACCCCGCTCGTCAAGCATCGTCAGAATCAGATCGGTCTCTTTGAGCTTGGTCTTGTCGAGCACGAGCACCTTCGTGCGATATGTCCGGGAGCCTGCCATGCGCGCTGCGCGTCCTTAGTCCTCGGCGTTGTAGCCAAAGCGGCGAATCTGGGCCTCGTCGTCACGCCAGCCGGCCTTGACCTTCACGTCCAGCTCCAAAAAGACCTGCGTGCCAAAAATGCGCTCAAGATCGCGACGGGCGTCGATACCGATATGCTTGATCATCTCGCCGCCCTTGCCGATGATGATGCCCTTTTGGCCCTCGCGCTCGACGTAAATAGTGGCGTGCACGCGCAGCACCTTCTTGGTCTGCTCGAGCGCGTCGCAGATTACGCCAACGGAGTGAGGGATCTCATCACGGGTGCGGCGCAAGACCTTCTCGCGCACAAACTCGGCAACGAGCGTCTCGTCAGAAGCGTCGGTACCCATGTCCTCGGGGAACCAACGCGGGCCCTCGGGCAAAAAGTGCGCAACGGTCTCGATAAAGGCATCGACGTTGAAGTTCTTGACCGGCGACGTCACGATCTCGTCGTCAAAGTCCATAAGCTCGTGGGCTGCCTTAAGCTGCTCCATGACCTGTGCGGGGTCGGCCTCATCGGCCTTGGTGAGCACCAGGACCTTCTTGGAACGGGCATTCTTGACACGCTCGGCAACCCAGGCGTCTCCCCTGCCGATCGGTTTGGTGGCATCAATCAAAAACGCGACAACATCGACATCGTTCAGCTCGAACAGCGCGCTCTTGTTCAGCTCGGACCCTAGACCGTCCTTGGGCTTGTGGATACCCGGGGTATCGACAAAGACCAGCTGGTAGCCGGGGCGGTTGACGACGGCGCGCATGCGGCGGCGGGTCGTCTGGGCCACCGGCGAGGTGATGGCGACCTTTTTGCCATAGCAGGCGTTGAGCAGCGTTGACTTACCGGCGTTGGGGCGGCCGACCAAGGCCACGAAGCCACTGCGGAAACCGGGCTCAACGTCGCCAAAGCCCGCGAGGCTGTCGTCCTCATCGCACAGGGCGTCGAGCTCCTCGTCGCTCATGCCCTCAAACGGGTCGAACTCCTCGACTTCCTCATAGGCCTCGGTCGCCTTAGCATCCGGGGACTCGTCGTCCAAAATCTCATCGGTAGACTGCATATTGTCGGACATGGGAATCCCTTTCTAAATAAAGCCGAGCGCGTGGGCAAATACCAGCACGCCCACAATCGCGGCGGTGATGGAAAGAACGTATACAGAGGCGGCGGCGATGTCCTTGGCGCGTTTTGCCAGCGGATGGAGCTCCTGGGTCGCCAGATCGACAATGGCCTCCATGGCGGTATTGCACAGCTCGCCGTGAATCACCAGGCCGCAGCAGATGATAATCGTGGCCCACTCGGCAATGTCGAGCCCCACGATGCAGCCGGCAATGACGGTGCACACGCCCGCCACGAGCATGACCTTAATGTTGCGCTCGGTCTTGACGGCGGTGACGAAGCCCTCCATGGCGTAGGAGAACGACTTTAAAAAGGACGGATGGTCCTTGTTCGATCCGGGAATCATAAACGGCTCCTAGTCGTGGGCATGATTGGTGATGGGGCCGACGTGAACCAGTTTGGGATCCTCGCCGCGCTCGAGCGCCAGATCGCGCAGGATAGCGTCCTCGCGGGCCTCCATAACCTCGGCCTCGTCGTCCTCGATGTGGTCATAGCCCAGCAGGTGCAGCATGCCGTGAACGAGCATCAGACGGCACTCGTCAGCGGGGCTATTGCCAAAACCGGGGGCCTGACGGGCAATAACCTGCGGGGCCAAGATGATATCGCCGAGCTCGAGCGTCTCATCGGCGGGAATGTCATCGTCAAAGGCCGAATCGCACTCAAACGAGAGCACATCGGTGGTGCGGTCGATACCGCGCCACTCGTGGTTGAGCTCGTGCATCTCGTCCTCGTCGACATACGAAAGGGAAATCTCGACTTCACGCTCAACGCCCTCGGCGGCAAGCACGACCTCGCAGATGTGCTCCACCTCCTGAGCATCGAGCAGCGTATCGAGCTCGGCATCGTTGCTGATCAATACACTCAACGGGACTCCTTTCGGTCGCGTGAGCGTTGCTCACGCACGTCATCATAAGCATCATATGCCTCAACGATACAACCCACTAGGGCATGACGCACCACGTCGGCACGCTCGAGGTGAGAAAATGCCACATCGTCGACACGGCCCAAAATCTTCTCGACATCCGCCAAGCCACCACGACGACCCACCAGGTCGCGCTGGCTGAGGTCGCCGGTAATCACGAACTTGGAGTTGAATCCAAGGCGTGTCAGGAACATCTTCATCTGCTCGGGCGTGGTATTTTGCGCCTCGTCGAGCACCACGAAAGCATCGCTCAGCGTACGACCGCGCATGTAGGCGAGCGGGGCGATCTCGATCACGCCGCGCTCCATAAGCTCATCGGTGCGCTCACGATCCATCATGTCAAAAAGGGCATCGTAGAGCGGGCGCATGTACGGATCGATCTTTTCCTCGAGGGTGCCGGGCAAAAAGCCCAGGTTCTCCCCTGCTTCGACAACCGGACGCGTCAAGATCAAACGGCCCACCTCATGGCGCTTGAGCGCGGCAACGGCGAGCGCCATGGCCAGATAGGTCTTACCGGTACCGGCAGGACCCAAGCCAAAGGTGATGGTATGCGAGCGAATGGCATCCACATAGCGCTTTTGCCCAAGCGTCTTGGGACGAATGACGCGACCGCGATACGAAAGCAGCACGTCATCGCGAAGCGATGTGGCCTCATGCTCGCCGTCGCGCAAGACGGCCAGGCAACGCGAGACATCGTCGGCAGACAGGGTACGACCGGCCGCCGCCTCGCGAAAAGCATGTTCGAAAAAGCGAGCCACGAGCTCGACCTCGTCCGGGTCGCCGCTCACGGAGATCCTATCGCCACGGGCGACCACGTGAGCGCGAACCAAGCTCTCGAGCGCACGAAGGACGCCGTCGCCGGCGCCCAAAACACGCGAGGGATCAACTCCCTCGGGAACGGTAAGTCTAATCTTCGAGGCTTCCATGGACCTCCCTGCGCGCATGGACCAAGCCGGAATCATCGACTCCGATGATAGCAACATCGAGCAGGCACGGGGCTGTAAGTCCACAGGTATCGTCAAGACGGGCATGATGGAACGAACCGAGCGTCAGGTTGTCACCATACTCGAGCACGGCGCGCTCAACGGTGCCCACGCGACGACGAGCGTCGGCGATAGCGAGCTCCTGCGCCGCGTCTCGCATACGGCGGCTGCGCTCGGCCATAACCTCGGGCGGCACCTGGTCGGGCATGTCGGCAGCAAGGGTACCGGGACGCTTACTGTAGCGGAACACGTGCATACGCGAGAACCCCACGCGGCGGCACAGCGCCAGCGACTCCTCGAACTCCTCGTCCGTCTCACCAGGAAAACCGACGATGACGTCGCACGAAAGAGACGCCTGCGGCAGGATGGCGCGAATCATGCGCACCGTGTCCTCAAAGGCCTCGGCACTATAGGGACGACCCATGCGATGCAGCGTCGCCGTACAGCCGGACTGTACGGGCAGGTGCAAAAACGGGGCAATACGCTGCGGATAGCGCGCCATAACCTTAAGCAGGCGCTCAGAGATATCCATGGGTTCGACCGAGGAAATGCGCACATGCGCAATAGTCGTGCGCTCCATGATGGCCTCGAGCAGCTCATCGATTTCGACATGCTCGTCGGTCGCGCTCTTGCCATCGTAGGCACCCAGGTTCACACCGGTCAGCACCACCTCGGGCACGCCGGCCTCCTGGGCCTCGCGAACTTGCTCAAGCACGGACTCGACGGGCACGGAACGCTCGGGACCGCGGGCCTTCCACACGATGCAATAGGTGCAACGGTGGTTGCAGCCATCCTGGATCTTCACACCCAGACGCGAGCGACCCAGAGCGTCGACCACATCGCTGTCGCTGCAGGCGGCCACACTATCGGATTCGACACCCAGCACATCGCAGACACGTTCGGCGACATCGATCTTAGACGGCTCGGCAATCACGCGATCCGAAAGCTCCAACAGCTCCTCGGGATGCAAATTGACCACGCATCCGGTCACGACTACATAGGGCTCATTTGGATGGGCAAGCGCATGACGGACGGCCTTACGGGTCTTGGCCTCGGCCTCGCCCGTAACGGCACAGGTGTTAATGACGATCAGGTCGGCATCCTGGGGCTCCACCATAGCAAAACCCAGGCGCATAAGATCGGCAGTGATACGGTCAGACTCAACCCGGTTGACACGGCAGCCGAGGTTGACGACGGAAATATGGGGTGCGAGCACGCGGGCTCCTTAATCGAGGATATCGTCGAGGGCACTCTTGATACGGTCGGTCACCGACTTCTTACCGGAAGCGACGTCATCGCCCATCTCATCGGCAAAAGCACGGAGCAGCTCGCGCTGCTTATTGGAAAGATTGGTGGGAACGACCACGCGCAGTTGCACGATCAAGCGGCCACGCGAACCGCCACCGCCAATGCGCGGCATGCCGTAATTATTGACGCTCACGGTGTCGCCGTACTGGGCGCCGGCGGGGACGCACACCTTAACGACCTCGTCGGGCATAATGCCCTCGACATCGATCTCGCAGCCGAGCGCAGCCTGCGCAATCGAGATATCGCTCACCAGGTACAGGTCGTCACCGTTGCGCTTAAAGCGCTCATGGTCGGCAACGCGCACGTTGACAATCAAGTCGCCCGAAGGCTCGCCGCGAAGACCGGCCTCGCCAAAGCCGCTCACACGCAGCTGTCGACAGGTCGAAACGCCGGCGGGAATATCGATGTCAATCTTTTCATGCGAAGGCGTGCGGCCCTGACCATCGCAGGTCTCGCAGGGATGGTCGATAACCGTGCCCTCGCCATGGCAGTCGGGGCAAGGCGAGGAAGACTGAACCTGGCCCAAAAACGATCGCTGAACCGTCGTGACATAGCCCGTGCCGTGGCAGCGGCCGCACTGCTTTTCCTGTGCGCCCTCTGCCCTACCGGTGCCATTGCAGTCCTCGCAAGGAGCAAAGCGGTCATAGCTGATTGTCTTTTTGCAGCCGAGCGCCGCCTCCTCGAGCGTCACCGAAAGCGAGATGGCCATGTCACGACCGCGACGACGCTCGCGACGGCTGCGGGCGCCACCGCCGGCACCGCCGCCAAAAAACGACGAGAACAAGTCGTCCATGCCCATACCACCAAAGATATCGTTGATATCGACGTAGCCCGAACCACCAGGGCCGTCGGCAGTGCCGTAACGGTCGTAGTTAGCACGCTTCTGCTCATCGGAAAGAACGGAATAGGCCTCGTTGAGCTCCTTGAACTTGGCCTCGGCCTCGGGGTCGTCCGAAACGTCCGGGTGTACGGTACGGGCCTTCTTTAGAAACGCGCGCTTAATCGTCCGCGCGTCGGCATCCTTGTCGACGCCAAGTACCTCGTAGTAATCCCTATTTTCCGACACGACCGAATCCTTCCGACTTTCATTATTGTCACAGTGCGTCCTATACCCAAGCTGGGCCAACCGCAAACAGAGGGTTTGATGTTATTGCATTCCGTAAGGCGAAAGCATGGCCCGTTGCGAGCAGCTCGCGAACCAAACCGACACGAGCGCGAACATGAAGCCATTGGCAAAACCGTTGGCAAACTGCATCGCACCGCGCTTCCACCACAGCAGGCTGCGATGAAGCACGCCGTCCGAAAGCACCATGAACAGGCCCATGGTAAACGGAATAAAGCACATCACAGCAAAGGCCGAGAACACGCCCGAGATGGCCGAGAGTACCAAAAACGGCGCCACGATGCCCATCAGGTAAAAACCGGTACGAGCTTTGCCTTCCAAGCGCTCGGACTCGACATGGGCACGGCCGACTAGATCACCGCCAGCGGCACCGTTAGTGCCGGCGTGACCCATGCCGCTAATGCGGACCTCGTCGCCATCGTGCGTGCCGGCAGGAAACTCAATCGTCTGCTCGGAGGTTACGCGAGTACGACCGCTGCCACCGCAATCGGGGCAGGGGTCGGCCACGACCTTACCGGAACCGCCGCACTCGGGGCAGACCGACTGGAACGTGCCCGCACCAAACAGGAAGGACAAGTCGACGTCGATGTGCCCGCGGCCACCGCAGCTCGGGCAGGTATGGGCATGCTCGGAGGAGACAGAACCCGAGCCGCCGCAGTGACCACAGGTATCGAAGCGCGTATAGCGGACGGTCTTGCGGGCACCGTCCTTGGCCTCCTTGGCGTCCAGTTTGATATCGACGACCACGTTGGCGCCGTTCTCGGGATTGTAGGCAGCCTGGCCGCGACGCTGCTGGCCCCAGGCACCGCCAAAAGGAAAGCCGCCCTCAAAGGGATTGCCATAGCCCGTGTTGCCGGCATAGCCGCCACCATAGGGCGAAGCCGTAGGGGCACCGGCAAAGGGATTGCCAGAACGCATGGCATCGTAGCGCGCACGTTTTTGCTCATCCGAAAGCACGGCGTAGGCCTCGGAAACCTCTTTAAACTTTTCCTCGGCATCCGGCTCTTTGTTGACGTCCGGATGGAGCTTACGGGCCTTTTGCTGGAAGGCCTTTTGAATATCACGCGAGGTGGCGTCCTTGGAGACACCTAGAATCTCGTAGTAATCTTTTTCGTTCATCGTCGCCATGCGCGGCAACCTCCTGCTCACAGCAGCGTATATATTCCGGTAATTCTACCCGAGCGGCCTAAGCTAGATCCCAAAACAGCTCGAACAGAACATTTCCATCGAGCCAGCCCAGGTGTGTCGGTGCTAAACGAGCTCGAACATGGCCCGCGACGACATCTGCCGAAGTAAAGGGTCCCTCATGGACCCCGAGCGTCTCGGGCACCCAAGTGGCAAGACCCAATTCGAGCGCGCGATCACAAGCGGCTGTCAGCTCATCGGCCGGGATGACACGAGCCGCGCGAACCAACAGGTCGGACGCAATACCGCGCGTCATGCGACAAGCGAGCATCAGGTCTTCGGCCGCAGCCTCTCGCTGCGACAGGTATTCGGCCTCAAACGACGTCGCGTCATCGTCGCGCTGAACCAAACGCACACGGTACGCGTCGCCTCGAGCAGACACGCCGGGGAACAAACCTGCAAGACGGTCGAAATCCCCAGTATCAAGCATACCGGCGGCAGAACGGCCCAGGCCCAGGTAGCCCCGTCCGGTCCAGTAGGCAATGTTATGGGCGCACTCATGGCCGTCGAGCGCGTAGCTCGCCACCTCATACGGATGATAGCCGGCCGCACCCAGGCGCTCACGCGCCGCGTCCATGCACGAAGCCTGAAAATCCTCATCGGGCTCGAGCGACTCGTCACGGCACGCCATGCGGTAAAGGGGCGTCCCCTCCTCGAGCGTGAGCGGGTAGACCGACACATGATGAGGCGCCGCCGCCAACACGCCATCGAGCGTGCTCCGCCAGTTTGCGGCCGTCTGCCCGGGAAGGCCGCACATCAGGTCGCACGACACATCGAGGCCAGCGTCCTTCACCGTCGCGATAGCCGCAAGTGCGCGATTAGCATCGTGAATGCGGCCAATAGCAGCCAGCTCGGTATTGTCGAGGGTTTGCACGCCCAGAGAGATGCGCGTGACACCCGCCTCGGCAAGCGCGGTGGCGAGCTCAGCGGTCAGGGACTCAGGATTGGCTTCGCAAGTAAATTCAAAGGGTTTGCACCACATGGAGATACGCCGGGCAAGTTCCACCAGGCGCTCCCCTGCCAGCGATGGCGTGCCGCCGCCAGTATAGACCGTGCAGACCTGCGCAAGCGCCCCGGCGTCGCCAAAGGAATCGAGGCGCGCATACAACTGCTCAAAATAGGAATCAAGCGCGGCATCCAAATCATACGCAGCAAAGCTGCGCGAGTCAAAGTCGCAGTACCGGCACTTTTGAGCGCAAAACGGCACGTGCACGTACAGCGCGGTAACGGCCACCGTTAGGCCTCCAGCGGATGAGCAGGCACCGACTCGCCGGCGGCAAGCGCGGCCTCGCAGGCCACCACGTCGCGCTCGATATCATCGACCAGCGCCATAAACTCCTCGTACGTAGAGCAACGCACCACCTGAGCGCGCCAGGCGGCGGCATGGGGCATACCCTTTAAGTACCAGCTTGCGTACGTGCGAGCACGCGACATGAGCGGCAGAAGCTCGTGCGTCAACGTCAGGTGCTCGCGCAGAGCCTCCAGGCGCTCGACCGAGGAGCGAGAAGGAACCGGCGTGCCATCGAGTGCAAGGGCTCGGGCATCGCCGAACACCCACGGATTGCCGTAGATGCCGCGCGCGATAAACACCGCGCTGGCACCCGAGCCGTGCAGATGCTCAGCAGCGTCCTCGGCCGAGAACACATCGCCCGAACCAATCACGGGAATCTCGACAGCGTCGGCAACCTCATCGACGACAGACCAATCGGCCTGGCCCGTGTAGAGCTGCGTGGCGCAACGACCATGCACGGCGACTGCGGCAGCCCCTGCACTCTCAAGCATCTGGGCAAATGTCGCGGCATTGCGGTCCTCGGCATAAAAGCCCTTGCGAATCTTGACGGTCACGGGCACGTGCGCCGCGCCCACCGTGGCCTCGACGATCTTCTCGGCCAGGTCGGGCGTGCGCATGAGCGCCGAGCCCTCGCCCTTGGTAACGACCTTGCGGGCGGGACATGCCATGTTGATATCGATGAGCGACAGGCGATCGCCCACACGTTCCTCGACGGCAGCGACGGCGCTCGCAAACTGATCGGGTTTGGAGCCAAAGAGCTGCACGCAAATCTGCTGCTCCTCGTCGGCCGGTAGCACCAGGCGCCACGTCTTATTGCTGGCATAGGCAAGGCCCGCCACGCTCACCATCTCGCTGTAGGCAAGGTTGGCACCGCGGCGGCGGCACATGATACGGTAGGCAGGGTCGGTCACGCCCGCCATGGGAGCCATAAGGAACGGCTGCTCGGCATAGGCGCCCAGCAGCCGCTTGCTGTATTCAGAAAGCGCCATAGACCTACTCGTCCACCTTGAGGATCGCCATAAAGGCCTCCTGCGGGACCTCGACCGATCCGATGGCCTTCATGCGCTTCTTGCCCTCTTTCTGCTTCTCGAGCAGCTTGCGCTTACGCGAGATATCGCCGCCGTAGCACTTAGCAAGAACGTCCTTGCGACGCGCCTTGACGGTGGAACGGGCGATGATCTTGTTGCCGATAGCACCCTGGATGGGCACCTCGAACAGCTGACGCGGGATGATCTCCTTGAGCTTGTCGCACAGGCCACGGGCCAGGCCATATGCCTTGTCCTTATGGACGATAAACGAAAGCGCGTCCACCTCGTCGCCCGAAAGCAGGATGTCGAGCTTGACGAGCTCAGAGGGGCGATATTCGTTGAACTCATAGTCGAGCGAGGCGTAACCCTTGGTGCGGCTCTTGAGCTGATCGAAGAAGTCCAAGATGAGCTCAGCGAGCGGCATATCGAAGCGCATCTCGACCGATTTGCTCGTCAGGTGGATCATGTCGGTTGTGACGCCGCGGTGCTCGATGGCGAGCTGCATGACGGCACCCGTGTACTCAGGCGGGCAGATGATCTTTGCCTTGAGGTAGGGTTCCTCGATACGTTCGATGCGCGTGGCCTCGGGAAGGTCCTGCGGACTGCGGACATCGATCATTTCGCCGTCGGTCTTGTAGACGTGATAGTCGACCGAGGGACTCGTGGCAATGAGGTCCAGGTTGAACTCGCGCTCCAGGCGTTCCTTGACGACTTCCATGTGCAGCAGGCCCAGGAAGCCCACGCGGAAGCCGAAACCGAGCGCCACCGACGTCTCGGGCTCCCACACCAACGACGGGTCGTTGACGTGCAGCTTATCGAGGGCGTCACGCAGGTTCTCGTAGTCCTTGTTGTCGATCGGGAACAGGCCCGTGTAGACCATGGGCTTGGCCTCGCGGTAGCCCGGCAGAGGCTCGGGGCAGGGGTTCGAAGCCCACGTAAGGGTATCGCCCACGCGCACAGCCTCGGGGTCCTTCAGACCCGTGACCACATAGCCAACCTCGCCGACGGTCAGCGCGTCGACCGGGGTCTCGGCAGGACGCTTGACGCCCACGCCGTCGACCAAAAAGTCACCCTTGGCCTGCATCATAAGCAGAGTATCGCCCTTTTTGATGGAACCATCGAAGACGCGCACCGTAGCCACCACACCGCGATACTCGTCAAAGTACGAATCCAAAATGAGCGCTTTGAGCGGAGCGTTTGCATCGCCCTTAGGCGGCGAAATCAAAAAGACGATGGACTCCAGCAGATCGTGAATGCCCTCGCCGGTCTTGCCCGAGACGCACACGGCATCATCGGCGGGAATCGCCAGGTCGTCCTCGATCTCGGTCTTAACCTCGTCGGGATGGGCCGAGGGCAGGTCGATCTTGTTGATGGCGGGCACAATGTCCAGATTGGCGTTCATGGCGAGCGTCGCGTTGGAAACGGTCTGCGCCTCGACGCCCTGCGTGGCGTCGACAACGAGTACCGCGCCCTCACAGGCTGCCAGCGAGCGCGAGACCTCATAGGTAAAGTCAACGTGGCCCGGCGTATCGATCAGATTGAACTGATACGTCTCACCATCGTCGGCGTCATAGGAAACGCGGACGGCATTGGACTTGATCGTAATGCCGCGCTCGCGCTCGATATCCATGGTGTCGAGCAGCTGCGACTCCATGTCGCGTTCGTCGACGGTATGGGTGAGCTCGAGGATGCGGTCGCTGATCGTGGACTTGCCATGGTCGATATGCGCAACGATCGAGAAGTTGCGGATGTGGGAAATGTCAATTGAAGTATTCATGCGGACTATCTTACCCGAGCGGTACAAAAATGGAGCCTGTTCCATAAAACAGGCTCCATTTATGCGCGTAATCTGTGTGGTGTGAAATTTACAACTTAGGCGTTGATGCTGTTCACGAGCTTGGCAAGACCGGACTTGCGGTTGGAAGCCTGGTTCTTGTGGATAACATGCTTGGCGGCAGCCATGTCGAGACGCTTGGTGACGGTCTTGAGGGCAGCCTGGGCCTTCTCGGCGTCGCCCTCGGCGACGGCGGACTGGACGTGCTTGGTCAGCGTCTTGAGCTCGGACTTGACAGCCTTGTTACGCATGCGAGCTGCCTCATTGGTGCGGATACGCTTCTTCTGAGACTTGATGTTTGCCACTTCTGGAGTTCCTTTCGAGTTCCTTGCAAAAAATGTATGACACCTCTGAGACACGGTGAGGTCATGCAAGCGCCTACTATAGCACGCTCCCTCTCAAAGGGATAGAACGAATTTGTCAAATAGGCAGGTATCATCACGATTTTCTCAAGATGTTCGTAATCCAGAGCAAAAGCGCCGTCTGAGAATCGGCCGAACCCTTGAGCGCGAGCTCCACATCGACCGCACCCTCGAGCGCGGCAACGAGCTCTGCCATCGAAAAGCGACGTGCCCAGGTCAGGTGATTCTTGACCTGCCAGGACTGGAGCTTGAGCGTTGCGGCCAGCTCGCGACCCTGCCCACGCGCGTCGAGCGCCTTGGCGACGATAAGCTCGCGAATGCGACCGCACAGCAATGTGTAAGTCCACACGTAGCTCTTGGAGGGCAGGAGCTTAAAGAGCTCGAGCGAACGCCGCATATCGCGAGCCGAGACGGCGTTGAGGAAGTCCCAGGGTTGGACCTCGGCCGTACGAACAATCCAGCGCTCAACATCGGCAAGTTCAATCTGAGGCGACTCGACCATCTGGGCAAGCTTAGCCAAGTCGTTATCGAGCATGCGCGTGTTTTCGCCCGAACGCGAGACGAGCTCCTCGGCGGCCGCCGTCGAAATCGACTTACCGCGCTGCGTCGCCATCTGCTGAACACGGCGCGGCAGTTCCCAGCGCTTGGTACCCGAGCAATCGACGATAGCCTTCTTGTCGATCTTGGCGATTGCCTTATACAGGCGCGTATTCTTGGCAAGTGAGTCGGCGATGATGAGGCAGACCGTTGTGGGGCTGGGACTCGCCAGATACCCAACGAGCGGCTCCGAGACCGCCTTGGCGAGCTTTGAGCAGCCATCGAGGATTACCAGACGAAACTCACTGCCCATCGGAAAGGTGTTAAGCGATCCGATAATGGACTCGATATCGGGGTCCTTGGTCATGTCTCGCTCGTCGAGGTTGAACTCGACCATACCCGATTTTTCCAGACGCGCTTTCATACGCGAGACGGCGTGGTCGCGCTTAACTCCGTCGGTACCGACGATCAGATATGCCGGCAGCAAACCGGTTTCGGACATTGCGCCCCCCTCCCGCAGGCCTTCGTATTCGTTCCGTGCCATTCTAGCCCAGAGGCCCACCACACGCCAACGACGTCGTCACGGTCGCTGGCATCGCATCGCAAAGCAATTCGCAGTCGGTGTGACGGTAATGTCGCCGTGTTCGATGGTACACGCGAACACACCACCCGCTTCCTTAACGGCATCGATACAGGCATCGGACGGATGGCCGTATCGATTCCCCTCACCGGCGCTTGCGAGGGAAAGCTCGGGCTTCAGGACGTCCAGCAACTCGCCATCGACTGAAACCTTGGAGCCGTGATGCCCAAGTTTAAGGACATCGATATCCCCCACCTCCTGCACGAATTCCCGCTCTTGGTCGAGCTCGGCATCACCGGTGAGAAGTATTCGCAGGCCCTTGCCTTCCTGAACATAAGAGAGCAGCAGGACAAGCGAGTCCTCATTTCCCTCGCCATCCACGAACTCGAATGGCCACATCACGCGAGCGCAAAATAAGCCGATGTCGACCGTATCCCCACGGCGCACCTGCCGATACTCCACGCCAGGTCGGTTCAATACCTCGGCAGGAGCATCCTCCAGCGCATCCGCCGCCACGGCAATCGTTCCGATCGAAAACTGTTCGAGCACGGCAGGCAAACCACCCCAGTGGTCCTCATCCCAATGCGTCACAAAAACGGCATCGATATGGTGCACGTTATTGCGAACCAACGCCGCAACCACACGCTCGTCGAGCCCGCAGTCGACGAGAGCTACTGCGCCGCCTTGGCGGATAAGAATCGCATCGGCCTGGCCCACATCGAGCACCGTCACCGAAGGCGGAGCGAATCGATCCCAATAGACGTACGGAATCGCAGCCAAGAGCATCAGGCATGCAAGCCCCGCCGCCATAGGACGTGCACGGGGACGCGGCCACCAGACCAGCAGAACCGCCAGAAAACACGGCACTAGGTAAATCCACATGCTATCGGGCGGCACGCTCACGTATGCACCCGGCACGGCGGCAAACAGCTGCTCGAAGAACAGCGCGCAACGGGCGGCAATCATGGGCACAACGAGCGCCCAAGTCCGCAACGGTCCCACGAGCGAAAAGGGAGCCAGCACGATCGACACAGCGAGCAGTACGCTCACCACCGGACCGATGACCGCATTTGCCAACGGAGCAATGAGCGAGAATGTACCGAAGGCAGGAATGGTAATGGGAAGTGTCGCCAGTTGTGAGCACAGCGTGACGGAAAGCACGCTGGCAAAGCCTGATGGCACACCTAGCTCACCCAAAGCGTAGGTCGCATAGGGACAAAAGCACAGAATGGCTAAGACGCTGGCACACGAGAGTTGAAAGCCCATCTCGAACAGCACCGTCGGCCGCAGTAGCACAAAGATGGACATGGTTACGAAGAGTGCCGAAAGGCCGTGCCGACGACGCCCCGCGCCGTTTACGACAAGCGTCACGAACACCATGCAGCACGCACGCACGGCCGAGGGAGACGCCCCCGTAAAGGCAGCATAGCCGACAAGCGTTATCGCCAATATCGCCCGCTGAAGACCACGTGAGCACCGAGTCTTTTGCAATACACCCTCGATTACAAACCCCACGATAGCCAAATGGCTGCCCGAGACGGCGATAAGATGCGCCGTTCCCGTCACCGAAAACCAGTCGCCCGCCGGCTGGGCGCGCAGCTCGGCCGAACGACCGCAGGCGACACCGGCTATGAGCGCCCGCGCCGGGTCGGTCGCAGGCGCGATGGACGCAAGCAGCCCATTTCTCAGCCGAAGCAGCGGCACCGGAGAGCCCTCATCGACCGACACGACTCGAACGGCTTTAGCCTTGCGCACCTCGCCTCGGAGCACGCGCGATCGTCCATATGCATCGTTCTCAAAACGTGAAACGCGACCGATAACACGCACGTGCGCCCCGACCTTGAGCTCACGATCACACGATAGGCGAACCGTTGCCAAGTTCTTACCGTCCGCGCGTGCCTCGCAGGTATAGGAATACACGTCGTCGTTTATGGATGGATCACCCTGCACGACAAACTCGAGGCCGCTTGCCGCTCGACCGTCGAGCGCCCTCGAGGCGCTGAGCGCACCCACAGCCCACCACGCCGAGACGACCGCTCCCGCCACGAGACCGACGGACGCGGCATACAGCCACCGCTTCAAAGGGGCAAGCCTCGCACAAGAGTGAGCCAGCACAACGAAAACCGCTGCCGCAACGGGAATGGCCCATAGCGGCCCGACCGCCGTCGCCCGCTCCCTCAGCAGCGCATCAGCGGCTATGCTGAGCACCAAGGCGCAGCTCACGCACATGCCGGCACACAGGGCCATCGTCCACGGAATCAGGGGCCGCGGAGGTATCACGTGCTCTCGCTCGGTCGCACTCATACGCAGATGCAATCTTTGATTTTGGCAAGCTTCTTCTCGCCGATTCCCGACACGCGCATCAGATCGTCAACCGAAGCAAAAGCACCGTTCTTTGTCCGCTCATCGATAATCGACTGTGCCATTGAGGGACCGATTCCCGAGAGCGTCTGCAGCTCTGCCGAGCTTGCCGTATTAATGTTTACTAGGCCTGTTGCGCCACCGACGCCTGATGATGCGGAAGCCCCACCATCAACACCGGCTTCCGCAATGGACACCTGCTGCTCCCCTACCGTTGGAACGTGAATTTTTTGTCCATCAGTGACCTTGGATGCACGATTAAGCCCCGTAACGTCTGCTTCGGGCGCCAGCCCGCCGGCGGCATCAATCGCCTGAGCCACCCGCGCCCCGTCTTTGAGGCGATATACACCGGGTGACACCACGGCGCCATCAACATCGACATAGACCTCTGCCGCGGCAGACGCCTTAGGCGAAGAGCCTTCGGATGTCTTTCCGCTCGAAGCATCGCCGGATCCCGGCACCACTAACGTGCCCGAACCATCAGTGCGCTCAAACGACACACCGCCGGCACCGCCGCCAAGGTTCGCCATCGCCAGCCCACTCGCCATCGCAATGACGACCAGTATCGCCATCACCACTGCCTTATGACCGAGCAGCTTGCCCGCCCAGCGGTCCATCTTTTTGACTCGTTCGTGTTGTTCGCGCTGCGCCATAGCAAAACCTCCCAACACCATCGTGTCAGGAAAGGAGCTCCACAACAGCCACGCCCCAAAACCGGTTTTTGCGGTCAAACCAAAAACCGACCAAAACCTTGCACAAATCTGTCCATTTATTCAGGCAAACGTCAGCAAATGAACACTTAGCCGCAAAATGCCCAGATAGCAAAAGACCGACGATGCAGGCGCATCGTCGGTCTATGCACAAATTTACTCGTGATCTTGGTAAATCTCACGCGGAGCAAGCTCCGAATGTTTGCGTTTTAAGGTCTTAGGGGCCTTATATGTGTTGCTCTCGAAGTCGATGTACTCGGTCTGCTTGAGCAGGCGCTCAATCATCTCCTCGTGGTCGAACAGCTCCCAGGCCTCGTGCACGGCATCGAGTTTGGCGTGCGTCTCGGGACGACGCGGCATAAACAGCGTGCAGCAGTCGGGAGCGGCCTCAGTCGAGATATCGAACGTACCGATCTCCTCGGCGCGTGCGATGATCTCCTGTTTGTCCGAACCGATGAGAGGACGGAACACGGGAATCTTCACGGCTTCGTTGACGGCCATGATGTTCTCAAGCGTTTGGGAGGCAACCTGCCCAAGCGATTCGCCCGTAACGATGGCCCTGGCACCCTCGATGTGTGCAATGCGCTCAGCAACCGAATACATAATGCGGCGATACATGATCACGCGCAGGTTGCTGGGACAGGTGACCGAAATCTCACGCTGGCAGTCGCCAAACGGCACCACGTACAGGCGGCCGATCTGGACACCCGGCTCAAGCGCACGGATGATGTCCTGCACCAGGTATTCACTCGTGTCGGGCGTCTGCGGACGACCGGAGAAATGCACCGGCACGCACACCGCGCCGCGACGCGCGAGCATCCAGGTCGCCACCGGAGAATCGATACCCGACGACAGAAGCGTCACGACCTTGCCGGCAGAACCCACCGGAAGGCCGCCAACGCCGCGCTCGGAGCGCGCATACACGTAGACACTACCCTGAACCACCAGAACGTGCACCATCGCGTCGGGGTCGTGCATCTGGACCTTTTTATCGGGAAACACCTCACACAGCACCTCGCCAACCTGTCGATTGATATCGATCGAGGTGAGCTCATAGTCAGTATTGGAGCGCTTGGCGTGCACCTTAAACGAATCGAAGGAACCAAACTCGCGCAGCGCCTTCACAGCGGCGGCGCAGTACTCCTGCGGGTCGCGGTTGGTGTGATACGCCAAAGACACACGGGCAACGCCGGGGACGGTGCGGATGACACGCGCCGCCTCGTCGGCCTGATGCTCGTTAAAGGTCACGAGGATATAACCGGAAATTCGAGACACGGCGTTCACGGAAAAGGCGGCCAAGGCCGCCTTGATGTTATCCATGAGGATATGCTCAAAATGTGCGCGGTTCTTGCCCTTCAGCCCAACCTCGTGATAGTGGACTAGGCAGACGCGAGCCGCCATTTAGGCTTCAGCAACCTTGTGGCCGAGCGCCTTCTCGTAACGGGCCTCGTCGTAAGAGATGTCGCCGTCGACAATCTCGTCCATAGCCATCGAGATGGTATCGGCACCGGAAAGCCCGATGGTGATGTCATCGACATCCTGAACGGCAAGCACGCGGTTGTGCTGGCCACGCAGCATGCTATTGATGTCGCAGGCGCGCTTGGAGGCAAGCGAAGCGAGCAGGAAGCGGTTGTGATCGGTCTTCTCCAGAAGATCGTCAATGCAAGGCTTTACAACGGACACGGACCTCAGATCCTTTCATGCATATCGAGAACGCGAACGAGCTCATCGGTCGCGCGGTCGAGATCGTCATTCACCACGACGTCGTCGTAGCGGTCGGCAAGGGCAAGCTCATCGGCGGCGTTTGCCATACGCAGCTCAATCGTCTCGGGCGTCTCGGTACCGCGACCGACTAGACGCTCGCGGAGCACCTCAAGCGAAGGCGGCTTGATAAAGATCAGCACGGCCTCGGGGAAACGCTCCTTCACCTGCAGGGCGCCCTGGACATCGATCTCCAAAATCAGAGACGAGCCCGAGGCGAGCTTGGATGTGACCTCGCTCACCAACGTGCCGTAGCAGTTACCGTGGACCTCGGCCCACTCAACAAACTCACCGTTTGCCACGCGGCGGTCGAACTCCTCGCGCGTCAGAAAAAAGTAGTTGACGCCGTCGACCTCACCTTTGCGTGGTGCTCGCGTGGTAGCCGAAACCGTCAGACCCAGGTTCGAGCGGCGCTCGCGCACACGAGTGACGAGCGTACCCTTGCCTGCGCCTGACGGTCCAGAAATCACAAAGAGCTTGGAATCCTGAGCGCTCACTTATTTGGTCAGCTGCTCGAGGAGCTGCTCGCGCTGACGGACACCGAGGCCCTGGACGCGACGAGTAGCGGAGATACCGAGCTCCTCCATGATCTTGGCGGCCTTGGCCTTGCCATAACCGGGGAGAGACTCGATGAGGGTGGAAACCTTCATGCGGGAAGCGATGGGGTCATCGGAGTTGAGCACGGACTCGAGGGACTTCTCGCCCTTCTTGATCTGCTCGCGAAGCTCAGCGCGGGCGTGACGTGCGGCAGCAGCCTTCTCAAGAGCCTGCTTGCGCTGCTCGTCGGTAAGCTGAGGGAGTGCCATTCGTACCTCCAAATAGTTGGGTTATATCTGATTCAATAATTGGCATTTTAGCACGTAGAACGTACAAAATGCCTAATCGCGGCTCCATAGGTTAGACGATACCCGCAAAAAGTGCAATATACTGCGCCCAAAGTTAAGCCCCTGACCTGCGATTCCACACAAAGGATGGGAAAGTTTACGCAGGCACAGGGGCTATTTTGTGCTAATGAGACCCAAAAGTGGTGACTTAGGGGAATCTTTTACGCGACGTTTTCGACCAGCTCGGCGACGATGGCGTCAAAGGCGGCAACCGGATCGTCGGCACCGGTGATGGGACGGCCCACCACAATGTGGCTTGCGCCACGCTCGATAGCCTGGGAAGGCGTCGCCACGCGAGACTGGTCACCAAGGGCGGCACCCACCGGACGCACACCCGGAGTCACGATCAGGGCATCAGGACCCAGCAGCTCACGCATGTCGTGAGCCTCCATCGGTGAGCACACGATGCCATCGATGCCACTGTCCTGAGCAAGCTTTGCCAAGCGGGCGGCCTCCTCGGCCACGGGCGACTCGACGCCGATCTCGCTCAAGGCATCCTGATTCATGCTCGTGAGCACGGTGATGGCGACGAGTTTGGCGCGGTCCTCACGCGCCTCCTCGGCACCCTCGCGGCAGGCAGCGAGCATAGCACCCGAGCCCAGGCCGTGGACCGAAAGCAGGTCGGCACCGGCAAGCGAGGCCGAGCGGGCAGCGCCGCGCACCTGATGCGGAATGTCATGGAACTTAAGGTCGAGGAAGACCTTAAAGCCAAGGTCCTTAAAGGTCTTGACGATCTGGGGACCCTCAGCGTAATAGAGCGTCATGCCGACCTTGAGCCAGGCGGCATGGCCCGAAAGCTCGTGGGCGAGCTCGAGCGCGCGCTCACGGTCGCAGTCGAGGGCGACGATAACACGGTCGCGGGCATCATTCTCTAGCATTCGAAAGCACCCACCAGCTCGTTGATGTCCTTTACGCCCTGGGACTCGGCCCAGGCCTCGAGCTCATGCGCGATCTTAAGCGAAGCGCACGGATCGACGAAGTTGGCCATGCCGACCGACACGCAGGTGGCGCCGGCCAGGATAAACTCAGCCGCATCCTCGCCAGTCATGACACCGCCGACACCGTTGATGGGGATATCGACGGCCTGGGCAACCTCCCAGACCATGCGCACGGCGATGTGGTGGCACAGCGGGCCCGAAAGGCCGCCCTTGGGCTTGGCCACGCGGGACTTGCGGGTATGGACGTCGATGGCCATGCCCTGGATGGAGTTGATGACCGAAAGGCCGTCGGCGCCGGCAGCCTCGAGGGCCTTGGCGATCTCGGCGACGTTGACCGGCGCCATCTTCACGAACAGCGGCTTATCGGTCACCTTGCGGCAAGCAGCCATAACGGAAGAGGCGCCCTCGGGCGTGGAGCCCATGGCGGCACCGCCGGCGGCGATATTAGGGCAGCTCACGTTGATCTCGTAGCCGGCAGCCCAGGGGCACAGCTCGACATACATCTCGAGTGCGCGGACAAACTCGTCAACGGAGTGACCGGCAACCTGACAGATGACCTGGCAGCCGTCCTTGGACAGCTGTTCGAGCCACGGACCGGACTCGCGGGCAAAGGCGGCCACGCCGGGGTTCTGAAGACCCACGGAGTTGATCATACCGCCGGGAATCTCGGCCATGCGGGGCGCGGGATTGCCGGGCCAGGGCTCGGCAGCGCAACCCTTGGTGGTGATGGCGCCCAGCTGGGAAACATCAAAGAAGTTCTGGAACTGCCAACCGTAGCCAAAGGTACCGGCTGCGGTGTTAATGGGGTTCTGCATCTTGACGCCGCCGAAATCGACGGCCATGTTCACGGTACCCACTAGAAGACCACCACCTTGGAAGCATCGAACACGGGGCCGCACATACAAGCACCCTTCATACCGTCGACCGTCTCGACATTGCAGGTGTTGCAGGCGCCAAAGCCACAGCTCATCATGCGTTCGAGCGACACCTCGCAGTACACACCGGCCTCGGCGGCAGCGGCGGCGACCTTCTTCATCATGACGGCGGGGCCGCAGCTGGCGACGTAGTCGTAGCCGCCCTCTCCAAGCAGCTCGGCTGCCGGATCGGTGCAAAAACCGTGCGTGCCGAGCGAACCGTCGTCGGTGCACACGTTAACCGTGGCGCCCAGCGCACGGAACTCATCGACACCCACGGCCTTGGAAGCGGTGCCAAAGCCCAGGCACACGTCCACATCAACACCCTGCTCGGCAAGCATGCCGGCAAGACACAGCACAGGCGGAACGCCGATGCCACCGGCGACGAGCAGTGCCTTCCTGGTGCCCTCGGGTACCATCCAGCCACGGCCACCGGGGCCCAACAGGTTAGAGGTGGAGCCAGGGCCCATCTGGGACAAACGGCGGGTATCGTCGCCCACGACAGCGTACCACAGCTCGACGGTGCCGGCCTCGGCGTCGGCGCGGTAGAAACTCAAGGGCACACGAAGCAGAGAAGACGCATCGCCGGGGACGGCGATGTTCACAAACTGACCGGGCTTGAGCGCACTTGCAAGCTTGGGGGCCGAGATAACGAGCGAGAAGATACCGTCGGCGATCTCCCGGTTCGAGACGACCTCGAAGTCGTGCATGCGTGCAGTGGAAGGTGTGGGCATAGACGCTCCAATCCCCCATGCGGTTGCATGGTCTAAACGAACAGAAAGCGCGGCACCGCAAGGGCGCCGCGCACAAAAGCGATAAGGCTATGCTAGCAGATGCAGCCGTCGGCAAGCGTCTGTTTACCGCCGACAAATACATCGGTGGCACGACCGGTGAGCGTGCGGCCGGCAAAACCGGAGTTCTCGGCGCGCGACTCGTAACCGTCCTCGCCAACCGTCCAGGTTGCGGAGGGGTCGAACACGGTCAGGTCGGCGACAGAGCCCGCCTTGACCTGAACCTGATCGAGGCCCAGAATCTCACGCGGCTTGATGGCCATGAGCTCGACCATGCGGCTCACGCTCATCTTGCCCGTGTTGACCAGCTCAGTGAGCACGAGCGACAGCGAAGTCTCGAGGCCAATCATTCCAAAGGGCGCGAGCTCGAACTCGCGGGCCTTCTCCCACGGGGTGTGGGGAGCGTGGTCGGTAACGATAGCGTCGACGGTACCGTCGATGACACCCTGACGGATGGCCTCGGCATCCTCGTCAGTGCGCAGCGGCGGATTGACCTTGAGCGAGGTGTTGTAGGTCTCGTCCAGGTCGTTCTCGGTCAGGAACATGTGGTGCGGGGTGGCCTCGCAGGTCACCTGGACACCGGCAGCCTTACCGGCACGCACGAGCTCCAGGCCATGAGCGGTGGAGATGTGCTGGATGTGCAGCTTGGCACCGGTCAGCTTGGCAATCTCGATGTCGCGGGCAATCTGAAGCTCCTCGCCGGCGGCCGGCCAACCCTCGAGGGCCAGACGGGTCGAGACCTTGCCCTCGTTGATCTGGCCGTGGCCGACCAGATCCTCGTCCTGGCAGTGGCTCATAAAGACCTTGCCGAACATCTTGCCGTAGTCCATGCAGCGACGGAGCATGCCCGCGCCCTGCACGCCGCGACCGTCGTCGGTGAAGGCGACGGCGCCGTGGGCGACCATATCGCCCATCTCGGACATGGCCTCGCCCTTAAGACCGCGGGTCATGGCGCCCGACGGATAGACGCGGCAGTGGCCGACCTCGGCAGCGCGGGACTTGACGAACTCCACGACGGTGCCGTTATCGGTGACGGGATCGGTGTTGGGCATGGCGCACACGCCGGTGAAGCCGCCCTTGGCAGCAGCGCGGGTGCCGCTCTCGATGTCCTCTTTGACCTCGTAGCCAGGCTCGCGCAGATGCACGTGCATATCCACCAGGCCGGGGACGAGATACTTGCCGGAAAGGTCGCGGACCTCGGCTCCCTCGGCGGCGAGGTTCTCGCCGACCTCGGCGATCTTGTCACCGTCGATCAGGACGTCGACGACACCGTCAAGCTCGACGGACGGATCGACGACGTGGGCATTCTTAAGAAGCAAGGCCATTATCGGCACCTCCAAGCAGCAGATACAGGATAGCCATACGCACGCAGATACCGGCGTAGACCTGCTCCAGGATGACGGAGCGTTGCGGGTGGTCGGCCATATAGGAGTCGAACTCAACGCCGCGGTTGATGGGGCCCGGGTGGCAGATAATCGCATCGGGCTTCATGAGCTTCTCGCGGTCCTTGGTCAGACCGAAGAGCTTGTGGTACTCACGAATCGTGGGGAACGGTGCGCCCTCGAGGCGCTCCTGCTGCACGCGCAACATGTAGACGACGTCCAGCTCGGGCAGGACGGAATCGAGGTCGCTCGTCACATGGTCGCAACCCAGAACCTCGGGCGCCGGCGGCAGCAGCGTGCCGGGGGCGACAGCGTAGGTCTCGCAGCCCATGATCTTAAGGGCGGGGATCAGCGAGCCGCACACGCGGGAGTGCGCGATATCGCCGACGACGGCGACCTTCAGACCATGGAAGTCACCCTTGTGCTCCCAGATGGTGTACAGGTCGAGCAGGGCCTGCGTGGGGTGGTTGTGCTTGCCGTCGCCGGCGCAGATGACGCTCGCGGGCGAGTTCTGCGTGACGATGTAGGGAGCACCGGCGTGCTTATCGCGAACGACGATGCAATCAATCTTGTAGGCGTTGAGGGTCTCGACGGTGTCGACGAGGCTCTCGCCCTTGACCGTGGAGGTCGAGGAGCCGCCAAAGTTGAGGCTGTCGGCCGAAAGGCGCTTCTCGGCGAGCTCGAAGGAGCTGCGGGTGCGCGTCGAGGGCTCGTTGAACATGTTGACGATGGTCTTGCCCTTGAGCGTGGGGACCTTCTTGATCGCACGTTCGTTGACCTCAGAGAACGCCTTGGCGGTCTCGAGGATGAGCTTGATGTCCTCTTCGGAGTACTCGGTAATGTCGATCAGGTGCTTATGGTTGAACGCCACGGTACTACTCACCTCCCAGCGGCGCAGAGCCCACGTGGGAACCCGGCGCAACGTCGTTAATCTCGACGGCGGTGTGGCCGTCGACTTCCTTCATATATAGGTGCACGTTCTCCTCATGCGACGAGGGAACGTTCTTGCCGACAAAGTCCGGCGAGATGGGGAGCTCACGGTGACCGCGGTCAACGAGAACTGCCAGCTCGATGCGGCTCGGACGGCCCAGGTCCATGACGGCATCCAGAGCGGCGCGGATAGTACGGCCCGTATACAGGATGTCGTCCACCAGCACGACGCGCTTGCCGTCGACGCTGAAGGGAATGTTGGTAGCGTGGATCGCGGGAGCGAAATTGGTCGCATAGTCATCGCGGTAGAAGCTGATGTCCAGGCTGCCGAGCGGAACGTCGACGCCCTCGATCTCCTTGATCTCCTCGGCGAGCTTCTTTGCCAGAAGGTCGCCGCGCGTGACGATGCCGACCAGAGCGAGGTCTTCACAGCCCTCGTTGCGCTCGAGAATCTCGTGCGCGATGCGGGTCATCGCTCGATTGACGGCGGTCTCGTCCATGATGACCGCCTTGGGGGAAGTCGTGCCCATCGATCTCCTTCCTCACATGTCTTGACTGCTGACACAGTCAAAAAAATAGATGCCCGACCGCTTAAAGCGGACCAGACACCCACAGGAAGGGCTGCTCTTTGGCAGCTATGTAATTCCATGTGGGTATCTCGTACCCCTTTAATGGTCAAGGGATAGTGTAGCCAACCTCGAGCTTAATTGCGAGCATAAATACAGAACAATCCGTAAACGGGCGCAGGCGCTCCATAAACCTATATATATTTGTGGGACGAGCTTGAAAACGCACGCACGAGCTGGCATAATCCCCTCTGCTGCACGCAAATCGGATCTACGTCCAGGGCCGTGGCGTGAGCACTATCGCCAAAAGAGGAATATCTCTGTGTAGATTACGCACAGGGAGCTGCTTCTGTGCTATAGTTCAGGCTTGTTTGTTAACGCGACATGTTCGTTTGTCGCCCAAGGAGGGTCAGTTATGTCCAAAGTTTGCGAAGTTTGCGGTAAGCACCCCGTTGCCGGTCGCTCCATCAGCCACTCTCACCGCGTCACCAACCGTAAGTTCCGCCCCAACATCCAGCGCGTTTACGTCGTCGTCGATGGTCACCGTCGCAAGATGAACGTTTGCTCCACCTGCCTCAAGTCCGGCAAGGTTGCGCGCTCCTAAATAAGGTCTTACCAACAAGTACCTCGGACTCTCCGGGTCAAAGACCTCGCGTTCACATAGAACTTACCAAAGGCGCCCTCCCCTACGGAGGGCGCCTTTTTGCACTCATTGGGGACAGGCTTACATGAGCGAAAACACCCGTGTAAGCCTGTCCCCAATGAGCGGGGCGATGCACTGGTAGATAGTTTAGTTAAAACGCTTCAGTTTATTGAAGCGTTTTAGTGTGCCTTTTACGGGAATCTTACCGTTTACCGAATTATTTATTGCTATCATGCAAGGCGTAGGGTAAATCTCCGATCGCAAGGAGACACAAATGGTGAAAAAGTCACCGGAAAACACTACTCCCGCAATTGTGGACAACGTAGAGGCGCTTGAGGCTAAGCTCGCTCAGATGCGAGAGGCCCAGGCGCTTTTTGCTACGTACACGCAGGAGCAGGTCGACAAGATCTTCTATGAGGCCGCCATGGCCGCCAACAAGGCTCGTATCCCGTTGGCGAAGATGGCCATCGAGGAGACCGGCCGCGGCGTTCTTGAGGACAAGGTCATCAAGAACCACTACGCCGCAGAGTACATCTACAACGCTTACAAGAACACCAAGACCTGTGGTGTCCTGGAGCGCGACGAGGCCTACGGCATCACCAAGATCGCCGAGCCCATCGGCATCGTGGGCGCCGTCATCCCGACGACCAACCCCACCTCCACCGCGATCTTCAAGACGCTGATCAGCCTGAAGACCCGCAACGGCATCATCATCTCCCCGCACCCGGCAGCCGCCAAGTGCACCATCGCCGCCGCCAAGCTCGTGCTCGACGCCGCCGTCAAGGCCGGCGCCCCCGAGGGCATCATCGGCTGGGTCGATGTCCCCTCCATCGAGTTGACCAACATGGTCATGCGCGACGTCGACATCATCCTCGCCACCGGTGGCCCGGGCATGGTCAAGGCCGCCTACTCCTCGGGCAAGCCCGCCCTGGGCGTTGGCGCCGGTAACACCCCGGTCGTCATCGACGACACCGCCGACGTGCTGCTCGCCGTCAACTCCATCATCCACTCCAAGACCTTCGACAACGGCATGATCTGCGCTTCCGAGCAGTCCGTGACCGTCATCGACACCATCTATGACCAGGTTAAGGCCGAGTTCCAGAAGCGCGGCTGCTATTTCGTCAAGCAGGGTGCCGAGATGGAGGCCCTGCGTGCCGCCATGTTCAAGAACGGCGCCCTCGATCACCGCATTCCCGGCATGGCTGCCGCCAAGATCGCCGAGCTCGCCGGCATCGAGGTTCCCGCCAAGACCAAGATCCTGATCGCCGAGGTCACCTCCACCGACCCCGCCAAGGAAGAGTTCTCCCACGAGAAGCTCTCCCCGGTCCTGGCCATGTATCACGCCAAGGACTTCCAGGAGGCCGTCGACAAGGCCGAGCACCTGGTGCTCGCCGGTGGCCCGGGCCACACCGCCTCTCTGTACGTGCACCCCGCCCAGGCCGAGAAGATCAGTCTGTTCGAGCACGTCATGAAGGCCTGCCGTATCGTCATCAACACCCCGTCCTCGCACGGCGGCATCGGTGATCTGTACAACTTTGGCATGAAGCCGTCTCTGACCCTGGGCTGCGGCTCCTGGGGCGGCAACTCCGTCTCCGAGAACGTTGGGGTGAAGCACTTGATCAACGTTAAGACTGTGGCCGAGCGCCGTGAGAACATGCTGTGGTTCCGCGCTCCCGAGAAGGTCTACTTCAAGAAGGGTTCCACGCCCGTCGCCCTCGACGAGCTCGGTACCGTCATGGGCAAGAAGCGCGCCTTCATCGTCACCGACCAGTTCCTCTTCAAGAATGGCAACACCCGCGCCATCGAGGCCAAGCTCGACGAGATGGGCATCGCCCACGACTGCTTCTACGACGTCGAGCCCGATCCGTCGCTGCA
Source organism: uncultured Collinsella sp. (assembly GCA_958445065.1). Taxonomy (GTDB): domain Bacteria; phylum Actinomycetota; class Coriobacteriia; order Coriobacteriales; family Coriobacteriaceae; genus Collinsella. The sequence goes on from CAUCQW010000001.1 coordinate 73,576, forward strand.
GTGCGCACGTCGCGGCGCCAAGCAGATGGCTCTCTTTGAGCCTGACGTGATCATCGCCGTCGGCGGTGGCTCCGCTATGGACGCCGGCAAGATCATGTGGATGATGTACGAGCACCCCGAGTGCAAGTTTGAGGACATGGCCATGGACTTCATGGACATCCGCAAGCGTATCTTCACTTTCCCCGAGATGGGCAAGAAGGCCTACTTCGTCGCCGTCCCGACCTCTTCGGGTACCGGCTCCGAGTGCACGCCGTTCGCCATCATCACCGACAAGGAGACCGGCATCAAGTGGCCGCTCGCCGACTACGCGCTGCTCCCCAACATGGCTATCGTCGACGCCGACAACTGCATGACCGCCCCGCGCGGCCTGACCGCTGCCTCCGGCATCGACGTCATGACCCACGCCATCGAGTCCTACGTCTCCATCATGGCTTCCGACTACACCAAGGGCCTCTCCGAGCGCGCTGCTAAGCTCGTCTTCGAGAACCTGCCCTCCAGCTTCACGAACGGCGCCAAGGACCCGCATGCCCGCGAGGAGATGCACAACGCCTCTTGCATGGCCGGTATGGCCTTCGCCAACGCCTTCCTGGGCCTCAACCACTCCATGGCTCACAAGCTCGGCGCCTTCCATCACCTGCCCCACGGCCTCGCCAACGCCGTCATCCTGACCCGCGTTATGCGCTACAACGCCGCCGAGGCTCCCGTCAAGATGGGTACCTTCTCCCAGTATCCTTACCCCAACGCGCTGCACAACTACGCCGAGATGGCCAAGTACTGCGGCATCGAGGGCAAGGACGACAAGGAGGTCTTCGAGAACTTCATCACGAAGCTCGAGGAGCTCAAGGACTTCATCGGCGTCAAGAAGACCATCGCCGACTACGGTGTTGACGAGCAGTACTTCCTCGACACCCTCGACGAGATGACCGAGCAGGCATTCAACGACCAGTGCACCGGCGCCAACCCGCGCTACCCGCTCATGAGCGAGATCAAGGAGCTCTACCTGGACGCCTACTACGGCCGCGAGCCTCAGGACTACGCCGTCTGCTAGTTTTAGCACGGTTTTTAACGGCGGGGGTGCACGGGTGTTTCACACACCCCCGCCGTCGCTTCTATCGCATCGTTGAAAGGATGCAACCATGCTGCTACCCGATTCCAAGACCGAGCTCGTCCGCCGTGGCAACAAGGTCGTTTACGACCTGGGCGACAAGATCGTCAAGGTCTTTAACGAGACCAAGCCTGTCTCCGACGTGTTCAACGAGGCTTTGAATCTTGCCCGCATCAATGAGTGCGGCATCCGCAGCCCCAAGGCTCTCGAGGTTTCCCAGCTCGAGAACGCCAACGGCTGGGCGCTCGTGACCGAGAAGGTTCCGGGCACCACCCTTGCCGAGAAGATGACTGCCGAGCCCCAGCGCTTTGGTGAGTATCTCGAGATGTTCGTCGACCTCCAGATCGAGATCCACGGCTACACCTCCCCGCTGCTCAACCGTCAGCGCGACAAGTTCGCCCGCATGATCGATAGCCTTGATCAGCTCAATGCCACCACGCGCTACAACCTTCAGGAGCGTCTGGACGGCATGACCAAGGAGTTCAAGGTCTGCCACGGCGACTTCAACCCCTCCAACGTCATCGTCGGCGACGACGGCCAGCTCTATGTGTGCGACTGGGCACACGCCACCCAGGGCTCCCCTGCTGCCGACGTTGCCACCACCTACCTGCTCTTCGCCCTCAACAGCAAGGATCAGGCCGAGGCCTACCTGGAGCTCTACTGCGACCGCGCCGACATGCCCATGCAGGTCGTGCGTCAGTGGACGAGCATCGTCGCCGCTTCCGAGCTCGCTCGTAAGCGCAACGTGAACGATGAGTTCCTGAAGAACTGGATCGACGTCGTCGATTATCAGTAATATCTGAGCGATTTATTTCGCATCGGAGGCACAAGAAAACCCCGCAGCTCATATGGGCTGTGGGGTTTTTCTTTCAGATATCGAGGATGCCACAAGATAAAAGGACGGCCCCACATCTCCCCGATCTGGAGAAATGCGGGGCCGTCCCGTATATCGAACTACAAGCGAAATCGTCGATTAACGCCGGGCCGCCTTAACAAGCTCGGCAACCTTGGCGACGACCTCGTCGATCGACAGGTCCTCACGCTCGCCCGTGGCACGGTCCTTGAGCTCCACAGTACCATTCTTGAGGCCACGCTTACCCAGAACGACCTGATACGGGAAGCCCATGAGGTCGTTATCGGCAAACTTAAAGCCGGGACGCTCATCACGGTCATCGACGACAACCTCGATACCCTCGGCGCACAGACCATCAACAATCTGATCGCAGACGGTAGCGCACTCCTCCTTCTTGGGGTCGAGCGGAATCACCGCAACCTCATACGGGGCAACGGAGACAGGCCAGACGATACCGTGCTCGTCGTTGTGCTGCTCCACGACGGCAGCGAGCGAGCGGGACACGCCCACGCCGTAGCAACCCATGATAAGCGGCTTCTCCTTGCCGTCCTCATCCATAAAGGTGGCACCCATGGCCTCGGAGTACTTGGTGCCCAGCTGGAAGACCTGGGAAACCTCGATGCCGCGGGCAGCAGAGAGCGGCTTGCCGCAGTGCGGGCAGGGATCGCCGGCAACGACGGTAACCAGGTCGGCCCACTCATCGACGGTAAAGTCGCGCTCGGGGCAGGCACCGGTAAAGTGATAATCAACCTCGTTGGCACCGCAGGCCCACTGCTTGGACTCACGCAGGCTCTCATCGCAAACCAGACGGATGCCTTCGGGCAGGTTGACCGGACCGATAAAGCCCTTGTGCAGACCGTTCGCCTGAAGCTCCTCGTCGGTCATCATACGATAGCCCTTGCCAAAGACATGCTCGGCCTTGCAGTCATTGAGCTCGTGGTCGCCCGGGACAATGGCCACGACCGGCTTGCCCTCGGCGTCGATCAACGCCAGCGACTTGCGCGTACCGTTCTCGGGGAAACCGAAAAACTTGGCGACGGCCTCGATGGTGCCCATACCCGGAGTCTCGACCTTGGTAAGCGTGCCGTCGCCGGGCCCCTCGGTCACAACGACCTTGGTGCTTGCAGCCTCGTCATCGGCAGCAAAGCCACAATCGTCGCAGTAGACGAGCGAGGCCTCACCGGCGTCGGCCAGAGCCATGTACTCGACGGAGGTGTCGCCGCCGATCTCGCCGGAGTCGGCGACAACGGGCAGAGCCTTGATGTAGCAGCGCTCGCAGATGTTGGCGTAGGCCTGCTTCATCTTGTCGTACTCCTCCTGCAGGCTCTCCTGCGTGGCAGAGAAGCTATAGGCGTCCTTCATGATGAACTCGCGGCCGCGCATCAGGCCAAAGCGGGGACGGAACTCATCGCGGAACTTATCCTGAATGTGGTACAGGTTGACGGGCAGCTGCTTATAGGAGCGCAGCTCGTTGCGCACCAGGGCCGTGACGGTCTCCTCGTGCGTGGGGCCCAGCACAAACTCGCGACCATGACGGTCGTCAAAGCGCACGAGCTCCTTGCCATAGGCATCGATGCGGCCGGACTCACGCCACAGCTCGGCGTCGACCATAATGGGCATCATAAGCTCCTGGGCACCGGCGGCATCCATTTCGTCGCGCACGATGTTCTCGATCTTGCGGATCGAGCGCCATGCGAGCGGCAGGTAGGAATACAGACCGGCGGCCTCCTTACGGATCATGCCGGCACGGAGCAGCAGGCGGTGGCTGGCGAGCTCAGCGTCAGCCGGATCCTCTTTAAGCGTCGGCGCATAGAGCTTAGACATATACATTGCTCGGGTCATTTATTTCTCCTCAATAAGTTTGTCGACCTCGGCCATAAGCGCGTCGACAATTTGATCCTCAGCTACTTTACCAATGATCTGGCCATGCGAAAAGAGCAGGCCCTGACCACGTCCGCAGGCAACACCCAGGTCGGCGTCAGATGCCTCTCCGGGGCCGTTGACCGCACATCCCATCACGGCGATCGAAAGCGGCGCGGAATAGTTCTTAAGCCGCTCGGTGACCTCCTCGGCGATGGGAATCAGGTTAACCTGGCAGCGGGCGCACGTGGGGCACGAGACAATCTCGGGACCACGGCGACGCAGGCCCAGCGACTGTAGAATTCCCCAGGCGACCGGCGGCTCCTCAACCGGATCGGCCGTGAGCGACACACGCATGGTGTCACCGATGCCTTCGGAAAGCAAGATACCCAAGCCTACAGAGCTCTTGATGGTGCCCTGAAGCTTGGTCCCCGCCTCCGTCACGCCCAGGTGGAGCGGAACATGCGGTATCTCGCGCGACAGGGCGCGATAGGTATCAAGTGTCGTCTGTACGCTATGGGCCTTGGCGGATAGCACGATGTTGGTAAACCCACGGTCCTCAAAGTGCCGCACAAAGCGTTCGCTCGACATCACGAGCTTTTCGGGCTGCGTGAGGTCGTCGCGCTCGGCAATATCTTGCTCAAGCGAGCCCGCGTTCACGCCAATGCGAATCGCGCAGCCCGCGGCACCCGCGGCATCGATGACGGCATCGACCTTAGCCCAATCGCCGATATTGCCGGGGTTGATGCGCAGCTTAGAGGCACCAGCCTCGACAGCGCCAATGGCAAGCTTATGGTTAAAATGGATATCGGCGACGATTGGCACCGGAGACTCGGCACAAATCGTGCGAAAGCCCTCGAGCGCAGCCTCGGTAGGCACGCTCACGCGCACGATATCGCAGCCAGCCTGCGCCAACGCGCACACTTGCGCAAGCGTTGCCTGGGCATCAGCAGTATCGGTGCAGGTCATAGACTGAACCACGACCGGAGCGCCACCACCGATCTGCACGCCGCCCACATGCACGGGGCGCGTCAACTCGCGAGGCAAAGGATGGGATAAAGACAATCCAAACACTCCCCTACAGAATAAATCGAAGGATGTCGGAACGAAGCATATAGACAAACAGCAATGCGAAGAGCGCGACGCCCACATAGCTCACGATCGTCTGGACCTTGAGCGGCAGCTCGCGGCCAGCAATCTTTTGAATGATCTCAATAAGCAGCTTGCCGCCATCGAGTGGTGGGATGGGCAGCAGGTTCATAAAGCCAAGCGAGAACGAAATGAGCGCGGCAAACGACAAGAACGTGACGGGACCGGCAGCAGCTGCCTGCGAGGACATGACGCTAATACCCACGATCGAAGAGGACTGATCGAGGATCTCCATCGTATGCTGCGGCTGGAGCAGGCGCATCACGCCCTCCGCTGTCTGCGCAACATACGAGAAGGAGAGGCGCGCCGAGGTGATGGGGTCCAAACGGACCACCTGCGTAGAGGCATAAACGCCCAGACGTTCGTCCTCTTTGAGTGCGACCGAGGTCGAACACTGCTTGCCATCGCGCTCATACTCAATAGCAATATCGTCCTTACCGGCAGCCTTGCCGATGGCATCGTAGACATCCATCCAAGTGGAACATGAGACACCGTCAACCGAAAGGATCGCGTCACCGCCCTCGATACCCGCCTTGGCGGCAATAGACCCCTCGTCAACCTGACCGATCACGTTGGTATCCATCGGCACGGTGACACCCGCAATGGAATAGATACTCATAAGGAGCAAAAAGCCTGTCAAGATATTGACAATAATGCCCGCGAGCAGCATAAAGACGCGCTTGAGAAAGCCCTGGCCAAGATAGGTGTGCGAACGCTCTTGTGCAAGGAACTCGGCCTCGCCGCACGGCAGCTCCCACACATCGCCCTCGGCAGTTGAATGTTCGCGATCGAAACGGCGGCCGTCAAAGGTGGTGTAACCCGCCGCGTCTCGCGGCAGCGTCTGATACTTGGTGGGATAGTAGCTCGGCGAGGGCTTCTCCCCTTCCTCATACCAGGGTGCGATGGAGCCCCAGCCCAGCAACAGGGCACAAGCCTCGAGCACATCCTCCTCGGAAAGCTCGAGCTCGACAGCAAGGTCGGCCACGGTCACGCGACCATGACGATAGATAGCCGCGAGCACGCGATCGGCGCACGAGACATCGGTCGGATCCATACCGCAGATGGCAGCGTAGCCACCCAGCAGCAGCGGGGTCACGCCAAACTTGGTTCCAATGCGACGCGACGTGTAATGGATGTCAAAGCGGCACGGCAGACCCAAAAAGAACTCGGTCACACGGACGCCGCAGGCACGCGCCGCCAAAAAATGGCCGCCCTCGTGCAAAAACACGAGGACGGAAAGCATCAGCAGGCCCCAAAAGACCGATGAGAGAACGCTCAGAACAGTATCCATAAAACGAAAAAGCAATCCTTATGGGTTAGGAACGGGTTGCGGCGAGCACCTGCGCAGCCTTTTCACGCGCCCACGCATCGATGTCGCGAAGCTGCTCAAACGAATCGACCACCTGCATATCGTGGGCGTCCATGCAGGATTCCACAATGCGATCGATATCGGTAAAGCTGCAGCCATCGTGCAGGAAGGCATCGACGGCTACCTCGTTGGCGGCATTGAGCACGCACGGCATGGTGCCACCCGTCTTGCCGGCACGCTCGGCCAGTGCCAGACAGCGGAAGGTATCCATGTCGGCAGCATCAAACGTGAGCTGCCCCAGCTCGCGGAAATCGATACGAGGCGCCGGAGTATCCCAACGCTCGGGATACGAGAACGCGAACTGGATGGGAATACGCATGTCGGATGCACCGAGATGCGCCATCACGGAGCCGTCGGCGAACTCGACCATAGAGTGAATCTTGGACTGACGCTGCACGACCACGTTAATGAAATCGAGGTCGCAGTTAAACAGATGCATGGCCTCAATGCGCTCCAGGCCCTTGTTCATGAGGGTGGCGGAGTCAATGGTGATCTTGGCACCCATGGCCCACGTGGGATGCGCGAGGGCATCGGCACGCGTCACGCGATCGAGCTCGTCGCGCGTGCGGCCAAAGAACGGACCGCCCGAGCAGGTGAGCCAAATGCAGTGGGCCTCGCGCGGGTTCTCCCCCAGATAGCACTGGTAGATGGCGGAATGCTCAGAGTCGACCGGAATAAGCTGGCCCGGTTGCGCCAACGGCATAAGCAAGTCGCCACCGACGACGAGGGACTCCTTGTTGGCAAGGGCAAGGCGCTTATTCGAGGTCAAGGCCGCATGGCTCGCCTCGAGACCGGCGGCGCCCACAATAGCGACGAGCACGCAGTCGACATCGTCGCGACGCGCGAGCTCGCAAACCGCCTGCGCGCCAACGCCGAGCTGTGTGCCCTCGGGCAACTCCTGCAGCACGGCGTCATCGCCATGAGCGACATCGGCAACGGCAACCGCCGGAACCGAGAACTCGCGGGCGGCGGCAACGAGCTCCGAGGTGCTGGAATTAACGGACAGCGCCGTCACCTGCAGGCGATCGGCATGCTGGCGGCACACATCGAGCGCCTGGGTGCCGATAGAGCCCGTACAACCCAGGATGGCAACGCGAAGGTGTCCATCGGGGCCATACGTCGTCTGGAAGGACATTACAGCACGCCTCCAATCATCAGCAACAGCTGTGCGGTGATGCAACCGAAGATAAGCGAATCGCTACGATCGAGCATTCCGCCGTGGCCCGGGATAAGGTTGCCGGAATCCTTGACGCCCACACCGCGCTTGATGCGCGACTCGATAAGGTCGCCGATAACGCCCAGAATGGACACGACCACGCCGCACAGCAGCGCATAGGGCAGGCTGAGCTTGTAGAAGTGCGTCGCCCACAGGATGAGCCAAATCAAAACCGAGCCCAAGATGCCGCCGGCAAACCCCTCCCAGCTCTTTTTGGGGGAGATCTTGGGAACCATCTTGTGCTTGCCGATACGGCTGCCCACGATGTAGGCAAACGAATCGGAGACCCAAAGGGACGCGCAAACGCCCACTGAAAGCAGGGCGCCGGCAAAACCGGGCACGGCATCGCGCAGCAGCACGATAGCCGACAGCATAAAGCCAGTGTAGATGGGACCCATGAGCGTCACGGCCACATCAGAGATGCGGGTACGCGGCGACCAGACATACCAAATGCCCACAGCGAGCATCAAGGCAAAAAGCAGGGCATTCAGCAACATCGAATCGCCCAACGCCGACAGCGGAAAGAGTACGGCGGCAGCGATACCCATGCGCTCGTTAGCCATCTTGCCATCGAGCCTTGTCATACGGAAAAACTCATAGCAGCACAGACCGCTCATGACAGAAACAAAGATGGCCGTGGGCACGATACCCAAAACCAGGCACAGGATAAAGACAACGGCGTAGACGATACCGGCGGCGGCACGGGTAATAAAGCCCGCCAGCCACGAACCGGTGCCGCTCTTTGCTGCAGGTGCTCCCGCAGTGGCAGCCTTGCGCGCAGGCGCCGCGGAAACTGGCGTCTTGGGAGCAGATGCCTTGGGACGATCGGACACGATTAAGCCTCCTCGGTCTTGCTCAGTCCACCAAACCTACGGTCACGGCCCTGATAGGCCAAAATGGCGTCGACAAGGCCCCAACGATCAAAGTCGGGCCAATAGGTATCGGTGACGTAGAATTCGGAATAAGCCACCTGCCACAGCAGATAGTTCGAAAGGCGCAGCTCACCAGAGGTGCGAATCACAAGTTCGGGATCGGGAAGACCGGCGGTATAGAGGTGGGAAGCCACCATGTCGTCATCAATTGCGGCAGGATCGATCTTACCGACGGCAGCGTCGAGTGCAATCTGACGGACAGCGCGGGTAATCTCGGCACGCGCGCCGTAGTTGACGGCAAGCGCCAGCGTCATACCGGTGTGATCGGCGCACTCGGCAAGGCCGCGCTCAAAAACGTCGCGGGTCTTCTTGGGCAGCGCGGAAATGTCACCCAAAAAGACAACGCGCACGTTTTCGCGCTTAAGCAGCGGCAGCTCATCGATAAACGTCTTGGCAAACAGATGCATCAAGACGTTGACCTCATGCTGCGGGCGGTTCCAGTTTTCGGTAGAAAACGCATAGGCAGAAAGCACGTCGACGCCTAGACGCACGCACGCGGTAATGATCTCGCGAAGGGAGACGATACCCGCCTTGTGGCCCTCAGTGCGTGCAAGACCGCGCGACGTGGCCCAACGACCGTTGCCGTCCATGATGCACGAGATATGGTGCGGAATGTTATTGAGGTCAAGGTCGGAAAAACCGACGCCCGCAGGGGCGTCGGCAAAGTACTCGACCAGTTTATGCTCGTCGTATTGCACCTTAGATCTCCATGACCTCGGCTTCTTTTTCCTTCAGAAGCTCCTCGACCTTGGCGACATACTCATCGGTGTGCTTCTGGACCTTGGCCTGCTCGCGACGGACATCGTCCTCGGTGAGCTCCTCATCGCGCTCGAGCTTGTTGTTGAAGTCGCGACGGATGTTACGGATAGACACCTTGGCCTGCTCGGCGTACTCGCGGCACTCCTTGACGAGCTCGCGACGGCGCTCCTCGGTGGGAGCCGGGAACGGCAGACGAACGACGGTGCCATCGGAGTTGGGGGTAATACCCAGATCGGAAGCGCCGATGGCCTTGACGATAGCGTTGATGAGTGCCTTGTCCCACGGCTCGATGAGCAGCATGTGGGCCTCGGGGGTCTTTACGGCGGCAACCTGCGTGACCGGCGTGGGAACACCGTAATAATCGACGGTGATGTCGGACAGAATGTTGGCGTTGGCGCGGCCGGTACGAACCTTGGAGAAGTTATGCTTGAGGGACTCGAGCGACTTGTCCATGTGGGCGGTGATGTTCTCTGCCATGCTTAATCCTCCTGATAGACGAGCGTGCCGACGGGCTCACCCGAAAGCGCGCGCTTGACGGTGTCCTCGCCATCGATGTTGAGGACCAAAATAGGCATGCGGTTATCCTGGCACAGTGCCGTAGCAGTGGAATCCATAACCTGCAGACCGCGGACGAGCACCTCATGATAGGTAATCTTGTCAAAGCGGACGGCATCGGCGCACTTGACGGGATCCTTATCGTAGATACCGTCAACCTTGGTGGCCTTAATCAGAATCTCGGCACCGATCTCGCAGGCACGAAGGGCCGCGGCGGTGTCAGTCGTAAAGTACGGATTACCCGAACCGGCGGCAAAAATGACGACGCTGCCCTTGGAAAGGTGATTGATGGCGCGACGGCGAATATAGGGCTCGCAGATCTCGTTCATCTGGATAGCACTCATCACGCGGCAGGGGACATCGTTGTGCTCAAAGGCATCCTGCAGGGCGAGCGCATTCATAACGGTCGCGAGCATACCCATGTAGTCGGCCTGAGCGCGCTCCATGCCACCGGCAGCGCCGGCCATGCCGCGGAAAATGTTGCCGCCGCCGACAACAACGCCGACCTCATGACCAACGGCGAGCAGCTCCTTGACCTGCTTGGCAAGATGGTCGGTAATCTTGGGGTCGATGCCATACTGGCCATCGCCCATAAGCGCTTCGCCGGAAAGCTTCAGAAGCACGCGTTTATATCGGATGTCGGACAAAGCGATCCTCCTTTAATTAGACTCTCAATATGATAGCAAAGGCTCTGAAAAGAGCCATGAAAAAGCAGGCTGCGAGTAAAACCCACAGCCTGCTCATTACCAGCTACAAGAGCTTATTTACTCGCCACGGACCAGACGGTCGAACGCAACGACGGTAATGGTGTCGCCCAGCTCCTTGGAGACCTGCTCGGCGTACTTCTTGATGGTGAGGGAGCTGTCCTTGATGAACTCCTGCTCGGTGAGCACGGACTGCTTGTAGAACTTCTCCAGACGGCCAACAGCCATCTTCTCCTGGATAGCCTCGGGCTTGCCGGACTCGGCAGCCTGAGCCATATAGATCTCCTTCTCGTGCTCGACGGTCTCGGCCGGAACCTGATCGCGGGTAGCGCAAATCGGGGCAACGGCGGCAACCTGAAGGGCAACGTCGTGAGCGAAGGTCTTGAAGGAGTCGGCCTGAGCGGTCTCGGCCTTCTCGAAAGCGAACTCGACGAGGACGCCGATCTTACCACCCATGTGGATGTAAGAAGCGAGAGCGCCGTTCTCGGCCTTGCGGGCAGCGAAACGAGCGATCTTCATGTTCTCGCCCATGATGTGAATCATCTCGGTGAGCTCGGAGGAAACGGTCTCCTCGCCCATCGGCTTCTCGAGCAGAGCGTCGACGTCAGCCGGCTCGGTGGTGGCGACAACCTCAGCGACCTTGGAAGCAAAGCCGGTGAACTTGGCGTTGGAGCCGACGAAGTCGGTCTCGCAGGAGAGCTCGAGCAGAGCGCCGGACTTGCCGTCCTCGGAGACGAACGCGGCGACAGCGCCCTCGTTGGTCTCACGGCCAGCCTTCTTGGCAGCCTTGGCGAGGCCGTTCTTGCGCAGAACGTCGACAGCGGCGTCCATGTCGCCGTCAGCCTCGACGAGAGCCTTCTTGCACTCCATCATCGGGGAGTCGGTCATCTCGCGGAGCTGCTTGACCATAGCGGCGGTAATCTGGGCCATTGTGGTTCCTTTCAAAGAGATGAAAAAGAATTAACTAAGACTGATTTACTCGGCCTTGGGCTCAGCGGCCATCTCGGCCTCGGAGACCTGCTCCTTGCCGGAGCCAGCGAGGCAGGCGTCGGCCATGAGCTCGCACATAAGGGTGACAGCGGAGATAGCGTCATCGTTGCAGGGGATGCCGTACTCGACCTCGTCGGGATCGGAGTTGGTGTCGATCAGAGCGACGACGGGGATGTTCAGGCGCTGGGCCTCCTTGATGGCGTTCTCCTCGCGCTTGGTGTCGATGACGAAGAGAGCCTGGGGCAGACCCTTCATGTCGCGGGCGCCACCGAGGTTGGTCTGGAGCTTGGTGAGCTCCTTGCCGAGCACAGCCTGCTCCTTCTTGGGGAGCACTGCCATGCGGCCGTCCTCGACCATGGCCTCGAGCTCCTCCATGCGGTTGATGCGGGAGCGGATGGTGACGAAGTTGGTCAGCATGCCGCCGAGCCAACGCTGGTTGATGTAAGGCATATTAGCGCGCTCAGCGGCGTTCTTGACGGCCTCCTGAGCCTGCTTCTTGGTGCCGACGAACAGCACATTGCCGCCCTTGGCGACGTTCTTGACGAAGGTGTAAGCCTGGTCGGCGTCAAGGATGGTCTGCTTGAGGTCGAGGATGTAGATGCCGTTGCGCTCACCGAAGATGAACGGCTTCATCTTGGGGTTCCAGCGACGGGTCTGGTGACCGAAGTGGCAGCCGGCCTCGAGCAGGGTGCGGATATTAATCTTGGTAGCCATGTTAAACCTCCTGTGGTTTGCCTCCGCGCGGGGTCATCCTCCAAAACCAACCCGGACATGTGCTACCAAAGCCCGGGCACCACGGTATGAAGTAGCCGCGCGTGCGTGATAAAAACCTGTTGCCGTGAAGCAACCCGATGAATGATAGCAGGAATGCATCTTCCTGCCAACCCGCAATCAAAACCACACACCTGAGTGCGGCGCGGGACGTCCCAGCCACTATTCGCCTCGGGGATGGGCTTGAGCCACGGCACGTTTGAGCCGATCGGGCGTGAGGTGCGTGTAGATCTGCGTCGTGGACAGGCTCGCATGACCCAGCAGCTCTTGAACCGAGCGCAGGTCCGCACCGCCCTCGAGCAAGTCGGTCGCAAAGGTATGGCGCATCGCATGCGGGGCGATGTCGGCCGGAATGCCGGCGAGTGTCGCCAGAGTATGGAACCGCCGCCTGAGCATGGCGGCACTCATGCGATTACCGCGCGCCGATATAAGCAGCGGATGCGGCCCGGTAGTGGGGTCACGGCGCTTTGCCTGAGCGAGCAACTCCGGCCGCCCCTCCTCAATATAGAGACGCGTCGCCTCGAGCGCGCGACGATACAGAGGGACGATACGTTCTTTGCTCCCCTTGCCCCACAGGCGCAGCGTGCGTTCGGACCACACAATGGACTCCACATTGAGTGCTGCGAGCTCAGAGATACGGGCGCCCGAGGCATAGAGCAGCTCGAGCATCGCCGCATCGCGCAGTCCCGCGGGTGTTGAGGTATCAGGCGTCTTGAGCAGCGCCTCCACCTGTTGGGTCGTCAGCACACCGGGTAGATCGCGCGGGAGCTTGGGCGAGGAAATTGCCGAGACCACATCGCCCTCCACGACCCCCTCGGCAGCCATCCACCGATAGAGCGAGCGAACGGCAGACAGGTGTGCCGCAAGCGTTCGGGGAGCCACCTGCTCACGCGAAAGCTCGGCAAGATAGCGACGAATGGTGCGCACGTCGGCGGCGAAAGCATCTATATCCTCGCGCTCGCACCAGGCAGCAAAGCGCTCCAGCCTCGAGCCATAGGCCGTCACCGTGTTGGGAGAAAGTCCCTCGACACGTGAGATATAGGCGATAAACGAGTCGACGGTGTCGTACAGGTCAAAGGCTATGACCGGTCGCCTCCAAACAGATCGGGGCGAGTGGCCAGATAGGCATCAAGGGCCTCGAGCGCACGGTCCGCATAGGCCTGGTAGCGGTCGCGCTTGCTGCGGCGCTTACCATCCTCGAGTGGCGGCACCAGGCCAAAGTTGACATGCATAGGCTGATAGCCCACGGTGGCAGGATCGGTCGCATAACCCACGAGCGCACCCAGGGCGCCCACACGCGGCAACTCGACGCCCGCGGCACCGATTGCCTCGGCATAGGTGTTGAGCGCCGCGAGCAGACCGGTCGCCACGGCTTCCATGTACCCCTCGGTGCCGGTGATCTGACCGGCCAGGCGCACGCCGGTACCGGGCACGGCAAAGGTGCCATCGAGCACGTGCGGGGCGTCGACAAAGGTATTGCGGTGCATGACACCGTAGCGGAAGAACTCAGCGTTCTCCAGGCCCGGCACCATATGGAAGACGCGCTTCTGCTCGCCAAAGGTCAAGTTGGTCTGGAAGCCCACCAGGTTATAGGCGGTCTTCTCCTTATTCTCGGCACGCAGCTGAATCGCCGCCCAGGGACGACGACCGGTTCGCGGATCGGTGAGGCCGACAGGCTTCATGGCGCCAAAGCGAATGGCGTCCTTGCCGGTGCGCGCAACTTCCTCGGCAGGCTGGCAGGCCTGGAACAGATCGCCGCCCTCAAAGTCCTTGAGCACCACGCGGTCGGCCGTGGTAAGCGCCTCGATAAAGGCCTCGTACTCCTCCTTATTGAGCGGAGCGTTGAGATAGTCGCCGCTCCCCTGCTCCTCGTAGCGCGACTGCGAGAACAGCACGTCCATATCGAGCGTGGAGGCATCGACGATCGGCGCCGCGGCATCGAAGAACGCAAGGGCGTCGCCACCGACGAGCTTCATGACCTCTTCGCTCAGCGCCGGCGAGCACAAGGGGCCGGCGGCAATGACCACGTGACCTTCGGGAATCTGCGTGACCTCGCCGTGAATGATCTCGATATTGGGACGGGCGGCAACCTCGGCCTCGACAAACTCGGAAAACTTGACGCGGTCGACCGCCAAGGCGCCACCGGCGGGAACAGCCGCGCGATGGGCGCAATCGAGCAGGACTGAACCCATGCGCTCAAGCTCGGCCTTCAGCAATCCAGCCGCGGAATCCGGACGGGTCGACTTAAACGAATTGGAACAGACGAGCTCTGCCAGGTGATCGGTATGGTGGGCCGGGGAGCTAACCTGGGGGCGCATCTCGCACAGCCTTACGGCGAACCCGCGATCTGCCAGCTGAATCGCGCACTCCGAACCCGCCAGACCGCCACCGATAACCGTCACCTGATCAAACAGCATCTGCAAACACCTTTCTAATTGACATGTTTTCCATTGTGACCGAAGGGTGTCTGAGCGTGAAGGGCAAACTTGGAGGGCGCATACCTTCCATCCATCATGCGCTCGATAAGACCCTCGAGCTCAAGCGAACCCAGGAGTTTGAGTACGCCGACGGCATCGAGCGAGACGAGCGCCGCGATGTCGTCGACCTTGAGCGGAGAGGCGATGAGCGCATGCATCACGGTCTGCTGTGTTTGATCCAGGTCGGCAATGCCGGGAGCATCGGGGCGCGAGTAGCGCAGGGTGCCGTAGATGCGTGAAATAGCCATCTCGATAGATTCCTCGTCGATGATGCAGCAGGCACCGTTCGCAATGAGGTAATTCGTGCCACGCGACTCGGGCGATAGGATCGACCCTGGCACGGCAAGAAGTTCTCGCCCCAAATCCATAGCAGCCTCGGCTGTAGAAAACGTCCCGGAAGGCATACCCGCCTCGGATACAAAGAGGGCTTGCGACAGGGCCGCGATTACGCGATTGCGGCGCGGAAAGGCAAACTTGCGCGGACCCATGCCCCACGGAGAGATCGACACGACCGCGCCACCCGTATCGAGCGTGCGCGTAATAAGCCCCGCGCTCGAACGCGGGTAGACCACGTCGGCGCCCGTCCCCAGCACCACGACGTGTTTGCCGCCGGCATTGACCGCAGCCCAACCCGAGGCCTGGTCACAACCGACCGCGCCGCCCGAAACTACCGTCACGCCCGCCTCGACCGCAACCTTTGCCGCAAGCTCTGCCACGGCAAGACCATACGGAGAGGCCTTGCGCGCGCCGATGATGGAGAGCGCGGGCGTCGAAAGCACCTCGGGGTTGCCGCGCACATAGAGTGTCTGGGGTACATCAGAAAGCTCCAAAACGGTCTCGGGATACAACGCGTCACCTGGATGCAGCTCGAAGGTCCCCTCGGCCATCATTGGTCCCTCCTTCCCTGGTACATCGCCGCCTCGAGCACGTGGTCCTGCGTCACTTGCTCGCTCTCGGCGACGTCGGCGATGGTACGCGCGATACGCACCAGGCGCACGATGCCGCGGCCCGTGAGATGCGTGCGCTTCGACAGGCCGAGCACACACTTCTCCGCCGCATCATCGAGCTCAAAGGTCGAAACGACGCCGTCAATGGACCGTGTCTCGTCATCCTCGGCCTCGGCATCAGCATCGTCCATACGGGATTCGCGCCAAGCGCGAAAAGCGCGACCGCGCACAACGTAGTCACGTAACTCAGCTGACGACATACCCTCCGCGCCCTCGATAATCACCTGAGGGTCGGGACGGGTCACATCGATCATCATGTCGATACGGTCGGCCAAAGGACCGCGCAGTTTAGACCGATAGCGCTCGACCATCGCCGCCGAGCAGCGACACGGTACCTCACGATCGCCCAAAAAGCCGCAGGGGCAGGGATTGCTCGCAGCCAGCAGCTGAAAGCGCGACGGGAAGGTAAAAGCCCCGTCGACGCGTACGATCCTGACGTAGCCGCGTTCGATGGGCTGACGCAGCGTCTGCAGCACACCCGTGGGAAACTCGGCAAGCTCGTCCAAAAAGAGCACGCCGCCATGAGCAAGGCTGATCTCACCCGGGTGCACCGGGCGCCCACCGCCGATAAGACCTGCGGTCGAAATACTGTGATGGGGACTGCGGAAGGGCCGGTGCCCTGCCAACAAGCCATCAATGTTCTCACCCAAAACCGAATGGATGCACAGCGCCTCCTGTTGATCCTCAACGGAAAGCTCGGGCAGGATGCCGGTCATACGACGCGCGAGCATCGTCTTGCCCGATCCCGGGGACCCGATCATGAGCAAGCCGAGTTCTCCTGCCGCCGCAAGCGCCATGCCGCGCTTGGCGACCTCCTGCCCCAGTACGTCGGCATAGTCGAGCTCGGGCTCAAAGGTCGCCTCGAGCACTTCAGAATCCAAGTAGTGCCGCGCGGCATCGCCCATGCCATGGGCAAGCTGAGACAAATGATCGATGAATCCACAATCCACGCCCGCAAGCGGCACATGCTGATCGGACCTGCCGGCGATAAAGGACAGCCCCATATCACGCGCCAATAGCTGAAACGCCACCTCGCCCTTGACAGGAAGCACCGTACCGTCCAAGCCAAGCTCACCAGCGATAAGACAACGATCGAGGTTGTCGCGGGGAATCTGACCATCGGCCGCCAATACCGCGATGGCGATGGGCAGATCAAAGCCGCTACCGGTCTTGCGAATATCGCCAGGCGCCAGATTGACCGTAATGCCCGAGCGCGGGATTTCAAACCCGGCGGAGCGCATCGCGCAGCGAATACGACCGCGTGACTCCATCACCTCCATACTCGGAATGCCGAGCATCTGAATGCCCGGAACGCCGCCGGCAAGCGAGACCTCGACCGTGACGTGAATCGCCTCGACGCCACGGATGCATGCCGCGTGAACGGCAAACGTCTCGAACGCCATCACGACACCTGCCAATCGAACGCGTTGTACTGATGCTCGATCTCGGCGATATGCCCGCCGCGAATGGTGACACCCACGGCATCGAAGCGAATCGCCTTGAGCGGATAATGTTCCATGAGATAGCAACTTGCGATGCGGCGATAGCGGCGTTGCTTTTGGGCGTCCACAGCCTCCTCGGGAAAGACCCGCGTGCTGCAATCCAGCGCAACGCGTCTGGTCTTGACCTCGGCCATCACCACGACATCGTCGAGCTCATCGAGCAGCACCAGATCGGCCTCGCCCTCGGAGCAACGATAACCCTGCTCCAGCAAGGTGTAGCCGCGCTCGTTAAAGTAGTCGATGGTGATCAGCTCGCCCAGCATGCCCATCTCGCGGGGACTGAGCCCCTTGATAAACTCAGGCGTCATCGCCCCGCAGTCGAGCTCGCCGTTTTCCCAACGCTCCTTGAGCTGCTGCGTCTTGCTCTTTTTGCTTGCGGCACTCATGGGGTCTCCTTTCCCGCATGCTGCATTGCCCCGATGATGAGGGCACCTTTCGTGCGGGTAAGTACCGGAAGCAAACCAAAAGCTGACCAAATGCCGTCAAAAAACGGGCCGTACGCAGCAATGGTGTTGCATACGGCCCGTTACCAGCAAGTTTATAAAACCCCAGAGGTCCCTGTCTCCACAATTGACCTAGAAAAGGCGCTCAGTCTGCAGAAAGTTTCCGCAAAAGCTCACGCGGTGCAGTGGACAAAGTCCATGTTTGCGAATGGCCTCGATATGCTCGGGGCTTGCATAGCCCTTCGACTCGGCCAGATGGTACTCGGGATACTCGGCGTCGTACTCGACCATCATCTCGTCACGCGTGACCTTGGCCATGATGGACGCCGCGGCGATGCAGGCGATTTTGGCATCGCCCTTCACCACATCGCGCTCGTTAGGAACGGCGCCCAAGGGGTTACCATCCATGAGGACGCAGTCGGGCTCAAGTCCCGTATCGGCCACGGCGCCCGCAACGGCAGTACGGATAGCACGGGCCATGCCCATTTCATCGATATCCTTCGGCGCGATATGGCAAAAACCGATCGCCGTCGCCACCTCGGCAATCTTCACTGAGAGCAACTCGCGGCGCGCGGGCGTGAGCTTTTTGGAATCGTTGATACCCCAGACGCGCGGCTCCATAGGAAGACAGACGGCGCATACCGTCAAAGGGCCGGCCACCGATCCGCGACCCACCTCGTCGACACCAACGACCACCCCATCGCCACCAAGCTCATGCATAAGCTCGTACATGTCATTGACGCGCTCGCGCTCGGCAAGCTCTTTGGCATGGCGTTTGAGGGCGCGTTCACAAGCCTTGATCACCTGCTGGCGTGGGTCCTCGCGATAATGCTCCACGAGGGCGGGAATCTCCTCAAACGTAGCGCTCGCCAACTCACCGGCAACCTGCGATGCCGAAACCGAGCTCGTCATGTTGGCCATACCAGGCCCTCCTTGCATGCAAATCAGATAAAAAGAAGGGCCACCCGAAGGTGACCCTTGTGTCCAAACGAGTGGACAGACGCTGCGATCTTCTTAGCGCTTCTCGGGGATGCGAGCAGCCTTGCCCACCTTGTCGCGGAGGTAGTACAGCTTGGCGCGACGGACGCGACCATGACGAACGACCTCGAGCTTGGCGATCTTGGGGCTGTGAAGCGGGAAGGTACGCTCAACACCGACACCGAAGGACATCTTGCGGACGGTGAAGGTCTCGCGGGCACCGGCGCCGGCCATGCGGATGACGTCGCCCTGGAAGACCTGGATGCGCTCGCGGTCGCCTTCCTTAATGCGGTAGTGAACCTTGACGTTGTCGGCGACGCGAACCTGAGGAATGTCCTCGCGGATCTGCTGACGCTCAATTGCGCGGATGTAATCCATGTGCAATTCCTTACTCTTCTAGAGGTGCCGTACCACCTTGGCCGGCACGTAGTTGAACAAACGTATTCGAGTATACACGCGCGGGTTTCTGCTGCAAGAACAATTTTTTACGCAGACAAAAAGACAAAACCCGCACATGATAACCGCCCGCCTCACGAATGAGACGGGCGGTATGAAGGGGCGCTACGCTAGGCGTCGATGCGCAGGGGGCTAGGCGTTGCGCTTGGCCTCGAGCTTGGCCTGAGCGGCAGCCAGGCGCGCGAGGGGCACGCGATAGGGCGAGCAGGACACGTAGTCCACGTCGGCCACGTTAAACAGGCCCTTGATGGACTTGGGGTCGCCGCCGTGCTCGCCGCACACGCCAAAGTGCATGTCGGGATTGGTGGCGCGGCCCTTCTCGACGGCCAAGCGCACGAGCTCCAGCACTGCCGCGTCGATGGTCTCGAAGGGGTTGTCTTTCAGGATCTTTTTATGCATGTACAGCGGGATGAACTTGGCCTCGGCGTCATCGCGCGAGAAGCCAAAGGTCGTCTGGGTGAGGTCGTTGGTGCCAAAGCAGAAGAAGTCGGCATGATGGGCGATCTCGTCAGCGACCATGCAGGCACGCGGCAGCTCGAGCATCGTGCCCACGGGAATATTGAGCTCGACGCCTTCCTCGGCGGAAACCTCGGCGATCACGCGCTCGATAACCTCGCGGGTCTGGACATGCTCGGCCGTGATGGAAACGAGCGGAACCATGATCTCGGGGCGCGGGTCGACACCCTCCTTGATAAGGCGGGCAGCGGCCGTGGCGACGGCGCGAACCTGCATGAGCGGCAGATCGCCAAAGACGACGGACAGGCGCACGCCGCGCAAGCCCAGCATGGGGTTGGACTCGACCATGCCATCAATGCGACGCAGGCGGGCGCGCAGGGCAGTGAGCTCCTCCTCGGGAGCGCCGGCGGCCTCCTTCTTGGTGATGGCGACCTCGAGCTCGCGAGGATTATCCAGGAACTCATGAAGCGGCGGATCGAGCAGGCGGACGACCACATCGCGACCGGACATGGTCTTGAACATCGCCAGGAAGTCCTCGGTCTGAACCTTGAGCAAGTCGGCCAGGGCCTGCTGCTTCACGGCCTCATCGTCAGACAGGATAAAGCTCTGGATGATGTTCTTGCGATCGCCCAGGAACATGTGCTCGGTGCGGCACAGACCGATGGCCTCGGCGCCAAACTCGAGCGCGAGCTCGGCATCCTCGGGGTTGTCGGCGTTGACGCGCACGTGGTTGGCGTGACCGTCGGTCTCGTCCAAACGGATCTCATCGGCCCAAGACAGGATGGTGTCCAGGTCGCCGGTGAGCTCTGCAGAGACCAGGTCGACCGCGCCGTCGACGACGATGCCCAGGGTACCGTCGATGGAGATGACATCACCCTCGCGCAGCACGCGGTCGCTGCCCTCGATGTGCACGACCTTCTCGGCGGCGTCGATATGGAAGCGCTCGACACCGCAGACGCAGGGCGTACCCATGCCGCGGGCGATAACGGCGGCATGGCTCGTCTTGCCGCCATGGCTGGTCAGGATGCCCTCGGCGGCGACCATGCCCTTCAGGTCATCGGGGTTGGTCTCCCAGCGGACCAGAATGACCTTGTGGCCCTCGTTGGCGCGCGCGACGGCGTCATCACTCGAGAACACGACCTCGCCCACGGCGGCACCAGGGCTGGCGTTAAGGCCGCTGGCCAGGGCCTCGTACTTCTTGGTGGCGTCGAACTGCGGGTGCAGGAGCTGGTCGAGCTGCGCGGGATCGATGCGGCTCACAGCCTCCTCGCGGGTGATCAGGCCCTCCTCGACCATTTCGATAGCAATGCGCAGGGCGGCAGTGGCGGTGCGCTTGCCCACGCGGGTCTGGAGCATCCAGAGCTTGCCCTGCTCGATGGTGAACTCGATATCGCACATATCACGGTAATGATCCTCGAGCGTCAGGAACACGCGCTCGAGCTCCTCGCCTGCGGACTCGAGGCCCGAGGTGGTCTTGAGGTCGGCGATGGGCTCGGTGTTTCGGATGCCGGCGACGACGTCCTCGCCCTGGGCATTCACCAAAAAGTCGCCATAGAACTCCTTGGTTCCGTCGGCCGGGTTGCGCGTAAAGGCGACGCCGGTCGCCGAGGTCTCGCCCTTGTTGCCAAAGGCCATGGCCTGGACGTTGACGGCGGTGCCGAGCTCATCGGAAATGCCATGCTGCTTGCGGTAGATGCAGGCGCGCTCGTTCATCCAGCTGCCAAAGACGGCCTGGATGGCAAGGCGCAGCTGAAGCTCCGGGTCGTGCGGGAAGACGGGCTTGCCGTCAGCGACCTCGAGCTCGGGATACAGGGCAGCCTCGACGTTCTCGGAGAAGATGCCCTTGAAGGTCTCGACGAGTTCCTGCAGGTCCTCGGCCGAAAGCTCGGAATCGACGCGAACGCCGGCGACCAGGCGGGCCTGGGTCAGGGCATTCTCGAACAAGTCGGCATCGACACCCATGACGACGTTGGAGAACATCTGGATAAAGCGACGATAGCTGTCCCAGGCAAAGCGCGGGTTTTGCGTCTGGGCGATAAGGCCCTGAACGGAGTCGTCGTTGAGGCCCAGGTTGAGAACCGTGTCCATCATGCCGGGCATGGAGAACGGAGCGCCCGAGCGAACCGACACGAGCAGCGGATCGGAGGCGTCGCCGAGCTTCTTGCCGCAACGGGCCTCGAGGTCCGCCTCGGCGGCAACGATCTCATCGAGTGCGCCTTCGGGCCAGACGTTGCCGGCACCGGAGTACTCGACACAGGTCTGGCAGGTAATGGTAAAGCCACCGGGAACCGGCAGACCGATGCGGCTCATCTCGGCAAGGTTTGCGCCTTTGCCGCCAAGCACGAAGTTCATGGATTTGTCGCCCTCAGTGACACAGGTGCCCTGGGCGTCGGTTCCAAAACGGTAAACCCTCTTGCAATCGCTCACGATACTTCCCCTTCCATGCGCTTACGCGCACGACCGTGGTAACGAATCGACCCGCCGGATGCGGGCCGTGAGGGAACTATACGGCGGGTTTTGGACAGGCTTGAGCAGAGGGTGCGCGGTTTGGTAAACGTGCTAAAACCGGCGGTAAACGGTAGGTAAAGGTGGTTACCTTATGAAGATACCACTACAAGGAAAGTGCAGGTCGGATGCGATGTTTTTGCTAAATCGCTTTACCATTTATCAGCATTATTTCCAAGTATTCTCTTTGGTTAGCTAAAAGAGCCCCGTCCCAAATTAGCTACCCAAACAACCTTGTCCCAAGTGAGCTACTTTTGTTGAGCGCGGCGGACGGCACGGCGGGCTCTTGCCTCTTGAATCTCTTCAAGGTGATCAATGATCTCGGCAGCGCTTTCCTCGATGGCTTTGCCGTCGGTACGCACAACAAAGCAGCCTAAGCGCTTCATGAGAGCACGAGCTTCCTCAAGCTCGCCGCGCACGCTCTCGGGCTCGGCATAGGAGCCTGCGACGGCGCGGGCGTAGTCGTCGCCCAAGCGGCTATCGCGAATCTCGGAAATCACATCGACGGTCGAAATCAAGCCGAACAGGCGCATCGGGTCAACCTCGTAAATCGACTTGGGCGGCTCCATGCCATGCGCCAGTGGGACATTGGCGACCTTGTAGCCCTGATAGGCTAAATACATCGACAGCGGCGTCTTGGATGTACGCGACACACCCAGCAGCACGATATCGGCACCCGACAGATCGTCGCAACCACGACCGTCATCGTGCTCAACGAAATACTCCATGGCCTCGATACGATGGAAATAGCGGTCATCGGTCTTGTGAATCACGCCCGCAACGCACTTGGGCGGCACACCGATGAGCGACGACAGCACGGCAAGCGTCGGGCCGATCAGGTCGACCGAACGGATATGCAGCATACCCAGGTAATCGAGCACGCGGGCGCGAAGCGCCGGATCGACAATGGTATGGAACACGGCGACATCGCGATGGTCGGCATCGACGCGCGGCCCCACAAATGACTTGACCTGCTCCACCGAGGTCACCTTGGGCAGGCGCAAGAGACGAAAAGCCCCTTCATCAAATTGCCCGGACGCCGCAAGCACCACCTCACAAGCGGTATCGCCGAGCGAATCGGAGATAACGATAACGGTGGGACGAGCGGTGACCGGGCAATCCATGCGGGGCTCCTTTTGCGCTTATGCGCAGGCTGGCTTACTTTTTGCGGGCAAGCTCACCGATGTTGGCGATGCCGGAGAAAACGGCCTCGAAGCGGTTGAGCAGCTTAAGGCGATTATCGCGAAGCTGCTCGTCCTTGTCCATGACCATGACCTCGTCGAAGAAGCGGTCGATGGGGGCACGCAGGGCGGCGAGGGCAGCAAATGCGGCCGGGTAGTCCTCGGCAGCAAGGGCGGCATCGACAGCGGTCTGAGCAGCCTCGGAGGCGTCGGCGAGCGCGAGTTCGGCCTCGCCCATCAGGGCGCGGTCGTACTCCGCACCCAGCTCGGGCTTCGAGATATGCGCGGCACGGGCATAGGCGGTAGCCAGGTTGTCGAACGTCTCAGCGTCGTTTTTGCGGGCCTCGTCGAGGGCGGCGCAGCGGGCGAAGAAGACGGACGGGGCGATAATGTGCACCGCGGAGACAGCGGCAACGGTATCGGCCGGGATCTTTTCGTCGCGGGCCATGCTCACCAGGCGGCCATGGAAGAAGTCACGAACCTGCTGGGCGACCTCGGCGGCGTCGAACTCAATGCCCTGCTCACTGTAGAGTTCGAGGGCAAAGTCGATGAGCGACGTGGGGTCGATCGGCAGACGGTCGCGCAGGATGTTGATAATGCCGATAGCGGCACGACGCAGCGCGTAGGGGTCGGAGGAGCCGGTCGGGGGCTCGCCGATGGCAAAGATACCGGCGATGGTATCGAGCTTGTCGGCGCAGGCCACGATGCAGCCAGCGGTGCCCTCGGGCAGCTCGTCACCGGCAAAACGGGGACGATAGTGATCGCGAATAGCATGGGCGACCTCGTCGTTCTCCCCCATCGCGGTCGCGTAATAACCGCCCATCACGCCCTGCTGGCTCGTGAACTCGACGACGGCGTTGGACACCAGGTCTGCCTTGCACAGGTGTGCGGCGCGAGCAGCGTCGGCGGCAAGATGGGCGCCCAGGTGAGCCTCGCGGGCGATAGCGAGCGCGAGCTGCTCGATGCGCTCGGACTTGGCGAGCACGCTACCGAGCTTCTCCTGGAAGGCAACCTTGGACAGACGCTCACGGAACTCGTCGAGGGAGATCTTCAGGTCCTCCTCGTAGAAGAACTTAGCGTCGTCCAGACGGGCGCGCACGACGCGCTCGTTACCGTCGATCACGCGCTCGGCGTTCTCGGGCTTGCTGTTGGAGACGACCACGAACTCACGCGTCAGCTTGCCCTCCCCGTCATAGATCGGGAAGTAGCGCTGGTTGGTGAGCATGGACTCGCAGATAATCTCGTGCGGGACCTTGAGGAACTCCTCGTCGAAAGTACCGACGAGCACCGTCGGCCACTCGCAGAGGTTAATGACCTCCTCAAAGACCTTCTTGGGCGTATCGACATGGCAGCCGGGGCGAGCGGCCTCGACCTCGGAGATACCGGCAAGGATGGCCTCGCGACGGCGCTCGGCAGAAAGCACGCCGGCGTCCTCGAGTACCTGCTCGTAGGCGGCGGGGCTGGCGACAACGTGGTCACCGGGGCCGAGCACGCGATGGCCGCGCGTGGTGTTGCCGCTCGTCACGTCGGCAAACGACACGGGCACAACATCCTCGCCCAGAAGGCAGCAAATCCAGCGGACCGGACGCACGAACGTCGCGTGCTCGTGGCCCCAGCGCTGGGAGCGGTAGTTGGGCCACTGCAGGCCGGCAATGGTCTTCTCGCACAGGGCCGTCAGGATCGGGGTTGCCGGTGCGGAGGGAATGTTCTTCTCGGCAAAGACATACTCGCGACCATCGGTATCCTCACGACGGACCAGGTCCTCGGCAGCCACACCGCACTTGCGGGCGAAGCCCTGGGCGGCCTTGGTGGCGTTACCGTCAGCGTCGAAGGCGATGTTTGCCGCGGGGCCACGCTTGACCTCGTGAACCTCATCGGTCGCGGTGGCAACGTCGGCAACGAGCGCAGCCAGGCGACGCGGGCTCGAGATCACGCGGACCTCGCCGTGGGCCAGACCGGCCTCGTCGAGACCCTTGGCGATCATGGTACCAAGCTGCTTGACGGCATTGTTCAGCGGTGCAGAGGGCATTTCCTCCGTACCGATCTCAAACAGGAAATCCTTAGCGTCTGCCATGGCTTACGCCACCTCGCCTTCCTGGTCGGCATTCTCGTTGACTCCGGCGACCTCGGCCATGTAGGCCTCGCAGCACGCCTTGGCGACGGCGCGGACGCGCAGGATGTAGTTGGCACGCTCGACCGCGGACAGGGCGCCGCGGGCATCGAGCAGGTTGAAGGCGTGGCTGCACTTCATGACACAGTCGTACGCCGGCAACGGCAGCTTGCGCTCCAGGCAGGAATGGCACTCGGCCTCGTAGTCGTCAAACTTCTGACGCATCATCTCGACGTTGGCGACCTCAAAGTTATAGGCACTGAACTCGCGCTCGTTCTCGAGGAACACGTCGCCGTAGGTCATGGGCGTGCCGTCGGGCAGATAGCTCCACACCAGATCGTAGACCGAGTTGACGCCCTGAGCGTACATGGCGATACGCTCCAGGCCATAGGTGATCTCGACGGGCACGGGGTCGACCTCGATACCGCCCACCTGCTGGAAGTACGTGAACTGCGTGACCTCCATGCCGTTGAGCCAGACCTCCCAGCCAAGGCCCCAGGCGCCCAGGGTCGGGCTCTCCCAGTCGTCCTCGACAAAACGGACGTCATGGTCGTTGGGGTCCAGGCCAATGGCAGCAAGAGACCCCAGGTAAAGCTCCTGAGCATTAACCGGAGAGGGCTTAATGAGCACCTGGAACTGATAGTAGTGCTGCATGCGGTTAGGGTTCTCGCCGTAGCGGCCGTCGGCGGGACGGCGGCAGGGCTGCGCATAGCAGGTGCGCCATTCGGCGGGACCGAGCGAGCGCAGCGTGGTCGCGGTATGGAAGGTACCGGCACCGACCTCGGAGTCATACGGCTGCATAATGACGCAGCCCTGCTCGCCCCAGTACTGCTGGAGGCGCAGGATGATGTCTTGGAAGGAAAGCGATGAAGCGTTCATGCCTCTAATATCCCCTCGTCGAAACGATTACACGGTTAGGTACTGTACTATAGCGGTTTTTAGTCGATAGCGCCGATGCGGTTGAGCGGCCAGTAGCGCACAAGCGCCACAGCGATCAAATCAGAGCGATCGACGGGACCAAAGTAGCGCGAGTCGGCAGAGTTTTCGCGGTTGTCGCCCATCACCCACACGCACCCGTCGGGAACGGTGTAGGGATAACTCACCTGGGCGCCAGGCGCTTGGACCGAAAGCGGCCAGCTCATGCCCGTCGTATAGTCCTCATCGAGCGCTTGGCCGTCAACGACCACCTTGCCGTCCTGCAGGTCGACCGTCTGGCCGGCCGTGGCAATAACACGCTTGACAAGAACATCATGCTCGGAAGTGACATCGGGGTTGTGGAACACCACGATATCACCCTGTTTGACGGGCTGACCGAGCTCGAGGCTCACCTTTTGTGCCAGGATCTGGTCGCCAATCTCGATCGTGTCCTCCATGGAGCCGGTGGGTACCACAAAGGGCTCGACCACAAAGGTGCGGATCAGGAAGGTGGCCACGAGCGCGATCGCGATGACCGCGACCCACTCAAAAGCGCCCCTCAACGCGGAATGCTGCGATGGAACCATTCTCACTCCTCGCTCTGCGAATACGAAGCGTCCAGAATCTCCTGCGCGTATGCGCGCTCCTGGGGCGTAAGCCGTGCCGTCTCGATCAGGTCGGGACGCCAGCGGCAGGTGCGCTCGATGGCATTCTTACGGCGCCAGGCGTCAACCTTGGCATGGTCACCGCTCACGAGCACCGGCGGCACGCCCTCGCCGTTGAATTCAGCAGGGCGAGTGTACTGCGCATACTCGAGCAGGCCTCCGTCCTCGGCGGTCGAGAACGACTCGTCGACGTTGCTCATCTCGTCACCAAGGGCGCCGGGAATCAGGCGTACGACGGCATCGGCAACGACCATAGCGGGAAGCTCGCCGCCCGTGAGCACGTAATCGCCGATCGACAGGCGCTCATCGGCATACGCATACGCACGCTCGTCGACGCCCTCGTAGCGGCTGCACACAAACAGCAGGCGCTCGCTTTTGAGCAGGCGCTCGGCCACATGCTGCGTAAAGGGCTCGCCACAGGGCGTAAAGAACACCACGGTGGGCTTGGGACCCTCGGAGCTAATAGCCTCGATGGCCTCGGCAATAGGCTCGACCTTCATGAGCATGCCCTGCCCGCCGCCGTACGGCTCGTCATCGACGGTACGATGGCGGTCGTGCGTCCAGTCGCGCAGGTTATACGCCTTAAAATCAAAAAGGCCGGCCTTGCGGGCGCGGCCCAAAATCGATGTGGACATGACGGGCTCAAACATCTCGGGAAAGACCGAAAGGGTCTCAATCAGCATGTTGTCCTCCCTACTTGTCCATATCGATCAGGCCGTCCATAACGTGGACGGAAATTGTTCCTGTGTCGGGAAGATCGAGCACAACCTGCTCGATCACGGGAATCAGCACCTCGCCGTACCGATCACCCTCGACAACCCAAACATCGTTAGCGGGCGTCGACATGATCTCGACGATCGTGCCGAGCGAACCGAAGCGCTCGTCGACCACCTCGCGACCCATCAGGTCGGTATAGGCGGCGTCGAGCGAATCGAGCTCAAAGTCGTCACGATTTGCCAGCACATAGCATCCCGTGATGCCCTCGGCGGCCGTCAAGTCGTCAATGCCCTCAAACGAGACCAGATCGCCATCGCCCGTATCGGTGACGGACACGACCGTGCAAAAGCGGTCGCGCTTGAGCGCCGGCGGCGTCAGGGCGACGCGCATACCCGGCGTCAATACAGAAGGAAGCCCCCGCAGCGGCTGCGCGAGGACCTCCCCCTTCCTTCCGTGCGGCTTGACCACACGGGCGATGTTTTTGTACTGGGACCTCAAGGTCCTAGCCCAGAACCTCTACCTCGACAGCAGTGTCGAGGCGAGCGGCCAGCGCACGGGCGAGCGTGCGAATGGCCTTGATGGTACGGCCACGACGGCCGATGACCTTAGCGACGTCATCCTCGGCGACAGAAACCTCAATCGTAGAGGCGTCGTCACCATCGATGACCTCAAGGCTCACGGAATCCGGGTCGTCGACGATCTGAACAACGAGATATTCGACGAGATCGGCGATGCGATCTGAGAGCATTGCCTCACCCTCGAGCTGTGCAGCGTCAACCTCAGGCACGATTTACTCCTCGGCGCCCTCAGCGGCCTCAGCGGCAGCCTTAGCGGCCTCGGCCTCTTTGGCGAGCTGCTTCTTGGACTTCTTGACGACGGTCTCGGTCTTCTCGCCCTCGTTGGCGGCCTTGACCAGAGCGGCGACAGCGTCGGTGAGCTGAGCACCCTTGGACTGCCAGTCGGCGATCTTCTCGAGGTCGAGGTTGATGGTCTTGGGGGCGGTCATCGGGTTGTAGCGGCCAACCTCCTCGATGATACGACCGTCACGCGGGGCGCGGGAATCGGCGACGACGACACGGTAGTACGGACGCTTCTTAGCGCCGTGACGAGCAAGGCGAATCTTGACTGCCAAAGGAAACTCCTCCAACCAAGCAGCTTTAGGCTGCAACTACAAACAAACAGTTGAACATAATACGCCATCGACGCGGGCAGGTGAAGTCCGTGAGACCAACTTCTTCGGTGTAGTCGAGGGCAAATCCATATCTTAGACAAGAATTCGGGATTTGCAAGCACATACACGCACCCCACATGAGCTGCGCGGTATACTCATGACATGGAAAGACGCGAACATACATACGGTTATGAGGATGCCATGGGCGTCACGCCGCCTCCCTGGACGGGTCCGGCGGTGGGCCTCATGGACCTCGATGCGTTTTTTGCGAGCGTGGAGATGCTCGATCATCCCGAATGGCGCGGAAAGCCGCTCATCGTGGGCGGAGACGCCGATTCGCGTGGCGTCGTGTCCACATGTTCATATGAGGCACGTCGCTTTGGCGTGCACTCCGCCATGCCCTCGGCCGAGGCACGGCGTCTGTGTCCTCAGGCCATTTGGACACACGGGCACTTCGACCGCTACCGCGAGGTGAGCGCGCAGGCCATGGCGATTCTCGCCGACGAGACCCCGCGCGTCGAGCGCGTATCCATCGACGAAGCCTTTATCGATATCACACCGGGTCGCTTTGCGCCCGAAGACCCGCTGCTGGTTGCGCGGCGCATCAGCGATCGCGTGGCAGCGCTGGGGGTGACCTGCTCCATTGGCGTGGGCTGCAACAAGACGGTCGCAAAGATCGCAAGCGAGCGGGATAAGCCGTTTGGGTTGACCATCGTGCGTCCCGGAACCGAGCAGCGCTTTTTGGCCGCGCTGCCGGTATCTGCCATGAGCGGCATCGGGCGCTCGGCCGAGGAGCGACTGCGCCGCATGCGCATCTATACGCTCGGCGAGCTTTCGCGTGCGCCAGAGTCTACGCTTGCCTCTATTTTTGGCGTCAACGGCGAACGCATGCGCCAGCGTGCGCTGGGACTCGAAATCTCCGAAGTCACGAGTCTCGATGAAGAGCGCGAGGTTAAATCGGTGAGCAATGAACGCACCTTTGCGAAAGATTTGACTGAGCGCGGGGACATCGAAGCGGCGATTGCGCTGTTGGGCGAGTCAGTAGGACGCCGCCTGCGCCGTCAGGGACTAACAGGCGCCACGGTGACGCTCAAGCTCAAGTATTCGTATGGAAGCGGGCGAACGGCGCAGCGGCGGCTTCCCCACCCCACCGACGACGAGAATATCTTCGTGGCAGTTGCGCTCGAACTGCTCGACAACATCTGGCAGGAAGGCATGCATGTTCGCTTAGCAGGCATCGGCATGAGCGACTTTGACCATCAGGGCGGCATCCAGACTGACTTGTTCTGCGAAATCGACGACCGCGGAGCCCAATCCAGCGACCGCCGCGAGCTCTCCGTCGCGATCGACGCCGTCCGAGACAAGTTCGGCGACACCGCCCTATCTTTCGGCCGCCAATCCCGCTTCAATGATTAACCGCCTTTGGGCAAAAAGAAAGCCGGGCAGGTGCGAATGATTATTCTAGGACGGGGATTTTTTAATCATTTGGAGCGTCATTTCGCCCTTTGAATGATATTGGCCCCAATTCCCGTCAGACGCGAAATCTGGTCAATCGTAAACCCCCGATGCCTCAACACTGCCAGAAGACGATTTCGCTCTGATTTCGGCAAAGTTTTAAGCTGATAAGGCTCATGCGGAGCCAAAAGAGCCCGGGCAACTTCCAGCGCATCCATATCGGAGATATGCTTACCTTCGGGCATAAAATAGGGATTAGGCTTGCCGTCGGTACTCGAAAGATAAAACGCTTCCGTACCCCCAAACAGATTGAGAATACCTTCACAATCACAAATTTCGGGATGAGAGAAATACTCATGGAAGCTGCTCCAGCGATACAGAGGAGCAGAAGAAATACCTGCTTTTGCAGGATTATCGTGTATGTATCGGACGCAACGGAGCAGCTGTTTGTCGTCAGAAATGATCACACTCTTGAATCGTTCCTGGAACACCGGTCCGCGGCGGCCGGTTTTTTGATTGAAGTGTTTCGCATATGCCGTATCAATCGCATGCATAGCAACGCTCATCTGATTATCGAGATCATCAAATAGCAGGTGAACATGATTGTCCATGAGGCACCAGGCAAGAAGACGAATATGAGCGGACGTAAATCGTCTGTTCAATAGATTGAGAAAATAAAGGCGATCGTCATCGTCTTCGAAGATCAGCTGGCCAGCACAGCCCTTGAGCATGACGTGATAATGGCCGAGTTCGGACAACGCACGGGCAACACGAGTCATCGAAACCCTCCCTTCCAAGGATGCAGTAGTCACAGCATACAAAAGGAAAGGAAGAAAAGGGCCGAACCGCCCAACAAAGGTGAGCGGTTCGGCAAACGGTAGCAATGATTATTTTATCCCCGTCCCAGAAAAATCATTTAGAGGAGGTCGAGGGGAAGCTGGGGGGCGTCTCCCCAGAGTTTCTCGAGGCGGTAGAAGTCGCGGGCTTCGGGAGTGAAGACGTGGACGACGACCGAACCGTAGTCCATGAGCATCCAGGTCTTCTGCTCGCGGCCCTCGATGGAGAACGGATGCTCGCCGCAAGCCTCGGCGACCTTCTCCTCGATCTCGTCGACGATAGAATCGACCTGGCGGTTGTTGGTACCGGTGGCAAGCACAAAGTAGTCGCACACGTCGGAAAGCTCGGTCAGGTTGAGCACCTGCACGTCCTCGCCCTTCTTGTCGTAGGCGGCCTGCGCGGCGGCGCGGGCGACATCCTCAGCGGCGACACCGCTCGCAGACAGCGAGGCGGCGGTGCGGTCGGACGTGGCAACGAAACTCTTGTGCTCCACACCTTCAAGAATCTGCTCGTCAGTCATGGTCTCGTCGGCCATGGAATACCTCTTTCTAGACACACCCGAGCTAGCGCAGCTGGGCGTAATGGTTGTAAATCGTAATAGCCGTGGGATAAAGATAGCGCCCGGACTGGATCACATAGACCAGACCCTGCGCAAAACAGGAGAAGAACAACTCGTCAAGCGTCGACTCCCCCACCATCTTGCGCAGCGCATGGGCATAGTCGCCGTGGCGGTTGGGCTCAATGGCATCGGCCACAAAGACCACCATATCGAGCGGCGTCATGTCGCAGGCGCCTACGGTGTGACGGTCGATAGCCTGGAAAACGGCCGGCGATAACTCGGGAAATAGCTGCGGAAGCTCATAGGCGGCAACCGGGCCATGCAGCAGCGGCGTCGCGGCGGAAGGAGAGCCGGCAACCTTGATGCCATAGTGAAGCGCGCGGGCCACGAGCTCGTCATCGGAAAGCACCTTGTCCCAGTCGTGAATTAAGCCGGCGGCAGCGGCATCAAAGCGGTCAACGCCGTAGACCTCGGCCAGATGAAGTGCGGTCTCGGCAACACCCAACGAATGCACATAGCGCTTGCGCTTATCTTTCATGCGAACATCGAGCAGCTCTTGAATGCGCTTGAGCAGCGCGCGCTCATCGCCCTCAAACTGATCCTCTACCGGCAACGTAGCCCCCATCACTCAAAATCTTCTTGACCCAGATCGACATACAAACCGCGCTTGCGAATGTAGCCGAGCACAGACTCGCTCGTAAGATAGCGCACGCTCATGCCGCGGGCAACTCGCTTACGAATGTTCGTCGAGCTGATCGCCAGCGCCGGAATCTGAATATAGCGCACATCGAACGGCAGCCCCGACTCTTTGATTCGGGCACGAGCCGTATCGATATCAAAACCCGGTCGCGTCGCCGCAATAAAGGTAGCAAGCTCAGCGATTCGCTCGGCATCATGCCAGGTCACA
Organism: uncultured Collinsella sp.; assembly: GCA_958445065.1. Lineage (GTDB taxonomy): Bacteria > Actinomycetota > Coriobacteriia > Coriobacteriales > Coriobacteriaceae > Collinsella. The sequence goes on from CAUCQW010000001.1 coordinate 106,180, forward strand.
ATATCGATAATCGCGTCGGCGCCCGTAATAAAGTAGAGCTTTACCTGCGGCGGGTAAAAGTCGCGAAGGGCATGAAGCGTATCGGCCGTATAGGTTACGCCCGGACGGTCAATCTCGAACCGGCTCGCCAAAAAGGCCGGGTTCGCGGCGGTGGCGAGGACAGTCATGGCATAACGGTCCTCGGCAGGCGTCACCGGCTTGTCAAGCTTAAAGGCGGGAGAGCCCGCCGGCATAAAGAGCACAGCGTCCAAGTCGAGCGACTCGCGTGCCTGCTCGGCAGTCACCAGGTGCCCGTAATGAATCGGGTCGAAGGTGCCGCCCATAATGCCAAGCCGAAACTCTTTGCCCACTTTTATGGGCAGCTCGGGCAAACCGATTCCACCGCGCAGCGACATGGCCTACTCGCCCTCCGAGGTCACGGCATCGTCCGCGGCATCCGCCGCATCGACAACCTCGACGCCCTCATCCGCAGCATCGGCCACGTCAATGGCCTCAACGGCAACGTCCTCGCCAGCGTCTTCGAGCTCCTCGTACTCCGAGAAGTCCTCAGCGCCCTCAAAGTCAAAGGCACGCTGGCAAATGCGGACCTCGTCGCCCGCACGGCAACCGGCCTTCTCGAGCGCGTCGTCAACACCCATACGCGCAAACTTATGCTGCAGGTAAATGACGGCTTCCTCGTTTTCCCAGTCGGTCTGGATGACCATGCGCTCGATGGCACGACCAACCACACGGAAGGCACCGGGCTCCTCCTGGACAATGCGGAACCGCTTCTCGCGCTGCAGACGGCGGCGCTCCCACTCCTCGTCGCGAAGATCGACCGGCTCATCGGAAACCGCCAGCTCGGCGCGAAGCTTAGCCACCTGCTCGCCCACGGCAAGCATCAGCGTATTGAGACCGGCGCCCGTCACAGCAGATACGGCAAAGAACATATGTCCATCGTCGAGCGCGGCGCGCTTGAGGTCGGCAATCTTGTCGGCCGTACCCGGCGCATCGCACTTGTTGGCGACGACGATCTGCGGACGCTCCGAAAGCTCGGCGCCATACTGCTCGAGCTCGCGATTGATGATGTGGTAATCCTCGACCGGATCGCGATCCTCAAAACCACCCGTCATGTCGACGACGTGCATGATCAGGGCCGTACGCTCGATGTGGCGTAAGAACTGGTGACCCAGGCCCTTACCCTCGCTCGCGCCTTCGATAAGACCGGGGACGTCGGCAACGACGTAAGAATATTCGCCGGCACGCACCATACCCAGATTGGGCACGAGCGTGGTAAACGGGTAGTCAGCAATCTTGGGGCGGGCGGCACTCATACGCGCGATAAGCGAGGACTTGCCCACCGAGGGAAAGCCCACGAGTGCGGCATCGGCCATAAGCTTCATCTCGAGCTCAATCCAGTGCTCCTCGGCCGGTTCGCCCAGCTGAGCGAACGCGGGCGCGCGGCGCACCGACGTCACAAAGTGCGTGTTGCCCAGGCCGCCGGCGCCACCGGGCGCCACGACAACGCGCTCGCCGTCGTGCACCAGGTCGGCAATCTCGAACATCGGGGTCTGCGTCTCGGGATCGAGCTCGCGTACCACGGTGCCCATGGGAACCTTCAGGATCAGGTCCTCGCCGCTCTTGCCATTGCGACGAGCGCCCTGGCCGTGCGTGCCGCGCTCGGCGCGGAAGTGATGCTTAAAGCGGTAATCGATCAGCGAAGACAGCTGAGCATCGGCCTGGATGACGACATTGCCGCCACGACCGCCGTCGCCGCCATCGGGGCCGCCCTTGGGGACAAATGCCTCGCGCCTAAACGACATGCATCCGGCTCCGCCGTCGCCGCCGCACACGTTAATGCGGCTGATATCGGTGAACTGTGACAACAGAATCGCCTCCTACAAAAAGAGGGAGACCCTTGAATCCTAAAACTCAAGTGCCTCCCACATATGTGCTCTATGAAGGGTGAATTACGCGTTCGCGAGCGGGCGTACGCTGACCCTGTGCTTGATACCCTTGTGGAACTCAACGGTACCGTCGACCAGCGCGAACAGCGTGTCGTCCTTGCCACGGCCAACGTTCTCACCCGGGTGGATGTGAGTGCCGTGCTGACGGACGAGAATCGTGCCCGTGGTTACCGTCTGGCCGGCATAGCGCTTCGTGCCAAGGCGCTGACCGCGGGAGTCACGGCCATTACGGGAGGAACCGAGTCCTTTTTTGTGTGCCATTGTGTATACCTACTCTTTCGTTACGAGTGTAATCTACTCGGCGACGGGAGCCTCGGCAACAGCCTCGGCCTCTGCCTTGACAGCCTTCTTGGCGCGGGACGTAGCCTGGACCTTCACGATCTTCAGCTTGGTGAGCTGCTGACGGTGACCCTTCAGACGACGATAGCGCTTACGCTTGTGGAACTTGAAGACCAGCTGCTTCTCGCCCTTGAACTGCTCAACGATCTGAGCGGTAACCTTGGCCTTGGCCAGCTTGTCGGGATCGGTGACGATCTTCTTACCATCGTTGAGGAAGATGACCGGCAGGGTGACCTTGTCGCCCTCATTGCCCTCGATCTTCTCGACGGTGATGACATCGTCGGTGGCGACCTTGTACTGCTTGCCGCCCGTGTTAACGATTGCGTACATGTTTACTTGCCCTTCATGCATCAGTTAGTGCAACAGCCGAATATAGTAGCAGGCGAAAATACCCCCGTCAACGAGTATGTGGAGCAAATCCACAAGTTCGCACAGGTATGGGGCTGACGAGTCGGCCCTCGTCGTCCTCGCATGCTTGATTCTGACGCTCGACATCGTAGGAGCAGATGGTCACGAGGTCTTGCATACCGGTGGAAACAATAGGTGCATCCACGCCCGGGGTCAAGCCCTGCAACAAAACATCAGCTGCAGAAAGCAAAATTTCCGGACGCATGGAGCCCTCGTTATCGGCATGGGTGTCGAGCATGAGCACCAAATGGTCCGGGCGCTCCCCCGCCGTGAGCTCATAGCCCACGAGCGTGTGATCCAAATCCAAGCGCTTGCTTTTTTTGCCGCGCGCGTAGTCGATGCCATGGTCCGCGCGCAGCGTGTCGATCGCACGACGCACCTCGTCGGTGCTTACGGGCGCCTCGGGATCCAAGTGCAGGTCGATGCGATACGACAGACGCGTGAGTTGCGCCGTCAACGCCGGCGTGCGCACGTCGATATACGCCGCCTCGATGGGCGCCAGATCGGCCGGAGACGCCGCAGCCAGGCGCCTAAACGCCTCGTCGAGCGCCACGAACTCGGTCATAAACAGGTCATACCACTCGCAGATCGACGACGTACCCACCGGTAGCGCCGAAGAGAAGCCCACTCGCATGTGCGGAGAGAAGCCCTGCGTGACGGCATAGGGAAGTCCCGCACGGCGCACGATGCGCTCAATGGTATGGATTACTTCGAGATGGCCCAGGTACTTAAGGCGATCGCGCTTGCCATAGCGAACACGAAGCCTAAAGAGCGTGGGGTTGTCGGTCAGGCGCTCACTCATGCGCGATCACCCATCAATACATTCTTGGCGTGGAGCGTGGGGCAGATTCCGCAGCCGGTGCACGACGTGCGGGTGCAGTCGGGAGTCGTGACGCCCTCGAGCGAGCGACGGTACTCGCGCTCGAGGAAGCCGCGCGTGCAGCCGGGGCTCACGTGCTCCCACGGCAGGCGCCAGTCCAACTCGTAGGGCAGGTGCACGAGCTCATTGAGGTCGATGCCGTTTTTGGCAGCAGCCTCCTTCCAGTTATCGAGCGAGAAATGCTCTACCCAGGCGTCAAAGCGAGAGCCAGCGCGCCAAGCATCGATGATGACGGGCGTCATGTCACGACCGGCGCGGGAGAGCGCGGCCTCGATGAGCGAGGTCTCGGCATCGTGGTAATGCACGCGGACGGCACGGTTGCGAACGCTCGTGATAAGCAGCTTCTGGCGACGCTTGACGTCGTCGTAGTCGAGCTGCGGGCACCACTGGAACGGCGTGGCAGCCTTGGGAATAAAGACCGAGACCGAGATCGACACCGAGATCGAGCCGCGACGAGCCTTGGGCACCACGGAACGACCGAGCTCCAGCACGTGATCGGCCAGATTGGCGATGGCCACGATGTCCTCGTCGCGCTCGCCGGGAAGGCCCATCATAAAGTAGAGCTTCATGCGGTTCCAGCCGGCCTCGAAGGCCGCCGTGGCCGCACGGTCCAGGTCCTCCTCGGTCACGTTCTTGTTAATGATGTCGCGCATGCGCTGGCTGCCGGCCTCGGGTGCGAACGTCAGGCCGCCCTTCTTTTCGCCGGCGACCGACTCGGCCATATCCACGCCAAACGAATCCAGGCGCTGCGACGGAATAGACACGCGAATACCCGTATCCTCCAGGCGACGGTTGAGCCTGCCGAGCACGTCGCGAATGCAGGAGTGGTCGGTCGTGGAGAGCGAGGTCAGCGACACCTCGTCATAGCCGGTCTTTTCCAGACCCTGAATCACCGACGAGACGATCTGGTCGGCCGAGCGCTCGCGCACCGGGCGATACGTCATGCCGGCCTGGCAAAAACGACAGCCGCGAGCGCAGCCACGCAGGATCTCGATAGACAGGCGGTCGTGGACCAGCTGCGCATAGGGTACACACGACTGCGACAGCGGATTCGTGGCGCCGAAATCCTCGACGACGCGCTTGTAGACCACGACCGGAGCATCCTTGCCCTCACGCGGCACGGTGTAGCCATGCGGCGAGCAGGGCTCATCGTGACGAACCTCATAGAGCGACGGCACGTAGTTGCCGGCAATGGATGCAAGCTGCTCAACAATCTGCGCGCGCGGGACTCCTTCGTCGCGCAGGCGGCGATGCAGCTGGCAGGTCTCGAGCAGCGATTCCTCGCCCTCGCCGATGAGGATGGCATCGAAGAAGGCCGCGTACGGCTCGGGGTTGTACACCGAGGGGCCGCCGGCGATGATGATGGGGTCGTCTTCACCTCGGTCGGCCGCTAACAGCGGAATGCCAGCGAGGTCGAGTGCCTCAAGGAAGTTCGTCACCGCCATCTCGTGCGGCACATGCAGGCCGACGATATCAAACGAAGCGACCGGCGCTGCACCCTCGAGCGAGAGCAGCGGAATGCCTGCCTCGCGCATAGCGTCACCCATATCGGGCCACGGCACATAGCCACGCTCGCAGGAGATGCCCTCGGCCTGGTTAAGGATGTTGTAGAGGATGGCGATACCCTGGTTGGGCAGACCAACCTCGTACACATCCGGGTAGATCAGGCAGCAACGGTAGTCGGCATCGGCCTTGGAAAGCGTGCCCCACTCGTGATCGATATAGCGACTCGGCTTTTCGACCTTGGCGAGCAACGGCTCAATTAAATGAAAACAATCTTGGTACGGAACGCGCAACGGAAAACCCCTAAGCAGCGAGATCTGATGCGTCCTGATAGGACGCCATAGGACGGGTAGCGCCCGCGACCGTGGTCACCAGATCGCGAACGCGGGAGAACGTGGCAGTAACCACCTCGTTGGCACGGCTGTAGTCGACATCGCGTTCGTAGAGCGAAACGAGCGCACGGCCCATGCCATAGGTGCCCGCGGCAGCAGTGAGCGCCTTGACGGCAAACCCAATATGCGGCGTCTGCTTGACGAGCGCGCGGGTGACCGCGCGGATCACAAGACCGCCGACAAGCACGCCCGCGACCTCGTAGCCGCGCTCAGGCTTAATGCCGCGTCCAAAGACGGCAGCGAGCTCAAAGAGCATGCCCACCTGCGCCAGCGCCATAACGGGATAATCGGCGCCCGGCAAAAACACCAGCGCACCGGTCGCCATATTAGTGAGCGCGCACGAGGTGATGATACGATTGGCCGCCGCGATGCGCATGAAGGCAAAGTTCGCCGCAAAAGCCGTTTCCTTTTCGGTGCGATCGAGAATCCAGCGGGCAAGCGTCTCGAGCAGATACGTCTTATCGGTTGCCGCCACCACGCCGAGCATGGGCGTGGACTCCTCGATAAACGGCACCTCCACAGCTGACTCGGCAAGCACGCACACGGGTGCGCCGGCGATCACGAGCTCCTGCACGGCACTCTCCAAGCGGTCGGAACCGCACGAGAGCACCAGTACCACATCGGTATCGGTCTTTGGAGCAATTCGCTCCTCCCCCAGACGCTCGACGCGCACAATGCCCGAGGTCGTCTGCGGCACAAAGGCGTCACGCACCGTCTCGGCCAGAAAGCGCGAGGCGGACGAATCCAAATAGACCGAGACGCGCACCGGCGTATCGGAATCCTTCTTAACGGACGCGCCCATCTTAAAAGCGCGGGTCAGCTTATCTACGGGAATTTTCATAGCAAACCCCTCCAGCGGTTACGCGGCGCCCGAACGATGCCGCCATATGGATTGTACGATACCCACCGTCAGCAGCTGAATCATCATCGAAGACGAACCGAAGCTAATAAACGGTAGCGGAATACCGGTAATCGGCATCATGCCAATGCACATGCCGATGTTTTCGAAGGTCTGGAACGCCCACATGCCAACGATGCCCACACACGATAGGCGCAAGAACAGCGACTCACACTTAAAGGCGACGCGAATCGTCGAAAAGATCAGCAGCACGTAGAGGCATAGGAGCAAAAAGGAACCGCAAAAGCCAAAGGTCTCGGACAGGAAGGCGAAGACGAAGTCAGTGTGGAACTCGGGCAGAAAGCCGCCGGCCGACTGCGTCGCATGGCCCAAACCCTTACCAAAGAAGCCACCCGAGCCAACGGCGATAAGCGACTGCTGCAGGTTGTAGGCATCGTCCGAATCGGCATTATCGGGGTCGATAAAGACCGTCAGGCGGTTCATCTGATACTGCTTGATGAGCACATCGTGGCCGAGCAACGAATCAAAGACCGAATCGAGCGCCAGGACGAGGGCTACCAGGCCCACGAGCAGGGCCAGGGTCGACAGCACCCATTCGCGGCGCGCACCGCTCATGCAGATGACGATGGCGCCCGAGACCAGCACGACCAGGCCCGAGCCCAGGTCGCCCATGGCGACGACGGCCAAAAACGGGATGGACAGCATGCCGCAGAGCTTGACGTAGTCGCGAACGGTATCGATGCGGCCGTTATACTGCGAGCCAAGCGTGGCAATAAAGAAGATGGTGATGAGCTTGGCAAGCTCGACCGGCTGGAATGTCAAGCCGATACCGGGAATCTTGATCCAGCCCGTCATGCCCAGACCGCCCGTATAGGACAGACCCGGAATCTTGGGCGAGAAGATCACGATCAGGTCGATGACGAGCAACGCCGTCGAGAAATTGGAAATACCGCGCAGGTCGGTACGCCAGACCAGCACCGCCAGCAACGCCCCGATACCAATTCCCAGCAGATGGCGTGAGAACGAAGCATCGGCCTTAAACTGCGAAGCCGACCAGATAATGATGGCACCGTAGGCGACGAGCGCCACTGTGGCCACGAGCACACCGATATGCACCTTTTGGCGAAACGTGCCGCGCGAGGCCGAAAGTTGCTTGTTGACACGGTCCAGGCTGCTGCGAGAGCCGGTCTTGGTTGAACGGAACAGATCCGCCGGAGAAAAATCCATCGCAACCTCCTATCGAACCGAAGAATCGCCCGAGGCCGAAGAGGTATCGGGCTCGTCATAAATCACGCCGAGCACATCGCGCACGACATGCATCGCGGTATCTGAGCCACCGCCGCCCTGCTCCAGGACAGTAGCGATGACATACTTGGGATCATCGGCCGGCGCATAGGCGCAAAACCACGCGTATTCGTCCTCGCCGCTTTTCTCGCCCGTGCCCGACTTGCCGTACACCTGCGGCGTCAGGGTGCCAAAGTGAGCCGCCAAGGACGTCGATGCCGTGTAAATCACGTCGTGCATGCCGTTGCGAACAAGAGCCAAATCCGAATCGCTGTTGATCTTGGCCTCCAGGCGCTTCTTCTTGCCCTTGCCGTTGTACTTATAGGCATCGCCGTCGCCATCGCGCGACACGGCAGACAAAAACACGTGAGGCACGTACTGTTTGCCGCCGTTGGCAAGGCCCATGTAGGCGCATGCCATCTGCAGAGGCGTCACCAAAATGTCGCCCTGGCCGATGGCGATGTTGGTCATATCGCCGGCATTCCACTTGCGGTCTTCGGCAGAGGCGTCGGTAAAGTACGACTCTTTCCACTCGGCATCGGGAATACGGCCCGCGCCCTCACTCGGCAGATCGATACCGCAGGTCTTGCCTAGGCCCCAGCGACGAAAGACCTCCTGCAGCCCCTCGGAATGTTGCTCGTCATAAAAGAACGCCTTGCCCATGTCGTAGAAGACGGGGTCGCACGAGTTGGCGATACCCGACTGCAGCGTCATGGTGCCGTGGCCAGACGTCAACCAGCAGCGCTTGCCCCAAGCCTTGCCCAAGCCCGTCCAATAGCCCGTGCAGTTGGTTGTCTGTGTTGAAGTGTAGGTTCCAAACTCAAGACCGGCCAGTGCCGAGAGCGGCTTGATGGTCGAGGCCGACATGTACTGTCCGCTAATGGCGCGGTTGAGCAGCGGGTGCGAACCCTTGTCATCATTGAGCTCGGTCCACACGTCATTTGAGACGCCGCCGATAAAGACGGACGGATCGAACTTGGGCTCGCTCGCCATGCCCAGGATCTCGCCATTGTTGGGATCGAGACACACCACAGCGCCGTTGCCGGCATTGCTGTAGCCAGTGGTCTTGGCAAGCTCGATGGCGCTCGCCAGCGCCGTCTCACAGGCCTGTTGGATCTTAAGATCGAGCGTGAGCTTAATGTCGGAGCCGGCCTTGGCGGGCACGGCGCCGGCCTGACCGGTCACATTGCCCGAGGCATCGACCTTGACGGTCTGCTCGCCACGAATACCCTGCAGCAGGTTTTCGTAGTAGCTCTCAACACCCGCCTGGCCCACGATATCGCCCGACTGGTACGTAATCCGGCCAGCAGAAGCATCATCATCACCAGAGGTTTTCTTATTCTGGGCCTCGAGCTGCTCGGAGGTAATGGTGCCGGTATAGCCCAAGATATGGCATGCCGTCTCGCCATATGGATACTGGCGCTCGGTACGCTCGGCAATCTTGACGCCCGGGAACTCGCCGGCGTGCTCCTGAATATAGGCAACCGTGGAGCGACGGACGTCCGTCGCGATGGTATGCAGGCTCTGAGCGCCCTCGGAATTGTCCTGAATATTGCGCAGCACCGCCACGTAGGGCATACCGAGCACGTTGGCAAGATGGCGAACCAGAACCTCATCCTCGGCAAGGTCGCGGTAGGCCACGACAGCAAGTGAGGGACGGTTCTGGACAAGCGCCACGCCATTGCGGTCGAGGATGCGGCCGCGCACAGCGGGTGTGGTAACGGTGCGCGTCTGATTGCTATTAGCCTGCTTTTCGTAATAGTCCGACGAGACCATCTGCATGCCCCACAGCTTGACGGCAAGCGCCGCGAACATCGCGCCCACACCCGTGGTGAGGATGGAGAAGCGGCCCTTAAAGGCGGTCGCCGCGGTATTGCCCTCGCCCTCGGTGGCGCGCGGGGCCGTCCCATGCTGCGTATCGTAGGTAAAACGAGAATCGCCGCGACGCATAATGACCAGTGCGACCACGATGGCCACAACCAGCACGATACCGGCGATAATAACCGTCATCTGGGAAGACATCTACGAGCCTCCCCTATTTGAGCTTACGGGTCTTGGGCTTAAAGCGCATGCCCGTCTGGCGTCCGCCACGTGCGGAGAATCCATAACCGGACTGCGGCACGACGCCGGACATCAAAAACGGAATGGCAACCAGACCCGTCAGGATCGAAGACGGCAGCGCATGGCCGAAGATCGCCACGACAAAGCTCGTCTCCAAACCCATAAACAGCAAGATGATGCTGTAGATCACATTAATGACGAACGCGAAGGCGCCCACCGTGATGCCGCGCGCACTCGGGGCACCGCCCGTCTGACCGGCAGCGCTATGCACCAGGGCAAAAGAACCCACGGTCAGCAGGAGCGACATAACGCCCACCGGCACGGCAGCGGAAAGGTCATAGAACAAGCCGCTGCAAAAACCGCACACGACGGCACGGGTCGGGTCGCCCGAGAACACGCTTAGGCACACCAGGATAATCATAAAGTTGACGCGACCGCCCGCAATGGAGATCTGCGGTGCCAGGCCTGCCTGCAGCAGCACGCACACAATGGCGGCGATTACAAACGTGCGGGAGCTCATCCCCTGCTCGTGTAGATCCATGGACATGCCCCCTATTCGCTCGAGCCGGAATCGGTCGTCTCGGACGTGTCGGAACTGTCATCCGGGCTCTCGTCCTTCGTCTTGGTCGCAGCATCGCGCGACGTTCCCTGCGGCGTGCTGTTGGCCGTGTTCACGTCCTCATCCGAGGCCGACTGTTCGTCGGTCAGCGAGGTAATGACCAGCACTTCCTCGTTGTTCTCGGCCGTCGTCTGGGCGCGCACCACAATGGTGTAGTACACGTCGTTAGCCGATTTCTCAACAGACGAGACGGTGCCGAGCGGTAGACCCTTGGGGAACACACCGCCAATGCCCGAGGTCACGATGATGTCGCCAACCTTAACGTCGGAATCGACGCTCACGTACTCAAGACGCAGCGTGCCGTCAGCCTGACCCTGCAGCATGCCCTGGGCGCGCGTGTCCTGCACCATAGCGGACACGCCCGAGTTCTCATCGCCAATCAGGCGCACGGTGGACGTCTTGGCCGAGACCTCGATAATCTGGCCTATGACACCGGCAGAACTCGTCACAGGCATGTTGATGGTAAGACCGTCGGCAGAACCCTTATCGATGGTGACGGTCGAGGTCCAGGCATCGCCCGAAGCGCCGACGATACGAGCTGCGGTTGATTTGAGGTTGTAGGTCGACTGCAGGCCGACCAGCCCCTCCAGTCGCTCGGCGGTCTTTTGAGCCTCGGAGAGCTCGGCAACCTTAGAGGTCAGTTCCTCGTTTTGCTTCTTAAGCTCGTCAAGCGTGTCCTGCGACGCCGTAAGGTTAGAGAACACGTTACCGATCGCATTGAAGGGAGCCGCCACAGCCGAGCCCACAAAGCGCACCGGCGAGGTAATCGTCGTCACGCCCGAGCGCACGGCATGAATCGGTCCTGCCTCGCCCTCGCGGATGTAAAACGTGAGCAGCAACACCGAAATCAGGCTGAAAACAATCAACGGGCGCATACCCGTTGATTGTCGCTTGGTATTCAGATTTGTGGAGAAACCCGAAGATCGTGCCAAATGGAATCCACCTTTTGGAAATTAAGCATTGGTCTGGACGAAGCCGCCATCAAACGCATTGGCCTCGAGCACGCGGGCACAGCCGTTAACGACGTTATCGAGCGCCGTGGGGCTAACGTTGACCGAAACACCGGTCTCATCGCGCAGGCGCACGTCGAGACCGCGCAGCAGCGCGCCGCCACCGGTCAGCAAAATGCCGTAGTACATAAGGTCCGAGGCAAGATCGGGAGGCGTAGCGTCGAGTGCGTCCTTGACGGCCTTGGCCATCTCGTCGAGCGGCTTGTTGAGCGCGCGACGAATCTCCTCGCTCTCGATGCGCACGGTCTTGGGCAGACCGGTGATCACGTCGCGGCCGTTGACCTCAACGTCGAGCTCGTCCTTGAGCGGCACGGCGGAACCGACCTTGATCTTGATGTCCTCTGCCGTACGCTCGCCGATGGCCAGGTTGTAGGCATCACGAACGTGCGTGAGGATGGCCTGATCGAACTCGTCGCCGGCAATACGGATGGACTGCGAGACGACGATGCCGCCCATAGCGATAACGGCAACCTCGGTGGTACCGCCACCGATGTCGATGACCATGGAGCCGGTGGGTTCCTCGACGGGCAGGTCGGCGCCGATGGCAGCCGCCATGGGCTCTTCGATCAGATAGGCCTGGCGGGCACCGGCCTGGATCGTGGCCTCAAAGACAGCGCGCTTCTCGACCGACGTGACACCGGAGGGAACGCAGACGACAACACGCGGACGCGGAGTCCACGGATAGCGCTTCTCGGACGCCTTGTCGATAAAGTAGCGAAGCATGGCCTCGGTAACATCAAAGTCGGCGATGACGCCGTCCTTCAGGGGACGAACGGCCACGATGTTGCCGGGCGTACGGCCGAGCATGCGCTTTGCCTCGATACCGACCGCCAAGATGCGCTCGTCGTTCTTGTCGATGGCGACAACAGAGGGCTCGCGAATGACGATGCCCTTGCCGCGCACGGAGACAAGCGTATTGGCGGTGCCGAGGTCGATGGCAAGATCGCCCGCATAGCTACCGAAGAACATATCCATCAAAGAAAACAACGCAACTCCTGATGTGTTGGATGATTGCTGGAAAACTACTAGCTCATCATACTAGCGCAAGCCCGGCGCCTCACTTGCGGTGAAGCGCCGGGCAAAGCTAAATCCCATAAGGTCACTACTGGTTGTCAGCAGCCGAGAAATCCATATCAAGCGAAGAAACGGCCCAGCCGATATGGTTGTCGGAGCGCACGAATTTGACGGTGTACTCCTGCTCGCCGCCCTTGGACAGCGATGCCTTCACCTTGGCGGTCGTCTCGGTCATGGACTGATCCATGCCCTCGACGGACACGGTGGCACCCTGCGGAATCGAGGAGATGATCATCGACTTAGCGTCCTCGGACAGGCTCGAGGCCAGGCAAGACTCGGCCTTTGCGGCGTCACCGTCGCCGGCAGCCTGGAACAGATCGGTAACGACAGACTCCTGAGACGGGAAGCCAAAGCCGCGCGTGTAGGCAAAGCCCAGACCGCCCGCGGCGATCAAAATAAGCAGAAGCAGAACGATGAAGACTTTAAGACCCGTATGGCGATGGCGACGACGGACCTTGGCCTGCTTACGATCCTGACGGTCCTGCTGGACCATCTCGGACTCGGACAGCGTAAAGAAGCCGGTGTCCGAGGGATCGGGCATAAACTGACCGGTCGCGCCCGTAGGATCGAGAGGATCGACGGCAGGAGCGTCCATCGCGGGCGCCGGAGCCGTGGCCATAGCCGTCTGGGCAGACAGCGCGGCAAGCGAATCGTGCACGCGGGCAAGCTCATCGGCCTGCTCGGAGGTGAGCTGGTAGATGCCATCGGCAGTAGCGGCATTAAAGGCGTCGAGTGCGTCGGAGGGACGGCCGGCGGCAGAAAGCGCCTGACCCATGCCGGCGTTGAGCGCACGCGTGTCGTCGCGGGGGCCGGCAAAGTCGATAGCCGTGCGGTAAGTCTCCACGGCATCCGCCGGACGGCCGAGCTTAATGAAGCAACGACCGAGCTCGCCGAGCGCGGCGGCAGGAGCCGGATTGGCGCCGTCGATGGCAGCCTGACGGAAGGCGGTTCCCGCGTTGGCATAGTCGCCCGACTGGAACAGCGCATTGCCCAGGCCCAGATAGGCCTTGAACGGCGTGGCATAGGAAGCATCCTGCGTAGCGGCAGAGAACGCCTGAGCGGCCGTCGTGTAGTCGCCCACGGCAGCGAGCGCCTTGCCGCGGTTGGTGAGCAGCGCGCCGCGCTTGCCGTAGGTACCGTCGTTGAGGGCGGCGGCATAGGCCTCGGCGGCCTCGGCATACATGCCAAGGTGCATCAAGGCGTTGCCACGAAGGTGATCGGCCTCGCCCATAATCTCATCGGGAGTCTTTGCCGCCCCAAGCATCTGGGCTGCAGCGGAAAAATCACCCGCGCGGTAAGCGGCGCGGCCCTGTTGGATCAGCTGGCTATTCAAGAAAGTCCCCTTTACTCGTGAACAATCTCGACATGGACGATCTCGTCGCCGGCACGCAGCTGCGAAATCACATCGAGACCCTCGACCGTGGTACCAAAGACGGTGTAACCGGAATCGAGGTTATGCTGGGCACCCAGGCAGAAGTAGAACTGCGAACCCGCGGAATCGGGATCCATGGAGCGTGCCATGGCAAGGGCGCCATCGACATGGCTGTTGCGCGGATTGGTGGCAAACTCGCCCTTGATGCAGTAGCCGGGGCCACCGGTGCCGGGCATGCCGTCGGGGCCCTCAAGACCGGCGGCGACGTCGGCGCCGGACATGTCGCGGGTATTGGGGTCGCCACCTTGGATAACAAAACCGGGCACATAGCGATGGAACTTAAGGCCATCATAGAAGCCCATCGTGGAAAGCTCGCAGAAGTTCGCGACATGAATGGGAGCGCCCTCGCCGTCAAACTTGACCTTGATGGTACCCTTCGACGTCTCGATTACGGCGCACTCGTCGCCGACAAGCTGATACTCGGGCGTGTAGAGCTCTTTCTTAAAACCAAACATGTGGTTCCTTCCTCGTGCGTTTAAAGCATATTTGTACGAATTGTAGCAATAAGCACGGGCTTACATCAATTGCGCACGTAGGTTATGCCGACTATGGCGAACTAATTTTAGGAACGCTGCTGCGGCTTCCAGGAACCCACATTGGCATCGTACTGGTTCAGCGCGCTGTTGCCACCCTGCGCGATGGGCGCCAGGATCTCGCTTTGGTGGGAACTCATCGACTCGCCATCGGGAATGGCCAGCGAGATATCCCAGCTCTGGCAGATCACGTCAACGCGCTCATACATCCACTCGGCAAGCTGCTTTAAGTGGGCGATGTCATCCGCATAGACCGTATCGTCCTGGTACTTAAGGTTGTTGAGCTCATCTTGCGTCTTTTTGATCTGGTCGCGCAGGGCGTAGGCACTCTGCGACAGCTCCTGACGGGTGGACAGCGGCGTTCGGAGATAGCCGTTGTTAAAGGAATCGATGACCTCGCCGATCTGGTCCTCGTCAGCGTAGGACACGATGGTCTGATACAGACCGTCGAGCCTGGTATAGAGCTGATCATCGGTGAGCACGGTTTCTTCCTGGACCACCTCCGCAGAATCGTCCTGCTTGGTATCGTCCTCAGTGGCCTCGCCCTTTTGGCGCGTGGGGAAGGTGGTCTGTGCAGCTTGGCCAAACTGGTCGTAGAAGCCGGGCATAACACCCATGGGATCGGTCGTCACGAACCAATAGGCACCGCCGCAAACGACGGCAAGGACCGCGATTACGATAAGCGGCTTGGGAATATGACGCTTGTGCTTGTGATAGGCGTCCTCGTCGGGGTGCACCTTGCGCTTGGGTTTTTGAGCATCGTCATGCAGGGAAACGGGCATGGGAATATCGACCTTGGGGATACCGAAATCCTTATCGAAAGCTGGCAGCACGCAGGTCTCATTGGGGTCGGCGGCGTCCGAAAGCACCGCAGCGGCAGAGGCCGGCGCATGCGGCACCTCGGTATCGATCTGCTCTTGCGTTAGGCGCGGAAAGCCCGCCGTGCGGCCCGCTGCCAGGTCGGATGCTGCCGCATCCTCGGAGAGGATACCCGGAGCGGGGCGTCCGCATTTGGGGCACGTACGATCATGCGGAGAAAGACGGGCACCGCAGCCCTCACAGAACACGAATTCGGTGTGCTCGGGACCATCGCCCGGACCCACATAGGCGTTGCAGTAGGGGCAGAACGAGGCGCCGTCCTCGATAGTCTTAAGGCAATGCGGGCAGATCACGGCATCCTCTTTTCGAAGCAATTCAAATAATCGAGGTTAGAGCATAACATCGCCACGGCCCTACAGGAGCAAGGCACCAATTCAACATCGCCAGGGCGCGTAGTTACTTCTTCTTTTTGCTCGGCATCGAGACTTTGATGCCTTGGGCGGACTTGGTTACGCGAGAGCGCTTGGCTCCGCTACCCTTCTTTTTCTTGGGCTGGGCCTGGGCCACGCCCTCGAGTGCGCGGGCCTCGGCCTCGCGAGCGGTGCGATCTTCGCGGCGCTGCGCCATGTCGGCGGCGACGCGCTTGGCAAAACGCTCGGCCGTCGAACCCGTCGAGCTCACCTTGCCGCCACCGCGACCCAGGTGGACGCGCACACCGCGGCCAAAACCAGTTGCGGCATGACGACGACGCGGCTTGAGCGAATCCATCATCGTGGCGAGCTTAAAGAACACCGAGCAGGTAAAGACCACGATGACAGCCAAGATTACCATCTGGCCCATCGACAGGTTGGCAATAGACAGCAGCTCCGGGAATCCGATAACGCCCACCAGGATGCCGGCGACAACAAACACGAAGAGCACCACACGTAAGGGCGTGAGAGGCTGCGAGATGCGCCAGATCAGGCTGACGCTCGCCGCGCACGACGAAAGCAGGCACATCGTAGACAGCGTGAGCTGGCTAAAGCCAAACACGCGCGCCACAAAGATATCGAGCGCCGCGGCCAAAATGACCGCAATCGACGCCGGCAGTGCCCGCTTGAGCACGTTCGTCAGGAACGACCCCTTCACGCGAGCATTGTTGGGCTCCAGGCCCAACACAAAGCCCGGCGCGCCGATGCAGAAGAAGTTGATGAGCGTCATCTGAATCGGCTCGAAAGGGTACGGCGGCAGCGCGATGCACAGCGCCGCCAGGCCCATCGAGAACAGCGTCTTAGTCAGGAACAGCGAAGCCGAACGCTGCAGGTTGTTGATGGAGCGACGGCCCTCGGCCACCACGGCGGGCATCGAGGCAAAGTCGTTGTCGACGAGCACGATCTCGGCCACGTTACGCGCGGCATCGGAGCCGGCCGCCATGGCCACGGAGCAGTCGGCCTCCTTGAGCGCCAGCACGTCGTTGACGCCGTCGCCTGTCATGGCCACGGTGTGCTCGCGGCGCTTGAGCGCCTGCACGAGCTCGCGCTTCTGCTGCGGGGTCACACGACCAAAGACATGGTAGCAGTCCACTGCGGCATCGAGCTTGGCCGGCGTATCGAGCGTCGTGGCGTCCACATAAGCGTCCGCCCCCGGCACGCCCACCACGCGCGCGATCGACGACACCGTACGCGGGTCGTCGCCACTGATCACGTTGAGCGTCACGCCCTGCTCGTTAAAGTAGCCGATGGTCTCGGCCGCCGAGGTACGAATCTCGTCGCGGATGGTCACAAAGCCCACGGGCTCGGCCTCGCCCACCATATCGCCATCGGGCGTAAAGCCGTCCACGCGCGCCACCACGAGCACGCGGCAGGTATCGGCAAGCTCGGCGACACGGTTCTCGACCTGGGCAAACGCACGATCAGAGAGCACAAACTGCGCCGCACCCATCACATAGGAGCCCTGTGCAAACGACGCGCCGCTCCACTTTTTGGAAGACGAGAACGGAATGACCGACAGCGGCTCGGACACCTCGACCGGACGGTCGGCGTAATAGTTGAGCAGCGCCTGACAGGTCTCGTTGGCATCGGCCGAGGTCGCACGTGCGACGTTAGCCAGAGCAAAATCGAGCACCGTGGTATCGACGGGAACGGCGGCGTCGCCCTCCCCCGCACCCATACCCTCGACCGGCAGCGGATACGTACCCTCGACCTCCATGCGACCCGACGTGATGGTGCCCGTCTTGTCCAGGCACAGCACGTCGACGCGAGCGAGCGTCTCGATGCAGTAAAGCTGCTGCGCCAGCACCTTGCGGCGGGCCAGGCGCACCGTGGCGATGGCGAGCACCGACGAGGTCAGAAGCACCAGGCCTTGCGGGATCATGCCCAGCAGGGCGCCCACCGTGGACAGCAGCGCCGACGAAGGCACATGACCAGCCAACAGCTCGGAGAAGCACCACGAAAGCGCGCTATCGCCCGGGGTTCCCGCGGCATCCCACAGCTCGCTCACACTCGAGGCAAACAACGCCAAACCGAGCGGGATCATGATGATGCTCGCAAAGCGCACGATGGCGTTAAGCGCGTTCATGATCTCGGAATTGACCTTTTTGACGTACTTGGCCTCGTTATTAATTTTGGCCACGTAGTTGTCGGCGCCGACATGGATCACGCGGGCGCGCAGCAGGCCCGAGTCGATAAAGCTGCCGCTCATGAGCTCGGAACCGGGCTGTTTCTTAATAAGGTCGCTCTCGCCCGTCAGCAGACTCTCGTTCACGAGCGCCTCGCCCGAAACCACCACGGCGTCAGCGGGAATCTGGTCGCCGCGCCCCAGGCGGATGATGTCGTCGAGCACGATCTGGTCCAAGTCGAGCTCCACCTCGGAGCCGTCACGCACCGCGATGGCCTTCTTGGAGGTCAGCAGCGTGAGCTTATCGACCATCTTCTTGGAACGCATGGACTGAATGACGCCAATAGCGGTATTGAGGAACACCACGAACAGGAACGTCAAATTCTTAAACGAACCGGTCAAAATGACCAGGAACGCCAAGATCACGTTGATCAAATTGAACAGCGTGCAGAGGTTCTCGATGATGAGCTCTTTGACCGACTTGGTCTTGAGCTCCATGTTGCGGTTGATCTTACCGGCGGCGATGCGCTCCTCGACCTCGGCGGTCGAGAGTCCGCGCTCGATATCCGTTGCTGCCATACCACGTCCCATCACGTCGCGTCGGTATAAGAAAAACCGCCCGGACCATGCGAGGTTCGGACGGTCTCACGTTCGATGGTGCCCCATGTTGGATTCGAACCAACGGCCTTCTGCTCCGGAGGCAGACGCTCTAATCCCCTGAGCTAATAGGGCCAACGTTTGGCATTATACCCAAGTGCACCACGGGCTATCAAAATAAAAGAAAAAGCTTTGCAATTCCGAGGAAGACGCGGCTCAACGGCCCACTTTAGAAGGCAAAAGCGAGTCAGATAGTATAAACTCTCATGCACCATATGTACACGGCTCGCGATGCGGGCCGTTTTTGCAAGGGTTATCCATCGAGGTGAGAGGCACACCATGATTGCAATTTTAAAAGAGAGCGCCAGCGACGAGGCCGTCAGCCACATCGTCAGCTGGATTGAGAAAAAGGGCCTGAAGACCGACGTCTCACGCGGCGAGAACGAGACCATCATCGGCCTGGTGGGCGACACGACCAAGATCGACCCGTTCCTGCTCGAGTCCATGGATGTCGTCGAGCGCGTGCAGCGCGTCTCCGAGCCGTTCAAGCGCGCCAACCGCAAGTTCCACCCCGAGGACTCCGTCATCGACTGCGGCCACGGCGTCAAGATCGGCGGCGATCAGTTCCAGGTCATCGCCGGCCCGTGCTCCGTCGAGGGCGAGAACCTCATCCGCATCGCCCGCCGCGTGAAGGCCGCCGGTGCCACGATGCTGCGCGGCGGTGCCTACAAGCCCCGCACTTCCCCGTACGCCTACCAGGGCATGGGCCCCGCCGGTCTGGACCTGCTGTGCGAGGCGTCTGCTGAGCTCGACATGCCGATCGTCACCGAGATCATGGACCCACGCGACGTGCAGGTCTTCCTGGACAAGAAGATCGACGTCATGCAGATCGGCGCCCGCAACGCCCAGAACTTCCCCCTGCTCAAAGAGGTCGGCAAGACCAAGACCCCGATCCTGCTCAAGCGTGGCATGGCCGGCACCGTCGACGAGCTGCTCATGGCCGCCGAGTACATCATGAGCGAGGGCAACGACAACGTCATCCTGTGCGAGCGCGGCATCCGCACCTTCGAGACCCGTACTCGCAACACATTCGACCTCAACGCCGTTCCGGTGCTGCACCACCTGTCGCACCTGCCCGTCGTCGCCGACCCCAGCCACGCCACCGGCTACACCCGCTACGTTGAGCCCATGGCGCTCGCCGCGACCGCCTGCGGTGCCAACGGCCTGGAGATCGAGGTCCACGACGAGCCCAGCCGCGCATGGTCCGACGGCGCCCAGGCCCTCACCCCCGATCAGTTCGACGACACCATGCGCCGCATCCGAGCCATCCGCGAGGTTGTCTGCCAAGAGACCATGGAGTAGCCCATGGGTACAGTGAGAAACGCGCGCGTTAACCAGGGCGGCCCCAAGTGCGCCGGCATCGTCGGCCTTGGCCTGATCGGCGGCAGCTTTGCCCGCGGCTATGCGCAGGCGGGCGTCCGCGTGCTGGCCTGGGATCCCGATGACGATGTCATGACGGCCGCCAGCATGGGCACCGTTGCCGGCGAGCTCAACGACGAGACGCTCGGCGAATGCGACATCATCGTCCTGGCTTGCTACCCCGAAGCCTGCATCGAGTGGCTCGAGGCACACGCCCAGGCACTCGCCGACGCCACCGATACCGAGGCCATCATGGGCCCCGTGGTAATTGACACGGTGGGCGTCAAGGGTATCGTGTGCGAGCGCGCCTTTGAGCTTGCCCGCGAGCACGGCTTTTACTTTGTGGGCGCGCACCCCATGGCGGGCACGCAGTACTCGGGCTATGCACACTCCCGCGCCGACCTGTTCCAGGGCGCCCCGCTGGTGCTCGTACCGCCCGCGGTGGACGATGCGCTCAAGCTGGAGCTTTTGGGCCAGGTGCGCGAGATGGTGCGCCCCTTGGGCTTTGGCAAGTTCAGCGTGACCAGCGCCGCCGAGCACGACCGTGTCATCGCCTTCACGAGCCAGCTTGCGCACGTGGTATCCAACGCCTACGTCAAAAGCCCCACTGCCCAGGTCCACCACGGCTTTTCGGCCGGTAGCTACCGCGATCTCACCCGCGTGGCGCACCTCAACCCCCAGATGTGGTCCGAGCTCATGATCGACGACGCCGACGCGCTCGCCTTCGAGATCGACCATCTGATCGAATCGCTTGGCGCCTACAGCCGCGCGCTCAAGGACCGCGACCAGCGCTATCTGGAGAATCTCCTTGCCGAGGGCGACCGCATTAAGCGCGCACTCGACGACGAGGCCTCCCACTAGACAACCCATCACGCCAGGTCGAAAGGACCGAAGCTTATGGCGATTACCATCGATATCGACACTGCACGCCCCTACCAGGTGCATGTTGGCACGTTTTTGCTGGAGCAGGCGGGGCCGCTCGTGCGCGCCACCGCCGGCGGCACCAAGGCCGTCATCGTGACGGACACCAACGTGGGCCCGCTCTACCAGATGCCCGTTAAGCAGAGCCTGGAGGCGTCAGGCTACGAGGTGAGCATCTGCACCTTCGAGGCCGGCGAGGCCCATAAGCGCGCCGAGACCTACGTTGCCATTTTGGAGTTTGTGGCCGAACACGAGCTTTCGCGCTCCGACGTGATCGTGGCACTCGGCGGCGGCGTCGTGGGCGACGTGGCGGGCTTTGTGGCCGCCACCTACATGCGCGGCTGCAAGTTTGTGCAGATCCCCACGAGCCTGCTCGCCATGGTGGATTCGTCGGTGGGCGGCAAGACCGCCATAGACCTGGCTGCCGGCAAGAACCTGGCCGGCGCCTTTTGGCAGCCGAGCGTGGTTATTGCCGACGTGGGGTGCCTGGCCACCCTCACGCCCGAGCAGTTCGCCGACGGCTGCGGCGAGGTCGTCAAGCACGCCGTGATCGCCGATCCGGAGCTTTTCGCCGAGCTGGAGAAGACCCCGCTCACGCTGGAGCTGCTCAACCGCGATGTGGCCCGCGTAGCGCTCATCATCGCCCGCAATATCGACATCAAGCGCGCCGTGGTCGTCGCCGACGAGCGCGAAACCAACCAGCGTAAGCTCCTCAACTTTGGACACAGCGCCGGACACGCCGTCGAGGCCTGCGAGCACTTTGAACTCGGACACGGCAACTGCGTGTCGATCGGCATGGGCATCATCACGCGCGCCGCGGCCCTGCACGGCGCTTGCGATGCTGCACTGCCCGGTCGTATTGAGGAGCTCTGCGCCCGCCATGGCCTCAAGACCCGCTGCGACCTAGATGCCGATACCGTCTTTGCCGAGGCGCTCCACGACAAGAAGCGCGCGGGCGACACCATCGACCTGGTGATTCCGCACGGCATTGGCCGCTGCAGCATCGACCGCACAACGCTTTCCACTTTCCACGAACTCATTGCCGAGGGCCTCGGCCAGAAGGGAGACGCATCCGCATGCTAGCCCGCATCACCCCGTCCCCGCTCAAGGGCACCGTTCCCGCCATCGCGTCCAAGTCGATGGCGCATCGCCTGATCATCTGCGCTGCGCTTGCCAACGGCGAGACACACGTCACCTGCAATACCACCTGCGCCGACATCGAGGCCACGGTGCGTTGCCTTACGGCCCTGGGTGCTCGCATCGAGACCGTCGAGGACGGCTTCCAGGTCCACCCCACCATGAAGAGTGTTGAGTTTGGCCTGCTCAAGGCCCTTGCCGGCAGCACGCTTGACTGCGGTGAAAGTGGCTCCACGCTGCGCTTTATGCTGCCTGTCGCCTGCGCGCTGGGCGCAGAAGCAACTTTTGTGGGTCAGGGACGCTTGGGCGCCCGCCCACTCTCCCCGCTCTCGGACGAGATCATCGCCGCTGGCTGCGACCTGCAGGGTCTGGGCGGTTTTCCGCTCAAGACGAGCGGACGCATGCGCCCGGGCACCTTTGTGCTTCCGGGCAACGTGAGCTCGCAGTATATCTCCGGCCTGCTGCTGGCGGCCCCGCTTTTGGCCCAGCCCTCCTGCGTGCAGGTAACCGGCCTCATCGAGAGCCGCCCCTACATCAACCTGACGATCCAGGCCATGAAGGCCTTTGGCGTCGAGGTCAACGTCGAGCGTATTCCGGCCAAGGACGGCCAGCCCGAGGTCACGAACTTCCGCGTAAACAGTGGCTCGTACCGCACGCCCGGCAGCGTAGCCGTCGAGGGCGACTGGTCTAACGCCGCCTTTTGGCTGTGCGCCGGTGCCATCGGCACCGACCCAATCACCGTCGAGGGCGTGTCACTGAGCTCCGCACAGGGCGACCGTAACGTGCTTGCCGCGCTTTCGCGCTTTGGCGCCCGCATTGTGCGCTCCACCAACGCCGCCACTGTGCAGTCCGACAAGCTCGCCGGCTTTGAGATGAGCGCCCACGACATCCCCGACTTGGTGCCCGTAATCTCGGCCGTGGCATCGCTGGCGCAAGGCCGCACCTTTATTCGCGATTGCGCCCGCCTACGCATCAAGGAATCCGATCGCTTGGCCACCACCACCCGCGAGCTCACCGCGCTGGGCGCGCAGGTGCGCATTGCCGGCGATGACCTCATCATCAAGGGTGTCGATGCCTTCACCGGCGGCGAGATCGATTCGCACAACGACCATCGCATCGCCATGATGGCCGCTATCTCCGCGAGCCGCGCCACCGGCGAGGTCGTGATCCACGGCGCCGAGGCCGTCAACAAGTCCTATCCCGATTTCTTCGACCACTACCGCCTGCTGGGCGGCAAGGTCACACTCGAGGAGGAATAGCATGTCCTCGACCTTTGGCAACGTCTTGCATTTAAGCATCTTCGGTCAGTCGCACTCCCCCGCCATCGGCTGCTCCCTCGATGGCATTCCGGCGGGCATCGCTGTTGACCAGGAGCAGCTGCAGGCCTTCCTCGACCGTCGTGCCCCCGGTCGCGACGAGACCGCGACCAAACGCCGCGAGGCCGACGCCGCCCACATCATCGCCGGTGTGGTCGATGGACATACCACCGGCGCGCCCATCGCCGCGATTATCGAGAACACCAACACGCGCTCCAAGGATTACTCCGAGCTGCGCCGCAAGCCCCGCCCCGGACATGCGGACTTCCCTGCGCGCGTGAAGTATCACAACATGCACGATGTCGCCGGTGGCGGTCATTTCTCCGGCCGCCTAACGGCCCCCTTATGCATCGCCGGCGGCATTGCGCTGCAGGCACTCGAGGCCTGCGGCATTAAAGTGATGGCGCATGTGGCGCAGATCGGCGGCATCTCCGACCTGCCGATGGACGATATGGTCTATCGCGAGGCCGACCGCAAGGCGATCCTTACGAACGATCTGCCGTGCATTGACGCCGCCGCAGCCGGCCGCATGCGTGAGGAGATCCTAGCCGCGCGCGACGAACTCGACAGCATCGGCGGCATCGTGGAGTGCGGCATTTACGGGCTTCCCGCAGGCATCGGCGACCCCATATTCGACGGCATCGAGAACCGCATCGCGCAAATCGCGTTTGGCATTCCCGCCGTAAAGGGCGTGGAGTTCGGCATGGGCTTTGCCGTGGCCGCCATGCGCGGCAGCGAGAACAACGATCCGTATCGAATCGATGCCGAAACCGGCGAGATCGAGGTCGAATCCAATAACGCCGGCGGCATCCTGGGCGGTATTTCGACCGGCGCTCCCGTCATGTGGCGCATGGCCGTAAAGCCGACGCCCTCAATTGGCCGCGAGCAGCAGACGGTGGACATGGACGCTATGGAAAACGCCGAGCTTTCGGTCCATGGCCGCCACGATCCCTGCATCGTCCCGCGCGCTGTCCCCGTAGCCGAGGCAGCCGCGGCGCTCACCATCTGGGACGCCCTCCTCGAGGACGCAGGCCAGCTCTAAAAATCTCTGGGGGCCAACTCCGGCCCCCACGCCCACCCAGTGATTTTTCTGGGACGGGGATTAAAAAATCATTGTGTACCCAGTGATTTTTTAATCCCCGTCCCAGAAAAATCACCGACACGTGAAAGGGGTCCCTATGGACCTTGCTGACATCCGCCAGGCCATCGATGGCATCGATACCACGCTCCTCAACAGTTTTGTCGAACGCATGGACATTGCCACCGAGGTCGCCAAATCAAAAATCGAGATGGGCAAGGCCGTCTTCGACCCTGCCCGCGAGCGCTCCAAACTTAACAACCTCGCCAGCCGCGCGCCCGAGCGCTACGAGGCGCAGACCATCACCCTGTTCCGTCTCCTCATGAGCATGAGCAAGGCCGAGCAGCAGCGCTACATCAACGAGCTCAAGGGCATCACCGTCTCGCAAAAGGCCCACGCCACGGCTGCAGCCTCCGACACGCCCTTCCCTCAAACGGCCACCGTCGCCTGCCAGGGCGTCGAGGGCGCTTACAGCCAAATCGCCGCGTGCAAGCTCTTCGACGTGCCCGACATCGCGTTTTTCGAGACCTTCGAGGGCGTCATGTGCGCCGTGCGCGACGGCTTCTGCGAGTTTGGCGTGCTGCCCATCGAGAACTCCACCGCCGGCTCGGTCAACGCCGTCTACGACCTGCTCGCCCAGTTCGACTTCCACATCGTGCGCTCGCTTCGCCTCAAAATCGACCACAACTTGCTCGTCAAGCCCGGCACCAAGCTTGCGGACGTGCACGAGGTCTACAGCCACGGCCAGGCCATTGCCCAATGCGCCGGCTTTATCGAGGCGCACGACCTACACGCCACCAAGTACCCCAACACGGCCATGTCGGCCGAGATGGTCGCCAGCTCCGAACGCACCGATGTTGCCGCCATCGCATCGCGCAGCTGCGCGGCACTCTACGGCCTGGAGGTACTGGAGCCCAACATCCAGGACTCGGACAACAACTACACGCGCTTTGTCGTCATCAGCCGCGAGCCACGCGTCTACCCCGGCGCCAACCGCACCTCGCTCATGATTACCACGGCCAACGAGCCGGGCGCACTCTATCGCGTACTCGAGCGCTTCTACGCGCTCAATATCAACCTCATCAAGCTCGAGAGCCGCCCCATCCCCGGGCACGACTTTGAGTTTATGTTCTACTTTGACCTGGACTGCCCCTTTGGCAGCAAGGCCCTCGATGACCTGCTCGATTCCATCGACGACGTGTGCGAGAGCTTCACCTACTTTGGCAGTTACACGGAGGTGCTCTAGATGACCGATGTCGCCGCAACCCGCCCCTACGGCGTGCTGGGCCGCGTGCTGGGCCACAGCTACACCCCGACCATCTACAAGGAGCTCGCGGGGCTAGAGTATGTGCGTTTTGAGCGCGAGCCCGAGGACCTCCAGGCTTTTATGACGGGTGACGAATGGGAGGGCACCAACGTGACCATCCCCTACAAGCGCGCCGTCATGGAATACCTGGACGAGCTGAGTCCACTCGCCGAGCGTATGGGAAACGTCAACACCATCACGCGCCTGCCCGACGGCCGCCTGCGCGGCGACAACACCGACTACTTCGGCTTTCAGTGCCTGGTCGAGGAGCTGGGCGTTGAGGTCGCCGGCAAGAAGGCCCTCGTGCTCGGTGCCACCGGTGGCGCCGGCACCACTGCCAGCATGGTGCTCGGCGACCTGGGCGCCATTGTCGTGCCGGTCGGCCGCACGAGCGAGGTCAACTACGACAATATCTCGCAGCAGTCCGACGCTGCCCTGCTCGTCAACTGCACGCCCGCCGGCATGTTCCCCCACTGTCCCGATGCCCCCTGCACGCTCGAGGGGCTCGATGCGCTCGAAGGCGTTATCGACATTGTCTACAACCCTGCACGCACGGGCCTGATGCTCGAGGCCGAGCGCCGCGGCATCCCCTGCATCGGCGGCCTGCTAATGCTCGTGGCCCAGGCGGCGCAAGCCGTTGAGCGCTACACCGGCCAGGTCACTCCGCGTGAGCGCATTCTGGACGTAACGGAGCGCCTGTCACGCCGCGAACAGAACATCGCGCTGATCGGTATGCCGGGCTCGGGCAAGACCCGCGTGGGCGAGCAGATTGCCCTGCTCACGGGGCGAGAGCACATCGACCTGGACCGCGCCCTCGAGGAGCGCCTGGGCATGCCCTGCGCCGACCTTATCGTCGAGCGCGGCGAGGCGGCCTTCCGCGAGCAGGAGACGGCGGCGCTGGCCGGCATCTCCAAGCGCAGCGGCCTGGTGCTTTCCACCGGCGGCGGCGTGGTCACGCGCGACGAGAACTACCCGCTACTGCACCAGAACAGCCAGATCGTGATGCTCAACCGTAAGCTCGACGAACTCGCCCACAAGGGTCGCCCCATCACCGCCCGCGACGGTATCGACAAGCTGGCCGAACAGCGCATGCCGCGCTACCGCGCCTGGGCCGACTACATCATCGACTCACGCGACTGCGCCGCCAACACCGCCCAAGCCCTCCTCGACACCCTCCCACCCGCTCTCTAATCAAAACCACCACAAAGGGGACAGGTAACTTTGTGGTGGTTTTCCAATCGCAAAGGAAGCAACCATGAAAGCACTCGTCATCAACGGCCCCAACCTCAACATGCTCGGCATTCGCGAGCCGGGCATCTATGGCAGCGACAACTACGACCGTTTAGTGCAGATCTGCCAGGAAGCGGGCACTGCACAGGGCTTCGACGAGGTCGAGGTTTTCCAGTCCAACCACGAGGGCAACATCATCGACAAGATCCAGGAGGCCTACGGCAAGGTCGACGGCATCGTCATCAACCCGGCTGCCTACACGCATACGAGCGTGGCGATCCTCGACGCCCTCAAGGCCGTCGCCATCCCTGCCGTCGAGGTCCACATCAGCGCCGTCGAGACGCGCGAGGACTTCCGCCAGGTGAGCTATGCACGCCTGGCCTGCTTCGCCACCATCACCGGCGAGGGCCTGAAAGGCTATGCGCATGCACTGGAGCTGCTGAAGGAGCATCTCGAAAAGTAGCCTCGCGGATCAATTCATTAACACCGATTCACGCGAACAAAACTCCAGCGCCGGAAGCAGCGACCTCGCTGCTTCCGGCATTTTATTACTGGCATATAATCGTTGCAGTCACACTACGTCTGGAGACCCACATGCTGAGCATTCACCTGGGGGATTACCCCGGTTCCATCTACGATACCGAAACCTATTTTAGGAACTCATACTTGGACTCATGGTTCGAAGACCCTATGGCCGCACAGATTATTAAAAGCGTGGACGGATCAGAGCTCATCGGTCCCCACAACATCGTAAGCAAGCAGCTGGGCTCAATCACTCCACTCGAACTGTCCGGCGGCGTTAAGACGCTGCTGCTGATGCGCAATCTCCCAAATATGGTGTTCAACGCATCCACCTGCGGAGACAACTGTGCCCGCTGGCTACTCAAGATCGGCAAAGAGCAGGATGTGCTGGTGACCTTATACCACATCATGAAATTCCCCTGGAAGAGCTTTGAGATTCGCATCAATAACGATGGCCGCATCGTTAGAAACATGCAGGAGTTTGTCGGCGCCACGAATGACTTTTTGGATGTTGATGAGTAATGAAGGGAACGCACACCGTTGTCGTAGAGCGTGCAAAGGTCAAATACACACTCACGTTTAAGCGCAATATTTCCTTCATCCGCGGCAACAGCGGCACGGGCAAAACGACACTCATCTCGATGATTCGCGACTACAACGATCGTGGACCGGAGAGCGGCGTCACGCTCAGTTGTGACGTTCCCTGTGAAACGCTATCTGGCAGGCGTTGGGAACGCGAGCTTTCGATTATCGAGGACTCAATAATCTTTTTAGATGAGGGTAACGAATTTATCTACTCAAAAGACTTCGCAAAAGCCGTTAACGGGTCGTCCAACTATTTTGTCCTGATATCTCGCCGAGACGCCAGCGAACTCCCCTACAGTGTCGACGAAATCCTAAAGCTGGTAAACACCACGAGTAAAACAATCAATGGCCGAAAGAGCGATAAACGCTTCTACTCTATAACAAAACCGATATACAGCCACACGGCAAACATGCTTTACCAGGATCTAAATGTTGGATTCGAGGTACCCGACGCCGTAGTTGTCGAGGATAGCAAATCTGGCTATCAATTCTACAACGCTCTTTGCAACCGACTCGGGATCCCCTGCTATACCGCCACCGGCGTTGCGAATCTAAAACGTACGATTCACGAATGCCCCGAGCAAAACGTTCTTGCCATAGGAGACGGCGCAGCGTTTGGTCCCTACATCGAAAAGGTGCTCGGACAGCGCGTTTACAAGAACGTTCGCTTGTTCCTCCCGGAATCGTTCGAGTGGACACTTCTGCAATCTGGTCTCATTCCCAGTAACGATATCTCAAAGATCCTCGAGGACCCCTCGAGCTTCATCGAAAGCCGCGACTACCTAAGTTGGGAGCGATTCTTCACCGACATATTGATCAAGTACTCGGCAGGCACTCGCTACGCCTACAGAAAGGCAAAGCTCAATGAGCAGTACCTGAGGCCGCAGGCGATGAATGCAGTTGCAAACGTCTTGCCCGAGTGCCTGAAGGCAGACTAGATACAGCGGGGAGGGCCAAGTTGGTCCTCCCCGCTTTTGTTACGCCTTCTTGATCACGTACGCCAATCCAATATCGCAGGCACAGCGTACGATTGACGCGAAGAACCACGATGCTGGCAGCGTCATAAGCAGAGGCTTGCTCACGCTCGGCTCCAGCCCCCTTTGGCGCGCCGTATAACCAATCCACATCAGCAGCACAACAGCAGTTCACGCCACGGCTTCGGCCTAAACGTATACCCGGCAAGAATAAAGAACACCGGCATGTGAAAAAGCCCAGACCACCAAGCGGTCTGGGCTTAATAAACGATGGTGCTCCATGGCGGATTCGAACCGTCGACCTTGGGATTAGAAGTCCCCTGCTCTATCCAACTGAGCTAATGGAGCAAATAACCACACGCCCAAGCAAGCGCAAGCCTGTCGGGCGCAAGTAATTATAACCTAGTTGAACTGCTCGCGATACGCCTTGCAGACCTCATCGACCGGGCCGTCCATGCGAAGGTCACCCTTCTCAATCCAAACGGCACGCTGGCAGATGCGCTCAACCTGCTCCATGGAGTGCGAAACGAACAGAACCGTCACGTCACCGCTCTGGATAAAGTGCTGAATGCGAGCCTCACACTTCTGCTGGAAGAACACATCACCGACGGACAGCGTCTCGTCAACGATAAGAATATCGGGCTCGGTAATCGTCGCGATTGCAAAGGCGATACGCGCCACCATGCCCGAGGAGAAGTTCTTAAGCGGCATATCGACAAAGTTCTGAAGCTCAGCGAACTCAATAATGCCGTCAAAGTTGGCGTCGATGAACTCCTTGGTATAGCCGAGCAGGGCGCCGTTCAGATAGATGTTCTCGCGGGCGGTCAACTCGGGGTCAAAACCGGCACCAAGCTCAATCAGCGGCGCAATGTTACCGTGCACCTTAACACTGCCCTCGCTAGGCTCAAGCACACCGGCGATAATCTTGAGCATCGTAGACTTACCGGAACCATTGGTGCCAACCAGACCGACAACTTCGCCGCGATGAATATCGAACGAGATGTGCTTAAGCGCTCTAAACTCCTCAAAGAACAGCTCGTGCTTGGCAAGCTTGATGAAGTACTCCTTGAGGTTGGTCAGCGACTCGGACGCCATGTTAAAGATCATGGTGACGTCGTCGACCTCGACAGCCAGAGGCTGCTCGCTGTAATCAACAACAGATTCAGTCATCACAGCACTCCTTAGATGTAGAGGATGAACTTGCGCTCGGACTTATGGAACACGGTATAGCCAATAATAAGCGCAAGAACCGCCCAGGCAACGCACATACCAAACGTCATAAGCGAGGGCGTAGTCTGGAACAGGAAGATATCGCGCATAAACTGCAGGTAGTTGAACATGGGGTTCGCATACATCAAGATACGTACGAGATGCGGCATTTGCGCAATATAGTCAGTCGTCCAGAAGATGGGCGTAATGTAAGTCCACGCCGTAATGACGACGCTCCACAGATGCATAACGTCGCGGAAGAAGACCGTAAGGGCAGAGAGCATCATGCCCAGGCCCATGCAGAAGCACATAAGCAGCAGCAGGCAAACCGGCAGCAGAATCAGGTGCCAAGAAGGCATAACGCGGAACCACAGCATGACGATGGCGACGGCGACCAGCGAGAAGGCAAAGTTGACCAGCGAGAAGAGCACCTTCTGCACCGGGAAGACCCAGCGGTGCACCTTAACCTTCTTGAGCAGAGGGGCAGCGCCCACGATCGACGTCAGGGCCTGGTTCGTAGACTCGGACATGACGGCAAAGGTAATGCTACCCACGATCAAGTACAGCGGGTACATCTCGGGCGTCATTGAGCCATTGCGACCCTGGCCAAAAATCGTCGAGAACACGATGGCCATGACGATCATCATCAGCAGCGGGTTGAGCACCGACCATGCGACGCCCAGAACGCTACGGCGATACTTGATCTTAAAATCCTTGGTAACCAGCTGACGAAGGATAAACGCGTCCTTCTCAAATTCGTTCTTAGCAAACGTCGCAGGCAGACTGCGAGTTTCTTGTTGCTTTGTCTGATCCGACACGGATGCAACTCCTTTACTCGTAATCGTTGACAAACGAACAGTATAGACCCGACGGCCATGCAAACGATTCGCGCAACAAAACTGGAGAACTAACCCACATCTTAGGATGCCAAGCCCAAACGGCTATACTTTCAAGGATTGAACGTATAAGGAGCATTGAGTGAATTCTGAATCCATCGCCGTCATCATCCCTTGCTACAACGAAGCGCTCACGATCGGCAAAGTCATCGACGACTTTCACCGCGAGCTTCCGCAGGCGACAGTCTATGTCTATGACAACAACTCGTCAGACGATACCTCACGCATTGCCACCGAGCACGGCGCCACAGTCCGCTTTGAGCCCCGTCAGGGAAAGGGCAACGTGTGCCGCCAGATGTTTCGCGATATCGACGCCGATTGCTACCTGATGGTCGACGGAGACGACACCTACCCCGCCGAGGCGGCCAAGGCCCTCTGCGAGCCCATCCTTAACGGCACGGCCGACATGACCGTAGGCGATCGCCTTTCCAACGGCACCTACGCCGAGGAGAACAAGCGTGCCTTCCACGGCTTTGGCAATAATCTGGTCCGCGCCATGATCAAGTGGATCTATGGCTACAGCTTCGATGACGTCATGACAGGCTACCGCGCCATGAGCCGCCCGTTCGTCAAAACCTTCCCTGTGCTTTCCGAGGGCTTCCAGATCGAAACCGAGCTCTCGATCCACGCCGTCGACCACCGCTGGCGCATCAAAGACGTGCCCATCGAGTACCGCGACCGTCCGGAAGGCTCCGAGTCCAAGCTCAATACCGTGAGCGACGGCATTAAAGTCGTTGCGATGATCGGCACGCTGTTCAAGGACTACCGCCCGCTGAAGTTCTTCAGCCTCGTCGCGCTTCTATTCGCGATTATCGGCCTGGTTTTGGGCATTCCTATCTTTGTTGAGTACTTTCAGACCGGCCTGGTCCCGCGTTTCCCCACTGCCATGCTTGCTGCATCGTTTATGTTCCTCTGTGGTCTGAGCCTTGCAACCGGATTCATCCTGGATTCTGTGGCAAAGGTCGAAAAAAAGCAGTGGGAGGTCAACGTGTACAGCAAATACGCCTACGATGACCAGCCCGGCAAGTCCGCCACCGAGACAAGCGAGAGGTAGATCTTCCGCAGAATACTATTGGCACCACTGCGCAGATAGCCACCAACAAGAAAAGCCACCGTTAACAAGCGGCGGCTTTTGCTCTCGAAAAGTTAATAGCGGCTAGAGCGTCTTGAGGTACTCCCCCAGCTCTTCCTCCCAGTCGGGCATGTGGAAGCCGACCGACTCGAGCCTGGACAGGTCGAGCGCGGAGTGGACCGGGCGCGGGGCGACGGGGCCCGCGGCGGTGGAGTAGTAGTCGGCGGTCGATACCGGCACGACCTTGTCCCCGTTGCCGTTGACGGCATCGAAGACGGCGCGGGCGATGTCGGCCCAGCTCTTGACGGCGCCGGAGCCGGTGCAGTCGTAGGTGCCGTAGGGGGCCTTCACATCAAGCACGTGGAAGATGGCCTCGGCCATGTCGCGCGTGAAGGTCAGGCGGCCCAGCTGGTCGTCGACCACGGTGACCTGCGCGAGCCCGTCCTCCGGGTCGGCGACGCGGTCGGAGAGCCCCTTCATGGTCTTGACGAAGTTGTGGCCCTCGCCGATGACCCAGGAGCTGCGCATGATGTAGTGGCGCGGGCACCCGGCCACGGCGATGTCGCCGGCGGCCTTGGTCTGGCCGTAGACGGACAGCGGGCTGAGGGGCTCGTCCTCGGTATGGACCTCGGCCGTGCCGTCGAAGACGTAGTCGCTGGACACGTGGACCAAGGTGATGCCGTGCCCGGCACAGGTGCGGGCGAGCAGGGCCGGCCCGGTGGCGTTGGCCTTCCAGGCGGTCGCGCGGCCCTCGGCGGTCTCCGCCCTGTCCACGGCGGTGTAGGCGCCGCAGTTGATCACGGTGCCGTAGAGCGACCAGTCGTGCTGTGCGTAGGCGTCCGGGTCGGACATGTCGAAGGTGTCGATGTCGCAGAAGTCGAAGTCCTTGGCGACGCCGCGCTCCTCCGCCAGCCTGCGCACAGCATGGCCCAGCTGGCCGTTGCAGCCGGTGACGAGCGTCCTCTTGGGCGCCATTGGGACGACGTCCCTGAGCATCGGGTGGTTGAGGTCGGCCTCGGAGACGGTGGCCTCATCGAGCGGGATCGGCCACTCGATGGCGAGCTCGGGGTCGGCGAGGTTCACGAAGGTGTAGGTCCTCTTCAGCTCCAGCGACCAGTGGGCGTCCACCAGGTAGGTGTAGGCGGTGCCGTCCTCCAGGGCCTGGAAGGAGTTGCCCACGCCGCGCGGGACGTAGATGGCCTTGGACGGGTCGAGCGTGCAGGTGAACACCTTCCCGTAGGTCTCGCTGCCCTCGCGCAGGTCCACCCAGGCGCCGAAGACGCTGCCGCGCGCCACGGAGATGAACTTGTCCCAGGGCTCGGCGTGGATGCCGCGGGTGACGCCGCGGCTGTCGTTGTAGGAGATGTTGTTCTGGACGACCCTGAGGTCCGGGATGCCCAGGGCGGTCATCTTGGCGCGCTGCCAGTTCTCCTTGAACCAGCCGCGCGAGTCGCCGTGGACGGCGAGGTCGACGACCTTGAGGCCCTCGATGCCGGTCTCGGCGACGGAGAGGTCCTTCTCGAATGCGATGTCTGCCATGTGGGAAAAGCTCCTATCGAAGAGGTTGTATAACCGGGGGCGCCCGCGCGGGGACGCAGGATCATCCCCATGCCCTGCATCCCCGCGCGGGCGCCCCGCGGTGCGGTTCGCCGGGGTCCGGCCTACTGCCCCTGGGCGCGGTAGCGCGCCTCGGTGGCCTCCTTGGCCGGGCGCCACCAGGACTCGTTGGCGACGTACCAGTCGATGGTGGCCTTGAGCCCCTCGGCGAAGTCGGTGTGGGCCGGCCTCCAGCCCAGCTCGCGCTGCAGCTTGGTGGAGTCGATGGCGTAGCGGCGGTCGTGGCCGGGGCGGTCGGCGACCCAGTCGAAGTCCTCGGGGTCGCGCCCCATGGCCTCGAGGATCATGCGCAGCACGGTGATGTTGTTCCTCTCCCCGTCGGCTCCGATGAGGTAGGTCTCCCCCATGCGGCCCTTGGTGAGGATGTCCCAGACGGCGCTGGAGTGGTCCTCGGTGTGGATCCAGTCGCGGACGTTCTCGCCGCGGCCGTAGAGCTTGGGGCGCACGCCGTCGACGATGTTGGTGATCTGCCTGGGGATGAACTTCTCCACGTGCTGGTAGGGGCCGTAGTTGTTGGAGCAGTTGGAGATCGTGGTGCGAAGCCCGTAGGTGCGGGTCCACGCTCGGACGAGCATGTCGGAGGAAGCCTTGGTCGAGCTGTACGGAGAGGACGGCTTATAGGGCGTCTCCTCAGTGAACTTGGCGGGGTCGTCGAGCGCCAGGTCGCCGTAGACCTCGTCGGTGGAGACGTGATGGTAGCGGACGCCGTACTTGCGGACGGCCTCCAGGAGGCGGAAGGTGCCCTCGACGTTGGTGCGCAGGAAGGGCTCGGGGTCGGCGATGGAGTTGTCGTTGTGGGACTCGGCGGCGTAGTGCACGATGGCGTCGTGGCCCGGGACGATGCGGTCCAGGAGCTCCGCGTCGCAGATGTCGCCCACGACGAGCTCCACGCGGTCGGAGGGCAGGCCCGCGATGTTCTCGGGGTTGCCGGCGTAGGTCAGCTTGTCCAGGACGGTGACGTGCACCTCGGGGTGGTTGTTGACCACGTAGTGCACGAAGTTGCTGCCGATGAAGCCGCAGCCGCCCGTGACGATGATATTCTTGGGTTCGAAAATCTCAGACATGAAAATCCAATCTGAAGCATGTACAGCTTCTTTAGTATGCCGCAGGAAGTGACGCCGCGACGCTATTCAACAAAACTATCGGACATTTCGGCATGCGATAAGAGCCATAACCTTCGCAGAATTACCTCCTGTACAAAACGCCTCCGAAATGCAGTCTTTGTCGTAGTGAAAAACCGAATCCCCAGTTATTTCACGTAAGTACTTATAGAAGAAATCCTCCCAGCTTTTAAACTTCTCACTGTTTACAAAGGCTTCTGGGGTTTCCAAAACCGTCTTAACATCTAGCCCTGAAATTACGCCGGAGCTCAGCAGAAGCCATTCGAACGACTCGGGAAGACAAACCGTAACAGTATCGCGGTGAATGTCTTGCAGCTTAAGGACGCGGTCCGCATAGCACCCAAATGCCGCCCCGTCCGCGACAACAAACACGCGATCGTCGAGATGCTGATCCAACCAGCCCAAAATCGCGCTGTTCGTCATGGCCGAAGTACAGGTAAGCTCACTGTCAGCAAAATGCCGTTTAAAGAACTGGAAACCAGACTTACTGTCCTCGCATAGAAGGATAGAAAAGTCCTGTTTTGGCGCCGACCGGGAAATAGCATAACGATGATTCCCGCGATCTTGATAAACAGGGACGAAAGAATGGTATTTTCCGCTCGTCTTAATCTTGTAAATCTCATCCACGCTATACGGAAGATTGGGGAAATCAGCCCTTGAGATCAGCACGAAATAATTCGAGGAATACAGCACATGATGGGCAAACTCATCAGAATGGATCTCTTTTAAGCCCTCATCGACAAATACAATCGAGTCATGAACGGACGAAAGCTGGTTTCGCCAATCATAATCGGTCAGGGCGACACAGGGACAATCGCATTGCAAGGAAACACCCGACTGCTCGCCCGTTCGCATGTAGTCTGCGACCATGTCAAACAGTGTCGTCTTACCCGTGCCACTATCCCCACGCACAATAGTAATGTTCCGTTTAATGGTAAATGTGTACTTGGTTCCCCTGCGGCGGGAAATCTTAACGAGATGCGAACCGTTCATAAGCAGCACCTACAGATACGGAATCGACTCGTGAATCAAATCGGCCATGTTGTGAACGATTCGGCCGCTATTCACGACTTTAATTTTAAAATCCTCGCGACCAAAGTCCATCACATGATAGAGATTCACAACGAGCTTGCGGTCTTTCGCCATGTCGAGAATCCACTTGGCACAGTTGTCACCACAGGTAGAAGCGTTAAAAATATGCTTACGATCAAATCTCATAAGCAGCAGCGTTTTCACGCCACCAGAAAGCTGGAGTGGGGAGATGGATCCAAGCACAGGGCTTTCGATGACGTTTTCGGAGACAACAACCGATCGATCGACATCTTTAATTATCGAGACTGCATAGGGATCCGTAATCCAAGAAGACCGGTAAGAGTTTTTGAAATATGTCGCTGTGTTGTAAATCGCTTCTGGCATATCGCCAAAGTAGACGCTTAACACATCCACTCCCAATCATATTGTCTTTATGGTCAACGTAATCATAACGAAAGGGGCCACCAGATAAACGGTGACCCCTAAAAGAAAACAAGCTTGCGCTAGTACTCGCGTGGGCTATTGACGATCTCGCCGGCAGCGACCTTCTTCAGGTGCTGCCCGTAGACCGACTTGCCGTAGGCCTTGGCGGCCTCCTCCAGCTCGGCGGTCGTGATCCAGCCGTTCTCCCAGGCAATCTCCTCGGGGACCGAGACCGGCAGGTCCTGGGAGTGCTCCACGGCGCGGACGAACTCCGCGGCCTCGTGCAGGCTCTCCATGGTGCCGGTGTCCAGCCAGGCGTACCCGCGGCCGAGGGTGACCACGGACAGGGTCCCCTCCTCCAGGTACATCTGGTTGAGCGTAGTGATCTCCAGCTCGCCGCGCGCGGAGGGCCTGACCTCATGCGCCTTGGCGGCGACGTCGCCCGGGTAGAAGTACAGGCCGGTGACGGCGTAGGAGCTCTTGGGGCGCTCGGGCTTCTCCTCGATGGAGACGGCCCTGCCCTCGCCGTCGAACTCCACGACGCCGAAGCGCTCGGGGTCGTCCACGTGGTAGCCGAAGACCGTGGCGCGGCCCGACTGCGCGTTCTCGACGGCCTTCTTCAGGTGGCGGCTGAGGCCGTTGCCGTAGAAGATGTTGTCGCCGAGCACCAGCGCGCAAGGCTCGCCGGCGATGAACTCCTCGCCGATGGTGAAGGCCTGGGCCAGGCCGTCGGGGCTCGGCTGCTCGGCGTAGGACAGGTTCACGCCGTAGCGCGAGCCGTCCCCGAGCAGGCGCTCGAAGTTGGGGAGGTCCGTCGGCGTGGAGATGACCAGGATGTCCCGGATGCCCGCCAGCATGAGGGTGGACAGCGGGTAGTAGATCATGGGCTTGTCGTAGACCGGCAGCAGCTGCTTGGAGGTCACGAGCGTGAGCGGGTACAGGCGGGTGCCGGACCCGCCGGCGAGGATGATGCCTTTCATAAAAATCCTCTCGATTGACAATCGTTGAGCAAAAGCCGCTGATTACAGATGCATAGTTAATTAAATTATACGCACCGGCAGCAACCTCCCCGTCTTCTTATTTAAATCGGACAGCAGAAACACGCAACTCTTTCTGCATTTCTAGCGAGGCAACAAATGAAAAAGTACAATGAGCAGTGTCCAACAAACGAAAGGCAAACAATGCGAGTCGAAACAACCGGAGTATGCAGAGGAAACTGGAAAATCTACCAGCAGCTTAAGATTGAAGGCATCCATAAAGGCTCCAGCGTAACAGCCCAGGCGGCTACAGACGATAACCGCCGCTCACCTTTATCCCTCCTAAAATTCCGGGACAATAGTTGTGACTCGAACTCATACGTCCTTGTAGTCCCCGATCCCGATGCTCGCACCATCAAAATTGAGTTTAGCGAAATCGGCCAAGACGGTCGCACCCTGAGCAGCGACTCCCTTTCGCTCAATTGCAAGAACATCAAATGGGAGTCGCGCCTTAACTACAAAATTAAACCTGACATGTGCAGCAAACTCCGAAACTACGATGACGTTTCAGAGTTTGACATGGCAACGATTGATTTCTGGCAGTGCATCGAAGATTCAAGCGACTATATCCTTAGGTGCACGGTGAGAACTCCTTATCGTAGCGACTCGCAAATCAAACTTCGTTGTTTCGATCGAACCCTTAATGAAGTTAATTTGAGCATCGTCAATTTCGGCTCGAATGTAACAAGCGTTGGATTTACGTCTGAGAAAAAGCAGCTTGAAACGCAGCTCTCAATTCGAATGCCAAAGGCGTTCGATCGTTACTACTTTATTATTGACGATCAAAATCACCCATCATTCAGTGCATTCGACTGCTTAACACCCGATAAGCTAGGCTTGCTTCTTGAGGAGACCAACTTTCTCTTTACCCATGCGCAGTTTGACCCTGAATACCCCGAATGGTTCACGGATCATAAGGCAACTATCGGCGCTCTGGAGAAGCAGAGAAAAATCGTCTTCAACAGCGCTCCGAAGTTCAGCATTATTGTCCCTCTATACAACACACCCATTTCGTTCTTTAACGATATGGCCGAATCCGTAAAAAACCAGTCTTATGCAAACTGGGAGCTCATCCTAGTTAATGCAAGTCCTGACAATCAGGAACTAAAGGCTCGCGTTGAGCAGGAGACGGCCCACGACAACAGAATTAAATCAATTAACCTTACCGAGAATAAGGGCATTTCCGAAAACACAAACGCCGGCGTTGCCATCGCTTCGGGTGATTTCGTTAGCTTCTTTGACCATGACGATATTCTTGAACCGGACTTGTTGTTCTCATATGCCGAGGCAATTGAAAACAATGATGACGTCGATCTTCTTTATTGTGATGAAGATAAACTCATGCCCGATGGAATGCTAGCGCAGCCGTTCTTTAAGCCGGATTTCAATATCGATCTGCTCAGAAACAATAACTATATCTGCCATATGCTTACCATCCGTAAGTCTCTGCTTGACACTCTAGAACCGAACACGAAAGAGTTCGATGGAGCACAGGATCATAATCTGACTCTCCACGCCGTGGAAAAGGCAAGGAAAGTTCATCATGTTGCAAAGGTTCTATATCACTGGCGCCTAAGCGAGACCTCCACCGCAGCAAATGCCGATAGCAAGCCGTATGCCACTATCGCAGGTATCAAAGCGGTCCAGAGTCATTTGGACAGGCTTGGGCTCAATGCGAAGGTCGAACAAGCGCGTCGTCCCTTTACATATAAAGTAACCTACGCTGTGCCAGATTCCCATCCACTCGTGTCAATTATCATTCCAACTAAAGACCACGCCAACATTCTGGACAACTGCATTAAGTCAATTGTTGAGAAATCAACGTACGACAATTTCGAGCTTGTCATAATCGAAAACAACAGCACAGAAAAGGAGACGTTCGATTATTACGATAAGTTGCAAGCAAAATATCCTGACATCGTTCGTCTTGTAACTTGGAAGCACGAATTCAATTTCTCCAAGCTCATGAACTTTGGCGTTGCTCACGCCAAGGGCGACTATCTCTTGCTGTTGA
The DNA here is from genome assembly GCA_958445065.1 of uncultured Collinsella sp. GTDB lineage: Bacteria > Actinomycetota > Coriobacteriia > Coriobacteriales > Coriobacteriaceae > Collinsella. The sequence continues at coordinate 145,440 of CAUCQW010000001.1, forward strand.
ATAACGATACTGAGGTAATTACGCCCAATTGGATTGAGACTATGCTTGGCATCTGCGCACGTGAGGATGTTGGCGCAGTTGGTGCAAAACTCTACTATCCCGACAACACCATCCAGCACGCGGGCTTATGCGTCACTGGTGGCGTGGCAGGACATCTTTGCCAAAGCATGCCAAGGGATAACTGGGGCTACTTTGCACTCAACGATGCACAACAAGACTTCAGCGCCGTCACCGCAGCTTGCATAATGACCAAGCGTGATGAATATGAGAAAGTCGGAGGTTTCACGGAAGAGCTTCAAGTTGCATTTAATGACGTTGACTTTTGCTTAAAGCTACGCGAGATCAACGACCTAATTGTATACACACCCGAAGTCGAGCTCTATCACTACGAGTCGATTTCTAGAGGCGTTGAAAACAATACGGAGAAGCAGATTCGCTTCCACAAAGAGGTCGCGTACATGAATTATCGATGGGCTAAGTATTACGTCAAAGGCGATCCTTATATGAATCCAAACTTCACCGTCGGGGAACCCGCGAATCGTTATTATCATTTATAGATAATGAGTATTTACTCATTTGGGCGCTGTTGAATATCGCGAAACTGCGCCGTCGATATCGCGCTTGGGCACCGGGCCCGACATGGGCTCCGGTGCCGTTTTGCTACCTGCGGTCCGCCCCGCGGCACGGCCTCATGTTGGCCTCTCGCATGCCAACCCAGCGCTCGGTCAAAGTCTCTGCTTGGCTTGGAAAAGCATAGCTTTCGGGGACCCTGCGGCGTCCGAATCATCGCCTGCTATCTAAACTGTTAGATAGCAGAAAAAACCCGAGAGCATTACGCAAAGGCCTACACACAGGATGCAATACTAATAAAACGAATAAGATATAAACAATTCATCACGCACATGCCAAAAGAGACGGCAGAAAGCGAAGATGAGTTGAATTTAAACAAGCGCGTTCTCGACCCAAACAACAAAGCTGGTAGAACAGGAAGAAAATATCGTCCTTGAACACCCTGTATTACATTCTCGTAATTGAACGTCCAGCCCAACCACATAGATACAATGGAACCAAGGGCAGCCAAAGCAAAAGCGATAATAAACAGAATGGAACAAATGGGGCTGAGAAAAGAGGGCTCATCTTCGGAATCCAAACAACAAATAAACCCAAACAACAAATAAGGAATCATAAAAAAGGCTGGAAACTGCAAGTTTTTCTGGAGCCATCCAAGCGAATAACCTAAGGTGGATCCCCAATAGAAATCTCCTAGGGAATCTAATGTCCTAAAAAAGACCTCGAAGCTATTCTTTGGATGCATGATGATGTCACTGAGCGTATAAAACCGCCCGATCTCTTGGCCACGAGAGGCATCTGAAGACTGAGACACCAATGTACTCATTGATGCTATGCGCAGCACTAGAACGGAGGCCATAACAGCAAAGATCAGTATGCACTTACCGATACGTCCGACTTTCACATCTTGGAACTGCGAAAGGGGCACAAGCAAACCAAGTAATATCATCCCAGAATAAACAACCTTACACGGAGCCAAAAACGCCGAAATAATTAAATAAATGACGATTTCTTTACAACCTATTGATTTCTGCTCTCCAAAAAAACCGCGCATTAGACAAGCGAATACTAAAAGCGAGTACGCAATAATTCCTGAATCATAAGAGTATGAAGCAGCCAAGTGAAGCGTCATAGGCAGAAGCGAAACAAAAACAATAACCGATTTGCCCTTAGGTGCAATCCTGTATGCCTGGAACGCACAAAAGCAAAAAACCAGAGCCGAACCAATGCGCCCCATATAGAACACAGGATAGGCACCAAGTCCGAAAAACAGACCGATTTGCAGCCCAACGATAGATCCTATTTTCGCAGAAACGTTCTCACTACTGACGCTAAATGAGAACTCATTGAATGGAGTCCACTTCCCATTCTCAAACAGAGCATAATTCTGAATAATCGAATCAAATGAAGAGGAGTCAATGGCGTTACTCTGGCGACCCTTATAAAGGGAAAGATCGATATCCCGTACTAGAAAACCACCATCATTTGTCACATGCGCATTGAATGGAAGACTATCAACCATCCAATAAGTTGAAAAAAAATGATGGCCTTCATCCGGAACCGTAAACGGAGGAAAGATAAAGATAAAAATAATTAGAAATGCTATAAGCAGCGCCAAGAATACCCATTCACTTTTAAGACGATGGTACACCTTAGCATATGCAGCGCAAAGGCCAAGAATTAGAATCAACGAGATGGTAATTGTAAGCAGTACAAGTAATCTCGGATTATTTAGATACCAATAGACTGAATAGAATGCGAAAAAAACGGCAAACAAAACAAATAAAGGCTTACATCTTATGGAACTTGTCATAAAAATCCTTATAATCGAGAAACTAATAGAACGCAATTAAAAATACTGGTATCAGTATACTAGCAAGCACATTGGCATCCAAAAAGAATGGCGGAATTCAATCTCATGGATCGCGCCGAAAATGTTGGTGCAAGGGTGACCCCTTAGTGCCCGTTTAACGAAAAACGGCCTTCGTCCCGGAACCAGAAATCACCACAACAACAGGTTCCGGGAAAAGACGAAGATCGCTATGTAAATCTTGTCAGACCCGGCGCCGGACATACTCGCCATGCCCCGTTTCAGCGACGGCGCCATCGACATGCGGGAGCTGCTCCCCAGACTCGCCAAACAGGTCGTGAACGCCGCGATGGACGCCGAGGCCGACCAGCTGAGCGGTGGCGGGGCGAACAGCCGAAACGGCTACCGCGAGAGGTCGCTCGCACCTGCGCCGGCACGCTGACGCTGCGCATCCCGAAGCTCCGCTCCGGCAGCTTCTTCCCGGACGACGTGATCGAGCGCCACCGGCGCGTGGACCGCGCCCTCGTTGCCGCCGTCGCCGAGATGTACGCCACCGGCACGAGCACCCGCAAGGTGCAGAGGGTAGCCGAGAAGATAGGCGTCTCCAGGCTCTCGAAGGACCAGGTGAGCGCCATCGCCTCGAGCCTGGACCAGGCATCGAGGATCTGTACGGAAGGCCGCTCGAGGGCTCGCCAGTGCCCTACGTCTGGCTCGACGCGACCTACGTCAAGGAGCCCACTCTTCTTCGAGATTATTTTCCGCAAGATAGCCAAAGCAATATCATTCCAAAGGCGTATTTAAAACCCAGCCCCACTGGGGCGTAGCGGTAGTGTGGTAGTAGTTCAGCCATCAGGCCAGTGATATCGTCCTAATAAATTTAACGGGTTAAAGGGCTAGCAAAAACCGATACATCATCTGCATTATGCATTACAAAATGATGCGTAACTACACACCACATCGAAATTAACCCAAATGGCTCGATAATGGAATTACGCTCTTTTGTAATGGAGTCCTCCGGCTGATTCTATTATCTGTTCTACATTATTAATACAAAACTATTCGACCACGACATAACAGCTGAAACAACATTGCAGCCGGAGCAGGGATATCGCCTCCATTGACAAGCAAATGGCAACCCGCGATGAGAATCATCGGATTTGGTACCGATCCAGACCTCAGCAAAGGGTATAAGCAACGTTTGTATAAGGCAGATTTCCACTTTCCTCAACTAGCAACATTGAAGAACTAAAAGTAAACTGAATCAAATAATTGTATCAAGCTCAGTCATAATAATCCAACCGATTCTCAAGCTCTTTTTCGAGCAAGGCAATCCTTTGTGTAAGGCTTTTGATTGCCAAAACATGACGGCTCACCGCAACGCTAAGGGATAGAGAGATTGCAAGCAACAGCACAATTGCACCCAGGAAGAGGAAATTGGCCGGGTTAACAAACCCAATAGCCGTGGAGCAATAAAAAATAAGCTGAGGGAATAAATCACAAAGCAAGGCCGCCATGCACATTAAAATCCAAAGCAAAGAATACTTAAGAAGCATCTTTCCTTTGGATACGAGTCGAAGAACATAAACGAGGAACCCACCAAAAAAGATGGCTGCCCCAATCCTTAGAAAAAAATTCATTATTGGTCTCCCCTATGGATCCAACACACAAGGACAATAGCAAGCGTAACTTTAATCATGTAGTAGACGGAAGAGAGAACCCCAATGGATGAACGCCCGCCCTGGCGCTCATTCATCTTTACAGGTGCCTCCATAACGGGGAGACCAAGCTTCATAGCCAAAGCTATCGATTCCGGCTCCGGATAATCATCAGGATAGCTCTTGCAGAATAAGTCGATGGCGTCTTTATTGCAGGCTCTAAAGCCAGAAGTGGGATCGGTGACCGCCTTACCTGTAAGCAACTTAAGCAAAAAAGAGAGCCACCTGATTCCAACACGACGCATAAAGGTTGATTGGAAACCGTCGGTCTCGACCAAGAATCGAGAGCCTATCGCCAGACTCGCCCCACCCTCAATCAGCTTAACAAGCTCAGGTATATAAGAAGGATCATGTTGGCCATCGCCGTCAACCTGAATGTCAATATCATAGCCAAATCTCTGAGCATACTTATGCCCCGCCTGGACCGCCCCACCGATACCAAGGTTCTGTGGGAGATCCAATATGTTGACATCATGCTCTCGACAAAGCCTAAGTGTCCCATCCTGTGAGCCGTCGTTAATTACGACATAGTCATATCCAGCAGCCTTAATAGAAGCAACGGTATTGAGAATGCATTCCTGCTCGTTATAAGCGGGAATAATTACCAGAACACGCGGATATCCTTTTGAATCTTTTGTTAAAGCAAATGACAATCGAGTTTCATCCATTCCAAATAATAGTTGGCCCTTAGCGACGCTCGAAGAAAATGCGGCCCTTACAGTCCAACGCACTGTCTAGTAATGAATAAAGTTTACAGCATCCGGACTAACCATCGCGAAGTTACATCTCAAGCTTGGATATTTAGTTTGCACGGCTGGCATACAGCTGACGTTCACCCGGAGCCCCCATCTGCCATCGCGAGATACAAATCCGCTGCGGCTCTCGCCCAATTGCGCGGTGCATAAGACTTCGACGCCATTCTAATCGGACAAAACTGCTCCAACTATCCCCCCCCATCCCAACGATAGCCTTAATCTTTGGCACTAGCTTAAGGAAACGCGGTCTGGGTTGATACAGGCGAGGCCAACATGCAGCAGCGACGCGACGCCGGACGCTAGCAATAAATAGGCGCCGAGACCCATGTCGGCCCAAAAGCCAGGCGCAATAACAGCGGCGTGCTTCTTGATATTCAGCGGTGCTCAAGCGAGCAAATATTCATGAAATAGGAGGAATCGACAATACCAAAATCGGCACTTATATCCAACTTCACGCAAAAGCCGAACAAAAGCCCTTGATTATCAACTTCATCCGAACAAAAGCCAGCCAAGTATCACTTAGCAAATACAAAACGCCTTCTCGACATCCATAGCAGTGGCATCCCAGTTATATCGATTTTCAACAAGCGCCCTAGAGTTTCGAGACTGAAGAGAAAGCAGCTTTCGATCATCAAAAAGCCTGCATAATGCCGAAACCACCTCATCAGATGCCATGGACCGAATTATTGTGCCGTAGCTATCATCTAAGATAAGCTCGCGTGCCCCGCCCACGTCTGTTACCACTGCAGGCGTTCCGCAGGCTGAAGCTTCAAGAAGTACCGTTGAAAAGCCTTCGGAACGAGTTGGAAGACAAAGCACATCTGCTTGCTGGAGTAAGGAGGAAATATCCTCTGTGTTACATCTCCCAAGCCAAAACAAGTTAGACGAACAAGCTTCCTTGACCTCATTAGCCAGCGGACCATCCCCTGCAAGAACAAAACAAATATCACGCTTGGTAATATCTTTTGTGCGAGCCGCCTCAATAATTGAATAAATTCCCTTTTCAGGAATAAGCCGCCCGACAAAAGCTACAACCAAAGATGACTGAGGGATACCTAATTCAGATCGGAAATCTCTCCCCGAAGAAATACTCCTATAGAATGAGGCATTGATTGAGTTTGAAATTACGCCTTTTGCAGTGATATTAAAGTGCTGAAGCCATTCAACACTTTTAGAAGAAATCCCATAGAAATCAGGTTCAAACGACTTTACGCGATCAGTAATCCAATCTTCATATCGGCGAACAAAATAATCAAGAAATGGCTGATTGAAAGAGAGATACGCTGAGCCGTGGTCGAGAACAACAGCCTTAGCACTATGATCCGCAGCAAACTTCAGCCCTTCGAGCGAGAGAGGGAAAAGTCTCGTGTTTATCAGAACACCATTCCACTCATAATCATCAAGGGTTTGCAGGAGTCGGTAATAATCACTGGTTTTTTTGGGAAGAGGAAGTCTTCCATCAAGTAACGGAATGCAAGGAAGACGAATTACCTCCAGGCCGTTTTCGACTGAATGACCGACTCCCACGCGCATCGAATCATTAGTAACGATAACCACCCTATCGCCGCGTGCAGTCAAGGCGTGAGCGAGACCATCGACAAAATTACCAATTCCACTAAGTTGCGGGTGATAATGGTGAGTGAAAATACAAATAGAGGAGCTCATCACATAACCTCATCTGATATAGATGTCATATCCTTAATTCTGTGCCGTCCAGACTTCCCCATCTCCAAAGTCGAGCAAGAGCGGAAGATGGGTATGTCGATTATCCGGTGACGGTATTTTTTTCCAATCGCCATACATCGTTGTAAGATATTTATCCGTCATACGAGGAACAGGGAATTCACTGCCTTCGAAAACCGCACTGCTCAGAGGGAAAATCTCTGAAATAGGCACTGGCGCCATATTCGGCCAGCTTAACGTCAGACAGTAATCAGAGACCTCACCCGTATTTGAGTCGGCAATACAGGAATCGAACAAATCCTGGTAAGAGCATGCGCCTCGAGAAACCAGTTGTTCCACCACGTGCATAGCAGAACAACCAATTTGCTCGAGTTGACCAAGGAACCCTTTATGAGGGACAACAATGGAAGAAGAATGATATAAATAGGCTCTTTTCTGTGCAATTGATGCAGTTCGGACTTGCTTTGCACGAAGGCGTTTATCTGTATAGAGCTGGTCATATGGAAAGATGTCGACAAAAATGCCCATCGAACTGGAAGCCTCTCGAGCCTCTTGATTCTCGAAGCGAGTTCCATCGCGATACACCTTAGCAAACATCGCAGCATAGCCAGTAGTATTCCGCGATGTATGGAGCGAATATCCTTCCGGTAACCCACCCTCGGCTAAAGAGCAAAAGCGGTCATAATCTGAACGCATCATTCCGATATCTATATCATCATCCCAAGGGATAAACCCCCTATGACGCATTGCTCCTAAACATGTTCCACCGTCAAGCCACCACCTGATGCCGTGCTTAGAGCAGAATGCGGCGACAACCTGAAGGATATCCAATTCAGTGTTTTGAAGCTTTAATAGCGCGTGAGCTTTAGACATCATCGGCCTATCTCTTTTCCCCGAACCATTGTTGCGTCTGTTTCCCCAAAACAGAAGACTGATAAATAAGGCAAATGGCATTGGATATAAGCGCCGATACAGTAGGGCCATTTAAGCCAAACAGCATTTGCGCAGGAGCCATAACAGCGGCAGCACTAATTAAGGACAGCATGCTGCCAACAAATACCCCTCGGTAATTATCAAGAGAAACCAACAAATCGTTGACAAACCAAGCGATGCCAGTCAAAAAGGCACAAGCCAACATAGGCTGAAGGAGATCGGTATGTTTAGCTATTCCAGCGCCATAAAACAGTGACAGCAATAATTTACCGAAAAAGAAAAGGGCAACTGAAGATATGACACCGACAAAAAAGATGCCAGCAAGTATTTTACCTATGAGCGAAAAAAAGGACTTTTCTCTAGAATGGTAACGCTCTACTAGATAACCTAATAAAGGATTATAAATATAGGTCGCACCCATTTGGATAATTGCCACAGGTGCAGCAACTGATGCATAAATACCCAGAGCAGAATCTCCGAATGAATAAGATAAATACTGCCTGGGAATATTCGGCGCCGCAGAAGCAGCAATGCCGCCCAGAACGATGGGCAAACAGCTACATAGGAAGGCTCTGACCTTCGCTCGGCTAATTCCAAGCTTGATTGCAGAAATCCGATTTGATCTTGGATAATCGTAAATAACTCCGATGCCTATTGTCACTACCGTCATAAGCAACAGTGCACCTTCGAGGCTATTAAAAAATCCAAAGACAAGAATGAATGAAAGGAGAGAGCCGATGCCCTGCATTATGAGGGATTTCCCAATATAGTCCATCCTATGACCAACCTGATCATTAGCATGCATGACATCAATGACTAAGCCAGCGGTTTTATAGAGAGCATACAGAAGAATAGCGGGCACCGTACCAATACGACACGTTGCAATGGAATAGACGGCTAACATTGCAAACGCTATAAAAGTAGTAAAGAAACGAAAAGTCAGGTATTCACCAGCAGAGTTTTTCCTTTCAACATCTGCAATTTGCACCGTGTACATCCTGTATTGGGCTAATTGAGAAAACATGTTGAAAATAGACATAGCCAGCGAATAAATGCCTGCAGCACTATATCCATCAGACAGCCGAACGACCAAAATGGTGATAAGCCACTGACAGCCTAAATTAGTCAACGAACCGACGGTATTCCAGAACATATTATGTTTAATCGAAAGAGTCTTCTCTGTGGCCTTCACAAATATAAGCGCCCTTCTAAACCTGTCGAAATGAGGATACGGAGCTATCTCGCAGCTTTAAGTTCTTTTAAAATCAAAATAAACAGCCAATTCGGCATAAGACGTATAATGATATCTGCTTTAGCGATAGACGGGCAAGCTCGTCGGTATTTAAGTAAACCAATTATGGAGCGCCGCTCCCTTGCTTCAGCGAACCCCAATATTTCCTTTAGATGCGGTGAATCGGGAAATCTATCGGCAAATCGCCTAGCAGTATCAACCCTGTTTTTAACTCTTGTCGAATACCAATCATCTTTTGAAGAAACACCTGCAAGGAATCCAGTTTCGTTACCACCATGTCGACGATACTTAACCAAAGGAGTCATAGTAAAGCTGCACTTCCCCAGTTCACTGCAACCCAATGTCAACCACAAGTCATGTGCAGTCGATTCCGGAAAGGGAATCATCGACTTCGCCGCACTCGCATCTAACATGAGAGCCATACCAATGCCGTAACATACGCTTGCGGCCTGTACAGTAATATCCTCTCCAGAGCACCAATTTACTTCCGGCGAATTAGGATGAGCTTTCCTATAACTCTTTACCAGAATATTTCCGTTTTCGTCAATTACCGATCTATCACAAACATCTAGAATTGAGCCTTCTTCAAGCATATGGTTGAGCGAAACTTCAACTCTATTAGGCTCCCAAATATCATCCTGATCGCAAAGTACTACGTAATCCCCTTCCGCCAAGGAGAGCAGCGCCTCGAACGATTTGACATAACCGAGATTATTATCACCGTGATAATACCGATAGGCGTTTTTCGTTATATGCGCTTGGATAAACCGCTCTAATGAATCCGATTCAGGGCAGTCATTTCTAACTAGAAGCGTAAGCGGAAACGTTTGTTTATCTATCGAATCAAGTTGTTCCGCGAAAAACTTAAGATCGGGTTTATAAGCTGAGAGAAGTACGCATACGCCAATATCATTTCCCATTTCTATTTCCAAAAATCCTCCCAAATTCATTGCTTAAAGATTATCAAAGCACCCTCAGTTAAAAGAAACTCTTTTAAAAATAGAGTATTTATCCCTGTCTCTTAAAACGAGTGCCTAATATCAATAAGTAACAACCTTTGTTCCATAAGGAATGTTATCGTAAATCCATTTTGCATTCTGAATCTCAAGGCGTACGCATCCAGCAGAGGATGGAACGCCCATCGTGGGATCCATCACGCGGTTGCTGTTGACGTAGTAGGGTGAGGAATGGAATAAGTAATCACCATAGAACTGCGTGTAGTAATAGCAAGTATATCCATGCCCAAAGGAGTATCCCTTACCGTAGACTTGATACTCCCCTATCACCGTAGGCGTGCTAGCTTTTCCCGTCGAACATACATATCGACGGTTTAAGGACCAGTTATTCCAGGATCCAGTGTAAATACTCGTAACGCAACGTGATGTATCGACAAGTATCAGCCAATTTGTATTGCTTGAATAACTTTGAGCCTTAGCATCCATATAGTCTGACACCCACGCGCCGTTGGCCATGAAGTAATTCCAGGATCCGTCCACAACGCGCCAGCCAGTAGCCATGGCGCCACTAGCGTCAAGCCAATACCAGGTACCCCCCAGGTTAAGCCACCCTGTTTGCATATAACCAGACGAATTCAAGTAATACCAAGATCCGTTAACGGAAACCCAGCCGGTTTTCATAACGTAGGTAGATGGGTCCAAATAGAACCAGGAGCCATCCTTGTACAGCCAGCCAGATCGTGCATAGCCAGCGGTCTCATCAAAGAAGTACCATTTTCCGTTAACGTTCTTCCATCCAGCGCAGGGGGAGCCATCGGTTGGATCAGCATAGAACTTGCACCCTCCAAGCGTCACAAACCCGTAAGCTTCGGCTAATTCACCATCACCGTTTGTTGTAAATAGCTTTCCACTACGCAACGCTCCACACAATGAGCAATCAGAACCAGCAAAAGCCTTAGACGGCTCATCCTGGACCGAGCCCTGGACATCTACCCATTCACGACAAGCAACAGCGCCTGAAGCTTTTGCATAATAGCTTTTCCCATTTACAGAAAAATGACCTAGCAGCATTTTACCGTCGGCGGCAGGATCGAGATAATAGTATTGGCTATTGTCCTTCAGCCATCCCGCCTTTACAATGCCCGACGCATGAGAAGGCTCAGCGTAATACCGGTCTCCATCGCTCATAAACCAGCCGAGTGACAGCGCTCCCGTTGAAGAAAAATGATATTGATTGGATCCGATGACAAAAAAGCCGGTAGCCATTCTATTGTCATTTGCGACATCGAGCCAATACCAAACGCCATTCACCAAACGCCAGCCCGATGCAAGTGCGCCGGAACCGTCAGCGTAATACCAGTCCGTCCCATCAAACGCCCAACCAACAGCCATTGCGCCGGAATCCGATAAATAGTAACGAGACGAACCGACAGAAACGATTCCTCTAGACATAACACCATCATTGGCGGGATCAAGCCAATACCAGTTATTGCCAGTTTGAAGCCAGCCGGTTAAGACTTCACCATTGCTACCCCAATACCATAAACCGTTATCAAGGCACCATCCATTAATCAGTCCATAGGTTCCAAGAAGATAAGGGTGCCCATCAATAACACGTCGACCAGTAGCCATAGAACAACTGTTAAGGGAGTCAAACCAGTACCATTGGTCTCCAATAAACTGCCAGCCACTTGCCAAAGCGCCTGACGGACCCGCGTAATACCACTTATTTTCAGTAAAAATCCAGCCGCAGCTCATTGCGCCGTCACGAGCGGGGTCCAAGTAGTACAGCGAGTCGTCAATATTCTGCATTCCGGTCAAACGACAGCCATCTAGATAGTAATACCAGGACAAACCGTTCCATTGCCATCCAGATAGTTGTTCTGCAGTCGACGGGTCATGGCTTTCGACAACCTGTAGGCTCGAATCTTCCGTTGTTTTGCCGGCACAATCGCTGGAGTCTTGAGAGCAACCGCCACCGACCAATGCTCCCGGCCCTCCTGTCGAGTCGCGCTCTACGACACCGTTATCCGCCCCCTCTTCCACGGCATAAGCAGTGCAAGAAAATGCGGGGGCTGTAACTGAGAGTAAGGCGGAAAATAGCATCAAGCCAATTACTCGCCAGCAAATTCGATGATCAATCCGAGCATTCATTTCAGGCCCCCAACCGGTACCGACTGTCTTGCAGGGAATCTATTAAATAAACGGACGAGCTGCGCCGATTACATTTCCCCTTGCGCTAATAGGATGAATTCCGACACCTTGATGAGGCCAGGAATCAATCATCAAACCGCCGCCAAGTGCAATTGCAATATGACCGCGGTAATAAATCACATCGCCGCGTTGAATCGAGCTCGTGCTCACGGGCATAAAGATATTGCTTCGATACCAATTCATGGAATTATAGGTTTGGCTTGGATCCCAGCGATGGTTATAAGGGTTGTAAACACCCATATCCATGCCAGTAGCATAAAGGCACTGCAAGACAAAACCAGAGCAATCAACAGCTCCACCGGGAGCGGTAGACCAAGGCTCAATATATTGCGTACCAATATACTCATAGGCGCGCTGGATAAAGGCGTTCACGCAATCTTCCCGCGTTGCTTCGACAGAAATGCGAGAAGGGGTCACATAGGTAAAGTATCCGGTGCAATAGCTAGGCAGCCGAACAGTCCAAGAACTGACCTGAGGATACTGGGATGGATTTTGCCAGCCAACTTTGTCGCACTGTCCATCACTCCAGAAAACTCGACGAACGCCATCGATGGTCCTTGCGCCCGTTGCCATAGCGCCGCTGCCGTCTAACCAATACCACTTACCCGAATCTTTAAGCCAGCCAACATGCATGCTTCCATTGGGCTCAAGGTAATACCATGTTCCATTCAGGCATTTCCAACCAGTTGCCATTTTTCCGTCAGCGTTTAGGTAATACCATGCACCGCCAGTAAAAACCCATCCGGTCTTCATCACGCCAGAATCGGCACCAAGCCAATACCAATCGCCGTCAATCTGCAGCCATCCAAGATGAATGGCACCCGTTCCGGGCTCAGCGTAAAACCTAAGATTTGCGACATTAACCCAGCCGGACGCAACCTGCCAACCATCAGCTCCAGCGGTTTTTAGGATAGTGCCGTTTTCGCGAATCACATCCTTGCAAAGATATCCATTATCATTAGCGTATCTTTGAACGCCGTCATTAACGGTAACCCAGCTTGAAACCACAAGCCTACCGCTCTGGTTTGCAAAACAATCGTTGCCGCCCACCTCAAATAAGCCCGTTTTCATGAGATGGCTAACAGGGTCCAGGTAATACCAGCTCGTGCCCTCTTTATACCAGCCAGAAATAAGTGCACCAGATTGGGAGGCGAAATACCAGCCGTCCTCGACCTGAGCCCAACCAACAGCCATAGCCCCGTTAGGCTTTAAATAATAAGCTGCATTGCCAAGGTCTAAATACCCAACGGACATCTTACCATCGGAGGCTGGGTCGAGATAATACCAAGCGCCGTTAAAGAGTTTCCAGCCAGTGGCCGCAATACCGTTAGAGCAGTAATACCAATCTGCTCCGTCTTTGTACCATCCATTTGCGAGGCCATAGTCACCAAAAATGTAGGTTCTTCCATCAATCTTTTGACGACCCTTAAACATGATGAACGTCTGTGGGTCAAAATAATAGCGAGCCCCACCTATCGTTTGCCATGACGAAGCAAGGGCACCCGATGAATAAGCCCAGTACCAATTCCCATCAACGAGAATCCAGCCGGTTTTCATAGCACCAGTGGCATCTAAATAGTATTTCCCGCTCCCGAGGTCGACAAAACCAACCTGCATTATATGGGTGACAGGATCCAGGTAATACCATGTGCCGTCTTGATAAAACCAATCAGCAGCTAAATCGCCTCGAGCATTGGCATAAAACCAATTTCCATCTGAGTTACGTAGCCAGCAGTTCTGATATAGCGCGCCAAAAGGCGTTGCGGCATTGCCGTCATTCGCATAAAACGAAGCAGTCGATCCGCCAGCATCGGTCACATTGAAATATCCTGTCTGCATTGCACCATCATTGGCTGGATCAAGCCAATACCAATAGCCCCCGCTTTGCAGCCAGCCAGTTTGGTGTTTACCGTTTTTTCCGTAATACCAAACTCCAGACGACTCGTCTCGTTGCCAGCCATCTTTTATGACGGAAAAATTATCAGGTTGCAAATCATCGGAAACCACAGAAGAAAAATCCGCTTTTGACTCAATACTCTGAGCCTCAACGGAATCCTGTGCAAACGCGACATTCGCACTCAGGGGCAAGCAGCAAGCAGTGATTAATGACGCAGCAGCACAAACAAGCGTGGCCTTCTTTTCGAATCGATACATAAGCGACCCTCCCAGATATCCTATTTAGTTATTTTAATCCACCTTTCGAGATTGATTTTCGCTACTTTCTGTTCAATCTATGTAGCGAAATACAATTGATTGAACATATCGTTCAATCATTCTATTCTTTTCCTAAGCAATGAACATCTTAATTGGAGGCCTGTAGTGGAACTGACCAAGCGTAACTTTACAGTTCTGTACGAATACCTAAAGAACCCATATGCCAGCCAGCGAGAAGTTGCCGAGCGCACTGGCCTTTCACTTGGATCAGTAAACGCAGCAAATAAAGAGCTCACGAATGAGGGCCTTCTCGAATCGGACAGCCTAACCGACAACGGTTACGAAACGCTTCATCCCTATAAGGTTGAAAACGCAGTGATATTGGCTGCGGGACTTTCGAGCCGCTTTGCTCCCATTTCGTATGAAAAGCCCAAAGGCCTTTTAAAAGTACGTGGTGAGATTCTCATTGAGCGTCAGATTAGGCAGCTGCAAGACGCGGGTATCAGCAATATCACCGTCGTTGTCGGCTATAAAAAAGAGTATTTCTTCTATCTTGAAAGCAAGTTCGGCGTTTCGATTGTCGTCAACAACGAATACGCATCCAAAAATAACCACGCATCGCTTATGTGCGTAAAAGAGCGACTTGGTAACACCTACATTTGCTCAAGCGATGATTACCTTCTAAGCAATCCGTTTGAGGCATATGTTTGGAAAGCATTTTATTCTGCTCAATACTCTGAAGGCGCCACCAAAGAATGGTGCATTCAAACGGGAGCAATGGATAGAATCACCAATGTTACGATTGGCGGTTCCGATGCATGGTACATGCTCGGACATGTCTACTTTGATAAAGCCTTTTCGCTTGCGTTTAAGCAGATTCTTGAAACGGAATATAACAAGCCCGAAACAACGGACAAGCTTTGGGAAGATCTATATATCGAGCACATCAAGGAGCTCGATATGGTTATCAAGAAGTATCCTGAGGGCGAGATCAACGAATTCGATTCTCTTGATGAGCTGCGTGCCTTTGATCCACATTTTATCGAAAACGTTGACTCCGACATTTTCGATAACATCGAGCAAGTGCTCGGCTGCTCCAAATCAGAGATTCACGACGTTTATCCCCTTAAACAAGGTCTTACGAATCTATCGTGCCACTTTAGAACCAATGACGGAGAGTACGTTTACCGCCATCCGGGAGTCGGGACCGAACTGCTTATTAACAGAAATGGAGAAGTAGCCGCACTTAAAAAGGCCAAGGAACTCGGCCTTGACGACACGTTCATTCATGAGGACCCAAAGCGTGGTTGGAAAATTTCGAAGTTTGTACCCAACGCAAAGCAGCCTGATCCGCATGATGCTGCCCAAATGAATCGAATGATGCAGATGTGTCGTTCGCTTCACGAGAGTGGTGCAAATGTTGAAACCGAATTTGACTTCTACCTCGAAGCGAAGCGCTACGAATCACTTCTTCTGGAAAAAGGTCCCATCGACATTCCAGGCTACAGGGAAATGTCCGCCGAAATCGATGAATTGGAGCGCTTTGTACAGGCCGATAATGCACCAAAATGCCTTTGCCACAATGACTTCTTTTACCTCAATTTCCTTATCGATGAGAACGACAAGTACTATCTCATTGACTGGGAATATGCTGGCATGAGCGATTACGCAAACGATTTTGGAACGTGCAGTGTCTGCTGCGAGCTTTCCGAAGATGAAGTCGACCGCGCGCTTGATGCGTATTTTGGGCGCAAGGCAACAAACAACGAAGTTGCGCATAACTATGCGCACATTGCCCTTGCAGGATGGTGCTGGTACCTCTGGTCTCTTCTGAAAGAAGCCGAAGGTGACTTCGTGGGCGAGTGGCTCTATATCTACTTCAATTACGGTGCCAAATACCTTAAAAAGGCACTGGAGATCTATCGGAAAGGTGAATAACGATGCAATTCGGCTTTTTTAGCGGTCTTCTTTGGGGCCTTGATACAGTGATTCTTGGAATCGGCTTGGCGCTTGCGCCCTATATTGGATCGGCGGAAGCGCTTGCATGCGCCTCCATTGCGGGATCTTTTCTCCATGATGCCTTCTGTGCAATCTGGCTCTTTGGCTACATGGGAGTTCGAGGCAGATTAAAAGACACGCTCGCTGCACTTAAAACTCGTTCTGGCAAGGTCGTCATCGCCGGCGCGCTGCTCGGTGGACCTATCGGAATGACCGGATACGTATTGGCGATTAATAATATCGGAGCAGCCTACACGGCAATTATCTCCGCCTTCTATCCCGCAGTCGGAGCATTCCTTTCGTTCGTGCTGCTGAAGGAGAAAATGGGCAAAGGTCAGATTCTTTCCCTTCTTGTTGCCCTTTGCGGCGTAATGACGATGGGCTATCTATCGGCCGGATCAAGCGAGATTGCAAATGCCCCTCTCGGCTTACTCGGCGCGGTGCTTGCCGTTATCGGATGGGGATCCGAAGCGGTGCTGTGCGCATGGGGAATGAAAGATGATGCCGTTGATGACGAAACGGCTTTACAAATCCGCGAAACTACAAGTGCGCTTGTTTATGGAGTGCTTGTACTTCCCCTCTTCGGAGCATGGCATTTCACGCTGGGCGCAATCCCGAGCATGCCCACATTGATTATTGCACTCGCCGGGCTCGCAGGAACTGCATCCTATCTGTTCTATTACAAGGGCATTGCGGCAATCGGAGCAGCGCGTGCGATGGCTCTGAATATCTCCTATTCGGCATGGTCGGTGGTCTTTGGCCTGATCTTGCTTGGAACAATTCCCGACGTGGCATCCGTAATCTGCTGCGTTGTAATTGTGTGCGGAACAGTTTTGGCAGCTAGTAACTGGGACGAACTATTTGGACGTAATAGGACAGCGTAGCTTGATTAAAAATGTAGTAAAAAGGGGAGAGCTCATCGAGCTCTCCTTTTTTTAACATCATGGCTATTCAATTACCACGGCCTGGCTATCCATCTGTTGCCACGTACCGAAGAACACCTGGGCATTTCGCGTAACATTGCCGTTAATCGAATCCGAAAGATAGACAATTCCCTGCTCGTCATCATAGCCTTTAAGGACTACGGCATGATTACCGCCCCACAGGCCATAGGAATGCCCGTTATACCAACGCGCAGCATAACGGCCTCCTGGCCAACTTCCCCACTCGGTATTCCACATCTCAACAGGTTGACCACAGGTCAGTCTGTTCTTAATGGAAGAAATTGACGAGAAAGAGACATCTTTTGCCTGCTTGCCACTTCCAGCAGCACGCAGAAAGTTATTACCAGCTATAGTAATCGCAGGGGCGACGCATCCCATGAGACCCCCGCTATTACGCCTTGGGTTGCCATCAAAGGCGGTAACAAAATTGCCGTTGCTTCCCTTGGGCAAGTAATAATCCGCAATAATCGTCTTACCTAAACCGAAACCATAGTAGTTAAGCAAGTTTGTAAGGGCAACCGACTCACAGCCAGTAGGAAGTTCCGGGTACTGCGAATAGCACGGGACATTGACCCAAGCGCCAACCATTGCGCCGGATGAACTGAACTTGTAGTCAATAGAGCCGATCCAATACCAACCGTTGCTCAACATTACTCCCCCACGTGCGGCATCAAGGTAATACCATGTGCCCCCAAGGGATAGCCATCCCGTTTTCATTGTGCCAGAAGAGGAATCTAGCCAGAACCAGTTACCGCCATCGTTAAGCCAGCCGGTCGCCATTCGACCATCCGAGTTAAAGTAATACCAAGACCCAGCAATTTGCTGCCATCCAGTCAGAATTACCCCATTAGCAGAACAATAATATCGAGCACCCTGACTCTCAATCCAACCAGTTCTGGCATTACCGTCGTCGTCAATCAGCTGGATTCCTGAATCGGTCATGATGCCTTTAAGGTCAATTGCACCGCTGGATGAAGAATGATACATCCAGGACCCATCACCGTTTGACCAGCAATTGGCCATCATCTTGCCGGAACTATTAAATATGTATTCACATGATCCAATAGTTTGGACACCCGTAGCCATGACGTACGTCGAGGGATCGAGCCAGTACCACGTACCGTTTAGGTTGAGCCAGCCGGAGGCGAGGGCGCCGGAGCCCGTCGCGTAGTACCAGGTCCCGCCGTCGAGCACCCATCCGGTCGCCATGGCGCCGGAGGCGTTGAACCAGTACGCTGCGCCGTTACACACATGGAGGCCCGTCGCCATGGCGCCGCCCGCCTCGGGATCGAGCCAGTACCAGGAACCGCCGGTGCGAATCCAGCCGGTCGAGGCGATACCGTCAGCGAACCAGTACCAGGAGCCGTCGACGAAGCCCCAGCCGTTAAGGGGGCCGCAGCTGCCGAAGTAGCGGCGGACGCCCTGCGCGTCCGTCTGGTAGCCCGTCAGCATGGCCCCCGTCCGGGCGTCGAAGCAATAGGGCACGCCGCCGACGGATACGGGGCCGCGCGCCAGCGCGCCGGAGCCAGTCGCGTAGTACCAGGTCCCGTCGTCGAGGACCCACCCGGTCGCCATCGCGCCGGACGAATTAAACCAGTACAGGGAGCCGTTGCACTCGTGAAAGCCCGTCGCCATGGCGTGCGTCGAGGGATCGAGCCAGTACCACGCACCGTTTAGGTTGAGCCAGCCGGAGGCCAGCGCGCCTGAGCCCGTCGCGTAGTACCAGGTCCCGCCGTCGAGCACCCATCCGGTCGCCATCGCGCCGGAGCCATTGAACCAGTATGCGGAGCCATTGCACTCATGGAGCCCGATGGCCATGGCGTGCGTCGAGGGATCGAGCCAGTACCAGGCCCCATTGGTATAGAGCCAGCCAGAATGCAACGAGACCGGATTGACTGAATCCACATAGAACCAGTTGCCGTCAAACGAATTCCAACCCAGATTCCATTTAACGGATTCTTGAGCAGGACCATCATCGATTGAATCGGAAGGAGAAAGAGTCGAGGGGACGGATTGCCTCTCAATATCAGTAGGGATAGAGGAGCTTATGGGTTCTGCGTTCGCGATATCAACCACACCGGGCCCAGCGAGCAGTAGGGTTGAAAGAATGATTAGGATTAATATTATTCGCTTTTTCCTTGCCATGTGCAGCCCCCAGTAGTAACCAATTTTTACATAAACATAGTCTACAAATGGATGGCTAAGAGCAATATGTAATTAGAAAAAAGCAATTAAAGAAGAGCTGCTAGCCAAGCCATACACCATTGCTAGCAAAAGAGTATTGCACCCCATCGATTTCTTGAACACCCGTAGTCATTGCGTGCGTCGTGGGGTCAAGCCAGTACCAGGCGCCGCCGACGTATGCCCAGCCGGAGGCCAGCACGCCTGATCCCGTCGCGTAGTACCAGGTGCCGCCGTCGAGGACCCAACCGGTCGCCATCGCGCCGGAGGCGTTGAACCAGTACGCGGAGCCGTTGCACTCGTGGAGCCCAGTGGCCATGGCGTGCGTCGAGGGATCGAGCCAGTACCACGCACCGTTTAGGTTGAGCCAGCCGGAGGCGAGGGCGCCGGAGCCAGTCGCGTAGTACCAGGTCCCGCCGTCGAGGACCCATCCGGTCGCCATTGCGCCGGAGCTGTTGAACCAGTATGCGGAACCGTTGCACGAATGGAGGCCCGTCGCCATGGCGCCGCCCGCGTCGGGGTCGAGCCAGTACCAGGAGCCGCCGGTGTAAAGCCAGCCGGTCGAGGCGATACCGTCAGCGAACCAATACCAGGAGCCGTCGACGAGGCCCCAGCCGTTAAGGGGACCGCAGCTGCCGAAGTAGCGGCGGACGCCCTGCGCGTCCGTCTGGTAGCCCGTCAGCATGGCCCCCGTCCGGGCGTCGAAGCAATAGGGCACGCCGCCGACGGATACGGGGCCGCGCGCCAGCGCGCCGGAGCCAGTCGCGTAGTACCAGGTCCCGCCGTCGAGGACCCACCCGGTCGACATCGCGCCGGACGAATTAAACCAGTACAGGGAGCCGTTGCACTCGTGAAGGCCGGTAGCCATGGCACCGCCCGCGTCGGGGTCGAGCCAATACCAGGCTCCGCCCTGGCGCAACCATCCGGTATACGCTTTGCCGTCAGAGGTTGCGTAATACCAAGTGCCCTCTTTTAACTGCCAGTAATAAAGAGAGACATCAACATACGCGTAATTCATATCAACATTTCCGCTAATACCAGAAACTTTTCCGCGGCTTGTATACTGCCAAAAGCTGTAACTGGCGGTATAGTGACATTGGGAGTTGTATTGAGCAATCCAATGATCCCAAGAACCGCTCTTAAATACAGGGTCGGTCAATATATTGTTAAACCAATTTAGGTTTGCATAAATGCCTGGCTTATATCCAGCACTAGAAATCTTATTACAGAATGTCTGAGCTCTAGATGCAATTCCGGATTGACGACCATCTGCAATAATTGTCTTGTCCTCAAGATCGTAATACACCGGTAGCCTAGGATTGTGCCCCGACAGGCAGTCAATCACCATGGACGCCTCATCGGCTGCCTGTTGATTATCAAAAGCATATGAATAGACATAGACGCCGTAGGGAATTCCGAGTCGCTCGCACTCAGAAATATTTCGATTAAATTGATAGTCAACTCGACCGCCGAAAGACGGAGCGCCAAACCCAACGCGCAGAATAGCGAAATCGATGCCAGAAGCTTTAACTGCGTCCCAATCAATACGCCCTTGGTGCTCGCTGACGTCAATGCCCTGAGCTGTAACCCCATCGGGAAGAGCGTCCATAGACAATAAAGCTATTCCGTCTTCTTCGGAAGAAGCATCATCTGAAACTAATTGTCCACCCTCATAACGCCAAGAATTCTCAACCAGAGTCTGAGCAGCCTCTGCATCCGCAGGGCATACAAACATAGAAACGGGCGCAAAGAGCATCAGCACCAACAATGCCGAAAACAACTTAAGATGTTTGTTCATGTAAACCTCGTCATTCGCTCTTGATTGCGTCTAGCTTACAGCATAGCTATGAAAGATTCCCGAACATCTAACAGGACAAGATGCCATCTAGGACAATAAATAGTTGGGCGCAATGCTGCAAAGAAAAGAAGAACTTACCGGCAGGGTTGAACCCGCAGGCTCATTGCCCCCTCCTCTTGCCCCCAAGAATACCGACTTCAAATAAACTTTCAAACCAGATGTCAAAAAGGTAGGGGGCCCAGAGAGTCCCCTACAACTCGGAATTCTAACGAATCAGTATTACTTTCGATGGGCCCAAAGCGGTCAAACCGGAGATGCGATTTCCATAACCATCACTATGCCAGAACAAATTTTCGCTCGGCGAATTGCCCCAGAAAAAGCCAATGTGGCTATCGTCCGCATATGGGTTGTAAGGATTGAAGAACACAATGTCCCCCTTACGAGCCAAACCACTACGTAACAACTCATCAATAGAGTTGAAATAAGTCACGTTCGCACACGTATCGATAGCGTAGCCGTACCAACGATAAGCGTTTACGCAGCCGCCCCTTCCGGGACCTCCACTCCAAGGGGAATGGCTCTGCTCGGCGGCAATGGGAGCTAAATTCCCGCCCGCCTTCATATATGCATGCGATACAAATCCACCACAATTCATGCCCGTATAACCGTCCCAACGCGGATCACCCTTTGGGTACATGCACGTTTCCTGGCTGAGATGCGTGTCGTAGCGTGTTCCACGGTAATAGCCGTCGTTTTCGTGGCTCATAAGCCAATTGACCAAGCTGGACCTATTGACCCCCAAAACAGAACCAGACGTATTCAACCATGCACCACTTGCATTGAAGTAATAGTCAACGCCATCGATTTTCAGCCACCCGTTAGCAAACATGGCACCCGAAGGCTGGAGCCAGTACCACGTACCGCCGTCATTAAGCCATCCAGTTTTCATCTTGAATGTGGAAGGGTCCATCCAATACCACGCACCGTTGACATATTGCCAACCAGACTTAAGGACACCATTGGAAGATGCGTAGTACCAAGTATTGCCACTTTCGTCAGAAGCGTCTTTCGACATAATCCAACCAGACGCCACGTTAACGACACCATTCGCATCCGCATAGAAAACCGCATCTCCAATATGAATCACACCTGGCAATGAAGACGAGTCAGTACGATCAGCGACTACAGGAGATCCATCAGATGAAGTAGGCAACGGCTCGCTCAGTGCTCCAGACGAATTCGCCCATGCCATACCATCGTTCAAGTTGATCCAGCACGAAGATGCCATTGCACCGGAATCATAAGAAAAATAGCGCTTGCTTCCTACCGCAAATTCACCAGTACGCATTGCGCCGGATACATCATCAAGGTAATACCAGGCGCTTCCGGACTTTATCCATCGCCCTCGTTGAATAGCTCCGTTTGATGCGGCGTAATACCAAGTACCATCAGCAAGTGCCCAGCCTGTTGCCATGGCACCTGAGCTCGTAAGGAAATAGGTGGACGAGCCCACTTGCACAAAGCCCGTGAGCATAATATGGCTTCCTGGATCCAGGTAATACCAAGAATTCCCTAGAAGTAACCAACCTCCATGCAGTAAGCCGTTGGAGTCAGCGTAATACCAGTTGTTGTCAATAAGTGCCCACTGGGAGGTTAGCATGGCCCCTGAACTGTTAAAGATATAAGAGGTGCCATTGCATTCATTCAGCCCGGTGGCCATAGAACCGTCTGCAGGATCAAGCCAGTACCAACGACCCCCATCCGAGAGCCAGCCCTTTACCAGAGCGCCAGAGCCGGAAAAATAATGCCAGACAGAAGCATCAAGATGCCATCCGATAAGCATTGCACCAGAAGAAGAGAATCCATACGTAGCTCCCCCAATCTGCAGCATCGCATCGTGGACCATCTTGCCCTCATCATCCAGCCAATACCAGTTGCTGCCGTCTGAAAGCCAGCCTTTTACCATGGCGCCAGAACCGGAGAAATAACGCCAAGCAGAAGTGGAGCCCGTAGAATCTAGGTACCAGCCGACACGCATTGCGCCCGAAGAGGAGAAGGCATACGTCGCACCCCCGACTTGAACCAACCCATCCTGAGCCATTCGACCTTCGTCGTCGAACCAGTACCAGCTACCGTCTATATGTCTCCAAGAAGAAACAGCGATTGTTCCGTCGGACAAGCCCCAACGCCAAAAACCAGCCCCTTCTTCGGGTGATATCCACCCCTGATGCCAAATAATTTGATTCGAAACCTCGGAAGGGGTCTCATTATCCACCTGAGAGTTCTGCTCGACAGCGAAGGTCGATTCGCGCTGAGCATCAACGCCTGACTCGACAGAAGCAATAGCAACGTTAGATGCGGGACCTTCGTCAGTGTTATTCGAATCAAGGGCGTATAACATCGAGGGCGAACCCAAAAGGAGCCCAAAAGAAATGAGGCCCGAAAAAGCCAGCACTCCGAATGACCATTTCTTCATAACAGCACGGTATCCAATCACGCAGCGGCCCCGTCGCTTCAGGGCAACGGGGCCTCAATCAAAACTAGCTCAGTAATGTGCTAGCCAATTTGCTGGCAGTTTTTGCACTCTCGTGAAGCGCCACGCCTCTGGGCCTCCTGAATAGAGATCTGCGAATAGCCCTTTGCGTCCTTACCAACGGTACGGCACTTATGCGTATGGTAAACATCGCTACCGTTCTTATACCAAACTAAACCGTAGCCCGGAATCCACTTGCCGTCCTCGCCGACATAGTAGGAGCCAACCCAGGCATTCGTAGCCATGGCACCGGAAGACTGGAGGTAGTAGTCGCCGACCCAGGCGTCGTGAGCCATAGCGCCGGAACCGCTAAAGTAGTACCAGGCGCCGCCGACCTGACGCCAGCCGGTGGCCATCGCGCCGGAATCGTCGAACCAGTACCAAACTCCACCAACGTTAGCCCAAGAGTTAGAGGCCATAGCGCCCGAACCTCCGAGCCAATACCACGTGCCGCCATTGCTGAGCCAGCCGGTTGCCATGGCGCCCGAACCGCTCGCATAGTACCAAGAGCCGCCTGCCAAGAACCAGCCAGTGGCCATTGCACCGGAGTCGCCGAACCAGTACCAGGAGCCGCCGAGGCTGCGCCAGCTGTTAGCGACCATGGCGCCCGAGCCGTCGAGGTAGAACCACGTACCGCCGATGTTGAGCCAGCCAGTGACCATCGCACCGGAGGCATTAGTGTAGTACCAGGTACCCGAATCGTTGATCCAGCCAGTCAGCATGACCCCAGATTCGTTGAAATAGTACCAAGCCCCGCCGAGATTATGCCAACCGGTCAATAGCTCACCGTCGGAGGTCGCATAGGACCACTTTCCGTAGATGGAGTCGTAGAACCAGCCACTATGCTGCATGCGGCCATCGGCGTTGGCACCAGGGGTGTTCAGGAAGTAGTTCTTGCCGTCAATCTGAACTCGGCCGTATGCCATATCATGGTTTTCGGGATAGAAGTAATACTTGTCCCCACCGATAGACTGCCAGCCCGACACCGCGGTCCCGTCAGCGCCAAAATAGTACCAGACAGCTTCGTATTCGTTATGTCACTGGTTCGTGACCATGGCGCCAGTTTCGGGATCGAAATAGCGAAGGTTGCCGTCCTCGCACCGAACGAGTCCAGTCTTCGGACGACCGTCGGAACACCATTCCGTAATCGGTCCACCGCCTCCGCCACCGCCAGCAATATCAGCAAATGAGGGCGCCGGGGCAACCGTCATGCAGGCAGCAGCAAATGCAACAACTCCCAGCACTGTTAGTCCGTGCCATCTTTCTCGAAGGTTTTTCATACGACATCCTTTTTCCGAGATTTAAGGCTCTCTTAAGTTATTTTTAAACTATCAATTCAGTATTTCAACGGGAAATCGATAAAAGGTGTCTTTGTGACTGCAATTTAAATATGAGTCGCCACACCTCAACCGTTACGCTAAATAGCTTCTGAGTCAAACCGAGCACATAAGCGAACCAATTTAATACGGCTACCTGAAAAATCCTGACACACGTTTTCGATATGACAAGAGCTGCTTGAACGGGGAGTACTTGAACCCCACCGCCCTTGCAGCTCTTGAGGATACTTTGCCGGAACTTGGCATTACTTCGCACTAAAACGAGAAGTACTCACTGTCGGAGGACAAGTTCGGCCCCAACCATGAATCGCCCGTCAAGAAGAACTCAGGCCAGCGCTGCATGAACAGCGCTTGCTCGCGCTTCCAGCGGCGCAGCTTTTCCTCGTTGGCCTCTTCCCTGCCACGCGAGGTGAACTCGTAGTGATACAGCTCGGCATAGGGCGTAAAGATGGTGCGGAAGCCCGCCTCCCACACGCGCAGGCAAAAGTCTGCGTCGTTAAAACCGACGGCGAATTCCTCGTTGTAGCCTCCGACCTGCTCAAATACGTCGCGTCGCACCATCTGGCAGGCACCCGTCACGGCGCTAAAGTTGCCCGGGCGCACAGCGCGGGCAAGATAGCCCTCGCGCTTTGCCGAGAAGTCCTGGTTGGCATGGGCAAGTGCGCCGCGCACGCCAACCACAATGCCAGCGTGCTGCACCAGATGATCGGCAAAGTAGAGCTTGGCACCCACCACGCCCGCATCGGGACGTTGCAGATAGCCCATCATCTCTTCGATAAAGTCGGGGCTTATGACCTCGGTATCGTTGTTGAGCAGCAGCAGGTAGTCGCCCTTGGCGTGCTTCACACCAAAATTGATGATCTGAGAGTAATTGAACTCGCCCGGCCAGTACACAACGCGCGCGATGCCCTTGCCTTCTGATGCTGAAGCCACGCGTTCCGGCAGGGTTTCGTAATACGCAAACGTATCCGGGGCTTCGCTGTTGTTCTCCACCAAGACGATCTCATAGTTGGCATACGTGGCCTTCTGGGCAATCGACATCACACAGGCATCGAGCGTCTCAACGTGGTCCTTGGTGGGAATCACAATGCTCACCAGCGGCGCAGGCTCCGGCAGCGCATAGCGCATGCGATAGACAAACGGCGTCTCGGTCTCCTCGACCGTTCCGCAAATGCCCAGCGTGTTAAAGTGGCGCTGAAGCGCAAGGCGCCCGGCTTCAATAGCATACGGCTTGCTATCGGCAGAGCCATCGGCGGTCGATCCCGGATGAACGCGCCAGTGATACAGCACGTGCGCAACATGCTCAAAGCGCGCGCCCGCTGCAAGACAGCGAAGCGTCAGGTCGTAGTCCTGGGCACCCGCAACGTCTTCTGGGGACATGCCAATGTAATCGATGAGCGCCTTCTCCACCATCAGGAAATGCGTCACACAGTTATGGCTATAGAGCAGGTCGGCGTTGAGCTTGGTCTTAAAGACCGGCTGACCCCACTCCCCCGTTTTCTGAAACATGTCCTCGTCGCAGAACAGGACCTGGGGGCGCTCGCCCTCGGCCGCCTTATTCAGCGCGGAAACATACTGGAATAACGCGTCCGGTTCCAGAATGTCGTCATGGTCCAAGAACGCGATGTAGTCTCCAGCCGCCTGCTGAATACCAGCGTTGGTGTTGAGCACAATGCCGCCGTTGCCGGGCAGCTCAATGCGACGAACGCGCTCATCGTTGGCACTTGCTGCAAGATTGGCCACCGCATCCCATTCGGGCGAGGCGTCCATAAGCAGCAATTCCCAGTTGTCATAGCTCTGGACTAGCACCGAGTCCAGCAGCTCGCGCAGGTAGACCCGATCAGTCTTGTAGCACGGCACCACAATGCTCACGAGCGGTCTATAGGCAAAGGCCGCCGAAGCGACACGCTGGCACGCCAAATCGCCCGGCTTTGCGCGATGTTGCTCAAACCAACGTCGATAAGCTGCGTCGTCTGCACGCGCGTCCTTCATGCGGTTCCAGCTGTCATCGAACATGCCGTTGTACAGGCGACCATCCATGGCGCAAAACCCGCTTTGGATCCGCTCTGTGGGATCGTTCACGATCGCGACAAAATCTCGTATATCCTGAGGCATCTCAACACTCAGATACGTTTTATTGACGCGGCAACCGTTGCGCTGGGGAACATCGACCTGCGATTCAAACACATGCACGGTGACATCGATGGCATTCATATGCGTATCAAAGATCTGGAGCTCAGGTGCGCACTGGGGGTCTCCAGCCCAGGTAACCTCATAGCGCCACACCGCGCCGGCGTCTGCCGGCAAATAGCGAATGGCATCGATCTCGTAGCGACCGCAGCATTCGCCACGCTGCGCATCGCGGATAAGCGCGCACAGCGAAGGCTTTGCTTTGTAGTTAATCTTGGATTCCAGCTTGGCCACGCGGCTATCAAGGCGAATGGAGCCCAACCTTTGGCCATCGGATGCAAAAACGACATCCATCGACGAGTCATCCAAAAACGGAAGCACCAAGACAGCGAGCTCGCGCTCGTAATCGGAAACGGAAGGGCAAAGCGCCAGCACACGGCCATGATCGACCGGGAGCACCAGCGACGGCACACAAGAACCGCTCGTCGTCGCATGGGCAAACGCTTGAGAACCCTCCTGCTCAATAAGCGCAGCGACATCCTGACCGGCAAAACGAAGCAGCACAAACAGACGGCCCTGACTGCGGCAAAGTGCCAAACGCTTGATACTCATCTACACTTCTCGCTTTCCCAGGGCGTTCGCCGCCATGCGCTTGCAGGCACCCAGACGCCCAAACCTCAAGACGTCGTAATCGAACATGAGCTTTTTGCACGCACGGGCATTGGGGGCCTTACTGGTAAGCGCCGCGCGCACCATAGCGGCAACAGACGGGGCACATTGTGCAAGCGCAGCATCGCTGCCCACAGCAGAACCGGCAAGCGCCATGGCAACGGCAGCAAACACCTTGCCGCAGTCCGAACCCAGCAACCTGAGCGCATCGTACAGCACCAGATCGCATAGGAAGTACGCCAGGTCCTCGGCATGCTGGACATCGAGACCGTCGCGCTGCCAGTCAGCCAGCACCGCGGAGTAAATCTTCACGTGCTCCAGCAGGCGCGTCTCGTCGTCGTAGCGCATGGTGTCCATGAGCGAACCCTTGCGCGCCACGCGGTAGTCATACAGCTTGTTCGAAATAAGCGCGGTCTTGCGCGAGCGACCGTACACGGCAAAATCGAAGACCTGGTCCTCGCCATACTTAACGGTTTCGTCGAACACGATCCCGTTGCCCAGCAAAAACTCACGCTTGCAGGCGGTGCGCCATGCAAAGGGGCGAGATGCTTCCTTAAACAGTAGGTCGGAGCTATAGCCTTCAAACGACACATCGCGCGGGCTCAGCACATAGTTAAGCCACGGATACCCCGCCTCCAGCGGATACGGATTCGCACCAAAGGTCAAAACATCACAGCGCTCGCGCTCAAAGGCATCGACGATCACGCGGCATGCATCGGGCGTAAAGCGGTCGTCGGAATCCAAAAACGCGACGATAGGCGCCGTGGACGCAGCGATGCCTGCATTACGCGCACTCGACAGGCCGCCATTGGGCTTATCGACCAGCGTGAAGCGCGCGTCTTTTTCGCAATAGGCGGCCGCAATATCGCGCGAGCCGTCCGGCGAGCCATCGTTGACCAGCACGCCTTCCCAATCGGGCATGTCCTGCGCAAGCAGGGAGTCCAGGCACCAGGCCAGGCACTCCTCCACTTTATAGATGGGAACGACAACGGAAATCTTGGGGGTAGCCATAGTCACTCGCTCCTACTGTGCGGCCGGAACGTCATCGGGGTGCGGGTTGTCGCCGTAGGTGCACTGATATGTCAGCACGCGCCAGACCAGCGGCAGGCCGCCAATCTTAAAGTAATGCTTAAACGTATTGAGCTTGCCCGGCTTCTTAAAGTCAAAGCGCGAATCGATATAGGCGCGGGGCGACTTGACCATCAGGCGCAAGTCGGTCTCGCCACGCGGATCAAACAGCGACAGATCAAAGCGACCGGCATCCCAGTCGGCCTTGAGCTCGGACGAGGCTTTCTTCCAAAACTGCTCGCGCAGTTCATCGACCAGGCGCTCATCGTTCCAACGGTACGTATCGACCTTCATGCGCATTAAAATACCCTGAAGCTGAGCCTTAAGCTCGGGGCGTTCATCCAAAAAGCGCTGCATCTCGGCGTATTCGTCGCACACGCAAAATACCTTGTTGGGCGAATTAACGGAGCTCTTCTCGTTGTCTTGGCGATAGCACAAAATGGGGTCCGCGATAAACGCAGCACGCTCGGCGCATGCCCAGACCTTAAAGTTAAAACCCGCATCCTGATACGAGGCACCCGGCGTGGGAAGGAAGCGAATCTGATTGTCGTTGAGGAACGCGCGCCGATAGATAGCCGACCAAATGGAAGGTTTGCGGTAGAAGATGCCCGGGCGATCGACGGGGCGATACGCGGCGCCCGTCATATGCTCGTCGATAATCCCAAACAGCTCACGTCGCTCGCTGGGCGTGGACCAATACAGATAAAAGTCGCCCTTTACCGCATCGGCATGCTCAGCATCGGCCTTGGCGACCAGCTTTTGAAGCGAATCCTCAAACATAAAGTCGTCGGACTCAAGGATGCCCACGTACTCACCGCGCGCCATCTCCAGGCCACGGTTCATCGAGTCGCCGTAGCCGCTGTTGGCCTTGTCGATCATCTTTACACGGGGGTCGTGCTCCATGTACTCGCGGATGATATCCGGCGAGCTATCGGTGGAGCCGTCGTTGATGCAGATGATCTCGATGTCATTGAGCGTCTGCGCCACGGCGGAATCGAGGCACACGCGCAGATAGCGCTCGACATTGCAAATGGGGACAAGCAGCGAAACTTTAGGGGTATCAGAGTTCTGCAAGAGAACCTCCCGTTGAATAGCGTGTAACAGGGTTATTTTAGCAGCCGAGTTGCGGCGGGCGGCAGCGCTTGGAATTATAGAAAGCGCTCCAGGCAGGCTTTGAGACCACGAGTCGAAAGATAGAACAGCGTGGCGTCTGCCATCGAAACGCCCGAGGTCGCCGCAACGAGCTTGTGGGCAACACGGCGAACGGCACCCTTAGCAGGCATATCCGCCCACTCCGTTCCCAAAAACGTCGTGAGGTCCATGTTGACGCGAGCCGCCACGCGATGGAAGTCATCGGCATCCAAGCGCGCCAGATCGAACACAATTAGGTCCAAAAACCAAGTTATCAGCTCGCCGGGACACAGGTCCAAAAGACCATAGGCCGCCCAGTCTTCCAAGACCTCCTCGAGCATCTTCATGTGGGCGTCAAGCTTTTTGGCGCGCGCCTCGGCACTGTTGAACTCGTGCGTCGCCGATTCGCTCTCCATCACGTAGTGGTAGAACTTGTCAGGCATGACGACGGTCCTGCGGGCAAGCGCATAAGCCGCAAATTGGAAGACGACGTCCTCGCCCAAAGCCAAACCGGGGGCGAAGCGAATGCCTTCGCGATTGAGCAGCTCGCGCGAAAAAGCCGCACGGCAGGCATAGGGCTGCGCATTCGAATGGAACAGCAGTTGAGGATCGCGGGCGCCGAAGGTACCAGCTTTGGGGCTCATGAGTTGCTGGACGCGTTTGGGGGCAGCATCGGCAGGTTCACAGACGCCGCCAAAAACGGCGGCCTCGGCATCCGCAGACTCCATGGCATGCAGCACGCGCTCGACCGTCTGGGCATCGATGTAATCGTCGGCGTCCACAAAAAAGACGGTCCCGCCCACGGCGGCATCGATGCCGGCATTTCGAGCACACGAGACGCCCGCGTTTTCCTGGTCAATCACCAGTACGCGATCGTCGGCCTGCGCGATCCGACGCAACACGTTCAACGAATCATCAGTCGAACCGTCGTTGACGCAGACAACCTGAATCGAACGCTCAGACTGGGCCAACAGCGAATCGAGGCATCGCTGAATGGAGCGCGCAGAGTTGTAAACGGGGACGACAATGGTAGCTTTAGGACACGAGGCCTCTCCCATGCCGACCTACCCCCTCAGCGATTCGATGAGGAAGGCGGCGACCACGCCTGGGCCTCCAACCGAGGCGTAATACTTAGCACGCCCCAAGGCACCATCCGTCGCAAAACTCGGATGCTCGTCAACCCAGCCCTCAGGATCTTTGAGGATGGCAGCGAGATTTGCGCGCTTCCACGGCTTGAGGTCGTCAAGCGAAAAGTCCCCGACGTCCAAGGCCGTTTGGAACTCCTTGGCCATCTGAACCAGGAACTCCTTATAGAACTTAGGCGCCAGGCGCACGTAGTTCCACATGTACGAATCGTACTTAATGAGTTGATTGAACTTGAGCATGCGCGCGACATCGCCGCTTGCGTGGTCGCGGGCATAATCCTCTCGAATCCAACGCTCAATCTCGGCATACTCGGAATTGACGCAAAAGACCTTAGCCGAAGAATTGACCGAGGAATTCTCGTTGTCCTGGCGATAAGACAACACGGCATCATGCAGGTAAACAGCCTTATCGGCGCACGCGATCACCTTAAAGGCGAATGACGTGTCCTGAAAGGATGCCCCCGGAGTCGGCAGGAACTTAATGCCGTTGCGCTCAAGAAAATCGCGACGGTACACGGCCGACCAAATCGACGGCTTTTGCTTAAAGAACTGAGTCGTATCGCTCGGGTGCACCGGCTTGCCGCAGTCCTTGGCCTTAAACATCTCGTGCAGCGAACGGCGCTCCTCGGGCTTAGACCAGTAGAAATCAAAGTTAGCCTTCGCAAAGTCGGCATTATTGCTATCGGCGGCCGAGACAAGCTTTTCGAGTGCGTCGGGCGCCATAAAGTCATCGGACTCCAAGATGCCAACGTACTTGCCACGCGC
This sequence comes from uncultured Collinsella sp., assembly GCA_958445065.1. Lineage (GTDB taxonomy): Bacteria > Actinomycetota > Coriobacteriia > Coriobacteriales > Coriobacteriaceae > Collinsella. Next base: position 177,181 of record CAUCQW010000001.1, read on the forward strand.
CATCTCCAGACCGTGGTTCATTGAGTCGCCGTAGCCGCTGTTGACCTTGTCGATCATCTTGACGCGCCCATCGCGCTCCATATACTCGCGGATAATCGCCGGCGAGTTGTCGGTCGACCCGTCGTTAATGCAGATGATCTCAATATCCTTGAGCGTCTGCGCCATGGCGGAATCGAGACACTCGCGCAGGTAGCGCTGAACATTGTAAATGGGAATAAGTAGCGACAGAACAGGGCTGCCAGAGGCGTTAGTAGACAAATGTGCTCCTTAGGAAATACCTGTCGTTTCATGGTATCAAAGGGTCAGCGCGCCAGCGGGCGTTTATATAATCTATGGAGCCTCTTGCGGGCAAAGCAGCCCCACATCATGCGGCGGGCCCATGGCAGGTTCCTGCGTTTTATTCAAAGCTTGCCGCCAAGGTGCGCCGAGCCTTTACAATAGGACAGTCCCAAGGACGTATTCGATAGCTTCCGTGCAGCGCTCGCCCGCCGCGCGTGAAAGGATATATTGCCCCATGCCTTCAACCCTTCCCGCCCCCATCGACAAGCTCGCCATCGTTGTCGTCACCTATAAGCGCCAGGAACTCCTGGCCAACCTGTTCGACTCTATGACCAAGCTCACTGCCGCGCCCTGGCGCATCGTGATTGTCGATAACGAAAATTCGCGCGAGACCGAGGCCATGTGCGCCGCATTTAACGAGCGCCTGGCCAACCTGTGGGGCATCGACACCGAGCAGCCCGACGCGCAGGGCGGCACCGACCGCGTCATCTACGCCCCGCAGCTCGAAAACGGCGGCGGTGCGGGCGGCTTCTCCGCCGGCACTAAATGCGCCTACGACCTGGGCGCCCAGTGGTTCTGGGTGATGGACGACGACGTGCTCGTCATCCCCGAAGGCATCGAGCGTCTTGCCAAGTGGACCGACCGCTACGATGTCATCCAGGGTTCGCGCCTAGACTTTGACGGCGGCGCCTTCTTTTGGCAATACCAACTCATCCTTTCGCTCGGCATTCCCAACCCAGTCGCCAAGTGGGATCTGGGTCCCGAGGGCTACCGCACCATGAACCAGCTGTGCTTTGAGGGCGGCATGTTCTCGCGCCGCGTGGTCGACAAGATCGGCCTGCCCGACGCGCGCTTCTTTATCTACGGCGACGATGCCTGCTATGGCTACGTGGCCAGCCAGCACTTCTCCGCCGCCGTTGTTGCCGACGTGGTTCTCAAGCGCGCCCGCGCCGTCTCTAACTGGGATATCGCCGGCAAGCGCCAGCTCAACTCCACGAGCGACACCAACCGCTACTACATTATGCGCAACCGAGGCTTCCTCGCCCGCTACATGCAGATCTACGGCGACTATCACCCCGTGCTGTTCCGTCTGGGCAACGCCGCGACCTTCTGCAAGGAATTCATTCGCCTGGCTGCCGTTGACAAGTGCTTTAAGACCGGCATCCCGGCGCTGCGCCGTGGCATGAAAGACGCCCGCAAGATTATCAAGGACCCCGACTGGGAGCCCATGCCGCCCATGAAGGACGCAGAGTAACGGAAGCCGGAAACACCTCAGCGCTTAAAGCCGCTGGCACACCGTAGCCACATGCTGCCCATCAAAACCGAACCCCCAGCGCATGCGACCCACGCCGGGGCGCGGCACACGGATTTCGTCGATGCCGTCGCGCTCTATGTCGAGTAGCGACTGCACGGCCAGCAATTCCAGGCCCAGCGCATCCACATCGGGGTCATACATCAAGTTAATCGTTATCAGCGGGCGCTCGTCCAGCATGCCAATCGTATCTGCTACGTCGAACACAGCACCCGTAGGGAAAACCTGGATGTCCCAGCGACCCGCGCCACACTTTCGCCTCGAGGCAGGATTGGCATAGCCCGGCAAGCCAAAGCAGAGCCCCTGCAAGAGCAGATGATATGGCAGCGGCGCATCTGGGTCGGTCGCACCGATTCCCGCATCTCCCAGGATGCGGCTTAGCGCCCGCCTCACCGTATCCTCGTCCCCACGGCACAACCCGTCGCGAAACGCATCGACGTCTCGAATGTCTTCGGCAGCACACTCAAACCACTCAATAATCACTAGACGCAAGGCCTGGCGAAGCTCGTTATTGGGCAATCGCAAAGCACGGAGGCGATCGCCATGTTCTGGCTCCTCAGTCATATCCGTCGTGAGAAAACCGGACAGATACAGCGCTGTCCACATGCCATCGTCAGGCGAGACATCTGGCTCTGCAGTGCCCAAACAAAGCGGGACCTCAGCGCACCCATGGGCCTCGAGCAAATCAAACAAGACCGAAAGGCGGTCGAGATTCCACCCGGCAACTACCCTACTCAGGCAATCCGCATACCCATACAGATCGGCGCGCACAGGCGCCGTGCAGCCTCGGTCCAGAAAACCGATCACGCGCGCCGGACTCGAGCAATAGACCCTGCCAAACCGATATCCCTCGAGCCATTCACGCGCATCATCAAGGTTTTCCTCGCGCCCAGCACGATTCAACAGAGCCTGGACCTCGGCATCCGAAAAGCCGAACCAACGGTCACACCACGTCGAAAGCGGCGTCGACAGACAATACGAGCAACTGCGCGACGAAAGCGCCGCTTCGGCAGGACTGGGACGCTCCCCCATCAGACACGTCAGCCGCAACGAATCGCGCGCAGTGGCAATGGCGTCGAACAGCACACGATCGAATAGCCCTGCCGGATCGGCGCCGGAAGCGCCCCTCGCGCTCGCACGGCCCAACCACGCCGCGTCGTACCCATCAACGAGCAATACAACCTGCTCATCGCAGGCCATCTCCAGCAGCCCAATGAGCACGCCAAGCACCGAGGCGACCTCATCCTCGCTCGCCGCGCCACACGCAACGCGTTCGATGTGACGCACCTTGTCTCGAGCTAAATCCGGAGCCTCCAAGAGCGCCAACAATCGAGCGCACTCGCCCGAAAGGGCATCGCGCACGGCGCCGGCAACAGCGGGGCCACGCCTCGCAGCGCTAGAAAAGTCCAGCGATATCACCGGATAGCAAGCGTACTCATCCCGATAGCGCCCGCCGTCTGCATCCCAAATCTGAGCATCGGCAAACAAACGCTGACCAGCGCGACCGACCGCTGGACGCTCCAGAAAAGCCCTGAGCATCGACAAGTTCATGCTCTTGCCAAAACCCTCGGGTCGACAGCACACCACAACGGACGCGTCGCAGTCCAACACATCGGCAATAAACATGGTCTTGTCGACCAGCATGCAGCAACCAAGAGCTTCCGCATAGTCGTGCATGCCAATGGGCAAAATCGCATCGTCATCACAGCCGATCAAACGCACGCCAAAGCCGGCAGCACAACCATTATTTGCCTGTTCAGACACCAAAACGTTCCCCCCTAAATCGCAGCACGATGCCAATTGTAATGACCGCCTCGCGCGTACCGATGTCGCCGCGCGAACATATCGGGCAACGGTAGCAACAAGAGGTGTGAGGGGGCACAACTAATCGTTGCACAACAAAAAACGGGGCCCGATGCATTCGCACCGGACCCCGTTCCGACTCTTTAGTTATCTGGCAACCGAGAGGCTACTCCTCCGAGCTGTCCTCCCCAGAAGCTTTCTTCTGCTGATCGAGCTTATGCTTACCGCTCACGATGGACGTAGCGCCCAGCGTAGCCAAGCTCGCACTGGCAAGGCTCGCCATCACGATCAAGTCGCCCGTCTTGGGCATATTGCCGCCAGATGACTTGGTCGTTGTAGTCGTCGTGGTTGTAGTGGTCACCGTCTTGGAGTCATTTTGCTCCTGAACCTGGTTATCAGCGCCGCTCTTGTCGTCGTCTTCGGACTGTTTCTTTTCGCCCTCGGTCTTGCTCTCGTCCTTCTTCTCAGATTCAGACTTCTTATCCTCGTCCTTCTTCTGAGCGGACTTGTCGCCCTTCTCATCAGAGCTAGGACCCTTATCGGATTCAGCCTTTTCGGAAGCCTTGTCCTTTGAGTCGCCCTTTGCGGCCTCGGTCTTTTCCATGGAAACCTGATCAGAGTTGTCCTTGTTCTGAGTCGAGCCATTATTGACGCCAGCCATCAGCGAAGAGCCCAACGTAGAACCAAGCTGCACGGAGAAAGAAGGCTTCTTGTCCGGCGAAGCAACGGGAGCGTCCGGCGCCTTATTCGAGTCGTCCTTGGAAGCATCGGAATCAGGGGTTGCGTCAGAGCCGAAGCCGTTGTTAGAGCCGGTGCCAACGGACGAATCGCTCGAACCAGTGGAAGAATCAGAGGAACCAGCGTCGGTCGAACCAGAGGCGGCGCTGTCCGTATTGCCGGCAGAGCTTGAAGACGAATCGCCCGCAGCAGAGCCGTTCAAATCGGAGCCGTTCGAGGTAGAGCCGTCGTTGGTAGTGCCGCCAGCAGAGCCATTACCGTCAGCATCGGTCGAGGGCGCATCCATCCTGTCATCGTTGACATCGTCACTCGAGTCGCCATTCGAATCAGGTGTCGGCGAGGGCGCCGGTGTGGGCTCGGGCTGCACGGGCGTCGCAGCGGCAGCCTCATCCTCGGCGATAAAAACCAAGCAGTCCTTCAGCTCATTTTTATAACGATTCTTCCAGCCCTCATGATACTGGGGCTGACTCGAAAACTTAGTGGCGACATTGTTGACCACGCTATTGGAGAGCGCCGTCACAAACTCGCGGTCGGACATATCGTTGGAAAGATTCGCCCAGCGGAAAAAGTCCCTGCAGCCACCGGTGCCGCACATGTTGGTGATGCTCCACACCATGCCCTTGACGCAATCGGCGCGGCCCGAAATATCAATGCCCAGGCCGCTCTTGAGCCACGCCTCGGTCACCGCATAGTACGAGTTGTACGCATAGGCATCTTGAAGTGCTGAGAACTCAACAGGATCGGTGTTGTACGCACCTTGGAAGGCATCCTGCGCGATATGGCCCAGCTCGGTAAATTGGCCGTTCTCGTACATGGCATTGCTCGTGTTGGAAATCTCGCTGCCGCGATCAATCGCATCCTTGAGCATGCAGTATTTTTCGGGGTTGTAGTTGTAGGCCTGCTTCATAAACGGGATGAGCGACCAACGACGGTCGAACTGGTAATAGCCCAGCGCGTTATAACCGTCGCCATACGAAAAGCCCTGGTTGTAATTACCATGGCTCTCGTACTTGGTAAAGTACTTCATCTCGGGAGTCACGTTGACAAACGAAACGCCCTGGACCGACCTCAGCACGCCCGAGAAAGACTGCTGGGTGTAGAGACCTTTGTCGATATCGGTGGCATCCGAGGCAACGCCCGGCGTGGGCTCCTCGGCAGCGGCGGGTGCCGGCGCGGAAACGGCGCCAAACGAAAGCGCCAGCGTCAGGCCCGCGACAATAGCAGAATGCTTGGGCTGCATAAGATCCTCCCTGCATTGGTATAGTTAAAGTGCAGTTTGCAAAGATAGAAATAAGTATTGCAGCTCGCCCGTTGTTGCACAACAACCCCTCGGTAAACGGCAACAACCCTCCGCGAAATCTTAAGGAATTGCGCTCAACCTACAGCTTAATGTCAAAGTTGATTTCGGGGACGGCGGCCAGGTCGGCCAACGTCACGCCGTCAACATAGTTCTCGATGACCTCGTCCAGGCCGCGCCAGAACTTGACGGTGGAACACAGGTCGCTGCGGGCGCAGCTGTTGTCGATGCCATCGCACGCCACCGGAGCCGTGCTGCCTTCGACGGCACGCAGGATGTCGCCGGCACGCACCTCGGCGGGGTCCTTGGCCATCATGTAGCCACCGCCCTTGCCGCGCACGCTCTTAAGCAGACCCGCCTTCATAAGCGGACGAACCAGCTGCTCCAAATACTTTTGTGAGATATGCTCGCGGTCGGCAACCTCGCGCAGGGCAATCTTGCCCTCGGCGTCACCGAGCGCCGCGATATAGATCATTAACCGGAGGGCATAGCGGCCCTTGGAAGAAATGAGCATATCTACCCTCCCGTTGTTCCTGGGACAAAATACCAGGCTTGTTTGTCCCAAATCTTATGCGCGCGGGGCAAACAATCCTGATTAATTATGTCACGCATCTAAAAAGTCGAGTGGATTAGTCGGGTTTTCCCTTGACTAACGCCGAACCCATAGTAACTTTATTCCGAGAAGATTCCTAGGGTTTAGTACACCTATGAGTACACCATATACAGAGAGGGACAGCATGAGCGCAAATCCGCTGCTTTCCATCGAAGGTCTGACCGCCTCCGTGGACGAGAAGACCATCCTCCACAACGTCAACCTCAACGTCGCCGCCGGCGAGACCCATGTGCTGATGGGACCCAACGGCGCCGGCAAATCCACCCTGGGCCACCTGGTCATGGGCGACCCCGTCTACACGGTCAACGACGGCCGTATCGTCTTTGACCGCCAGGACATCACCGAGCTCACCACCGACAAGCGTTCGCGCGCCGGCCTGTTCCTGAGCTTCCAGGCCCCGGTCGAGATTCCGGGCGTGCCGCTGTCGAGCTTTTTGCGTGCCAGCATCGCCGGCCGTCCCGGCCTGGAGATGAAGGGCAAGGAATTCCGCCGTCGCGTCAAGGAGCTCGCGGCCGAGCTCAACATGGATACCGCCTACCTCAACCGCGAGTTGGGCGTAGGCTTCTCGGGCGGCGAGAAGAAGAAGGTCGAGATGCTCCAGCTTCTGCTGCTGCAGCCCAAACTCGCCATCCTGGACGAAACCGACTCCGGCCTGGACGTCGACGCCCTGTCCACCGTCAGCCACGGCATGGACGCGTACCGCAAGAGCTGCGACGGCTCCATGCTCATCATCACGCACAACACGCGCATCCTGGAACACCTGGATGTCGACCGCGTCCACGTTATGGTCAAGGGGCACATCGTACGCGAGGACGACGCCTCGCTCATTCCCTGGATCGACAAGAACGGTTTTGAGACCTTCGAGCGCGAGGCCGCCGAGCAGCGCGCCCAGGCCGAAGCCGCCGCTGCCGAGCAGCAGGCGTAAAGGGGCGACGCAATGACCAAGAACCGCACCGAGGTCGCGGACATCGACCGCAGCCTCTACGACTTCACCTATGGCGAGAAGGGATTCGAGCGCCTCGACGCCGGCATCACGCCCGACATCGTGCGCGAGATCAGCGCCAAGAAGGACGAGCCACAGTGGATGCTCGACCTGCGCCTCAAGTCCCTCGAGATTTTCAACCGCTTCCCGGATCCGACGTGGGGCCCCTCCATCGAGGGCTTGGACATGGACAACATCGTCACCTACGTCAAGCCCAACACCGACCAAAAACACGACTGGGAGTCGGTGCCCGACGACATCAAGAACACCTTTGAGCGCCTGGGCATCCCCGAGGCCGAGCGCAGCTACCTGGCAGGCGTCGGCGCGCAGTACGACTCCGAGCTGGTCTACCACAACATGCAGGACACCGCGTCCAAGATGGGCATCGTCTACTCCGGCATCGAGGAGGCCCTGCACGACCCGCAGTGGGAACCGCTCATCCACGAGAAGTTTATGACGCTCATCCCGCCCACCGACCACAAGTTTGCGGCCCTGCACGGCGCCGTATGGTCGGGCGGCTCGTTTGTCTACGTGCCCAAGGGCACCAAGCTCGACTTCCCGCTGCAGAGCTACTTCCGTCTTAACGCCAAGGGCGCCGGCCAGTTTGAGCACACGCTCATCATTGTCGAAGACGACGCCGACCTGCACTTTATCGAGGGCTGCTCCGCGCCCAAGTACAACGTGGCCAACCTCCACGCCGGCGCCGTCGAACTCTTTGTGGGCAAGCGTGCGCACCTGCGCTACTCGACCATCGAAAACTGGTCCAAGAACATGTACAACCTCAACACCAAGCGTGCGCGCGTGGACGAGGACGGCGACATCGAGTGGATCAGTGGCTCCTTCGGCAGCCACGTGGGCTACCTCTACCCCATGAGCGTGCTCAATGGCCGCCGCGCCCGCTCGAGCTTTACCGGCATCACCTTTGCCGGCGCCGGTCAGAACCTCGACACCGGCTGCAAGGTCGTGCTCAACGCGCCCGAGACCTCGGCAACGGTCGAGACCAAGGGCATCTCCAAGAGCGGCGGCATCCAGACGTTCCGCAGCTCCATCGTGGCCACGCCCAAGGCCGAGGGCTCCAAGGCAACCGTGAGCTGCCAGTCACTGATGCTCGACGACCAGAGCCGCTCCGACACTATCCCCGCCATGGACATCCGCGCCAAGAACGTCGACATCGGCCACGAGGCCACCATCGGCCGCATCGGCGACGACAAGGTGTTCTACCTGATGAGCCGCGGCATCTCGGAGGAAGAGGCCCGCACCATGATCGTCAACGGCTTTGCCAACCCGGTCTCCAAGGAGTTGCCGCTGGAGTACGCCGTCGAGATGAACAACCTGATCAAGCTCGAGATGGAAGGAGCGATCGGATAATGAATCAGACCACGAACACCGCTGCTACCACCCTTGAGCAGGTCAATGCGATGCCGGCTGCCACATGGGGCTGGCTGAAGATGAATCAGACCAAGCTCGAGCTCTCTGACGAGCTTGCTGCCGCTCCCGCCGAGACCATTGAGGTTGAGGGCTTGGACGAGCAGTTTGCTGGCGTGGCAGACGCGTTCGACGCCGCCATGGACGCCATGGCCGAGCGCTTCCCCGAGCGGCGCGCCTCCGCCCCCGGCGACGCCGCCGACCGCGCCCGCATCACGCCCGAGACCGAGCTTGACGTGCCCGCCACCTCTGTCTACCAGGCCGGTGCCATCAAGCTCGAGGAGGAGCTCTCCCCTGCTGAAGCCTTCGAGACCGGCATGGGCGAGGCTGCCTACGCCTACTTGGCCGAGCACGCCACCAAGCGCATCGTCATCGATGTGCCCGCATACAAGCACGCCACGGTTACCGTGCGCGTGAGCGGTGTCGATGCAGCCGCGGCCATCGCCGCCATCGACGTCGTCGCCCGTCCCCAGTCGACGTTCGATCTGCTTATTGCCCTGGACTCCCCCGTTGCCGGCCAAGGCGTCGTGGGATCCGTGCTACGCGTGTGCGCCCATGAGTACGCCACCGTCAACGTGACCTGCACGCAGACGCTCGACGATAGCTGGATCGCGCTCGACGACACCGGCCTGTTCCTGGACGAGGGCGCGCGCGTCAACGTGCAGCACACCGTCCTGGGTGCCGGCGCCAGCGCCACCGGCCTTGCCGGCGACCTGCTGGGCGATACCGCCAAGGTCACCATCGATACTGACTACCTGGGCGCCCGCGAGCAGGTGCGCGACTTTAACTACGAGCTGCGCCACCGCGGTCGCAAGACCGAGTGCGAGATCGACGCCAACGGCGTGCTGACCGGCACGTCCAAGAAGGTCTACCGCGGCACCATCGACCTCGTGCACGGTTGCAAGGGTGCAACCGGCACCGAGCGCGAGACGGTGCTTTTGGCCAACAAGGGCGTCGACAACAAGACCGTTCCCGTCATTCTCTGCGACGAGGACGACGTCGCCGGCAACCACGGAGCCACCATCGGCCACGTCCGCGACGAGCAGCTGTTCTATCTCGCCTGCCGCGGCCTTGACCAAAATGCCGCCGAGGACCTGTTCATCCGCGCCAAGCTGGAGGACGCCGCGCTTTCCGCGACCGACGAGCGCACCCGCGCCGCCGTCGTCCGCTTGGGCAACAACCTGATCGACAACTTTGAAGAGGAGCTCGCATGATCGACACCGAGCACGTTAAATGCGATACCTGCACTGCCCCCGAGCCCATGGAGCTCGACGCCAGCGACGAGGCTTCGCGCGGCTGGCCCACCGTAGACATCGAGACCAACCCCTACAAGGCGCAGTTCCCGCTCTTCCAGCAGCACCCCGAGATCGCCTTCCTCGATAGCGCCGCCACCGCGCAGCGCCCTGCCTGTGTGCTCGACGCCGAGCGCGACTTCTATCAGCGCATGAACGCCAACCCCCTGCGCGGCCTGTACTCGCTGTCCGTCGAGGCAACCGACGCCATCGCGAAGGTCCGCCAGCAGATCGCCGACCTCATCGGCGCCTCACAGGCCAACGAGGTCGTCTTCACCCGCAACACGAGCGAGTCGCTCAACCTGGTCGCCAAGAGCTTTGCACCCACGGTGCTCGAGCCCGGTGACGAGGTCGTCATCACCATCATGGAGCACCACTCCAACCTGATTCCGTGGCAGCAGGTCTGCCGCGAGACCGGCGCCAAGCTCGTCTACCTCTACCCCACCAAGACCGGTCAACTCACCACCGAGGAGGTTCTGTCCAAGGTGGGCCCCAAGACCAAAATCTTGGCCGTGGGTCAGGTGTCTAACGTGCTGGGCGTCGAGAACCCGGTCAAGAATCTCGGCAAGCTCGTGCACAAGTACGGCGGCTATCTGGTCGTCGACGGCGCGCAGTCGCTGCCGCACATGCCGGTCGATGTGGCCGATCTGGGCGCCGATTTCTTTGCCTTTAGCGCGCACAAGGCCATGGGCCCCATGGGCATCGGCGTGCTGTGGGGCAAGATGGACCTGCTCAACGCCATGCCGCCCATGCTCACCGGCGGCGAAATGATCGACTCTGTCACCGAGCAGGAAGCCGTCTGGGCGCCCGTCCCCGAGAAGTTCGAGGCCGGCACGCAGGACGCCGCCGGCATCTTCGCCACGGGCGCCGCCCTTGATTACCTGGTCAACACGGTGGGTTACGAGAACATCCAGGCCCGCGAGCAGGCACTCGTCCACTACCTGATGGGCGAGCTCATGCAGCTCGACTTTGTCCAGATCATCGGCTCCATCTATTGGGACAACCACCACGGCGTTGTGAGCTTTAACGTCAAGGGCATCCACCCGCACGACGTCGCGAGCATCATGGACATGGACGGCGTCTGCATTCGCGCCGGCCACCACTGTGCACAGCCGCTGCTCACCTGGCTGGGCGTCGAGAACCTCGCCTGCTGCCGCGCCAGCGTGGCCTTCTACAACGACAAGGCCGACATCGACAAGTTCATCGCCGGCCTACATCACGTTTGGAGCACGTTCAATGGGTAATCTGTACACCTCCACCACATTTATGGAGCACAACTCGCACCCCGACTATAAGTACGAGATGGATGCTCCCACGCACGAGCACGACGGCATCAACCCCAGCTGCGGCGACGAGCTCACCTTGCAGCTGCGCGTCGAGAACGGCGTGATCGAGGAGGCCTCCTTTACCGGCCACGGCTGCGCCATCAGTCAGGCCAGTGCCGACATCATGGCCGACCTCATCACCGGCGAGACCGTCGAGGAAGCTCACCGCCTGGCAGAGCTCTTCCTCGCCATGATCCGCGGCGAGCAGCTCTCCGAGGAGGACCTGGAAGACCTGGACGAGGCCGCCCAGCTCCAGGACATCTCGCACATGCCCGCCCGCGTCAAATGCGCCGAGCTCGCCTGGCGCACCCTCGACGGCATGCTCGAGGGGCAAAATAATCAGTAGTATTTATCCCAAATCTTAAGAATTTCGTTGGCCGAATCGCTTGACTAAGAGCGGTTCGGCCATTTTTCTTTTCTGCCTTTATTTCGATCCCTCGACCTGCGCGTCCACCTGAGCATAAGCGCGCACGATACGAGAGACGGTACTTTTGCCAATCCCGGTATACCGCTCAATCTGGCGCACCGTAAAGCCGGCATTGTTCAATCCAACAATAACGGTATCGCGCTGCGCCGGCGGTTCAGTTTTAACCCCATTGAGCGGAACCCCGAGGCTCTTCGCCAACTTGTCGGCAAAGGCGTGGCGTTCCCACTCTGTATCTTTCATATCGCACAGCGCCGGCTCGCTGCCGTCGGGCGTCGAAAGCGAATAGGCAATAAAGCCCTCGGCAGAACCAAAAAGTTCAAGCACGCAAGAAGGATCAGAAAATCCCCTCGCGGCATCGGCCGCATCACAGTCGTAAGAGCGTAGATGTTCCGCAAAGCTGCTCCAGGGATAACGCTCAATGAGACCGATGCCCGCCTCCTGCGGATCGGCGTGTACGGAGCGAATAGCCTCCATCACCTGCCAGTCGGTATCGAGCGAGCGCCGGTCAAAACGGTTCTGGAACAGATGCCCTGTGCGCCCCGTGCGTTTATTGAACCGCCGCGCGTACGTCAAAAGCAACCGGTGCATCGCCGCGCTCATCCTGTCCTCGTAATCTGTAAGCACCAAATGCACGTGATTGCCCATAAGGCACCAGGCGATAACCGTCACACCCTCCTCGCAGCAGCACTCGCGCATCAGCTCCAAAAACTCCCACCGGTCTTCATCGCCCTCAAAGATGAGCTGCTTGCCCGTACCGCGGGCACAGACATGGTAAAAGCCGGTAACCGTTTTCCAAACGCGCTGCATGGCGCTCCCTTCGCCGGGATCTGCTTGCCATCCAATACAGCACGATTGAAGCGTGCCATCAAAACATTCACGCAAAACAATACACTCGCGCGGCCAAAGGCAGTAATCAGGCGGCGAACGGCACCGTTGCAACAGGTCAACCCCTGTAACGCTTACAAGAGCTGACCAAAAGCTTGCCCAAGAAGGACCCCCTCTACGGAAGTTCACGACCACATAACATAGGGTTAAACCGTTTCAATTAAAACTTCCGGACTTCTCGCTACGAAAACTGAGCCGTTCGCCGAATATTCCGTGCATTTCGCGGTATTATAGGGGCTGCATGTCATGTCCCTTTCGAAGGGTCGCCCGGCAATCGCCAGCCACGACCCCCAGACGGGACGCCAACACGATAGAGAGGAGAGGCATGCAGTACTCACAGGAAGTGGAGAACATGTGCCCCGTTGCCAAGGGTGCATACCACGGCCCCGCACCCATCCCCGAGGAGGGCAAGTGGGTCCAGGCTAAGGAGATTTCCGACATCTCCGGTCTTACGCACGGTGTGGGTTGGTGCGCACCTCAGCAGGGCGCCTGCAAGCTCACGCTGAACGTCAAGGACGGCATCATCGAGGAGGCCCTCGTTGAGACCATCGGCTGCTCGGGCATGACCCACTCTGCCGCCATGGCTTCCGAGATCCTTCCCGGTAAGACCATCCTCGAGGCCCTCAACACCGACCTCGTCTGCGACGCCATCAACGTTGCTATGCGCGAGATCTTCCTGCAGATCGTTTACGGCCGCAGCCAGACCGCGTTCTCCGAGGGCGGCCTGCCCGTGGGCGCCTCCCTCGACGACCTCGGCAAGGGCCTTCGCTCTCAGGTCGGCACCATGTTCGGCACCAAGGCCAAGGGCGCTCGTTACCTCGAGCTCGCTCAGGGCTACGTCACCCGCATGGCTCTCAACGACAAGAACGAGATCATCGCATTCGAGTTCCTGAACCTCGGCAAGTTCACCGACGCCGTCAAGGCCGGCAAGACCCCCGAGGAGGCCATCGCTGGCGCTATGGGCCACTATGGTCAGTGGGAGAACGCTGCCAAGTACATCGACCCGCGCACCGACGAGGAGACTCACTCCGTCGCCAGCGTGTTCCCGGTTCACGAGTAGAAAGGGAGGGAAATAACTATGACTGTTACGTTCGAAGGTTACGAGCGCCGCGCTGACAAGATCAACAAGTGCCTCGCCGACAACGGCATCGCCTCCCTCGAGGAAGCTCTGCAGATCTGCACCGACAAGGGCTTCAACCCGCGTGAGATCGTCAACAACACCCAGTCCATCGCCTTCCAGAACGCCGAGTGGGCCTACACCCTCGGTTGCGCTCTCGCTGTCAAGCGTGGCGCCAAGTCCGCTTCTGAGGCTGCCGCCATCATCGGCGAGGGCATCCAGGCCTTCACCGTTCCCGGCTCCGTCGCCGAGGACCGCAAGGTCGGTCTGGGCCACGGCAACCTGGGCGCTATGCTGCTCTCCGACGACACCGAGTGCTTCGCCTTCCTGGCCGGTCACGAGTCCTTCGCTGCCGCTGAGGGCGCTATCGGCCTGGCTCTGAACGCCAACAAGGCTCGTAAGAAGCCGCTGCGCGTCATCCTCAACGGTCTGGGCAAGGACGCTGCTCAGATCATCGCCCGCATCAACGGCTTCACCTATGTGAAGACCCAGTTCGACTACTTCACGGGCGAGCTCAAGGTCGTCGAGACCATCCCCTACTCCGATGGTCCCCGCGCCGCCGTCAACTGCTACGGCGCCGACGACGTCCGCGAGGGCGTTGCCATCATGTGGCACGAGAACGTCGACATCTCGATCACCGGTAACTCCACCAACCCCACGCGCTTCCAGCACCCCGTCGCTGGCACCTACAAGAAGGAGCGCCTCGAGGCTGGCAAGAAGTACTTCTCCGTCGCTTCTGGTGGCGGCACTGGCCGTACCCTGCACCCGGACAACATGGGCGCCGGCCCTGCCTCTTACGGCATGACCGACACCATGGGCCGCATGCACTCCGACGCCCAGTTCGCCGGTTCTTCCTCCGTGCCTGCGCACGTCGACATGATGGGTCTCATCGGCATGGGCAACAACCCCATGGTCGGTGCCACCGTCGCCTGCGCTGTCGCCGTCGAGGAGGCCCTCAAGGCCTAATCGCGCCCGCGCGATGCTCATATAGCTGAGCTTTGGAGCCGCTACCCACCCGGGTAGCGGCTCTTTTTGTTTGCGCTGTCGCAGGGTAGCTAATGTCGATATATCAGCTGGGGCGAAATACGAGATGTGAAGAGATGGAGCGCCAGAGCGTCCATGACGCCCACCTGCCATATTTGCCCTTTACCGATTTGCCGGGTCTTTGCGGCCCCATTGCCGATCACCCGTGCGACAATGCGCCGGACGAGAAAGGAATCCGATGGAATCGACTGATGTACTGGTAATTGGATCTGGCATTGCGGGCCTTTGCGCCGCCATCGAAGCGGCACGCACGGGCGCAACCGTCACCGTGGCAAGCGCCGGCAAGACTATGAGTGGATCGAGCTTCTTCCCCGGAACCTGGGGCCTGGGGCTTATCGGACCCGTTAACGAAGACGACGAACAAGACCTCATCGACACCATTCAGACCGTTGGTGGCGGCGTCGCCGACCCCGAGCTTGTCCAGACGTTTGTCCACGGCATTCCCCATGCAATTGAATGGCTCGAGCAAGACCTGGGCGTTGAGCTTCAGCGTCCGCAAAGCGCCGAGAGTGCTCAGCAAAAGCAGTTTATCCCCTGCTTTGACCACAAGACGCGCATGTGGCGCGGCCTCACCCGCAAGCCCCTTGAGGACGCTCTGACGACCTGGATCGAGTCGCTCGGCATTCGCCTGCTCCCCCGCCATGAGCTTATTGACCTTGTTGAGGACACGAACGGCAGAATAACCGGAACCGTACTCTACGACCTCACCGAAAATCGAATCGTGCCCTTTGCTGCCAAGGCCACGATCATCGCAGCCGGTGGCACAGGCGGCCTGTTCGAGCGCAGCCTTACGTCGGCTGATGTGCTCAGCTCCTCGCAGGCCATCGCGCTGGCGCACGGCGCAACACTTACTAATATAGAGTTCATGCAGATGATGCCCGGCTTCATCGAGCCCAAGCGCAACCTGGTCTTCAACGAGAAAACCTGGCGCTACGTACATGTAGACCAGCCGGTAGATATTGCCGACGACAAGCTGGACGACCTGCTCGAGCAGCGCTCTGGATATGGTCCCTTCACGTCATGCTTGGCCTCCCGCGCTATCGATCTCGTCATCGATCAGGCAGGTGCCGAAGGCCTGGCACTCCACTACGACTTCCCCCGCGAGGATGTCCCAGAGTTTGTGCAGACCTTTGCCACCTGGCTGCAAGACGAGCACGGCATCGCCCCGACTGACGAGATGCGCGTTGCGATGTATGCCCACGCCGCTAACGGCGGCATCAAGATCGATAAGACCGCGCACACGGGCGTTGAGGGCCTCTACGCTTGCGGCGAGGCGACAGGCGGCATGCACGGCGCCGACCGCATTGGTGGCTTGTCATGCGCCAACGGCATCGTATTCGGACGTATCGCGGGCGCATCGGCAGCCCTCATAGCGCAGAAAGAGCCTGAGGCGGCCCTGAAGGCGGATATCACCCTCCCCCAGTACGGCATTGCCACAACAGATGCCGAACGCCTGACACACAGCCTTAGGCACACGATGAGCACCTATTGCATGATCAACAGGACCGAAACAGGCCTATCCGAGGCCCTGCAACAGCTTGAAAGCCTGCAAGACGAAGCCACGGCTCTAAATAAGCCACATGCCAACGACAGCGAAATCGCTGCCCTCGCCCGCCTGCAATCGCAGATTCGACTAGCACAGGAAATGGTCAAAGCCATGCGCAAGCGAACCGAAAGTCTCGGGTCGCACTATCGAGCGGATTAAACCGGACACCTATCTAAAGCAGAACACAACCAATCGATATCCATGGGCCCCGTGAGCTCGAAGCAGCACGGGGCCCATTCGTGTCCGCACGACAGCGTATCCTTATTCTGAATACAGAGCGGGCAAAGCCCGCATAGAAAATAGACCAGCGAGGAGGAGATATGGACAGTAGAGATATCGAGAAGTGGCGTATCGAACTTGATAGCTACGCCAATGTGGAAGACGGCGTTGAGTATTGGCTCGCACGCGATTTAATGGAACCCATGGGGTACACTCGATGGGAGAACTTCGCCGAAGTTGTTAAGAGGGCAAAAGTCTCATGCGAAACAAACAAAACTCCAGTTGATTCCCATTTTCGTGACACCACGAAAATGGTAACTGCCGGTGTCGCCGCTCGCGCGGTTAAAGACTACAAACTTACGCGCTATGCATGCTATTTAATCGCGCAGAACGGAGATTCAAACAAGCCAGAGATCGCGCTCGCCCAGGCATACTTTGCCGTGCAGACGCGCCGCCAAGAGCTCATAGAGCAGCGCTTCGCAGAGATTCAGCGCTTGCAGGCGCGTCACTCGCTATCCGATTCAGAGAAACAGCTCTCGGGTATTGCGTTCAAACGCGGCGTGGACTCCAAAGGATTCGCGATCATCAAGTCGAAGGGCGATGAGGCGTTATTCGGCGGCAGAAGCACGGCGGAAATGAAGCAGCAGCTCGGCGTACCCAAGAGCGCGGCATTGGCGGACAGGTTAGCCGATGTCCTCATCAAAGCAAAGGACCTTACGAACTCGATGACGGCCTTCAACGCCGAGGAACACGACCTGTACGGCCTGGACCAGATCAAGCAAGAGCACGTCGAGAACAACACAAGCGTGCGTGGCAGCCTCATCGACCGCGGAATTGTCCCCGAGAACCTACCGCCTGCCGAGGATACAAAAAAGCTCGAGCGTCGCGTGAAGACAGACGAGAAGAAACTCAAGGAGGGTACTGACGGTTTTACCGATCCCCAGGGTAGGCTCGATCTGTGAAAGCGGCTGTGCCCTTTCGGGTTCGACCCCATGCGAGGTCAACAAAAAAGCGACCAGCCTGAGCCAGTCGCTTTAACGATCTTTGGGTGGGCCGTCAGGGGGTCAGCCTGCTGCGCAGGCGGCCGCTGCGGCGCCAAGGCGCCTTGCGCGCTGCGCTGGTAAATGCTTACGCATTTCCTCAGCTCCGCGCCCTTTCGGGTTCGACCCCATGAAAGGTCAACAAAAAAAGACGGCCAACCGAAGTTGACCGTCTTAACTTGCTTTGGTGGGCCGTCAGGGGGTCGAACCCTGGACCTTGGGATTAAGAGTCCCCTGCTCTACCAACTGAGCTAACGACCCAAAGCTAAAGTCCGTAGTGGCGGACTTTAGAGGAGATATCGCGTGGTGGGCCGTCAGGGGGTCGAACCCTGGACCTTGGGATTAAGAGTCCCCTGCTCTACCAACTGAGCTAACGACCCGATATCAGCACGAAGCAAGAACTGGGGTGGGTAAAGGGACTCGAACCCTCGACCTACGGGACCACAACCCGTCGCTCTAGCCAACTGAGCTACACCCACCGTGTCCTGTGCGCTTCGCGCTCGACTATTATTGCAAGGAACGCCACGCGATGCAAGCCCCAATTTTCAAGAATTTTGAAAAGAGTTTTTTGGATCCATTTCGGGCAAATCCTACCGGTTCCATAGGAGTAAACTTGCCCCACTGCAAATGCTCGAAAGGACCGTCATGAAAGAACTCTCCAACCGCACGGCAAGATTTACCGATTCGGTCATCCGCCGCATGACACGCATCTCCAATAAGTACGGCGCCGTCAACCTGTCGCAGGGCTTCCCCGACTTCGATCCCCCGGCGCAGCTGCTCGATAGCCTCAGCGCCATCGCCGCCGATCCCAAGCCGCTCTATCACCAGTACTCCATAACCTGGGGCTCCCAGGCCATGCGCGAGGCACTCGCCGCCAAACAGGAGCACTTTATGGGCATGCCGGTCGACCCCAACCAGAATATCGTGGTCACCTGCGGCTCCACCGAGGCCATGATGGCCGCCATGATGACGGTCACGAACCCCGGCGACAAGGTCGTCATCTTCTCGCCGTTCTACGAGAACTACGGCGCCGACACGATCCTTTCGGGTGCCGAGCCCATCTATGTGCCGCTCAACCCGCCCACATTCGACTTTGACCGCGAGACACTCGAGGCGGCCTTCCGCGACAACGACCCCAAGGCAATCGTCCTGTGCAACCCTTCCAACCCCTGCGGCAAGGTCTTCACGCGCGAGGAGCTCACCTTTATCGCTGACCTCTGCAAAAAGTACGACACCTACTGCATCACCGACGAGGTCTACGAGCACATCGTCTACGCGCCCCACGAGCACGTCTATATGGCCACGCTGCCCGGCATGTTTGAGCGAACCATCAGCTGCAGCTCGCTGTCCAAGACCTACTCCATCACCGGCTGGCGCCTGGGCTACACCATCGCCCCTGCCGAGATCACCGAGCGCATCAAGAAGGTCCACGACTTCCTCACCGTGGGCGCCGCCGCTCCCCTGCAGGAAGCTGTCGTCACCGCCCTCAACTTCGACGACAGCTATTACGATGAGGTCCTTGACCTCTATACCGCCAAACGCGACCTGTTCTGCCAGGGACTCGACAGTATCGGTCTTGAGCATAACGTGCCGCAGGGCGCCTACTACGTCATGATGGACATCTCAGAGTTTGGCTATGACAGCGACCTCGAATTCTGTGAGGACCTCGCGTCTAAAGTGGGCGTGGGCGCAGTGCCCGGCTCGAGCTTCTTCCGCGAGCCCGTCAACCATCTGATTCGTTTCCACTTTGCCAAGCGAGACGAGACGCTTAACGCGGCACTGGAGAACCTCAAGTCGCTACGTGATAAAATCAAGCCGCGCGGGTAAGGACGGCCCGGCAACTAAAGCAACCAAAGAAGCCTCGCACCGCCCGCCGCGTTGCGAGGCTTCTTTCTATAGCGCTTTCTTAAATGGTTTGAACTCTATACTTTAGTCACGGAGCAACTCGTCCCAGAGAGAGGAATATTATGGCAGAGCAGCAGCTTATCGGAGCGCTCGAGGCCGGCGGCACCAAGATGGTCTGCGCCACGGGCTATGCAGACGGCACGGTCCTGGAGCGTGAGCAGATTGCGACCACGACCCCGCAGGAGACCGTCGAGGCCGTCAACGCGTGGTTTGCCGACAAGGGCATCGCCGCGCTGGGCATTGGCGCCTTTGGCCCTACCGCAGTCAACCCCGCCTCGCCCCAATACGGCAAGATCCTGGAGACGCCCAAAACGGCATGGCGCTACTTTGACCTGCTGGGCACTATCCAAAACGAGCTCAATATCCCCTGCGGCTACGATACCGACGTCAACGTCGCCTGCCTAGGCGAGGTCACGTTTGGTTGCGCCAAGGGCCTTACCGATGTGGTCTACCTGACCATCGGCACCGGCGTGGGCGCCGGCGTGCTCTCGGGCGGTAAGCTCGTGCACGGCATGATGCATCCCGAGGCCGGCCACATCCTGGTCACGCGCGACCCGCGCGACACCATCGGCGAGCATAGCGCCTGCCCCTTCCACGACAACTGCCTCGAGGGCCTCATCGCCGGCCCCGGCGTTAAAAAGCGCTGGGATGGCAAGAGCGCCGGAGACATGGCCGATGACCCGGAGGCCATGGACCTGCTCGCCGGCTATCTGGCACAGGCGCTCATGACCTACACGCTGTGCTACGCGCCGCAAAAGATCATCATCGGCGGCGGCGTGGCCGACCACACCCCCATCGTGCCGCTCGCGCGCAAGAAGTGCGCCGAGATGCTCAACGGCTATATCGTCACGCCCGAGGTCAACGACATCGATAACTACATCGTCAACAACAGCCTCGAGGGCAAGCAGGGCATCATGGGCTGCCTGGCCCTGGGCGCACAGGCGCTTCAGTAGCAGACGCACCCACGGGGCGTGGCACGCCCGGCAAATCCGACCTACGGAACGACGCCACCACGCCTCATATAGGCCCTCAAATAAAAAAGGCCGCCTAGGACCAAACAATACGTCCTAGGCGGCCTTTTTGGCGCACATCAGCGACCGTAAGAGATATCGGAGCACAACGCCCGTTGCCGCTCCACAGCAGTCGATCATCACATCGGTGATCATTCCAGCGCGTCCCGGCACAAAGAGCTGAATCGTCTCGTCGATCGAAGGAATCAGCAGCAGGAACACCGCCGTGGGCAGCAGCACGTCAAAGGTGCGCCGGCCCTCAAAATCAAAGGCGTGCGTTGCCAGGATGCCGAGCACCATATACTCGGTAAAATGCGCGCACTTGCGAACAACAAAGTTGGTCACCCATTCATATGGAAGTCCCACGCCGTGCAGGAAACCGCGGATAGCTTCCATGACCGTTAGACTCAGTGAGCCCGACCCCGAGCCGGGAACCAGCGAATTGCCCCAGATCAAGAGCGCCATCAGGCAGGTCACGACCGCCCATTTTCGATTGATCTTAACCATGCAGAAGTTATGCCTCCGCGCGGAGCGGCGCAAAGCTGGCGGTACCGCCCTCGATAACGCTCAGATAGGCACGGCCCGTACGCTTGGCGGTAGAGGACTGCAGGCGCTCGATCTCTTCCTCGAGGATCTGATTGACGCGCTCGTGACGACGATTTTCCATAATGCCGGCGGCAATAGCCTCGGCTCGCTCGATGCTCTCGCGCGAGATACGGGCAGTATCCTCGGGGAACACAGCACTGTGACGGCCGACATAGGCGGGGGCAGCAGGCTGAGGGGCAGCGACGGGAGCGGGGGCCGTAACAGGAGCAGGCTCGTCAATCTCATCCAGAATCGCGGTGGCGGCGGCCCACATGTCCTCGTGGCCCGAGTAATCGGCCATGGGAACATCAACCTCGAGCGAGGCATCCGGAAGGTCGCCGGTGTCGATGCGATCTTGGGCATCAATCGATGCGGTGATGGCTGCAGGCTCATCGAGGTCATCGAGATCGATATCCGCGGCACCGGAGATGATAGGCATGCTGGCGAGGTTTACATTGTACGGCGCAGCCTCAGCCGCCTGCTGCTGGGCAGGAGCGCCCCACAGCGAGCTTTCGGCGGCACGGCGGGCGGCAACGGCCTCCTCGTCCGCGGCCATGGCTTCATCAACGTACGAATTGTCGGCAGAAGCGTTCGCGTCCGCCGAGGTAGCGCTGTAGGCGTTATTGGCTGCCGCGTTGGCGACGAGTGCCACGAAAGCCGCCGTGCTGCCCGCAGGGGCGGCCTGGGAGCCAGACACGGCGCGTGCCGCGGCGGCGATGTCGTCGCGATTGAAGGAGCCGGTCTGCCCGCCATTGGTGAGCTCGTCGATGGCGACTTGATAGACGTCGCGCGAGTGTGCAGGGTCGCAGCTCACTGGCGAATCGTCGTCGAGCATACTGTCGATCATGGACCAAGCCTCGTCCTCGTCCATAGCATCTGCGGCTCGAGCGATGGTAGGGACACCATCATCGGCATGACGGCGCTGGAACGCACCAGTCAGGCCGGAAAGGAATGCCGAGGTAGACTGCTCCGCCTGAGCCTGAGAAGCAGAAGCCGCAGCGTAAGGAGTCGCATCCTGCTGCTGAGCTGGAATCGAGGCGGTCTTGAACTCGCTTTGATGCTGATTGAGATTGGCGGCACCGCCCATGGCATCGGGCTGGAACAGACGCTCTTCACGCTGCGCACGATACTCGGAGATACCCAGCGAGGCGGCATAGATGCCCACGCCCGCCACCGCGCCCACGGCGAAGGGAACCGCACCCGCCGCGACCGTCTCGTTCACCGACGAAAACGGCAGCGTCGCGGCATACATAACCACGGGAGCGGCAAGGCCGATCCCGCACGAAAGTCCGGCAAGGACTGCTCGTTGTGTTGCATCAGAAGAAGCCATGAGCTCTCCCCATCTTCCAGCACCCAAATCGCATCATTCAGTTGGCTGCGCGAGAGAAGATGAAGCGGGGCTATGCCCCAAAGCAACGGTATATGGTTCGATTCATCTGCGTTTTCCGTCGCGAAGCTTAAAAGCTATTATGCGAAACCGCCCTGTCGATTGCAAGCGACGATGTCGGATTGAAACGGGAAACCTGCTGCTTGCCAGTCTTATGGTCAAAAAAGCGCGGAGCGGCGATATAGAAAAGGGCCGAGGCTCAAAGCCCCGACCCTTTATTGCATTGATGACTATCGCTGCGTGTAGATGACAACCTAGAACGTCTGCTCGTAGTCGCTGTGTTTTTTGGCCGAACGCACCAGGAACTCCTGGTTGGTGTTGGTGCCCTTAAGACCCTTGATAAACGATGCGGCCGCGCGCTCGGTGTTGTTCATGCCGGCAAGAATGCGACGCAAGCCAAAGACAAACGGACGCATCTGCTCGTCAACCAACAGGTCCTCGTTACGCGTACCGGAGGCAACGGGGTCGATAGCCGGGAAGATGCGGCGGTCGGCCAGGTCGCGGTCGAGCTTGAGCTCCATGTTGCCGGTGCCCTTGAACTCCTCAAAGATGACCTCGTCCATCTTGGAACCGGTATCGATGAGGGCAGAGGCCAGGATGGTGAGCGAGCCGCCGTTCTCGATATTGCGGGCTGCGCCCAGGAAGCGCTTGGGCGGATACAGTGCCGCCGAATCGACGCCGCCCGAAAGGATGCGGCCTGAGGCGGGCGCCGCCAAGTTGTAGGCGCGGGCAAGACGCGTGATGGAGTCGAGCACCACCACAACATCGCCGCCCAGCTCCACGATGCGTTTTGCGCGCTCGATGACGAGCTCTGCCACGCGAGTGTGGTTGTCGGCGGGCATATCGAAGGTCGACGCCACAACCTCGCCCTTGATGGAACGCTGCATATCGGTGACCTCTTCGGGGCGCTCGTCGACGAGCAGGCAGATGAGGTGCACCTCGGGGTTGTTAATCGAGATAGACTGGCAGATCTTCTTGAGGATCGTGGTCTTGCCGGCCTTGGGCGGGGACACGATCAGGCCACGCTGACCCTTGCCGATCGGCGACACGATGTCGATGGCGCGACCGGTAATGGAGTCCTTGCCGTGCTCCATGCGCAGCGGCTCGTTGGGATAGACCGGGGTGAGGTCGCCGAACTTAGGACGGTTGCGAATCTGCTCGGGGTCCAGACCGTTGACGGTCGTGATTTTGGCGAGGCCGGCGCGCTTGTCGCCGCCGCGCGAAGGACGCAGCGAGCCCTCGATGACGTCGCCCGTGCGCAGACGCGCGGAGCGGATGAGGTAGGCGGGCACGAAGGCGTCGTCGTTGGACTTCATGTAGCCATGGGCGTGGATGATGCCGGAGCTGTCCGGGCGAATCTGCAGAATGCCCTTGATGTCGCGGAAGCCCTCGGCCTTCGCGGCAGTGGTGTAGATCTCCTCGACGAGCTCGGCCTTCTTCTTGCCGGTCGTCTCGATCTCGAACTCCTTGGCCTTCTCGCGCAGCTCGGCGACCTTCATGGCCGCGAGTTCCTCGCGCGAAAGCGTGGGCTCGGTGGGGGCGGCGTTGCGCTCCTTGTTGCGCTGTTTGCGATCGCGCTGGCGGTTGCGACGGTCGTTGTTGCGCTCGTCCTTGCGGTCGTTGCGCTCGTCGTTACGCTTGTGCTGGCGACGGTTGGGGCGAGCGCCGTCTTCGGCCTCGGCGGGCGCGGCACCATCAGTTGCGGCGGCGTCGGCATTGGCCGCAGCGGCGTCATTGGCCTCGGCGCCGGAATCGACCTGCGCTTCGACATCAGCCCGCTGCTCGGACGCCTTGGCCTTAGCGGACTTCTTACGACCACGCTTGGGCTTTTCGGACGCAGGCTGTTCGACGTCCTGGGGCTCAGCGGCATCAATCGATGCATCGGCGGTCGTCTCGGCGGAATCCTCGGACGCACCCTTCTTGGCAGCCTTGGCCTTGGACGTGCGCTTAGCAGCAGTACGATGGCTGCGACCAGGACGGACGTCGGCGGGCTCGACATCGGCGGGAGCGGCCTCGGAAGTCGTAGCATCCTGGACGGGCGCGTCGGCGGCGGTTGCAGACTCGGCGGTCGCCGCAGCATCCCGAGCGGCTGCAGCTGCGGCTGCGGCCTTCTCTGCCTCGACGAAGGCCTTGGGCTTGCGACCGCGACGGTGCGGGCGCAAAGCCGGATCGACAACGGGAACTTCGCTGGCCTCGACAGGCGCAGCGGGCTCAACAGGCGATGTGCCCTCCCCTGCCGCGGAACGGACCGAAGCCTCAGTGAGCTCGGGGGTTACCTGATCGGCAACCTGCTCGGCCTTAGCAGCCGTGCGACGGCGTGTGCGCGGTACCGGCTTCTCGGTCGGCTGGTCGGCGACAGGGGTCTCGGTGGCGGCAGGCGTCTCGGGCACAGACGGAGCTGCAAGCTCGGTCAGAGCCGCGGCCTCGCGCTCGGCAGCACGACGGCGGGCGCGCACCACCTGAGCCTCGCTAATCTGCGCCAACGCACGTGCCTGCGCGACCTCATCGGAAATCGGCGCCGAGGAGTCAGCTGCAACGGTGCGCTTGACGCGCGTCGTGCGCGTGGTACGGCGCTTGGGCTTGGTGACCTCCTCGCCGTCAGCAGCAGGCTTGGCCGTGCGGCGCGTACGCTTGGGCTTTGCCGGAGCAGCCTCCTCACCAGTTGCAGGCACGGCCTTCTCAGCCGCTGAAGGCGTAGGCGTCGAAGCAGCCTTAGGCGTCTCAGGAGCCGAGGCTTGCGCGGGCGCCGCGACCTGGTCCAACGCAACCGGTGCAGCGGGAGCGGCTTGCGTCGTCGTTATTTCGTTTTCTTGCTGTTGATCAGACACAGTATTTGCTCAACTTTCTTTTCAAGCCCTGTGATCACATGCTCCCTGCATAAACCTTCAGGGCGGCTAAACAGTCTGCTCCGTCAAATACCGACGGACATCATTGATCTGTATCGAGATATTTGCGTCATATACGCAGCGTTAGTGTAACACAACCGCAACCACCTGCAACTTAGTCATTGAGGACGTTCTTAAACGACTAGTCAAAAGGGACAATCTTTGGTTTAACACCCACAAATCTGACTGCCTCCGCCAAAACTGTGGCGGTTTACTACGATGAATCGCTCAACCGCGATCACTCCGAAACTTGTTGAACTAAAACCGCAGGTAGATGCCTTGCACTTTTTTGCGAAAAGCCGGCGTAGTTGGAATTTCTCATTTCATCGTAGTAGACCGGCATAGTTTCGTATTTCCAGCAGTTCCAAATTCGTCAATACGTCGGCGTTTGCAAAAAGCCCGACCTCCGTGGGAGATCGGGCTTTCAAGGCTTAGTTAAACCAAGTCTGTACGGTCAAATGACCCGTAGCTTACATCTGCTCGGGCGCGGAAACGCCAACGAGGGTGAGCACCAGGGCGAGCGTCACACGGACGGCATCGCAAGCGGCCAGACGGGCACGCGAAAGCTCGGGGTCGACGGGACGGCCCTCGCTCGGCAGCACCTGACAGGCAGCGTAGAAGCTGTGGAAGTCGCCGGCGAGTTCCTCAGCAAAGTGCGTCAGACGGAACGGGGCGCGGTCGCGAGCGCAGCTGGCGATGAGGTCGGTGAGCTCGTTGAGCTTGCGCGAAAGGGCGAGCTCGGTCGGGTCGGTCAGCAGCGAGTAATCGACGTTCTCACCGATGGCCTTGGCGGCGACGGCCTTCATGCCCATCTCGTCAGCCTGCTCGGGCGTAACGTCAGCGGCACGGCGCAGGATGGAGCACACGCGGGCGTGAGCGTACTGCACGTAGTACACCGGGTTGGAGTTGTCGCGCTTCTTGACGGCCTCAATATCGAAGTCGACCATCTGGTTGGAGCTCTTGGAGATGAGGGTGTAACGGGCAGCGTCGGAGCCGACCTCGTCGACGAGCTCCTGCAGGGTCACCATGGTGCCCTTACGCTTGGACATACGGACGGGCTTGCCGTTGCGCAGCAGGTTGACGAGCTGGCCCAGCAGAACCTCAAACTTGCCGGGGTAACCCAAGGCATCACAGACGCAGCGGACGCGCTCGATGTAGCCGTGGTGGTCGGCGCCCCAGATGTCGATGACGTGGTCGACGCGCTGGAACTTATCCCAGTGATAGGCAACGTCGGAGGCGAAGTAGGTGTACTCGCCGTCGGACTTGATCAGAACGCGGTCCTTGTCATCGCCCAGGTCGGTGGAGCGGAACCACAGGGCGCCGTCCTTGGTGTAGAGATAGCCCATCTTGTCGAGCTTCTCAAAAGCGCGGTCGACGGCGGAGGTGCCGGCGGTCTCACCCTCGGTGTCCTTCACATACAGCGAGCGCTCGGAGAACCAACGATCGAAGTCGCAATTGACGGCGTGGCAGAGGTCGCGCATGTTGTCGACCATCTTTACATAGCCGCGCTCGCGGAAGCTCTCCATGCGCTCCTGCGGATCGGCGTTGACCCACTTATCGCCGTCGGTGCGCCAGAACTCGGCGGCCTCGTCGATGATGTAGTCGCCGCCGTAGGAGTCCTTGCCCAGAGTCTCGGCAAAGTTGTCCTGATACGGATGGGTCTCGGGGTGCTCGTCGTTCTCGTCGGCAACAAAGGCGTCGCGGTCGGCGATCAGCAGCTTGTGAGCCTCGTCGATATCCACGCCCTGCTTGGCGATGATGTCGGCAAGCTGCATATAGCGCGTGCTGATGGAGTTGCCGAAGGTGTTCATCTGAGAGCCGTGGTCGTTGATGTAGAACTCACGCTGGATGTCGTAACCGGCGTGGTCCATAACACGGCAGAGCGAGTCGCCCAGCGCGGCCCAGCGGCCGTGGCCGATGTGCATGGGTCCGACGGGGTTAGCGGAAACGAACTCGACCTGGGTCTTCAGGCCACCACCGACGTTGGACTTAGCGAAGTCCATACCTTTCTCGCGAGCCTCGCCAAAGATGGCATTCTTGACGGCAACGGAGAGATAGAAGTTGATGAAGCCGGGGCCTGCGATCTCGACCTTCTCGATCGCGGGGTCCTCGGGCATATGGGCAACGATGGCCTCGGCGATCTTGCGCGGGGCGCAGTGGGCCAGCTTGGCGGACTTCAGGGCCATGGTAGAGGTCCACTCGCCATGAGAAGTGTCAGCCGGTCGCTCGATAGCGCAATCGTCAAGTTCAAATGCGGAAAGGTCGCCGGCCTCCTGGGCCGCAGCAAGCGCAGCGCGTACCAGCTCTTCAATCTTCTCGGGCATAGATCCTCCTTGTGTTAAAGCCCCCGAGCTCTTGATCACTCGTAGGGCAAAAGCCAGAGTTTGTAGCACTCTATCACAAGCGACGGGCACTGTCGCAGGGTAAAGCTAATAGATATTGCATATGCACAAAAATGACTACAGCTTGTATGGAGTCACTCAAAGATGCCGGTCTGCCTGCAGATTATGCAGGCGTTGAAAATGCATAAAGGTGTGAATGAGCTGCGTCTGTTATCGAATACTCTTACCTATCAGAGTTGTGTGCTTTTCCTGCATAAAGTAAGGGTTTGCGCACGTCAGCGTGTTATTCTAGACATACGTAAATTCGTATAAGTTGGAGGTAGCATGTTCTCAATCGGTCAACACGTCATTCATCCGGGCCAGGGAGTCTGCACCGTCGTCGGTTTTAGGGACGACACACCGCAGCCCATGCTGCTGCTCGAGACCAAGCAGGGACATGCGCAGACGATCCTCATGTACCCCGTGGCGCAGGCCGACCGTCTGCACGCCGCCATCTCTCAGCAAGATGCCGAGCACCTGCTGAGCCACTATGACGAGCTGGAGTGCGACACCTTTACCGAGCGCAACAGCTCGCTTGAGGAGACACACTTTAAGCAGCAGCTCAAGCTGGGCGCGCCCGAGACGGTTCGCGTGGCAAAGACCATGATGCACCGCATTCGCCAGGCCGAGGAAGCTGATAAAAAACCCAGCTCCTACTACATGCGCGTACTCAAGGAGGCCAAGCGCCGCTCCATCGAGGAGTTCGCCGTGGCCTTGGGCGTCACCGAGGAGGCCGCCGAAGCCCGCCTAGCCCAAGCCGCCCTCAACTAACCCATCCGCGCCAAAAACCACCACAAAGGGGACAGTGAACTGCGCCCCGAAACTTGGACTGAATAAATAGCGACTACGCCGCAAGGGCCTGGTCCCGGAACTCCTCCGGTGTCAGGCCCTTCAATCTTACCTGCCTGCGCCGCGTGTTCCAATGGGCTATGTACTCCTCCAGGTCGCGCTTGAAGTCCCCGAAGCTGCCCCACTCCCTGCCGCGGTAGAACTCGTCCTTCACGTGGCCGAAGAGCTGCTCGGTGGCGGCGTTGTCGATGCAGTTCCCCTTGCGCGACATGCTCTGGGTGATGCCCGCCCCCTCCAGCCTGGAGGCGTAGGACTCGTGCTGGTACTGCCAGCCCATGTCCGAGTGCATGGTCGGCGCCGCCCCGTCGGGCAGGGCCTCGAGGAGCCGGTCGAGCATCCTGTGCTGCTGGGCGAGGTCCGGCGAGGTCGATATGTCGCTCGCCACGATCTCCTTCGTGCAGAAGTCGAGCACCGGGGCCCAGTAGGCCTTGGCGCCGGCCACCTTGAACTCGGTGACGTCGGTGCCGAGCTTCTGCCACGGCCCCTCGGCGCCGAAGTCCCTCGCGATGACGTTCTCGAACGTGCTCCCCACGAGCCCCCTGTAGGAGCTGTACCGGCGGCGGGAGCCCCGGCGGCGTATCCCGCACCGGATGCCCATCTCGCGCATCATCTTGAGCACGGTCTTGTCGGCCACGACCGCGCCCAGCTCGGCGCGCAGGCACATGGCTATCTGCCGGTGCCCGCAGCCGTTGGCGGTGCGCGAGAATATCTCGGCCGCGGCGTCGCGCAGCTCGGGCCTGGTCGGCCTCCGCGGGTGCGCCAGCGCGTAGTAGTAGGTCGACCTCCTGAGCCCCGAGCACTCCAGCAGGTGGCGCAGGGAGTGCCCCTCCGCGCGCAGCGCCCTCACCGCCTCGGCCGCCGCCCTGGTCAGAGCCCGTCCCGCTCGACCAGGGCGCGCAATTTTTTTAGGTAGGCGACCTCGGCCTCGAGCCTGCGGCAGCGCTCCTCGAGCTCCTGCTCGCGGGTGCGGGCCCGGGGCTTCGACCTCGACCCCCTCGGCCTGCCCTTCGGGCGGGGCCGCAGCGCCTCGGCGCCGCCCTCGCGGTAGAGCCTGCACCAGCGCTCCAGCGGGGACTTCGACCTGATCCCGAACTCGGCCATGGCGTCGGCCTTCGCCATCCCGCCGTCGACCACGGCCGACGCCGCGGCGACCCTCTGCTCGAATGTGTAACTGGATTGTTTCCCGTCCATGGACAGCAGCGCCTCGCTTCCGAACGCCCGGTATACCCACTGCCATTCTCTCACGGTCTCGCGGGGGACGGACAGGGCTTCGGCCGCCGGCTTGCAGCCGACGCCGGCGTCGAAGAGCTCGACGGCCCGCCTCCTGGACTCCAGGTCGTGCTTCACCCTGAGGTCTATACTCATGGAAAACTGGAGTGGGTATGATGAATTGGACACCTAGTTAAGAGCGAAAGGTGGAGTGGGTATGATGAATTGGACACCTAGTTAAGAGCGAAAGGTGTTCAAGAT
>CAUCQW010000002.1 GCA_958445065.1 uncultured Collinsella sp.
TGACCGAGCTCGTGAGCGCGTCTGCCGATGTGGACCCCGACTGCCTTACGGTGAAGAACGCCTCCGTCACCCTCGACTCCGACGAGGACCTCGGGCAGGGGAGCGCCGTGGCAGGCGACCTGGGCACCGAGAACCTCAGGACCGAGAGCAGGACCGTTACGGTATCGGCAGAGATCGTCTACGACTACCCGGCGCCCTACAACGTGTTTGGGAAGAGGTCCGTACGCAATATCACGCGCTCCTACATCAGCTATTCGGACTGGGAGGTCATCTAGATGAAGTGCCATGTGTGCAGGGGGAGTGGGGCACATGCTCAGCTCACGACCTTCTTCGTCGTGATGCTCATTCCCCTGTCCCTCCTTATTGCCCTTGCCGTCGATCTGGGCGGCGCGCTCGCCTACAGGACATGGCAGGGCTCGCTTCTCGAGAGCACGCGACAGTCCTGCTTCGGCGAGGCCAATGCCGTCAAATACGCCGACAATCCGGGCGAGGAGGCCCGCTCCGAGGTGCTCGAGATGCTGAGGGCCAACGGCTATACCGGAAAGGCCACGGTCTACTACGTCGAAGCCCCCGAGAGCCTGTGTGGGGCTGCAGACCGCTACGCAGGCGTCTATGTCGTCCTCGAGGGAACGTGGCCGTCGACCTTCGCGAGGTTCGCCGGCATCGATGAGCTAAAGGTCCGCTCCGATGCCGTCTGGACGCTCCATCCCTATTCGTCCACGACGGTGTGGCGCCCGGCCGATACAGGAAACGGCTGGTGCGAGTACACAATCGACAAGGACGGCAACGTTTCGGCAAATACCGGCGTCTGCTCGCTCGACGATGCGCCCGAAAGCCTCTCCAAGGCCGTGAGGGATATGCTGCCGGCCTCTACGGGAGGCGCCGGCAAGTCCGGTGAAACGACACCCGACGGCACCGAATAGAGCCAGTCGCGAGCCTCGCCCAGATTGTCACCCGATGGCACCAAATCGCCCCGCACGATAGCCCGTGCGGGGCGATTCTTTATGTGTCGGAATAGCACGACAGATCGGAGGACCCTTGGGTCTGATGTACGACCTGATGCGCCAGGGGAGATATGACCTCATGCCGGCGCTTTTGTCGTCGCGTGAGGCGGCGGACGCGGTCGGCGTCACCCCCAGGACCATCGAGAGGATGTGCGCGGCGGGAAAGCTCGAGGGCGCCCGTTTCGGTAACCGCTGGCGCGTCAACCGTGACTCGCTGCTCAGGTATTCGGGACTCATCGGTCCCGGGAAGGAAGCTAGACGATGAAGAAAAGGTCCCAGGAGGAGATCAAGGCCGAGATCGCCCAGGTCGAGGCAGAGGAGCGCGCGGCCGTGGAGGCTGGGCGCATGCGTAGCGTCGACAGGCTCCGCGGGCGCAAGCAAGCGCTCGGCCACGAGCTGGAGCGCGCCATGGCGCAAGAGGCCGCCATGGGTGCGACCAAGTCGAGCCCCATGCCAAACACGGCCCCCAAGAACGCAAAGAGCGGCCAGAGGACGACAGCCACGGCAGGGGCCGCGACAGCACGCCGACAGCGCGGGCCGCAGCCCGGAGGTACCCGCAAGGACCGCAGGCTCGCTGCAGTGGCCGGCGTGGCCATCGCCGTCTCCGTCGCGACGGTCGGCTTCTCCGGTTGGCGCTGGACCCAGGCACAGGGTGAACTTACGCGCCTCGAGCAGTCGACCGTCAAGGTCGTCACCGTCACGCGCGACATCGCTCCCGGCGAGGTGATCTCCTCGGCAGACCTCACGGTCGCGAGCGTTCCCAAGGCGTTTGCGCCCAAGGACGCGGCAAAGAAGGTCTCAGATGTGGCAGGTCGCCAGACCGTGACCCAGCAGACCTCCGGTACCGCGGTCTCGCTCTCGTCCGTCTCCGGCTCCAAGAAGCCGGCCTCGATTACCACAGCCGTGACCGAGGGGCACGTCGCCTACACCGTCGCACTCGACAGCTCGACCGGCCTCTCCCCGCTGCTCTCCGTCGGCGATAAGGTGGATGTCCTCGCGAGCGTGAGCGACGGCCAAGTCGTGACGACCGAACGCGTGGCCGACTCCATCCGCGTCATTGCGCTCGACGGAAACCTGTCGGGCTCCAAGTCTGACGGCTACTCGAATGTCACCATCGAGGTGACCGAGGACCAGGCCCTCGCACTCTCCAGCGCGAGCGGCATCAGGCTCGTCGCCCTTCCCGAGACGGGGGAGACGAACAATGCTGAATAGGGACCTGCTCCGAGTCGAGCGCGACGCCGTGCGCCAGGCGACCGGCGTGCTGACGGCAGCCAACGACGCATCCGAAAGCAATGAGCAGAGAGACGCGCGCGCACGCGACCTCCTTGCCGAGATCGTAGATTCCAGCCCCGAGGGCTCACGCCTGGACGACGACTCCTTCGACGCGGTTATCCAAGCAGGAATCAACGACCTGTACTATCTCGGACCCATCGAGGAGCTGCTTCCCGATACCACGATCTCAGAGATTATGGTCAACGCCCCGGATGACGTCTGGGTCGAGCGCGCGGGCCTGCTGCAGAAGACCCCGGTGACCTTCGAGGACGACGAGCATGTCAAGTTCGTCATCAACCGCATCGCGTCCGCCGACGGCCGCCGCTGCGACGAGGCGCAACCGCTGTGCGATTGTATCCTCAACCGACCCGGCGCCATCTTCAACGGCTCGCGCGTCGCGGCGACTGCCAAGGGCATCGCCGTCGACCACAACATCCTCAACATCCGAAAGTTCCGACCGGACGCGGTGGAGCCCGAGGACCTCATGGCGCTCGGCACCTTCGACCAGCGCATGCTCGAGTTCATGGAGGCCATCGTCCTGGGCCGCATGAACGTCGTCATCGCCGGCGGCACGGGCTCGGGCAAGACGACGCTGCTCAACGCCTGTTCCTCCTTCATCCCGGACAACCAGCGCATCGTCACGATCGAGGACGCGCCGGAGCTGCGTCTCCAAAAGCCCCATGTCGTGCGCAAGACCGCACGCCGCCCCAATATCGAGGGCGAGGGCGAGATCACCATCCGACAGCTCGTCATCCATGCGCTGCGCGAGCGCCCCGACCGCATCGTCGTCGGCGAGTGCCGCGGCGGCGAGGCTTTTGACATGATCCAGGCCATGATGACGGGCCACGAGGGCTCGCTCACGACCGTGCACTCCTCCAACGCGCGCGAGGCAACGACCCGCCTGCGCTCCATGATCCAGCAGACCGGAACCGAGATGCGAAGCGAGCAGATCATGGAACTCATCGCCTCGGCCATCGACTTCATCGTCTTCGTGAACCGCTTCGACATCGACGGCTCGCGCAAGATCACCGAGATCGCGGAGGTCCAGGGCATGCAGGGCGACGTCATCACTATTGGCACCATCATGCGCTTTGAGCAGACTGGCTTCTCCGAGGACGGCAAGGTTCTCGGCGAGTTCATGCCCACCGGCGAGCGCATCACCCCGGCGCATCGCGAAAAGCTCTTCGCGCGCGGCGTTTACGTCGACGATGATTTCTGGTTCCGTCGATGAGCGGGCAGATTTCCCCGGCAGCCCTCCTCCCCGCACTGCCGGCGGTATTGATGGGAATCGTTCTGTTCCTGATGGCCAGAAAGCTACGTGTCGAGCGCGAGCGCGCCGAGACCGGCCCCATCCCGGAGAACCCAACCGAAGATGCCGGCGGGAACCGACTCGTCGGCACACTCCGTCGCGTGTGCCAGGGAGCTGCTCCCCAGCTATCGGTCTCCGAGGCCGCGCAGCTTTGGGCCGTTATCGCCTTCGCCCCGTCCGTGCTTATCCTCGCCACCGGTTCGGCGGTGGGAGCGCTGGCCGCACTCCCGCTCGGTATCGCCGCCTTCCCGATTTGGGTGAGGCTGAAGCGCGGGGCAGAGCAGGGGCTTTTCGAGGAGCAACTCGGCGAGGCGATGCCCCTGATCGCGTCGAACCTGCGCACGGGCGCCTCGGTCGCGCAATCGGTGGCCCCTGTCGCCGAGCATATGGCAGAGCCGCTGAAATCGGAGTTCGCCGTCCTCGAGCGCGACCTGCGAAACGGACGACCCATCGCCCAGGCACTCGATGATATGGCCAAGAGGACGGGGAGTTCGAACCTGAAGCTCTACTCCACGGCCGTCTCCGTATCGCAACAGACCGGCGGCTCGCTTTCCGATATCACCGAGCGCGTGGGCGAGGCCATCAGGGCGAAGGTCAAGGCAAAACGCTCGGCAGAGGCAAAGACGTCCTCGGCGCGATTCGAGGCCAAGCTCGTCGGCTTCGCGCCGGTCGTCATGCTGCTGCTCATGTCTCTGAGCTCAGAGATTCACCGCGATTTCTTCATGACGCCCGCGGGGTGGGCGTGCCTTGCCGTCGGCGCGGTTCTCGATATCGTGGGCTTCTTGGTCCTCAAGCAAATCAGCAACATCAGGTACGACTAGGGGAGCTCAGATGTTCGAAACGATAACGACCGGCTTCATATTCCTTCTCTTCGGAATCGTCGCGGGCCTTGGGGTGGATATCGCCCTCAAGCGGTTCTTCGAACTCGAGTCGCCTGTTGACGAGGAATCGTCCTCGACTCTTCCCGGCATCGCCGAGAAGGTGTCCGACGTCGTATCGAAGCTCGCGCCGATCTCGCGCTCGGTCATGGACTCCACGCGGGACTCCCTCGACCGCGCCGGCCTCACCATGCAGCCGGCGACCTTCTGGGCCTTCCGCGTCGCGAGCGCCGCAGGGTTCATCGCGGCCGGCCTCATCGCCTCGGTCTTCATCGGCGGCCCCAAGGGCCTCGGCGTCTTCGCCGCGATGGTCCTCATGGGGCTCGCGGTGCCGCAGCTGTGGCTCTTCAACGAGCGCTCGAAATGGCGCGATGAGCTCGACAGGCAGCTCCCCGACGCCCTCGACCTCCTCGCGATCTGCATGTCGGCGGGCTCGTCCATCGACTTTGCCCTCCATACGGTGGGTAGCAGGATGGACGGCGCCATTGCGCGCGGGTTCGAGCGCGTGGCCAACGAGGCCAGCTTCTCGTCTCGCACCGAGGCGCTCCTGCGCTTCGCGGAACGCGCGCGCGTGCCATCCCTCACCATCTTCGCGGCGTCGTTCGCTCAATCCGAGCGTGCGGGCGGCTCGCTGGTCGACATCATCCGAGACCAGGCCGAGACCGTCCGCGAGCAGCGGCGCCTCAAGGTGGAGTCCGAGATCGAGAAACTGAGCTCCAAGATGCTCTTCCCGATCATCCTGTTCATCCTGCCCGTGTTTTTGATTGTCGTCCTGGCGCCCGTGGTGGCGCAGATCGCCCAGACGTTCACCTCCCTCATGTAGGAGACGGCCCATGAGCTTCAAATACGATATCCCCTGCGTGGCCACGACCAGGTACGGTGCCGAAGTCCCGCTGTCCCTGAGGGCCGCCAGGACCTTCAGGGACAAAGCCATCGGGTATATGGGCGCAAGGTCGATAGAGAAGTCCTGCGGAACGATCTACGCGAGAGGCAGGTCCCTTCACACCCTGTTCATGCGCATCCCTGTCGATGTGTGCTGGATAGGCCGTTTCGACCCCTCGAATCAATCCTGGCCCGTCGTCTCGCTCGATGCCTCGGTTGCCCCCTGGCGCATCCTCTTCGCACCGCGAGGGGCAGTCGGGGGCATCGAGGTCGCACCCGGTACGTTCACCGAGTCAGACCGACCTCTCTTGATCAGGAGACTCGATTGATGCGAATTGATGCAGAAAGGCTCATTCATGGGGCCTGCACGGTGCTCGCCCTTCTCTTATCCATGGCAATCATTGCTATGATCCCTGCTATCAGGTCGGCGGGGACGCTGGATACCGACGGCTGGTTTCTTCTCGCCTCGGGGCGCGAGGTCGTCGAATCCGGCATCCCGACAACGAACCCCTTCACCGCAGTCGAGGGCCAAGGCATCGTGCTCCAGCAGTGGCTCCACGACGCGTGGCTCTATCTGTGCTGGAAGGTGGCTGGCTACACCGGTGTCGCCGTCTCCGTGGCGATTCCCGCCGCGCTGGCACTGTGTACCTATACCGGCGCCGTCTGCCGGCTGGCGCGAGTCCCGCGCTATCCATGGGTGCCGCTGCTGATCGGCGCGCTAGGGTTTTTCCTCATGGCCTCATATCTATCCATCCGTCCGTCAATCTGGACGGCGGCGCTGCTGTTCGTCACCATATCCATCTGCCTGGAATGGCGACGCGGCGCCGACCCGCGGTGCCTTCTGGCGCTTCCGATCGTGTCGCTGCTCTCCGTGAACCTGCAGGCCGCGCTCTGGCCCCTGCCGTCGGCCGCCGCTGCATGCTTCCTGCTCCCCGAAAAGGGCGAGATATCGACACAGGCGACCGCCGAGACGCTTCGCGCATGGTGGCGTTCCAGGCTGCCCCTGCTCGCGGCGGTTGTCGGTATGGCCGCGGAATCGCTTGTAAACCCGTATTGTATCGATGGCTCGCTCTATGTGCTCCGCTCGCTCGGAGCCGCATCCTATGGCAGGGTCATCCTAGAGCTGAATCCGGTTTGGGTAATGCCTGCAGCGACCCTGTTCTGGGGCGCCTCAATCCTTGTGGCCTTCGTATCGTGCTGCCTTGCCCGGCGGTTCCCGCCCAGGTGGCTTCTGGCCTTTTGGGCGGCGTCTGCAATCGCCGGGACACTTGCCGTCAGGTGCCTTTGGATATCGTGGACGGTTTCATTTCTCGTTGTCGCCGCATCCGTCGGCCAGAGCGACTCAATCGGCCCCCGGGTGCATCGCCTGCTGATTGCCGGGAGAGCCGTTATGGTCCTCGTCCTAGCGTTCTCCATCGTCAACAGCGGCCTTAACTCGCTTGATTCGGAAACCCGCGGGGTCGAGACCGGATGGAGGGGCATCGACTCGGATATGGCGCAGATCGTCGAGGCCCTAGGTGACAACCCGGGTCGCATATGGTCCGAGGACGCAACGGTGATGAACTACCTCGAGTGGGCGAGGGTGCCTGTGACCTACGACATGCGTCCAGAGATCTGGTCTGAGGCGATCTCCGGTACCGGCAGGGCAAACGACTACCACGCCTACGTTGACAGTCTGGAAGGGGGCTACGAGGTCCTTAAGGAGGATGGCTGGACGTGGGCGATCGTGCGGGATTCCAATGTGAAACGTTTTGGAAAGGCCTGCCCCGGCGCTGAAAAGGCGGCAAGCGGCAGAGGGTACGTGCTCTATCGGTTGTGACATTTAATTTAATTGATGGGTGGTAACTCATGGGTATCGTCAACGTCAGCAGGAGGGCCGTTCTGGCCGCCATGGCCTCGCTGGCCCTTACGGGATGCGGCGGCTCAAAGAAAGCAAATGGATCGGACGATTCGAAGAAGAAGAATAAGGATTCCGAGAAGAGCGAGGACGAGGCGTTTTCCTTTGGAGGGATAGGCGACACGAGCTCATCAGATGCCTCCAGGGGATTGACAGTCGATGGCGTCTACAAAAAGGTCACCACGGACTCGAGCGGCAAGGAATACCGATTCCTCCTTGTCGGCATGACATTCGAGAACAGCCTCGACCATGACAGCCGGGCGCCGATTTCATACGTCTCGTGCTACCAGAACGGCGTGAAGCTCTCCCAGTGCACGAAATATAGCGATTCCAACACGATGAAGACACTCGAGCCCGGCTATTCGATTTCGGTCTGCAAGGCATTCCTCCTAGAGGATGAGGGGCAGCCCGTGAAGGTGAAGATAAAATCATCGAACTCATCGGACTACGTCTGCGAGGACACCTACCCGATCTCACACCTGAACTATACGACCCTCTAGGAGTCCTCTCCCGAGCGCACGATAAAGTACTCATCGTCGTCCCTGACGATGAAGCGGTGGACGGGCCTGCCCTTCCACTCTATCTCAACGCTCCAGATACGGGCAATGTTGCCCGTCTTTCGCCCGGGACAGGGGACAGATGCGCCCGTGGAGCGGACCTGGAATCTACGACCGTCGGAAAGCTCGATCCACCTGAACTTCGGCTCCCGACCGGGCCTCTCCACGAGACTGACCGTAACGGGAGTCATTTTCGCTCCAAATGATTCTCATGGCCATAGGGAACCGGAAAGCTGCCCGATGGGCGCACCTGCGCACTCATGACTATTCCGGCCTATATACGGACAGGGCGCGGGCGAGCGCCGGAACAAACCCTTCTCGGGGGTCCTGCTCACACTTGAGCTCAGCCTTTCTCGGATTGCCATAGAAATCCCCTGCGACCCAGGGCATATTCAGGTCCAGATGCTCCTTGAACATCGGCGCGACACGCTGATCCCATAACTCGAGGTCGGTATCGAACACCTCGCGGGCCTTCTTGAGGATCGAGTCACGGTACCGGGCGGGAACCCCCTCGGAGATAAAGCCGGCCTCATTCATTTTGCGTATGAAATCGGGTGAGGAGCCGGCACCCAGGACAAGCTCGACTCTCTCCTGGACGGTAACCACATTCCCGTCGACGGGGCCGAGCAGCTCCTCTGCGTAAACGGGGCTGAAAACGGCAAGCCTGTGCAGTCCTGCCAGGTGGTTGACTATTTTACGGGCCTCATGGGAAACATGAGTGATCTCGTCACTGACCACACGTCTACATGGCCGACCAATAGACTCGACCCGATAGCATCGGTATATTTTGCCATAGCATAGGACCTCAGCAGGCATATCTACCCCGACGCCGTAAGTTTTTAGAGCGCAGGCGAGAATGGGAAGCTCCAACTGCTCCATTTCAAACCCTCGGGGCAGGCCCTTATCGTCCTTCGCGCAAATCTCCCCCTTGCGAACTGGAGCCGGATGACCATGATCATATTCCACGTTGACGATAAAGCCGGCCGACGTAGTGATGCCCAGGAACGCTAAAAGAGTTTCGAATACCTTTGACTCGACTTGCACTTCGTCCTTGAAAGAAACGGAATTCTCAAATCTGATTGTCCCCGGGAATGCATCGTCTCTCGTAACGGTCATCTTGCCAACCGAAGTCCTCAAGGGATGCGGATCATATATGCTCGAGACATCATATCTTGGCAGCAGCGGAACAAGTATGCTCTCAGTTATTTTCTTTACCATAACCGTTTATCCCTTTCTCCCAGGGGTTTCCATGAGATAAGAATCCCACCGTCGGAGCTCTCGCGCGGGGTCGTTTGGTGCCATCTGGTGACACCTCGGCCCGCAATGCCACGTTTTGCAGATGTCCGGCATCCACTCTATTGGATGTGTGATAATAGAACACGCGTTCGTTCGTAAATTGGAATAGGGAGGCAGCGTGGGGGAGAAGTCAATCAGACTCGTGACGGCCTTGGTCGAGTGTCGGCCGGATGGGGAGTACATGCCTTGGGGTATCAAATGGTACGACGGTAGGATCTTCCCCTTCGCGGAGGTTGGCTGGCACGAGACGCGAACGTGGGTGTTGGGGGAGGGGCGCGTGTGCGAGAGCTGGCGCGTGAAAATGGGGGATGGAACCCTGCGCGACATCTGCCACCACGGCAACAGCTGGTATGTAGTCCATGACATGGATGACGACAGGCCGGATGACGGATGGTCTCCGTAACCGAGCCATCGTATCGGCAATAGTCGAACTTCGACACAACGTAACTACGCAACAACGTATGATCGCTGCTTCATAACTGTGCAATAACGTGATTACGCAACTGCACAACAACGGAACTACCCAATAACGTAACTGCGACATAAAGTAACTGCGTAATAACGTGACAGCGTAATTGTCGATTACATGTTTTACCAAGCTCATGAATAGCGAAAAGCCCCTGCTCAGGACAGTGCTTTCAGTCTGGCGAAACGTTTAATGGTGTGTTGAACGCTCTCTCATTTCGAGCGATTTTGTAAGGCTTTTCGTACCGGCGACGCCATGACCCAAAAGGCCATCGAGGCCCGACCTCAGCGCCGCGATATCTGACGGCGAGGCCCCGTCACGCAAGATCTTCGAGTCGAGTAGCGATCTCATGAAGCGCTCTGGCGTCTTCTCCGAAAGAACGACAGCGGCCTCGTTGGAAATCTGGTTCGGGTCGCGGGTGACGGGAATCGTCGGCATTTCCTCGGATGAGACAGGGTGCGACCCGTTATTCCTGAGCCAATATCTGAACTCGATATCGATATCTTCAGGAACCTCGACCCTAATCTCCCTGGCCTCCTCGTCGACCACGAGCGCGCCGTAAAGCGAGTCACGCTCGGCGTTCTCCACGACCCCCTCGAGCTCTAGGATGCCCATGAGGATCGGGAGTTCCATCAGGCTTTCATGTCCGGCACTGAAGCTCCCGATTTCCTTGGCGCCATCATAATGGCCGGGAAATTTGACTACATAACGGTTGGACGAAAGCTCCGGCCATCCGAGTGCAAGGGCGGCCTCCACCTCATGCGAGACGTGGGCCACAGGAGAGATGCCGTCACGCGAGAAGGGCTGGATGAAAACGCCCTCGCGGCCTTTCGGATCCCTCTTGAGTTTGAAACAGACATCATGGGGCCGACTTGGACGGTCACTGAACTTGGGCGCGTACTGTACGCTAAATAAGGCGACGTAAGGCTCACCGTAGTCATCCACAAGGTACATATCAGCTCCTCCTAATATTCGTTCGCTTGACCGTATTTTTTTCGTTTACCGCGATGCCGCGATCAGCCTTCTGCGCGCGCTCTGCATCGAAGGTCCTGACGAGCGCGGGCGCGTACTCCTCAGCAAGTGATGCGGCCTGCAGCTTGAACATGCGGGAGATGACATCCGCATCCTGATTTGCCTGCTTGCCTGCGAGCGCGATGGCGGCCTCGCATATCTCATTGGTCGTCGGCTCCCTTCCACCGAACTCCGCGAGCTCATTTCTCACGGTATCCAGCGAGCCGCCGTCATTTCGGGAATAGGCGGCGATATAGGCCTGTTTGAGCGCCTCGACCAGCCTCTCGTCGAACGCAATCCCCGTCTCGGTGCCACCGCCATCCCGATAGTAGGCCGTCGTGGCCTCCTCAATCGATTCGGCGAGACTTTTCCCTACATCCATCCCGTCTCCAATCTCATTCAACCTCAATAGGTCCAATAGCATCCAGACGATCAATGCCTCTGGAAGCCGATTGTGCCTGTAGTTTAAAATCCATGACCGTTCGTGTGGGGGTGTTCGTCCCCATCCTGCCCCTCAGTACTGACGGGAGATTCCGTTATGGCAGGGCCGTCCTCGTCCTGGCCATCATCTCCGCTTGACTCTTCCTGCCCCTTTTGCAACTCCTTCTGCTCCAGCTCCGCAAGCTCGGCCTGTAGCTTCTTGAGGTTCTCCTTGCCGTCCCAGGGCTCGGCAACGATCTTGGCGGCATCCTCGAGCTGCTTGTCGGCGCGCTCCATAAGGGCCCTTGCCTGGTCCAGACCGCCCGCCTCCTTCTCGATAATGCCGTCCATCTGCTGCAGCACGGTACGCGAGCCGGAAGTGGCCGATGGCAGCATATGCTTCGACCAGTGCGCGTCGGCCGTTCCTTTGACCCTAAGGCCGATAAAGGGGTCGTAACGGAAGGTGCCGCCGCGCTCGAGCAGAGTCTGTTCCTTCTTCACGACAATCTCCAGACCGCGGAACTCTCCGATTGAACTGATGGGACCGATGGGGCAATCGGCGGCGGCCCTCTGGATCATCTCGATCGCACCAGCACGATTTTGCGCCGAGACGCCGCCAACCGATGCCCTTACGATATCGGTGCCCTTCTCGAGCTCCCTTTGCCTGTTTGCGCGCTCGAGGGCATCGTGATCGCGTTCGAGCAGCTCGAATTGCCAACGATAGGACTTGGCCGAAGGCGCAAAACGAGATTCGATCTGGCTGCGCATGCTCGCCACCATCTCGGCATGAGACTGCCTGAGCATGGACTGCGCCATAATCTCGCTTCTCAGCTCCTGGATCCTCTTGATATCGGGATTGCCGGACGCCACGGCGGCAAGGTCTGAGTAGGAGATTCTCGTCTCATCGATGTCGTCCATGCTGCGTACGGACGGCTTATTCGAGAAGACCTGCCCGATGAAGCGCTGCTTGTGCTCGACGGTGGAGTAGAGGAAGGAATCAAACGTTCCCTGGGCAACGTACTTGAAATCCTTGACGCTGTCGAACATGTTTCCCTGACGCCTGATTCGACCCAGGCGTTGCTCGAAATCGGAAGGCCTCCATGGGCAATCGAGGTTGTGGATGGCTGCGAGCCTCGTCTGGACGTTCGTGCCCGTGCCCAACTTCTCGGTCGAGCCCATGAGAACTCGAACTTCGCCCATGCGCACCTTCTCGAAGAGCGTTTCCTTCTTCTCCGGGTCGTTGCCGACGTCGCTGACGCAAGCAACCTGCTCGGAGGGGATTCCCGCCTCGATGAGGCGGCGCCTCATATCATCCTGGATATTCCATTTTCCCGAGGCCGGGGTCGAACGGTCGCAGAAGACGAGCTGCGCGCCTCGCATGTCGGCCGTCTCCTCCCAGATTCTAAATACCTCGCGTGCGCACGCTTCACACTTGCCGCCCTCCATCGGCTCAAGCTCAGGGTGCATCAACTTCGGGTCGAGGGCGACCTTCATTCCGTCACCCGTGATCGCAAGCAGGTTATCGTTGCCCTCCGCAGTTCCGGCGCGGACGCGCTCACCGCGGATGCCGAGCTTTTTGACCTCCTCGAGTTGCTCAGGCGTGGCGGGCACGGTGATATGGATCTCCTCGCATTCGGGAACCTTGAGGTTCACGGTCTCCTGCGTGACGATATCCGCAAAGGTTCGATAGGCACTCATGAGCTCGGGGAGGTTATGGAACTTCGTGAAGCGCTGCTTCAACTGGAAGCCGTTCCCCTCAGGCTTAATTTCCATCGAGTCCTCTATCGTGCCGAACGTAAACGCCCAGGACGGGAACGATGACAGGCCCTGCCTCTCGAGGAGCTCGGGGGCGAGATAGCGCTGCATGTTGTACAGCTCGCCCATCGTATTGGTGACAGGCGTACCCGTGGCGAACACGATGTTGCGTCCATGGCCAATCTCACGAAGGTAGGTGCACTTTTCAAGCAGGCTCTCACTGCGGTTTGACTTCGAGGAAGTCATTCCCGCAATAGTGAGACCATACGTAGGGAGATTCTTATAGTTGTGCGCCTCGTCCACAAACAGATAGTCGAAGCCGATCTCCTCGAACGAAAGTCCTTCGGTCTTCGGAGAAGAATGGAGCTTCGAGAGCTTTTCATTGATATTCTTAACTTCTTCCTCGAGCTTTTTAACCGAAAAGGTTCCACCGTTTTCTTGCGCATCTTCTTTGGCCCGCAGGAATTCCATCCTTCTGCGTTTGAGATAGATCTCCTTTCGCTCCTGCGAAAGGTCGAGCATATCGAAGCGCGAACCCGATACGACCACGGCGTCCCAGTCCCCGTTTGCCGCGCGGCCGAAGAACTCCCTCGCCGCGTCAGTTGAATCCGACTCCGTTTTTCCCATA
The DNA here is from genome assembly GCA_958445065.1 of uncultured Collinsella sp. Classification (GTDB taxonomy): domain Bacteria; phylum Actinomycetota; class Coriobacteriia; order Coriobacteriales; family Coriobacteriaceae; genus Collinsella. Next base: position 13,376 of record CAUCQW010000002.1, read on the forward strand.
TAGAGAACCTTCGCCCCGGGATAGAGGTAGGCGAAATCCGATGCCCACTGTTCGGTTAAGTGCTTCGGCACGACGACAAGCGGTTTGTTGGCCCGACCGAGACGCCTGGCCTCCATGCACATGGCGATACCCGTATAGGTTTTTCCGGCGCCGACAACATGGGCCACAAGCGTGCCCTCGGCTGCCTGCCCAGCTCGCGCGACGGCGGCACGCTGATGCGGCCTCATCTCCACGTCGGGATTCATACCGGGAAACGTGAGGTATGAGCCGTCATACGTCCTGGGCGCCAATCGGTTGTACCTATCGTTATAGATTTTGCACAGAACATTTGCCCGATCCGGGTCTGCCCACACCCATTTCTCGAAAGCCGACGAAATCAAGCGCCTCCTGTCCCATGCGGCCTTAGTCCCCTGGGGGTCTGGAATCTTCTTGCCCGTTGACAGGTCGGTCTTGTTCAGTTTCGTCTCGCTGCCGTTGAGAACGGCCGAGATGACCTTGAGCGGCGAATAGCTGCTGATGCCGTATCTGGCCAGCACCTCGAGCGAAAGCTCGGTCGCGTTTCCCGTCAGGCGCCATTTTCCGGTACGAGGCTCATGGGCAACCTCGAATTTCCTCTGCTTTGCCGCAGTCATCTCGCCATCAGTTATCTCGAGCTCCTCCTCGATGAAGCTCATGACGAAGGAGGGGGGAATCCAGGGAGAACCCAGGGTCGCCGCGATCTCTCCGGGACCCAGCTCACGTGGAAGCACGGCTTTCAGTTTCTCTTCGCAGGTGCGCAGCGCGGCGAGCCTCTCGACATCCGACTCGGTTAGGCCGAAGGCTGCCATATGTCGCTCGCGTCTAGCCCTGTACTCGGCAAGGTCATCTGAGTTGACGAGCTCCCCGTGGGGAATGGGCTGATCGACGTCGCCCATCCAGTCGACATGGGTAGTCCTCATCACGGCCTCGTCACCAGCCTGGCGATAGCCGAGCGAGATAAGGAATTCCGCCGGCACGGGGTCTGCCTTCATCGCAGCCGCCAAAACACTCGATAGGGGCTCCTGCTCCGACTTCCGGGCAACAGAGATCCCATACGCGCGCGCCAGGTTTTTGATTGGTTCGGGAGTCTGATATGTGTTGTCAGCATCGGCACGTCCAAGCGCGACGGCAAGGACATCGGGCCCCACGCGGGGATTGGTGGACAATCGCCAGAGAACCTCCTCCGTGTTCATCCCATCGGTCGCGAAATCCCGCTTACTTGCCAGATATCCGAGCGATCTCTCGACAAGCGCCGCGATGAGCGGGTTCGATATGGCCGCGTAGCCGTTCCTGCGCTCGGTGGAGATGCGAACCCCCTCATCGAGCTCTCCCAAGGCCGCAATTAACGCCTCTCCGGTCCACGTGCTGAATGACCTGTCGCGCCAGCTGTCGGGGAGGCTGCCGACATGCGCCGAGGCGATAACGGCACGGTCGGCCGTCAAGGGATGGACGCAGGTATCCCACAGGCCACTTTTCATGAGAACGGTAACGGCACTCGCCACCTCCGCACTCGTCTCGGGAGTGCGGGCAGGTGGAATCGATACCGACTCGAGCCAGGAGCTTTCCCCGGCGTCGACCCGATCGCTCTCTATCTTCTTTTGCATCGAATGGATCGCGTCGAGCTTCTCGCCGATATCGCCGGAAAGATATGCCTCGGCGCTCTCGATTATCGACGTGTTTGGATCGCGGACGATGAGGTCGCCGAGCCTTTGCTCGGCCTCGGCGACACTGCAGCCGAGTAGTCGACCGATGAGTGCTAGATCGACGCCGCCCGTACGGTCATATGAGACGGCCAGGGCATCAGCCGGGGTCTCCGAACGGTCGGGGAGGGGTGCCTGGGGGCGCACGGTGCGCTTCGAGAGGATATCGGCCTTGCGGACGAAGTTCTTCTTGGTGTCCAGCACCTCGAGACTGAAGAGGTTGATGCCGAGCGAGCAGTCGTGATAGCCCTTCATGGTAAGGACTCTGCGGTTCTTGGGCTCATTAAGGCGACCGTAGCGCTCCGCGAAGCGGTCGTAGCGGTCGTTGAGAGCCTTAATACCAGATTCGATTGCGGCATCAGTCGATTTGGGGTCGCGCTCAAGCGAGATAAGCGCTCGCGCGGCATCCCTGATCTCGAGCATTGCGCGTGCACGATCCTCTGCCCCCCGGCCTGTGGGCCGGAAACGCTCGACCGTATCGCCGTTGCCGTACCAGATCGACCCGCCGTCGCCCAGCGTGAACCCATAGAGCGCAGGGTCGGCGGGAACCGGCGCGACCTCGGGTACGGCAGACCTATCGGGCATCCCCTCGAAAGTATGGTAGATTGCAGCGATGGCCTGATCTGCCAGGGCCTCCCTGGCACCATCGGCGATACCCTTGACGTCAAGACCGCTGGTCAGTGCATATCCGGGGCCGTACGCGGTCATTTCTGAACCCTGCTCGCCGACGGCCATGGACGGATTGGAGTCAAGCAGTGCGTTCACGCGGAAGCCGTCCGCGTTGGTCGCCGTGTGGACCCAGGCCGGCGCACTTTCGCGCTCGACCTCACGCGGCTTCTCAAGTTTTCTCAGGATGACGAGGTCGCACAGCGCGCTAGTTCCAGCCTGGCTCTCGAATGTCTCCTTGGGGAGTCGTGCCATACCGACAAGGTCGCACTCTCGCGCAAGGTACTCACGCGTGGCCTCGCGTGCCTTATCCATTGTGTAGCGGCTCGTCAGCACGGCGACGATACCGCCGGGGCGCACGGCGGCCATGGCCCTCTTGATCATATAGTCGTGAAGCGGTACCCCATCAATTTTAATAGCGTCGGAGTAGGGGACGTTGCCTATGGCGGCGTCAAATGACCCATCGGGGATCTCGCATTTTTCGATATCTGCGGCGACGATCGTATGGTCCGGGCAAAGCACACGAGCAAGTCCCGCGCTCACGGGGTCGATCTCCACGCCGGTCACATGGACGTCCATGCCCTCGGGCACGCAGCGCATGAAGTTGCCCGTGCCGCAGCCCGGCTCCAGAATCTCGGCTCTGCCCCCATCGCAGATACCGGCATCCCTCAGCGTCTCCCAGATAAGCTCTACGACGGGACGGGGGGTATAGAAGGCAGTGAGGACCGTCGCGCGCTGCTCGGCGAACTCATCTTCGCTCAGCAGCTCTTTCAGCTCCCGTGATACCTCGGCCCAGCCGCCGGTCTGGTTTTCGGCAAAGGCGTTCGCGGCACCGCCCCAACCGGAGTAGGCTGAAATGGCGCGTGCCTCCTCTGGGGTGGCGTCTCGCCCCTCATCCATGGTCGCCTTGAGGGCGCGCAGGGCGGCCACGTTCAGCCTCGCGCGCTCCAGCGGCGAATGGCCGGCCTGGGCATCGGGGTTAAGGTACTCGGTGTTGCGGCGGGTGGCTAGAGCGTGAGCACCGTCTCGTTGAGGGCGATCTCCTCGGCCATCTTCCGGGCGCTGTTGGCCCTGCGAATGTAGTCGTCGTACCGGCACTCGGCCATCGTGAGCTGTGCGAACTCCGGCGTCGCCCCGCAGCTCTCCATGCAGCTGTCCTGAAGCTCCGCGAGCCTCGTCAGATAGTTGCGCTCCACTGCCTTGAGATACTCCTCCGTCTCGCAGGCCGCATCCATCCTGGCCAGTTCCTCCGGAGCGTTCCGCTCCATGAAGGAATACCGGAGTCCCCTCACGCCCCTGTACGGGTTCTTCAGCACCGACATGCGCTTCCTCCTCGGAATCATCCTTGCGGGCGGCCTTATCGCCTCCCGCTTGGCTTACATAAGATTCCTGTTGCGCACCAAAGTCAAGTGCCAACCTTTGCTGCGCAACCACGTCATCTATTTGTTTTTCGGCTGGCGCCTCGTAAATTGAGGGGTCGTCCATCGCGAAGAGGGAGATTTGCCCCTCAACCGCGACAAAGCGCCTCGACGTTCTCCTGGCCATGGAACTACGCCCCCTTTCGGGCGTTGTTGGAGGCTCCGCGCGCGCCGGCATCGAAGGATGCGAGCATACTCTTCAGGCGCTTTGTCGTCATGGTTGCCGATTGGCCGCGCTCGACCGGGCTGTTCTGCGATGCTCGCGTTCTCGGCTTGTGTTCGAACCCCGCCCGCCTGAGGGCGCGGTCGATTCTGTTCGTGGCGCCCCTCACCTGGGCGCAGACGCGCTCGATGCGGACGAGGAGCAGTTCGGTGTCCTCCATCGGCACGCGAACCTCCAAACCGTCATCGATCCCGTAGCGGCGAAGCGTCACATGGGAGGCCATCGGGTCCATGCCCTCAAGGTCGATGTCTTCGGCGGCCTTTGTGACCGCATCGAGTGCGACCGTATCCCCCTCGACCACCCTGATTGGAGCGGCACCGGGACAGGAGGTGAGGCCCGTGTAGGCTGAGGCGGGGTAGACGGTCTCCGGCACGAGCTCGCAATCGAGAGTCAGCTCTTCACCGTCTCGTTTTGCAAAGGGAACGAGGATCTCGAACCCTACCGGATGCTCTTTGATTTTGCCACCCAACCTATCGGCGCGCTGCCTGCTGAGGACAGCGGAGGTATCGGCCTCGGGATGGTCGAGCTTGAATGCCGCTAGGGCGAGAATACTCCTCGGGCCCAATTCGGAATGCTCGGCCATGGAGTCGAGAATCGTGTCCCAGCCTCGCGGATGACCCATCACAGCCGCGAGTATCTCGACAGGCGCTTCGATTAGCCTCTGCTGCATTATTTCCTCCCCGTCTCAGTCAACTCCCATCGATGATGGGGGAGTGCGCCCATGCCGTCCGGTGCGGGAACAAGTGTTCATCATGATTAGGCTGCTGAGGTACACCCAATCACTGCCGACAACGATGCACCCCCGCTCCGCAAGGGGCATCTAGTCCCCGGCCCTCATAGAAGGACGCATCTTGAAGCTCGTGGAAGCATATGACAGGCACGCCGTTATAGACACATGATTTAGCCGATTTGCTATTCCACCTTCCGACGCATGGGTCATGGGCGAGGTCAAATAGGGGAGGCCATTTCTGAATCGCACGGTCGAGGACATCCTCCTCGTTATACTCGCCGTTATGGAGGAAGGCGAAGTGAGGCGCTCCGTGTTTTGCGCCTCCGCAGATTTCAACAACTGAAACCTGGCTGAAAGATTCTGAGCTTTCGCCGTCACCAAGCAATATCCAAGACGATGGGACGACAGCGAAATCATTGTCGGCAAGATCAATCCGCCGCATGTCGCGAGGCTCATTCTCCGCCACGTCCATGTAGTAAAGGGAAAAGTGTTCGTGAAGGCGCAGGAACTGATCATAGTCACGCTCAAGTTCCGCTACGGACAATTCCTCTGACCCATCAAATGAGAGGTGTCTCATTTCCTGCGCAGTAAGTTGAAGCTCTTTTTGGCAGGCTTTATCCATGGCCTCTGCAACTCGAGGCGTAAGACCGGTAAACATAACAGTCAGATAATCGATCGCCTCACCGGTACTCCGAATTGATTCGGGGTTCTTGCTGCGTAGCTCCTTGATTCTATCCGGCGTGGCCACCTCAACGGTCGTACCGAATTTAATCTTATTCATCTTTGAGCCCTGTAACGGTAGTCTTGCCATGGTCTGTCCATTCACAATCGGTATTTACGTTGAACTCGTGCCCAACGATAGAAAGGTCGCCCGCGCCTTTAGTCCGAAACCTTATCTGCGCCCGCGATCTTCGGCGCCGAGGCGATCTCCGCGAGCCTCGTGAGCCCCGAGGCTATCTCGACCGCGTCCGCGCCCAACAGCCAGTCTGCAGGCACGCCGAACGTCCTCGAGAGGGCCTTGAGCGAGACCGCCGAAGGCAGCCTGACGCCCGTCAACCAAAGGGCGATAGAGCGCGGCGATTGGCCGATCGTTGCCGCAAGCTCATCCTGGCCGACACCCGTCACCCTCATGAGGGCGGCCAGGCGCCGGCGAAAGAGCAGCAGGGACGGTTCTGTTGTGTAGGGTCCGGGCGCATTCTTCATCTAAATCAGTACGTCCCGACGTTGAAGCCCTCGCCCTTGGTGAAATCGACGGTCACGGGAATCTCCGTCTCGTTTGGGAAGTAGGCGCGGATGACCCAGTAGGGGATATCGGAGCCATCGGGGCCCATTCCCGCATTCACGTCGCTCGACTCGATAAGCGTCTTCTCGGGAACGCCGTATTCCGAGGTCAGGGATGTGAGGTATGCGGCGACAGCGTCCCGGAAACCCGCCTGGGTCGCTTCCTCCGGCAGGTTGTCGGGCACGGACACGATCGAGGGGTCAACCTGGGCCGTCTCGCCCTGTCCATCCGCAACGTCGGTTTCCCGCCCACCATCTGACTCGTCACCTGAGACTTCGGACGCGCTGTCGGTTCCAATTGAGGATTCCTCGCTCGAGGCACCATCCGACCTTCCCATGGGCGGGAATACCGCGAATGCGATATTGATTGCGATGCAGACCGCGATGATGCCGACGCAGGCGAGAATAATCCCCTTTGAGTCGAGCTTCTTTCCCTTATCGTACATGGCGCAAATTCCTTTCCTCTTAGAGCTATTTGAGCTCCACTCCGCCCATCCAGCCCCAGTAGACGCCGGAGCCCTTTCCGTAGAAGGCTATGAATTCGTCAAGCGTCTTGGTCGTGATAGCGCCCTCGTTGCTCATGACCTTGCCGTCACCGACGTAGATGCCGACATGGCCATAGAGAAGGCCGGGCGTTCCGGTGCCGGGGTGGCTCGTGTCGCCCACGATCATGCCGACCTTGAGGTCTGCTGGGTTGTTGCTATGGCACCAGGCCTTGACCATGTCGCAGGCGTTGCCGCCGTAGTAGCCGACGCCGGCGGCCTTGAACACATTAGTCACCCAGGCGGCGCACCAGTTCCTGCCTGGCGAGGGTGTCGATTTGCATGCGCTCACGACGGCCAGCTGGGTGCCCGTGGCGCCAGACAGCTCCTGGCCGGAGCCGCCGAGGGAGCCCGAAGTGATGGCGTTGTAGAAATACTCCGCGTTTGGGTACCTTGAGTCCCAGCCGTGCGGCTTGCCTCCCACCATCGCGCACCGCTCCCATCCCATCGCATAGTGCATCGTCGCCGACTCGAGATCGTCGGTCTCCATGAATGTCTGGTAGGTGTACTTGCCGTTGGCGCTGGTGAACGAGCCCCACTCATCGTGGTCCGACCAGAACTCGAGCTGAACGTCGAGTTCGTACCAGTTCCTTCCCGTCTCCTTGGCGAACTGGGCAAGGCGAAGGCGACGCCCCCCGTCCCATTGGCCGATGCCAACCGCCTTGTTGTAGACGGGACCCCTCGCGATGATCTCGTCATTGGTGCAAGGACTGACACCCTCTTCCCAATAGGCACGACCGCCCTTCGCCTGGTCGGCCATCGGGTATATCTTCTTGGCTGCGGTGCCCGCGGACTCATGGCAATAGTTGCCCATGATGGCCGCAGCGTGGATGTCGTCGCAGCCGTGATCCTTGAGGTACAGATATATCTTGAGCTCGTCGGAGCCCAGGCTCGCCGTACTGCTAGCGCCGGCGGCCTGGTTGCCGAACAGAACGATGCCAAGCGACGAAGCTAGGACCACGCCCATGAACAGCAGGCAGCCGAGCGAAAGCAGGGAGGTGAACAGGGCGACCCTGTTCCTCCATGCCCTCATGGAGAGGAACTTCTGCCTTCCCTTGCGCCCCTTGAATATTTTTCGGGAGATGCTGCCGCCGACGGCGCGGCTCGCCTTCTTCCCGAGCGAGGCCTGTTTGAGTGCTGCCTTGCGCTTCCTGCGCAGAGAGCGCTTGCGGTAGTCCTTGAGCTTTTTGACGGCGGCCGGGTCCTTCTTGAAGGAACCGGGACGGCGCTTCATGAGGATATCGAGCTCGACCGCGTTGGCGCGATCAAGCGCCTTTGAGGCGCTGCCTGAGAACGGTGCGACGGGGACCGTCGCTATCTTTTTCGCGAGCTCCGAGGACGCCGTGAGCTGTGCCGAGGGCGTTGCGCCCGACACAGCGGCCCCGCGTCGGGAAGACGGGGCCATAGCGGAGGGGGAGAAACCCGATCCCTCCGCCATATCTGTGTCGGGCGCATCGGCTTCGGATGCACCTGCCATCGTGGATCGTGCGGCACCTGCAAAGGCGCCGCCGTAGGAGGCTGCGCCCGCGGCGGCAGATGCCGCACGCGAGCGCGTCGTTTTCTGTGCGCCGAGACGAGAAAGGTCGGATGAGTTCGCGCGCGAGCCATTCTTGCGCGAAGAGGATCCTGCCGATGCCGTGACATACCGCGACTCCGATTCGAGCATGGCGGCGACGGTGCCCGCACGCCTGCTGGCGGCTGTACGGGCATCCGCATGGGCAAGGTTGGAGCTGAATCTCGTCGAGCGCATTATCTAGCCTACGAAACCGGAGCCGTTTGCGTATTCGCTAAGGCCCTCGGGGCTGATTTCATCGGGGTTTGCGAACACGCCGCCGACGTCCTCGCCGCTGTCGTTTTGATAGTTCAGCAGGGTGTCCATGGCGCCTTTGACCGATGCGCTGTTGAAGCGCTGTTCAGCGGGCTGCTGGGGAGCAGCCGTCGCCTGCAGCGCGGCCTGATGGCGGCGCTGAGCCGCGCGCTGGTTTGGATACATGCCGCCGGTCTGCATGAAGTCTGCAGCGGAAGTCTGCTGGGGTGTTGCGGAGTGCACCGGCTGTTGAGGGACTTGCGCCTGAGTGCGCGGACGGGCCGGCGATTCCACGGGCTGCTGACGGGCACCATCGAGACGAGAGGCAGCCTGCTCGGTATCCTCCTCGATGGACTGAGTCTGCTCGGGGAAAGCGGCACGCTGGGGCTCCGCTACGGCATCGAGGCCGTTGGCGCGCTCCGACATGGCAACGAGCGCCTGCAGCGTGTATCCGACCTCGGAACCGGAAAGGGCGACCGTGCCGTTCGAGAAGGCGATGTCGCCGGAGGGGTCGGCGCCGAGCGTGATGCCGGCAGCGGAAAGCGCCAGCGCGAAATCGTCGAAGTGGGTATCGCTCTCACGGGTGAAGACCTGATCGATCGCGTTCAGGACAAGTTTCTTGAGCTCGGCTTCCGCCTGTGCGCGCAGCTCCTCCTCGGTCGGGAGTCGACGGGTGTTGAAGCGCGAGAAGCTCACGCCATCCTGGAAGTCACGAATATCCATATCTTCCATCCTTTCATTTTTAGCGGCAACCGCGTCTCGGTTGTCGCCGCCGTTGAAACCAAATTGCTCGCTCGCAGGTCGATCGGAGGATCGGACTTGCGGCGGGGGAGCCATGTGCGCCGGCGACGGCACGCTGCGGCCGATCTCCTCACGTCTCGGACGCGAGGACGATGACGGGGCATCTTCCGGCTCGTCGAGCGTATCGACGTCGGCCTTCGCCGGCACCGGCCTCGCCACCCGGCGCTTGATATCGGCGGGGCGGGTCGTGCAGATGTCGTAGAGCGTCGGGCAGATCTTCTGGTCGATCGGGAAGTCGAAATGGACCACGCGGTTCTTGAACACGTAGAGGCCCTCGCCGGGATGCGCGGTCGCCAGAACCTTCGTCTGGCTCTCGGAGAGGTTGAAAAGCTCCTGGAAGTCGGGCAGAAGGTCGCTCGTCTGCTGCAGGACCGTCACGAAGGGCGAGTTCTGGAACATGTAGCGCGTCTCCTCGCTGTTGAGGACGCGCGAGAGGTTCTGCGTGATGGCGTTGATGTAGAAGTCCCATTTGCCGCCACGGGTGAAGAAGCGGTCGATCTGGCTGCGCGCATAGGGGCTGTCGAGCAGGAGCTGGAACTCGTCGATAACGAGCCAGGTTCGCCTTCCGGCGCGGCGGTTCGCCGAGACGCGGACCCAGATATGGTCGAGGATGATGAGAAGCGCCAGCGGCTTGAGCTCGCTGGACAGCTCATGCAGGTCGAAGCACACGAGGTTCGACTGGAGGTCCACATTCGTCGGATGGTTGAACAGCGACAGCGTGCCCGTGACGTAGCGGCGAATGAGCTTCGCGAGGTCTCGGGCGTCGCGCATGTCGGAGCCCTGCTCGGACATCAGGAAGTCATAGATATCCTGCAGTGTCGGCAGGTTCTCGGGGCGCGGGTCGTCCAAGTATCGGTTATACGCGTAGGCAGCGGCGGCATCGAGCACGTTTGCCTGGGCGTCGTTGACGCTGCTCGCCATCATGCGAACGAGCGACTGGATGAAGGACACCTTCGCCGGCACAGGGGAGGACTTCGTCTCCGGGTCATCCGAGCCGTAGGCAAGGGAGATGTCGAGGGGGTTGATGTAGTCGCCGGAGTTCTCCGCGATACGGATCACCTGGCCGCCGAGATACTCGGTGGGGGTGACGTACTCGCCCTCGGGGTCGATTGTGATCACGTCGTCGTCCGGATGCTTCAGGTGTACGGGGATGATGCGGGTGATTTTCGAATTGAACGACTTGCCGGAACGGGGCTGTGCCAACGTGAAGCTGTTCGTGTGCTCATGGGAGACCGGATCGTAGACGATAAACGAGCGGGTCTCGGCATTGAGGCCCATGATGTTGCCGCCCGGGTCATTCATCTCCGCCGCAACGAACATCATCATGTGCGCCAGGGGATCAGTCGTGAGGGTGCGCTCATACGGGATATAGGGGGTACCGATAGGCAGGGCGGTCGAGAACGATTCCTCGCGAAGCGCGCGCCAGGAATCGGGATAGGGCTTCCTGTGCGTGGAAAACACCTTCTCGACCTCGCGGCATGCCTCCTCGAGCTCCGTCTCCGTGCGACCCTGGACGGCAACGACCGTAGTGACGCCGAACGCATGCATCTCCGCGCTTTCGAGGTCGTCTCGGAAGGCCTCGGCGTCCTCCTGGGCCTCACGCATGGCAGGCGGCATGTTGCTCTGGTCGACGAAGTAGCCGACCTCGGGACGGCTCGTGTTGAACTGATAGGTGTTGTTTTCCTCGGTGATCTCATGCAGGTGGTTCTCTGCAGCGGAGATCGCGGCAGAGAATTCCCAGGGCCGGATGTGCCAGGCGACGGTGAGGTCGTAGGGCAGGCCCGTCAAATCTGAGATAAAGGAGTCTTTCATCGTCTTGCCGTACCCGTCGAGGGTGACGTCATAGGTCTTCACCCAACGGCGCCCGACGATCATCCTCGGATCGCCGCGATAGCCGTCTGCCGTGAGGACGGAAGAGGGGGCCACGAGCTCGCGGGTCGTGAGGCCGACGGTTCCGGAAAGACGCTCGAAGTTCGCCGTGCCCGGGTTATCGTCCTGTCGCGTCATGGCTTGGATGATATCGAGACGCTGCTGGCCGTCGAGGATATGCGCGTCGGATCCGAGGTCGCGCATGAAGCGCAGGAAGGAATCGGCCTCCTGGGAAAGGCGCGGGACGGCGCGCTCCATCGTGTCGGCAGACACCGCGATCGTCACGATGCGGTCACGGCGAACGGATCTGGAGGATTTCGCCAGCATGGAGCGAGTCCAAGCGTTGTACTCGCGGCGCAAGACATTGCCGCGATCGTCACCGGGCACCTCTCGGAATAGCAGGTCGGAGGCGAACTCCTCCGGGCTGACGCGCTTGTTCATGATGAAGATGCCGAGGCGCACCGTATGGTCGAGGGAGTCGAGATACGCCGCCCATGCCTCGCGCACGCGATATTGGTCCTCGGGTCGTGCGCCCTGATAGTTGACGTCGTCGACCCGCAGGGCGATGGAGTAGGTCGCCGGATCGATACGCATGACGCCGTCGACCGTTAGCAGCTCGTAGGGCACGAGTTTCGTGGTCGTCCACTTGGGTTGGACGAGCTTTACGTCGGTCGACAGGGCGGTGTTGACGCCGAGATCGGCCTGGTCCTCATCCGTCTCCCAGGAAGAGCCAAGGGGGATGGATGGCACGTCGGGACCATATTTCGCAAGATGCTTGTCGCGTTTCTTATTTAGCTTTTTCAGGCGCTTGTCCATTTGGCGCACGCCCTTCGGCCAACCGGCCTCGACGGCGTTCGCGCGGCGCTGTTCCGCCTCCGCGATCTCACGGTCGAGATCCTCAATCGTCATCCTGCTCATCTCGGGTTTCTCCTATCGTTATCAATAGAGACCTCAGCCATCGCCTGGGCGATTCCCGCCGGCACGGTCTCCTGTTCTACCTTTCTTGCCTTCTTCGCAGCCTTTTCACGGCGCTTCTCCTTGCGCAATTCGGCCCGAGTCTTCTTTGGCGTCGCGACCTCAAAAGTCGGCACCGCGAGCATGAGCTGATCTGGCTCGGCCCGGTCCTTCAGCATGAGGGGCAGCCATTTTTCCGATTTGAGGCCGTGGTGCGAATGGAGGCCTATCACGCCGATCGCGACGCAAACCGGTATCGCCAGATATGTGACGGCCTCCAGGTTCCAGCCCCATGCGTATACGCCGTAGATGCCGACTGACACGACTGAGGCGGCGGCCAACGCCGCCACTGCAGAGCGCTTGGAAAAATGACCGAAGATGTTTCTCGCGACATAGTTGTTGATATCGTCGCGCACGAATGTCTCTGCCATTTCATCACCTTCCCTAGGCAAGGCCAAACAGGCTGTTGGCGACCATCTTGGACTTGTTGACTATCTCCGTGATGCACAGGACGGCGCACATCGATGGGATGAGGGCGGCGACGGCATCCCCAAACCCGCTCAGGCTGCTCGTATCAGACGTGATCGGCGCTATGAGCTCGGAGGCCACTGTCATGATCAAGGGGATCATGCCGATGGCGATGACAATCATGACCGCCTGGAAGCACACCGCGGCGAAGCGCTTGAGGTACCCGACCCCCATTGCCCTGGACCTGTCGTCTGCGAAAAATGCAAGGCAGAGTGGGCTCGCCGCCGCCCTGAGATATATCTCGCCGACGCGTACAAAGATGGTAGTGAGTACGCAAAATAGGCAGGCAACGCAGGCGACAAGGGCCACGATCGCAAGGAGCAGCAGGATAAAGGACGTGCTCGCCTGGGCATACGTCAGAGAGTCGAACGAGGCGATCACTTGCTCTTTTATGCCGAGGGACTTTGACGCCTCTATGCCGACAGACGCGAGCGCGATGTTCACGACCCTTACCAGATTCTGGGCGAGGATATATATGCATGCGCAGATATCCATCGCGTGCACGATGAGGGTGTAGCTCACCGCGAACATCATCACGACGAAGGCGAGGCTTGCCATGATGTCGATACCGGCCATCTTGCGGCGGACATCGAGCTGGTGCATAAGGGCGACGCCGAAAGTCAGGCCAAGAAACGCAAAGGCGTAAGGCTGGAAGGCGTTTTTGGACAACGTCGATGCCATGGTGTAGAACTGGGCAAAAGGCCCATTGGTGAAATCGGAAGTGAAAGCCGTATCCGCCGTGGAGGACACCAACGAAATACACCATTCGGCGAGACTGGTAGCATTCTCGGCAAGTCCGCGGCAGAAGGACCATGCCAAATTTTCGGCAGAATACTTAAAGAATTCAAAATTTAGAGCGAATTTGGGCGGATGATCCTTGATTAACTGGTTTTCCAAGTCCTCCGGGTCCTTTGCTGCCGAGTCTTTGTCGGTATGAGGTCCGCCACCGGTTCCAGTGGATTCCTGTCCAGTTGCCGCGGCTTTTGCTATCTCCCAGCCATCAGGGGCCCAACTTGGCGCCAAGCTCTTCAGAAACTCACTATCGCTCAAACTTCCGCTCAGCTTTTTTGTTTTGGCGGTTTTTGAACTTACAGTTTTACCGTTCTTATCGACATAGATCGGGCCATTAAGATTTGCGCTTCCGTTTCCGATTTTCACCTCATATCTGATTTCATGAGCGGTGATGTTGCCATGTTTAAAGTCTATAAACTTGTCTTTTTCAATATCTGACCAACGGATGACGACATAGCGCTTAGAGTCTGTTGCCTGGGAACCTGAAACATCAAGCGAGTCTCTTACAGACCACTGACCCTTTTGCGCAGCATATGCGATGCCAGACAGCGCGCAGCCCAGCACCAGCAGGGCAACGCTGACAACCGCGAAGCGAAAAATGCACTCCGACCACTTTATGCATCGCCTGTCGAGCTCGTATTCCCCGTATGGTTCCGTCGGCCTTGGCGACCGGTCATCCCCGATAGGGGAGCCGGCGGCGAAGGCGAGCAACCTCTCCCGAATACTCATTATTGAATGATGCCGTTAAAAAGCTGGGAGATGATGTGGGACACGCCGCATCCGGCAATGAATACGCCGGCGAGCACCTGCCACCATTCGGTACCGTGGCCGGGACGTCCCTTGGTCTTTTCCTCAAGCAGGTTGTATACACCCCACAGGGCAAACAGAGAACCACCGGCAATCATGAGATTCTCAAAGGATGTGACGATTTGTGTAAGCTGTTCCATTTAAATGTCCTTCCCTAGGATTTGCGATATCTATTCATGCGCCCTAATAGGCGTCGATGACGATGGTCTTGGGGTTTGCTCGGTCGATGAGCACGACGTCCTCAGGTGTGGACGCGTCAGGTTCCTTCGCATGCTTCCTGGAGCGCGCCCACTCAAGCATGTCGGTCTTGCCGGCGGCGAGATACTCCTTGCGCCGGGGGTGGATCTCCGGGTCGGCCTTGAGGTCGCGGAACCACATTCCCTGCTTGTAGTGGGTCACGCACTCGTCAGGGGACAGGCCATCCTCCTCGTTGAAGCTGTAGAGCTCCTCGGGGCTCATAAGCGGGACCTTGACGTATCTCGTACTCTCATTGATGGATTTGCCGCTTGCGGAATTCGAGACGGAGTAATCGGTGAACTTCTTCGTGGTGTTGCCCATCTCACGAGATATCTGCTCGCAGTCGGAAAAGAGGGAGGAACCCATGTACATGAAAATGGCCGAGTTTGCACGGATGGATTCCGACTGCTTACCGTACCGGGCCTCGAGCTGCTTGCCGTCCTGTACGATAGCGCAGAGGTTGATCCAAAACTTACGGCTCTCGGCGAACAGCTTCTCGAGGTCAGGGATCTTACCTATCTGGGCGAGCTCGTCGAGATAGCAATAAAGGGGGATCTCAAGATGGCCGATGCCGTTCGTGGATCCGATATCCTTCGAGATATCGAACAGCTGGTTCAGGGCCATCGCGGCGACAAAGTCATAGGGGCCGCCGCCGGACTTGATACAGAAGAATATGGCGCGCTTGCGCTTGTCGATAGACTGCAGGTCGAGCTCGTCGCGACCCAGCATCTTCCTGATCGCTGGGTTGTTGAGTCTCTGCAGGCGGGCCGCGCACGAGGACACGACTGCCGCCATCTGCTCGGGGGCGCCGGCGTTGGCCTTGAAGGTGCGGTAGTTGGTGAGGACGGAGTTCTCGGGGAGGGACTCGTCGTCGAGCGCGTCCTCGCCGTAGGTATCGATGATGTACTGCGCGAACCCATCAAAGCCGTCGCGCTCGCGGGTACCCTCGAAGACGAGGTCGAGCTTGTTGATGCCCTCGGCGCCGTCGGCCTTGGCCATCGCCAAGTAGTCGATAATGCCCGGAAGGGTGCAGTCCGCGGTATTGCCGTTGGCCTTGAACCAAAAGACGAACATGCCGCAGACGCAGGTGTAGAAATTCTTCTCCATGTCGATGAAGAACTGCTGGTCGCCGCGCGTGTCCTCACCTTTGGTGTTCGCAATGAACATATTGACCAGCGAGTTGATGGACGTGACGTCACGGCAGTTGATGAGCGGGTTGTAGGGGGTAGAGGCCAGGATGTGCTCCTCGTCGCGCAGGTCGATGACCTGCACCTCATAGCCGTTTTTCTCCAAAAAGGCGGCAGATGCGCGGAAAAGCTCGCCAGACGGATCGGTGAAGACCATGTTGCCGTTCATCTGCATGATCTGGTTGGTCACGAATCGGTATGACTTGCCAGCACCCGATCCGGCCATGATGAACATGTTGCGGTTAGGCACCTGGCTCTCACGCCTGATCGGGTCCTTCTTGTCATTGACGATTGAGGTACCGGCAACCTTGCTGTTGAGCGACAGGATGATATTGTCGTCCTCGACCGTCTCGCACCAGTCGGGGACGGGCCAGTCGTCAGTCGCCTTGTTATGCGAGTACAGCAGGCGCTCTTGGGCGGTGGAGAAGCGCTGGGATCCGTATTGCTTGGCGGGAGATATGTCCTCGCCGGGCGCTTCCTTCTTGAGGAAGACGGCCAGCGCGAACGCGAGGGACGTTGCGGCAGAAATCAGCAACGGGAGCCCACCGAAGTAGATGCCTAAGGGTCGCCGGGATGCCGACCATGCGATGAAGGCCACGACGTCATCGGGTGCGTCCATGCCGTTGATTCCGAGCATGACCTTCTGGACCGTAAGGTTTACGATCCAGAAGGCGGCCGCCCCCAGCACGACGGCTCCGATTGCCCTCGTTATGTCCAGCTTGGGCAACTTCATGAATTACCTCTTGACCCGCTTGTTGAGAGTTCGGGAGTGCGTGGCCGGACGGTTCTGATTTCCGATCTGGTGACGGTTCGCCTTGCGGTCGGCGGCGTCGCGCATATTGGCGGCGCGAATGACCTCGTGCGAGCCCATCTGCTTGGTGCGTCCTGGGCGCTGCTGCAGCTTAACCGATCCCTCGAAGGCCTCACGGTCCTTCAGGGTCTCGATCTGGGAATGGCATCGAACGAGCGCGTCGGAGCGTCCCTCGATAAACGCCCCCTTGCCGTCTCCCTCGCAGACCTGGTTTCCGATTTTCGCCAGACGGCCGTCGGAATCGGTGATCCTGAAGGCACCGGCCGTTGTCATGGCGGCGGTGTAGACAGTGCCGTCCCAACCGGTGAATTTACGCTTGTACATGCCATCGGACTGGTCGAGCTTCCAAGACTCCCCGAGGTATTCGATGCTTTCCGGCGCGGGCGGCAGGCCAACCGGAGGGAGGCCAACGGCGGGAAGCCCGATTGCGGGAAGCGCTGGATACTCTTTTAATTGCTCAGACGAGCGCTCATTACGCGGATTGACCGACTGGGGGCCGTTGCCCTTCTCGACCGGTCCCCTCATGGCGCTATCCACGTCGGCATTCGAGATAAGCTTTCTCTGGATAGCCGTCTCGATGCAGGCGGCAAGGGCCTCCTGGTCCTTCATCTTGTATTCGATTGCGAAATAGCCGGTCGCCGGGTCTTCGAAAACCGCGAACCCGATGCGGTGCCTGCGGCAGATGTCGGAAAGGAGCGACAGGTCGCTGCGGTCGAGCGCGCCCTCCTTGCCGAGGTTGACGAGCTTGATGACGTCGTTGCGGTCGCGCCTCAACGTATGCTCGGTCACAAGGCCGTAGCGTCCGAGGCCATTTACATGGCTGAACGCATGGTTCGCGCCGCGCTGGGCCGTTCTGCCAGCAGTGCCGGCAACCTTGCCGGTGCCGCGCGCCAGCGCCCTCATCGTAAGAATGAGAACCTCACGCGCCGGCGGCATAACAGCCTGCCCGAGCATGAGCAAGACACGCATGGCTTCTTCGTTCTCTCCGGGCATTGCTGGTACCTCCTTCCGGCGATGTGCATTGGGGCCGCACGCTCGGGCGGCCCCAAATACAGTTTTCGCCATATAGGCCACCCGTGCAGACCGGTTTGGTGCCACAGGGTGACAATTTCCTAGATATGCCTGTAAGCTCCGGGGCGTTTGACATTTGCCCCCGGATGTCTATGGCCTTCGATGATCGATTCGGCGTGTCGATATAAATACCTGGTAGCCAAGGCATCGGCGAGAGCGGTATGGGGCGCCCCCTCGAAGCTATAGCCCACGGCATCTGCCGCAGAGGTCAGCCTCCATCGGGTATGAGTCTCCGAAAACGGGCCGTATGCGCGCCCGAAGGCCTCCATCGCATCGACTACCTTCGTCGTCTGCGGTATAACGACGCCCTCGTTCTCGAGAAAACCAAGGTCAAAGTTGACATTCCATCCGACAATCTTCTCAGTACGGTCGAATAGGAACTGAACGGCCTCTAGATATCTTTCAAAGGGCTTATAGCCCGCCACGGAGGCAGGGGAGATATGGTTCACGCGCTCGGCGTCGGGCCATTCCGTCTTATGCTGCGGCATGACACGTAGATGAACCGTCGAGGGTGAGTCTTGGCCTTCGATATCGAGAACCATGGCGAGCGTCAGGATCTCATCGCCGCCGGCTGGATCGAGCCCAGTGGTCTCCGTGTCGATTGTCATGCACTCGATATGGGAGTCGAACGGGATAAGGCTAATGTTCATCGTAGTGCGCCCCCTTATGACTGCCCATAGTGAAAGTAGGCGGTGCGGTCGGGGGCCGTGGTGTGAAGCGCTCCCTCGGTGCCGCCGCCTAGCTTCTTGCTGATCTGCGCGATGAGGTTTTTCGTTCCCGGCATCACGTGGGCACGTTCGGTCTTGAGTTCGCTCTCTTCGACAAATCCGTCATTGAGAGAGTCCTCCCACTCATCCTGCTCTCCCTCGGTGTAGTAGACAGGGGCATCGGGATCGTTATCGATAGCCTGAGAAGCAAGTGTATCGATGTAGCCCGCTTCACCCCTCACGGCGGCGCTGATAACCTCGTCGGTAAGCGGGCCGCCGTTCGCGATGTATTCGTAGAGGCTCTGGTCGAGGGGGTCGGGAATCACGCGCACGAACTGCTCGTCTGTGACATAGCCATCGTCGCCGATCCTGTACTGGCCGTAGGGGCCAGCCGGCCAGTTCATGGCGATGTGTGTGAGCTCAGTGTCTGCCATGACATAGAATTTCATGACGGCGAGCTTCTGGTCATGCGAGATGTAGTCCTGGACGGCAATGGCAGCCTTAGGATTGATATGGGCACGATCGGACGGCGAGAGCTCAAGCCCGTGCTCGACCTCATATGCGGCCTGGGCGGTTGAAGACGTGAATAGGGCCTGCGCAAGCAGCCAGGACTTCTGGTCGGCATTCGTATTGGGAGCAATACCGTCAAATGCAACCTCGGCCACGGCCGCAAGAAGACTCGGCTCGGCCATAATCGCGCCAAGCGTGGCGACGGCCGGCCACTTAAGGTGGCTCTCGCATCGCTGCGGGTCCATGATCTGCTCGCACACGTTATTGTAGATGTGGTCGAGATTGAGCAGGCCTAGCCCTGCCGCCGCTCCCGACCTGTCCAGCTTGTCCATACGGCTCTCCCTTCGGTCATAGTTCCGTTGGTTTTATCGTCCGCCCTGAGGCATGGCGATGAGAGCCGTTGAACAAGTGTTCCTAGATTTTGGTTAATGCTTCAGCGATTGAACGTGGGGGAGGACTAGATCACGCTCCATCGTCACAACGCCACCGGACGATGCCGTGCTTTTAGTCGTAAGCCGGAGCGAGTCGATTATCTTCTTGGTGCTTGGGCTGCAATCGACCCTGTGGGGGGCAACACTGAGCTCATCGTACTGATCGAGGATCGCGTCCACCTTCTGCGACTCCTCGAAGGTCTGCCCGCGATAGAGCGTATAGTCGTGCCCGCCGACGTTGACGAGGCCATCGGGCATGAGGGCGATGTCTTTTGCTTCAATCGCCGGCACCACGGCGAACTTAACGCCCGCGGCAACAGCGATGTCCTTATATTCGGCGGGAACAACCATCTCTCGGAACTCCGGCAGATCCCTCATCGATAGGAAGGCGTTCGAGCTGACCTCGACGGTCTCATACCCTCCACGTCCGGCGCCATCGATAACGCGACCGAACACCTCCGAGTCCATCAGGATCCCGGGCAAGGGGTCAATGTCGGATCGTTTCATGTAGACCGTGCGGTCGCCCTGTGCCGGGCCGTCAAGGTTCACGGTGACGTCCGACCAAAGAGCCCCGAACGAGTCGGAGCCCTCGGTCACATCGAAGGCTTGGATGCAGAGCGTATCATTCTCTTCGTAGATCTGCTTAACGAGCTCCACGGTCTTCGGCTCCCCGTCGACCGAATAGTTGACCTTGATGCCACCCTTGGAGGTCGCATCCACATAGAGGCTACTGTCCTCGATGCGCTTTTCGACATTCTCCCTATAGGCGACCAGCGAACCGGGGTGCGCCAGAATCTGGGACAGGCCTTCTTCCAGCTGGTCGATATCGACAACGACGGGCTGCTCAACCTTAGGGAACAGGCCCCTCTCAAAAGCCTTTAATGCGTACTTGCTGCGGTCCTCCCTCACCGTCATAACGAGCGCGGCATCGCTGGGAAATTGAAAAGTGCCGTCAACTCTAACAATACTTACGGTATCTCGCCTAGTCGCCGCAGCAACGCACTGAAGGATATGGGAAGAGGCCTGGTCGATATTTCCCAAAACGATGGCGCCGCCGCTTACAGTCGAAATGATACCGGGCAGGATCGGGCGCCCCCCGCCGATGATGCCCGCAGTGCTCGCCGTCCCGACATCGGACACGACGGCGACGTTCCCCTTAGCGCCGGCGCGGGCGAGATCTCTCATGAGTGTCGCCTCGTCACTCTCGCCGACGCGGAAGAACGCCCGGAGCGCCTCGCCCGCGCGTTCCGGGCTATCCGTCTCGATGAGGATGGGTCTATGGGTCGCAAGCGCCTCAGCCACAGCGGAGACGGCAGCGGGCGGATAAACTGGGCTCAGTTGTTCGGGTTCGGCCGGCATGGTCCTTCCGATGAGCTTCTCGGGATTACTTAGGGCGTCAGTTGAAATCGAGTCCAAAGATTGAAGGCTCGAATGATAAGGCCTGATTCCGCGCGGAGTTGCAGCTGAGACGATTCCTTGGAGACTCAGCTCTTGGCAAAGGTTCTCGACGGCGATAGTACCCCGGCATGAGGTGACGTTGCCACCGAAATCGAGCGAACCGAAAAACAGCCTGTCCTCGATATATGTAGGATCAAGTTGCCCCGAGGCGCTTAGAATTCCGAGTGCGATGGGTAGCGCGAGGGAGCCTGCATCTCGGATTCGACCAGAGAAGGCCCTGCTATAGCCAGGCGAGGGCTTGACATCGATAGAGCCACTGTTTCGAGGCAGGGTGTATCCCTGCGCCCTGAGGGCGCACCTGACGATACCTCGCAGCTCTACGGCGGCATTATCCTGAATGCCCAGAATGGTCAAGCCGGGAATTCCCGGCTTGAGTTCAACCGCGATGTCGATGGGCACCGCCGAGGCGGCTTCCACAATAGCGCCATGGACAACTGTACGATTGGTCATAACCCGCTCCAATCCTCAAGGGTATTGAGACAAGTCTGATGGCGGGAAGTGCCAATATGGCCTTGCTGAACAACTGTTCCAGGCCTTCATTGACTTGGCGGCCAACAACCGTATCGAAATGGATCATCTCGCAAGCTAAACTGAGATCATCTAGTTCCAGTGCGGCAAATGCTATCCATGAATTGCCGAGAGCGTTTTAGGTCCAACTGTTTGAATCTTTATTACACCGGAAAGTAAAAGCCCCAAAACGGTCTCAAGACACAGAGAAGGCGCTCGCGGCCTCCGGCTTGCCGCCGACTCAGGACGACGCTCCCTAGAGCCTCCACAATGTATATACAGGCGAAATGCCTTTTATGCATTGGGTTGTGGTGGATAGTGGTGGATAGCCAGAAGAAACCAGTGGATTCTAGAAAGAATAGCGAATAGTAAAGCGGTTCCCCCGATCGACTAGATTTCAGGGAAACCGCTGGTAGATAGTGGTGGGCCCTCCGGGATTCGAACCCAGAACCCAGGGATTATGAGTCCCCTGCGCTAACCGTTGCGCCAAGAGCCCTTATGTACTGTGATTATAGTTTCAACAATGGAAATTCATTTCCCATCGGGTTAAATCACGATTTGAAATACTACCATGCACAAGCATGTCGCACAACGCACGATCAAGCGATGTTTTTAACACCCGCTATTCCCTGATAATCAAGATGCATCACAATAAATATCACTGGATGAGAATGGTTCAAGCCATTATCCAAAGGCTGCAAATAGAGTTAGCCATCGGCGAACTGGTGCCATTTCAAAACCATGCCGGATTACGGGGCTGGATCCAGACCGGCCGCCCATACCCGACATTTCACGGAATTCACAAGCCGTCTACCTGCGGTTTTGATTTTACCGATTGCGGCATGCTCGGGGGTTCCCGGCCTGGCCCCGTAAACCGGCATGGTTTTGAAATCGTCGGGTGTGCGGGGGGGGCGGTTGGCCCCGATAATGGGCCCGGCGCCGGCGGGACAGCCGTTGGGCGGATGGCGGACCGCGCCGCGGATGCGAGAAACGGCGGTCCGCGGGATTCGGGATGTCCCAAGGGCGCCGGAGAGGAGGGCGGCGGCAACGCCGCCGCCCGCGTCCGCGGCCCGTCCCGCATCCTCGCCCCCGCCGCAGAAAGTTTTTCCGAAATTGTCCTTGCATCGCCGCCCGAGTTCCCGTATAGTACCTCTTCGCACGGGGGCGTAGCTCAGCTGGGAGAGCGCTTGACTGGCAGTCAAGAGGTCAGGGGTTCGATCCCCCTCGTCTCCACCCGAGCATTGAATGAGGCTCCAACGCAAGTTGGGGCCTTTTTTCATATAGGCAAACAAGGTCAAAGGCGGCACCATGATCCTCCTGGTCGACAAGATCGAAAAAAGCTTCGGCGCGCGCGTCCTCTTTAGCGGCGCGTCCTTCCAGATCAACCCCGGCGAGCGCTTCGCGCTCGTGGGACCCAACGGCGCCGGCAAAACCACCATGCTCAAGATCATCATGGGCATCGACAGCCCCGACTCCGGCCAGGTCCAGTACGCCAAGGACTGCCAGGTGGGTTACCTAGAGCAGGAAACCAACCTGGAACACAAGGACACCACCATCCTTGCCGAGGTCATGGCCGCCGCCAAGGAAATCCGCCGCATGGGCGAGCGCGCCAACGAGCTGCAGGCCCAGATTACCGAGCTCTCCGAGCAAGGCAAGGACGTCGACGCACTCCTCAACGAGTACGGCCAGGTCCAGGATCGCTTTGAGCACCTGGGCGGCTACGAGCTCGAGAGCAACGCCCGCAAAATCCTGTCCGGCCTGGGCTTTAAGGTCACCGACTTTGAGCGCCCGTGCTCCGAGTTCTCGGGCGGCTGGCAGATGCGCATCGCGCTCGCCAAGCTCTTCCTGCGCCATCCTGACTTGCTGCTTCTGGACGAGCCTACCAACCACCTGGATCTCGAAAGCGTCCAGTGGCTTCGCGGCTTTATCGCGAACTACGACGGCGCCGTCCTTATCGTCAGCCACGACCGCGCCTTCATGGACGCCTGCGTCGACCACGTCGCCGCGCTTGAGAACCGCCGCGTGACCACCTACACCGGCAACTACAGCAGCTACCTTAAGCAGCGCGAGGACAACCTGGAGCAGATGCGCACCAAGCGTGCTGCCCAGGAGCGCGATATCGCTCACATGCAGGTCTTCGTCGACAAGTTCCGCTACAAGCCCACCAAGGCAGCCCAGGCCCAGGAGCGCATCCGCAAGATCGAGCAGATCAAAAAGGAGCTCGTCATCCTGCCCGAGGGCCACAAGCACATCGACTTTAAGTTCCCCGATCCGCCGCGCTCCGGCGACATGGTTGTGGGCCTGGAGGGCGTGTCTAAGTCCTACGGCAACAAGCACATCTACAGTGATATTGACCTCAAACTCTACCGCGGCGAGCATGTGGCGCTCGTCGGCCCTAACGGCGCCGGCAAGTCCACCCTCATGAAAATCATCGCCGGCTTGGAGCCGCCCACTACAGGCACCCGTGACCTGGGCACCAACGTGGGTGTGGCCTACTATGCCCAGCACGCGCTCGAAGGCATGACCGAGTCCAACACCGTCCTGCAAGAAATCGACACCGTCACGCCCAAGTGGACCGTTCCGCAGCAGCGCAGCCTGCTGGGCGCCTTCCTGTTTAGCGATAACGACGCAATCGAAAAGCAGGTCCGCGTCCTCTCCGGCGGCGAAAAAGCGCGTCTGGCCCTGGCCAAGATGCTCGTGGCGCCCGAGGCGCTCCTGTGCCTGGACGAGCCCACCAACCACCTGGACATCGACTCGGTGGATATGCTCGAGAACGCCCTGCAAAACTTCCCCGGCACCATCGTGCTTATCAGCCACGACGAGCACCTAGTGCGCGCCGTTGCCAACCGCGTCATCGACATCCGCGACGGCAAGGTCACGGTCTACGACGGCGACTACGACTACTACCTCTACAAGCGCGAGGACCTCGCAGCCCGCGCCGCCGCCGAGGCGGCAGGGGAGAGCGCGCCTGTCGCGGCCAAGTCCACTAAAGCCAGCGCCGCCCAGGCCGACACCCCCGCCGCGGCGCCTAAGCCTGCCGAGGGCAAAAAGACCAAGGAGCAAAAGCGCGCCGAGGCCCAGGCCCGCGCCGCGCTCAACAAAAAGCTCAAGGGCGTGCGCAACCAGCTCAAGAAAATCGAGACAGAGCTGGACAAAAAGCGTGCCCGCTATGACGAGCTTATGGAATTGATGGCAAGCGAAGAGCTTTATGCCGATCAGGACAAGTTCAACGCCGCGCTGGGGGAATATAACGGCCTTAAGCAAGAGCTGCCCAAGCTCGAGGACGAATGGCTGGAGCTTTCCACCCAGATCGAAGAGGAGACCGCGCGTGAACTCTCGTAAAGCCACCGCCGTGGCGATGAGCATCATAGCCATCGCTTGTCGCATCTGCGGCATCTTTATGAGCGCGATGACCGTGCTGCTGTGCTTCAGCGGCCTCACCGCCAAGCTGCAGATCGTGGGCTTTGTCGTTGAGCTTTCGCGCGCCCTGCCGAGCGCCATCGCCGGCTACGGCGTTATCACCTCGCCCTTTGGCGGTGTCTTCCGCTTGGATTACGCCATCGTCGCCGTCATCCTGTTTGTGGCCGACTACCTGCTCACGCGCGCCTCGCGTCGCGTCCGCTAGGGGAGCGCCATGTCCAGCAGCTACCTCATGAACCTGCTCGCCAGCGCTGTCGCCGTCATCGTGGGCATCGTCATCCACGAGAGTGCACACGCCGCCGCGGCCTGGGCGCTCGGCGACAAGACGGCGCGTTCACGCGGCCGCGTTTCGCTCAACCCGCTCAACCATATCGACCCGTTTGGCACCGTCCTCCTGCCGCTGCTGATGCTCGCGGCCGGCGGCCCGGTGTTCGCCTTTGCCAAACCCGTGCCCGTCTACCTCAACAACCTCAAGCAACCCAAGCGGGACGAAGTCCTGGTGAGCGCAGCCGGCCCCGCATCGAACATCGCACTGGCATGCCTCGCCGCAGCCCTCATGCACGCAGCGTACGGCAATCTCTACGCCAGCATGTCCTTTGCCGTGGCGTCGCAGATCATGAACTTCGGCGCCACCTTTATCGTGGTCAACCTGTCGCTCGCGTTCTTTAACCTCATCCCGATCCCGCCGCTCGACGGCTCGTCAATCATCGTGCCCTTCCTCAAAGGCAAAGCCCTCGCCAACTACTACCGTCTGCAGCAATACGCTATGCCGATCCTTATCATCGTGCTGTATCTGCTGCCCATGTGGACCGGCATCGACGTGATCGGCCGCTATTTCGACGTTACCGTGTATCCGCTGGCTGAGCGGCTGCTCGACTTCGCAATCGCCGGCATCTAGGGTAAACTTACAGGTCGACCGCGCATAACGGTCGCAACATGCACCCAAACCGCGCCGCGAAGGCGCCGTCAAAGGAGGTCGAAGATGTCGTATCGTGTGTCGACGCAGGTCTACAGCGGACCGTTCGACCTGCTGCTGCAGCTGGTAACCCGCCAAAAAGTTGATATCTGCGCCATCTCGATCAGCGAGGTGGCCGAGCAGTACCTTGCCGAGGTCGAGCGCATCGAGGCGCTGGACCTGGACGTGGCGAGCGACTTTTTGCTGGTCGCGGCAACCCTTCTGGACATCAAGGCCGCCTCGCTGGTGCCCCAGGAAGCCCCGCGCAAGACAGACGACGATGACGAGGATGACGATGACCTCGAGGAGCTTAGCGCACTCGACGGCGACGCCCTGCGCGAGGTCCTGATTCAGCGCCTGATCGCCTATAAGCAGTTTAAGGGCGCGGCGGCAGCCCTTGGCGCGCGCATGCAGGCCGAGAGCCGCATGCATCCGCGCGTGGCCGGCCCCGACCCCGAGTTCCTAGGCCTTATGCCCGACTACCTGGCCGGCATCACCCTGCGCGGCTTGGCCGTCATCTGCGCCGACCTGGACGGCAAGCGCCAGACCTTCCTACTGGAGGCCGAGCACGTGGCACCGCATCGTGTGCCGCTCGACCTGACAGTGGCCTCGGTCGATCGCTTTACTATGGCGCACCAAACCTGCACCTTCCGAGAACTGTTGGACGGCGACGCCACCACCGAGCAGCTCGTTGTCACCTTCCTGGCCATGCTGGAGCTCGCCAAGCGCGGATCGCTTACGCTAAGCCAGGACGAGATCTTTGGAACCATTCAAATCAACCGCGTCGAGGGCGCCGAGGCATACGTGCCCGGCGAGGGCCCCGAGCTCACCGAATAGGAGCGACCAACCATGTCAACCCTTTCCACGCTAGAGGTAAACAGCCTCAAAGGCGCCCTCGAGGCGCTGCTGCTGGTGTCGAGCGACCCCGTGAGCGCACCCGCGCTGGCAGGTGCGCTGGATATCGCCCCGGGCGAGTGCGCGTCGCTTTTGGCCGAGCTCAAGGTTGAGTACGAGGAGGCCAACCGCGGCTTTCAGCTGCGCGAGGTCGCTGGTGGCTGGCGCCTGTTTACACACCCCGCCTACCACGACGTGGTCGAGGCCTACGTGCTGAGCTGGGACACGCAAAAACTGTCGCAGGCAGCGCTCGAGACTCTGGCCGTCATCGCCTACCACCAGCCCGTCACGCGCGAGGTAGTCAAGGGCATCCGCGGCGTCAACTCCGACGGCGTCATTGCGTCGCTCGTGGACAAGGGCCTGGTGCGCGAGCTCGGCCGCGACCCCGAGCGCGGTCAGGCCATCATCTACGGCACGACCAACGCCTTCTTGGAAAAGTTCGGCCTGCGCTCCACTCGCGACCTGCCCGATCTAGAGCAGTTTGCCCCTGACGAACAATCGCGCCAGTTTATCCGCGAGCGCCTGAGCGGCCGCAGCATTCAGTCCACGCTCGAGGAGCAGGCCGAGGACCTGGACGAAGAGCGCGAACTGATCGATACCGATGTTGAGGACACCGATGGCGAGGAGCTGCTGGCCGCCGGTGACACCTCGGAGGACATGCATGACGAGGACTAACGAAGCAGAGGAGACGCGCATCGCAAGCGCCACGGGCGCCACAATGCCCGCGGGCGACGCCCAGCCCGTCTACCCGCACACCATGCGTTTGCAGCGCTTTTTGGCGCGCGCGGGTGTGGCGAGCCGCCGCGGCTCGGAGGACCTGATGACTGCCGGACGCGTGACCGTCAACGGCCAGGTCGCGACCGAGCTGGGCACCAAGGTCGATGTCGACCGCGACCATATCGAGGTCGATGGCATGCCCGTCAAGCTCAACCAGGGCGCCGTGTACCTGATGCTCTATAAGCCGTCCGGCTACCTCACCACCATGAGCGATCCGCAGGAGCGCCCCTGCGTGGCCGACCTGGTCCCGCGCGACCGCTTTCCGGGGCTCTTCCCGGTGGGTCGCCTGGACCGCGACACCACGGGCCTCTTGCTCTTTACCACCGACGGCGACCTTTCGCAGGATCTGCTGCACCCCAGCAAGCATGTCTACAAGACCTATCAGGCACTGGTAGACGGCCCCCTGACCGATCGCGATTTGGAACCGCTGCGTCGCGGCATCGAGCTCGACGACGGCCTGTGCCAGCCGGCGATCTGCCGCGTCATCAGCGCGCGCGAGGCCGAGGCCGTGGCTCCGCAAGGCGTAAAGCCCGGCACCACTGCCGTGGAGGTCATCATCCGCGAGGGGCGCAAGAACCAGGTCAAGCGCATGCTGAGCAAGATCCACCATCCGGTGATCCGCCTGCATCGCTGTAACTTTGCCGGCCTGGAGCTCAAGGACGTGGCCAAGGGCTCGTGGCGCGAGCTCACCGACCGGGAGGTGCAAATCCTCAAGGCCGGCGGCATCCCGCCCAAACAGGCCGCCTCCAAGCGCGCCGCGCCGGCGACCAACACCGCGAGCCACGCACGTCACCACGGCAGCCATGGCTCCGCGCCCAAGCGCAACACCTACCGCGAGCGCTACACGGGCTAGCTAGCCCGCCAGCGAGCAGCGCCCGCGTCCCATACCAGAACGTCAACCACCGAAAGGAAGCATTGCATGATCGTCGCCATCGACGGCCCCGCCGGTTCCGGCAAGTCCACCATCGCCAAGGAGATTGCCCGCCAGCTGGGCTTTAACAAGCTCGACACGGGCGCCATGTATCGCGCCGTCACCTTCGCCGCACTCGACCGCGGCATCGACCTGGACGACGAGGCTGCCATCGACGCCCTCGCCGAGCAGATCGATATCCGCTTTACCAACGGCACCGGCGAGGACACGCGCCTGACCATCGACGGCCAGGACGCATCGGCTGCCATCCGCACCCCGCAGGTGGACGCCAACGTCTCCAAGGTCTCGGCCTACCCGGGCGTACGCGCCGCCATGCTCATCCATCAGCGCCGCGCAGCCGAAGACCGCGATATCGTGGCCGAAGGTCGCGATATCGGCACCGTCGTGTTCCCCAACGCGCAGGTCAAGGTGTTCCTGACCGCCGACCCGCGCGAGCGCGCCCGTCGCCGCGTGCTGCAGCGCCACCAAAACGACGCCCAGCCGCTCAGCGAAGAGCAGCTCGAAGCCGAGGTCGACGAAACCCTCGATGCCCTCAAGCAGCGCGACAAGCTCGACAGCAGCCGCGAGGTCGCGCCGCTCGTGCCCGCCGAGGACGCCGTGCACGTCGACTCCACCGCCCACACCATCGATGAGGTCGTCTCGATAATCGAGGACCTCATCAACCAAAGGAGGTAGCCCATGCGCCTGTTTAAGCAGACGCCCGAGGATTACTACAACGCCCCGTACGCCGAGTTCCCGGCGCTCATACGCGGCACTGTTGCCGTGGTCATGGGCATCCTGTGGGTCTTCTCCAAGCTCATGTGGCGCTGGAAGGTCGAGGACAGCGACCTGCTGTTTGAGCGGCAGGAAGGCCGCGGCAGCGTGGTCATCTGCAACCACACCTCAATGGCCGAGCTGCTGGCCGTTGAGACGGCGTTGTTCTTCGGCGGCCGCCGTGTGCGCCCTATCTTTAAATCTGAGTTCGCCAAGAGCAAGATCGTGCGCTGGGCCTTTAGCCGCGTGGGCGGTATTCCCGTCGAGCGCGGCACGGCCGACATGAAGTGTCTGCGTGCCGCCCAGCATGCGCTGCAGCGCGGCGAGGACGTCTTGATCTTCCCCGAGGGCACTCGCATCCGCTCGCGCGAGATCAAGCCCGAGGTCCACGGCGGTTTTGCGCTTATCGCCCAAATGGGCAAGGCGCCCGTCAACCCGCTCGCCATCTGCGGCTGGTCCGATATCACGCCTGCGGGCAAAAAGATCATGCGTCCCAAAAAGTGCTGGATCCGTGCCGGAAAGGCCATCTCGCTATCCGATGCACCGGCCGAGCTCACGCGCAAGGAGCGTCTGGCATGGTTTGAGTCCGAGGCCATGAGTCGTGTCTACGCCATGCGCGACGACCTGTGCGCCGAGCACCCGGGTAGGTTCTAGCCATGGGCGAGGAAGTCATGAACACCGCCGAGGCCGTGCCCGGCAAGGCAGACGCCCCCACCATCGAAATCGCCGCCCACGCCGGCACCTGCTACGGCGTGCAGCGTGCGCTCGATATGGCATTGGCGGCCGCCCCGCAGGCGGAAGAGAGCACTCAGGTCCACACGCTGGGTCCGCTCATCCATAACCCCATCGTGGTCCGCGAGCTCGCCGAGGCGGGCGTCGGTCTGGCCGACACCTTGGACGATGCCGTATCTGGCACCGTGATCATCCGCGCCCACGGTGTGGTGCCGCAGGTCATTGACGCCGCTCGCGAGCGCGGCCTTACCGTGGTCGACGCCACCTGCCCCTACGTTAAGAAGGTCCATGTAGCCGCCGAGCGCCTGGTGCGCGAGGGCTACCGTGTGATCGTCGTGGGCGAGCCGGGCCATCCCGAGGTCGAGGGCATTCTGGGCCACGCCGGCGATGACGCTCAAGTCGTGAGCTGTGCCGCCGACGCCGACGAGCTGTCGCTCAAGGGCAAGGTTGGCCTGGTAGTGCAGACCACCCAAACCGCGCAGAACCTGGCCGAGGTTGTCGCCTCCATCACCCCGCGCGTGCAGGAATTGCGTGTAATCAATACGATCTGCGCCGCCACGAGTGAGCGACAGCAGGCAGCAGCCGCACTTGCCAACCGCTGCGACTGTATGGTCGTGGTTGGCGGCAAGAACTCGGGCAACACTCGCCGCTTGGCGCAGATTTGCACAAACGCCTGCGAGCGTACGTATCACATCGAGGAAGCTTCCGAGCTTCAGGCCGCGTGGTTTACCGACGCACGCCACATCGGCATCACCGCCGGAGCCTCTACCCCACAAGAACACATCGAGCGCGCCGTCGAGCGCATCAAGGAGCTTTGCCGCTAATCATGGACCAGACCGTACCCGCATACGCCGCCGAGGTGGCCGATTACGGGCGCAGCCGCGACCCCGAGCCGGGTGAGGGCGCGCTCGTTAAAAACGTGCGCCCCGAATCGCCCGCATGGGATGTGGGTATCGAGCCGGGCATGCGCGTGCTCACGGTCAACGGCGAGCAACTGACCGATATGATCGTGTGGCTCTGGGAGGCAGATGACGACACCGTCGAGCTGGAGGTTTTCGATCCGCGCGACGGCACCGTCACCCCCGTCGAGCTCGATCGCTTTCCCGGCGAGGACTGGGGCCTTGAGTTCGATGGCCCCATCTTCGACGGCATGCGTACCTGCGTAAACGCCTGTGTGTTCTGCTTTATGACGATGCTGCCCAAGGGCGGGCGCTCCACGCTCTACATCCGCGACGACGACTATCGCCTGAGCTTTTTGCAGGGCAACTTCGTCACGCTGACCAACCTCACCGACGAGGACGTGCAAAACGTCATCGACCGTAACATGAGCCCCATGAACGTGTCGGTCCACGCCGTGAGCCCCGATGTCCGCCGCCGGATGATGGGCCGCAACGCCCAGCGCGGCATGGATGTGCTCGAGGCAATCATGGCCGCCGGTATCGAAATCCATGCGCAGATCGTTTTGTGCCCCGGCATGAACGACGGCGAGGAACTGCTGAAGACTCTGCGCTTTTGCGAGGAGCACGAACAGATCACGAGCCTGGGCATTGTGCCACTGGGCTTTACCAAGCATCAGAACCGCTTTACGTGGTCCTACAGCGACAAGCCCGAGCTGGCGCGCGAGACCATCGCCATGATCCGGCCCTTCCAGGACCGTGCCTTCGAGCGATTTGGCCGCCATACCTTCCAGATGAGCGACGAGTTCTATCTGGACGCCGGCATCGAGCCGCCCGAGGCAGACTTTTACGACGGCTACCCGCAGTACTACGACGGCATCGGCATGATCCGCTCCTATCTGGACGAGACCGACGATGTCCTTGCCGCCGACGCCGAGCGTCTGGCACGCGTTCGCAAGGCTATGACCGCCCGCGACCAGCGCCTGGTATGTCTTTCGGGCGTCAGCGCACGCGATACCGTGGCCCGCTTCGTGGAGTCTCCACAGGGCCTTTCCGGCACCGTCACGGCCATCAAAAACCGCTACTTTGGCGGTAACGTGGACGTGACCGGCCTCATCGTCGCCAGCGATATCCTTGAGCAGCTGCCGAAAGACCTGTCGGGGGTTATGCTCTTTGTGCCTAAGCTCATGTTCAACGCTGACGGCATGACGCTTGACGAGTATCATCGTGACGATTTACTCGCAAGCCTTACCAGTCGCGGCACCGAGGTTCATGTGGTGTCGACCATGCCGCATGAGCTGCTCGATACCCTGGAGCACATCCTTGGCATAACGCCCGCCAATTCAACTATTCCCGCTGACCCTATCCATTAAAGGAGAGCAGATGAAACCTATCGTCGCCGTCGTCGGACGCCCCAACGTGGGCAAGTCCACGCTCGTTAACCGCCTGGCCCAGACCTCGGACGCCATCGTCCACGAGTCTCGCGGCGTCACGCGCGACCGCTCGTATCACACGGCCGATTGGAACGGCCGCGAGTTCACCATCGTCGACACGGGCGGCATTGAGCCGCTTAAGAGCGACGACGTCTTTGCCACGTCCATCCGCGACCAGGCCCTTGCCGCCGCCGAGGAAGCCGCCGTCATCCTGTTTGTGGTCGACGGTCGCACCGGCGTCACCGAGGAGGACGAGTCGGTCGCCCGCATGCTCAAGCGCTGCGGCAAGCCGGTCTTTCTGCTGGTGAACAAGCTCGACAACCCCGATCGCGAAAACGACAACATCTGGGAGTTCTATTCGCTCGGCATCGGCGAGCCCACGCCGCTCTCGGCCCTGCATGGCCACGGCACGGGCGACCTGCTCGACGACATCGTGGCCCTGTTGCCCAAAGAGGAGGACGAGATCGCCGACGAGTTCCCTGATGCGCTGAACGTGGCCATCATCGGCCGCCCCAACGCCGGTAAGTCCTCGCTGTTCAACCGCATCCTGGGCGCCGACCGTTCCATCGTGTCCAACATCGCCGGCACCACGCGCGATGCCATCGACACCGTCGTCGAGCGCGACGGCAAGCACTACCGAATGGTCGACACAGCGGGCATTCGCAAGAAGAGCACCGTGTACGAGAACATCGAGTACTACTCTATGGTCCGCGGCCTGCGCGCCATCGACCGCGCCGACGTGGCGCTGCTCGTCGTCGACGCCTCCGTGGGCGTCACCGAGCAGGATCAGAAGGTCATGGGCTTGGCCATCGAGCGCGGCTGCGCCATCGTGGTGCTGCTCAACAAGTGGGACCTGCTCGACGACGACCGCAAGCGTGAGGCCTGCATGGAGACCGTCGACCGCCGTCTGGGTGTTATGGCTCCCTGGGCTCAGTACCTGCGCATCTCGGCCCTGACCGGTCGCAGCGTCGAGAAGATCTGGGCGATGGTCGACGCAGCCGAGAAGACGCGCTCGCAAAAGATCAGCACCTCGCGCCTCAACACGTTCCTCACCGACCTGCGCGAGTTCGGTCATACCGTGGTGGACGGCAAGCGCCGCCTGCGCATGCACTACGTGACCCAGACGGGCGTCAACCCGCCGACGTTCACGTTCTTCGTCAACCACAGCGACCTGGTCAACGACACCTACCAGCGCTACGTGGAGAACCGTATGCGCTCGACCTTCGATTTTTCCGGCACGCCCATTCGACTCTTCTTTAGGAAGAAGGAGCAAAAGGATGCATAATCCGATTCTGCTGACCGCCATCTGCGCCGTGGTCTCGTTCTTTATCGGAGCGATTCCGTTTGGCCTGATCCTGGGCCGCGTGTTTAACCACACCGACATTCGCAAGGCGGGTTCCGGCAATATCGGCACCACCAACGCCTTGCGCGTAGCCGGCCCCAAGGTGGCCGCGCTCACGCTGCTGCTCGACTGCCTTAAGGGCGCCATCTGCGTTATCATCGCCCGTCCGCTTATCGCGGGCGTGGGCTATGGCTTTCCGCCGAGCATTATGGCTCCCGGTGCTGCCGGCGATTGGATGCTCGGCGTCATCTGCCTGGCGGCCGTATGGGGCCATATCTTCTCGCCCTACCTCAACTTCCACGGCGGCAAGGGTATCGCCGTGGGCTTGGGCGTCATCCTCGCCTGGTACTGGCCCATTGGGCTTTCGCTGCTGGGCATGTTTATCGTGGCCGTCGCCATCACCAAGTTTGTATCGGTGGGCTCGCTTGCCGCGGCCATCGGCCTTCCCATCGCCGCCTGCGCGGTCTTTCCGTACAGCAGCCTGGGACTTAAGTTTTGCATGGCGCTGATCGGCATTACCGTGGTGTGGGCCCATCGTGCGAACATCAAAAAGCTCATGACGGGCAAGGAGTCCAAGCTCTCGTTTACCAAGCGCGTCACCGAGCCCGACGATAAGTAGGAGAGAGTCATGAATGTTGCGCTGATTGGCTCCGGCTCCTGGGGAACCGCCGTCGCCGGCCTTGCCGCCGCTCGAGCCGAGCGCGTGACCATGTGGGCCCATAGCGAGCAGACGGCCGCCGGCATCAATGGCGAGCACCGTAACCCCCGGTATCTGGTGGGATATGAGCTGCCCGGCAACGTCGTCGCCACGACGGACCTGGCGCAGGCGCTCAACGGCGCCGACGTCATTATCTTTGCCGTGCCCTCCACGCACCTACGCAGCGTATGCCATCAGGCGGCACCCTGTATCGCCGCCGACACCCCGGTGCTCTGCCTCACCAAGGGTATTGAGCCCGAGTCCGGCCTGCTCATGAGCGAGGTCATTGCCAGCGAGATCGGCAACGATGCGCGCGTGGCGGCACTCTCGGGCCCCAACCATGCCGAGGAGATCTGCCGCGGCGGACTTTCTGCCGCCGTCATCGCCAGCAAAGATCCGCAGGTAGGGGAGACCTTTAAGGACCTGCTCCTATCCACGGCCTTCCGCATCTACCTGTCGCAGGACATGACCGGCGTCGAGGTTTGCGGCGCCATGAAGAATGTCATCGCCATCGTGTGCGGCATTTCCGCCGGCTCCGGCGCGGGCGATAACACGCTCGCCCTCATCATGACGCGCGGTCTGGCCGAGATCAGCCGCTTGGTGCACGCCCGTGGTGGCCAGGCCATGACCTGCATGGGTCTTGCCGGCATGGGCGACCTCATTGCCACCTGCACCTCGGAGCATTCGCGCAACCGAACCTTTGGCTACGAGTTTGCCCACGGAGTGTCGCTCGACGAATACCAGACGCGCACGCACATGGTGGTCGAGGGCGCCGTTGCGGCCCGCAGTGTCAGCGAGCTCGCCCGTTCACTGGGTGTAGACATTCCGCTCACCTTTGCCGTGGAGCAAACGCTCTACAACGGTGTTACTTTGGATAGGGCGCTCGAGATCCTTACCGACCGCGTCCCCTCCCAAGAGTTCTACGGACTCACCGACTAGCGCAGAAAGGCTACTACCATGGGTTCCATCAAAATCGCTCCGTCCGTCCTCTCGGCCGATATGGCCAACCTCAAGGGCGAGCTCGACAAGATCGCCGGTGCCGACTACGTGCACTTCGACGTCATGGACGGTCACTTTACCGGCAACCTCACCTTTGGCGTTGACATCCTCAAGGCCGTCAAGCGCTCCACCGATGTACCGGTCGACGCGCACCTGATGGTGTCGAACCCCGACGAGACGGTCGATTGGTACGCCGACGCCGGTGCCGACATGATCACCGTGCACTACGAAGCCTCCACGCACCTGCATCGCACGCTCACGCATCTGCAGCAGCGCGGCATCAAGGCCGGCGTGGTGCTCAACCCCGCCACACCCGTCTGCGTGCTCGAGAGCATCATAGACGTTGTCGACATGGTGCTGCTGATGAGCGTGAACCCCGGCTTTGGCGGCCAGAGCTTTATCCCGGGCACTCTGCCTAAGCTGCACGAGCTCAAGGCCATGTGTGAGCGCCACGGCGTGTCGCCCATGATCGAGGTCGACGGCGGCATTTCTTCTAAGAACATCGCCGAGGTCGTCAAGGCCGGCGCCAACGTGCTCGTAGCCGGCTCCGCCGTATTTAAGTCCGAAGATCCCGCCGCCGAGGTTGCGCTGCTGCAGAAGCTGGGCAACGAGGCCGCACAGGAGGCATAAATCCTTATGACCGCAGGTCAAAACCGCATACCCGTGAATCTTGACTATGCCGCCTCGACGCCCATGCGCGCCGAGGCGCTCCTTGCGCAGCGAGAGTACGACGACAGCGAGCTTGCGGGCGTCAACCCCAACTCACTGCACTCGCTTGGCCGCAAGGCCGCCGCACGCCTGGAAGTTGCCCGTCGCGAGATCGCCCGCAGCTTTGGCGCTCGCGTCCGCCCGTCCGAGATCGTCCTGACCAACGGCGGCACCGAGGCCAACCAGCTGGCGCTCCTCGGCCTTGCCGAGGGCGCCCGTCAGCACGACCGCAAGCGCAACCGCGTGATCGTATCTGCCATCGAGCACGATTCGATTCTGGACAACCTGCCGCTGCTGCGCGCCGCCGGCTTTACCGTCGATCTGGTGCAGCCCTGCCGTGCGGGCTACATCGAGCCCGCCGCGCTGAGCGACTTGCTCGGCGACGACGTCGCGCTCGTGAGCATCATGGCCGCCAACAACGAGACCGGCGTGGTGCAGCCCATCCGCGAGCTTGCCGCGGCTGCGCACACCGCAGGCGCCCTGTTCCACACCGATGCCATCCAGGGCTATCTGCATATTCCGCTCGATGTCACCGAGCTGGGCGTCGACGCTATGTCCGTTGCCGCACACAAGATTGGCGGTCCTGTGGCATCCGGCGCGCTCTACCTTAAGAACCGCACGCCGCTGCGCCCCCGCATCTTTGGCGGTGGACAGGAAGCCGGACGTCGTGCCGGTACTCAGGACCTGCGCACGCAGCTCGCCTTTGCCGCTGCCGCCTGCACGCTGACGCCCCATGTGGCCGAGGAGCGCGAGAAGCTACAAGCCCTTTCCGACAAGCTCTACGCCACGCTTACGGCCCATCCGCGCATTCACGCCACCATGGGTGACTACACGCAGGCCGACCGTTTGCCCGGCATGGTATCGATCTACATTGACGGCATGGACTCCGAGGAGCTCATCATCAAGCTCGACGCCGCCGGCTTTGAGGTGTCGGCAGGCTCGGCATGCTCGAGCGGCAGCATGGACCCCAGCCACGTTTTGAGCGCGATGGGCATCGGTCGCGAGCAGGCGCTGGGCGCACTGCGCATCTCCTTCGATGACCGCGTGAATCCGGGCGATCTGGACGATTTTGCCCAGACGCTCCTCTCGATCGTAGGCGCCGCATGATCGTCGCCGAACTCGAGCGCGCCCTGCTTGCACGCTATCCCAAGGCGGACGCCGAACCCTGGGACCACGTAGGCTTATCCGTTGGCGACCCCGATGACGAGATCCGCGGCGTTGCCTGCGCGCTTGACGCTACTAGGGACAACGTGCACCGCGCCTTGGCAGCCGGAGCCAACGTGTTGCTCACGCATCATCCCGTCTACATCAAGGCACCCGAGGCATTTTGCCCGCCCAGCGCGACACGTCCCCAGTGCAGTGCGGCGCTCTACGAGGCGGCCCGCTGCGGGGTGAGCATCATCTCGCTCCACACCAACCTGGACCGTTCGCACGAGGCGCGCGTTCGTCTGAGTGAGTTGCTGGGCGCTGAGCCCATGAGCTCACTGGAGCATGTGGCCGAGCCCGAGGCCTGCGGCCTGGGAGCCCTTACGACACTCGACGAGCCCTGCAGCCTGCGCGACCTTGCCACTCGCGCCGCCACGGCCTTCGGCAGCGACCCACGCGTTTGGGGCGAGGCCGATCACCCGTGCCGCACCGTCGCCATTTTGGGCGGCTCCTTGGGCGACTTTGGAGAGCTCGCCATCGCCTCAGGCGCAGATGTCATCGTGACAGGCGAGGCGGGCTACCATGTGGCGCAAGACCTTGCCTTGCGCGGGCTACCGGTGATCTTGCTCGGCCACGACCGCTCCGAGGAGCCGTTCGTTGATATATTGATGAACTCTGCAGTTGACGCCGGGGTCGACCCCCGTCATGCGATTAAAATACTGAACCCTTGCCAATGGTGGACTGTGACAAAAGGAGAGAACTTATGAGCGCCGGCGCTACGCTACTCAAGCTGCAACAGATCGATTTGGAGCTCGCCCGCAACAAGAGCGAACTTGCCAATATGCCGGAGCTCAAGGAGCTCGCTTCCAAGCGCAAGACCTACGTTAAGCTCAAGTCCGAGATGACCAAGCTCTACGCCCAGCGCAAGGATCTGGACATTGAGCTCGACGACCTCAACACTACCGAGATCCAGACCAATAACGCCATCGAGGCCGCCAAGAAGCGCCACGTTGACGGATCTGACTACCGCGAGGTTCAGGACCTGGAGAACGAGCTCGCCACCCTGGCCAAGCGTCTGGACAAGATCGAGCATACCCGCAAGGACGTTGTCATCGCCCATAAGGAGGCGCTCGACCGCGAGGCTCGCGCGCAGGCCATCATCGCCAAGTTCGAGGAAGGCGTGAAGGCCGACACCAAGGCCGCCCGCGCCAAGGCCGCCGACCTCCAGGCACAGATTGACGCCGCCACCAAGGAGCGCACTGCGCTGGCTGCCACGCTGCCGACCGAAGTGCTCACCGACTACGAGCGCCTGCTCAAGCAGTTCCGCGGCCTGGCCGTCGAGACCATCAAGGGCAACATTCCCACCATCTGCCACACCGCACTGCAGGCATCGTCCATGAGCGACCTCAACCACGACGGTAGCGAGATCGCGTACTGCCCGTATTGCCACCGTCTGCTGGTGCTTCCCAGCAAGGAAGCCTAAATGATGACGGCGGCATCCAACAATTCAATGCAACTTGAGGGAAAAACGATCCTGCTGGGCATTACCGGCGGGATCGCCGCCTATAAGTCGTGCAATATCGTGCGCCTGCTGCAAAAGCGCGGCGCGCGCGTCAAGGTCGTTATGAGCGAGCATGCCACCGAGTTTGTGGGACCACTTACCTTCCGTGCGCTCACCAACGAGCCCGTTGCCGTGGGCCTATTCGACGATCCCTCAGACCCCATCCACCACATTTCGCTAGCGCAGGAGCCCGATCTTGTGATCGTGGCGCCCGCGACGGCAAATATCATCGCCAAGATGGCCAACGGAATCGCCGATGACCTCATCTCCACCACGCTGCTTGCCACGTCGCGACCCATCGTGATCGCACCCGCTATGAACAACGGCATGTGGAAGGCGCCGGCGACGCAGGCCAATATGGCCACATTGCGCGACCGTGGCGTCCATGTGGTGGGACCAGGCAGCGGCTACCTTGCCTGCGGCGACGTTGACACGGGGCGCATGAGCGAGCCCGAGGACATCGTCGAGGCCGTCTGCGAGGTGCTGAACCCCGTCCCGCAAGACCTGGCAGGCAAGCGCATTGTGATAACCGCCGGCCCCACGCACGAGCCGATCGACCCCGTGCGCTTTATCGGCAACCGATCGTCGGGCAAGATGGGCATCGCCCTGGCGGGGGAGGCCGCTCGCCGCGGTGCTGCGGTTACGCTTGTGCTGGGGCCGACATCGCTCGATGTTCCCCGCGGCGTGGAGTGCGTGCGCGTGCAGACCGCCGCAGAGATGCTGCAGGCGGCGCTGGGCGCCTTCCAGACGGCCGATGCGGCCATTTGCGCGGCTGCCGTCGCCGACTACACCCCCGCAGCCCCTGCCGACCATAAACTCAAAAAGGCCAACGAACGATTGGACCACATCGAACTGGTCGAGACGGTCGATATCCTGGCCGAACTTTCGCGCCAAAAGGGAGAGCGATGCGTGATCGGCTTTGCGGCAGAGACTGATAACGTCGTGGAGTACGCGCAGCGAAAGCTCATCCGCAAGGGTTGCGATGCCATTATCGCCAACGATGTCTCGCGTGCCGATTCGGGTTTTGGAACCGATACCAACAAGGCCTGGATCGTGAGCACAGCGGGTACGCAAGAACTTCCCGTACTAACAAAACCCCAGCTCGCAGATACAATTTTGGACTTGCTTCAAAATTTGTAAAAAAGTTCTTGCACAAGTCTAAAGTTTCGGGTTAATATACTCCCTGTTGCGAGCGAGAGCAGAGCAACAAATAAAAGCTTCGGGACGTGGCGCAGCTTGGTAGCGCACTTGACTGGGGGTCAAGGGGTCGCTGGTTCGAATCCAGTCGTCCCGACCAGAAGTTTGCAGGTCAGGCACCTAGTGCCTGACCTTTTTTTATCAGGAATCAACAAGGTAATCAAAAAAGAATCAACGGCTGTTTTTTAGCTAATAAGGACATGCCCATCTACCTGCGGTTTTGTAGAATCGCAGTTTTAATGGATCCCCCCTTCACTTCTATTCCAAATTTCGGAATCTATTGATTCCGCATATGTAATCTATTACGCCTGTATTCTTCTACATACGCGAAACCCATCCGCCTGCGCCTAGCTACTGCGGCTAGTTGCGCCGTGCGCCTATGACAAAACACCTTGAAACGGCGCAATGCGGCTTGACAATCGGACGTCTTTTAGCTTGGGTATGCTTACGAGATCCTTGCCCGCAGCTGATGCCGCCAGAAACGAGCCAGAATCCGAAATACGGGGAGTATAACGGAATTCACCCACCCTCCACGACCGTCTCGTATGTAGCCCCATAAATCGCTCCTGATGGGCTAGGGCGGGGGATTGCGGTATTAGTCACCGCCCTGCGAGGCTCCCTCATTCCGCCTTATAGTTCGTCAGCAGTACCTCGACCACGGGCCTATGCTTACCGTTGACGATATAGGCATGGTCGGCGTAGGAGACGTGGCAATCCGACCAAAGCGAGCCGATGAGCTCATTGCTCCGGTAGTCGTTGTGCGACCACGAGGAAACCATGAACCTGCACCCGCTTTCCATGAGCGAATCGTGCAGCCCCTTTTCCTTCTCCTCGTCCCAGGTGTCGAAATAGGTGCTCGTGAGTCCGATATAGGGCGGATCGCAGTAAATGAGGGATTTGCTAGGAGCGGCATCTATGGCGTCCCCGTAGTCCATGGTCAGAAACTCCCAATCATTCTCGGCGATCTTTGCTTGGACTTGCTCGACCTGGTTCACGATCTTCGTGACGTACGCCTTGGAGAAACGGTTGTCGTTGTGCCCATAGGGGACGTTGTAGCGGTGCTGGCGGTTAAACCTCATGAGGCCGTTGAAGCATGACCGGTTGAGGAAGAGAAAATCGTAAGGGTCATGCGATTCGTTGAACCGGTCGCGGACCTCATAGTAGTAATCCCCCCCCTCGATTTCAGGCGTGCGCCTTCGGATTCAAGGAACTTCCTACAGCCGGCGGCGGTGAGCTGTCCGTCCTGGATGGACCGATAGAAGTCGATGATATGGACGTTCGTGTCCGAGAACAGTGCCCGCCTCGGGGCGAGGTTGAAGCCGACGACGCCCGAGCCCATGAGCGGCTCGACCCAGACCGTCCAGGCAGCGGATGGGGCGCACCGCGCGATCCACGGGACGAGCTTCGTCTTGATGCCCTGTGTCTTGATGGGCGGGACGTGGACCTTCTCGGCGCCCTTCATGTTTTCTGCACCTGCGGACTGAGCCATGGAATTGTCCTCTCAACGGAACTACGTCCCGAGACTTTCCCACGGTTCAGATAACCCAAGTTGACTAATGCCGCTGCGGCACGTTATGCCCTAATCTGTTTGGCCCATAGTAACTTCCTGCATGCAATATCAATCCCCATACGAAGGGAGTGTCGCCTATGCATGCAGCGGCAAATAACCTTCGGGGGGGGGTATCTCCTAGAAATACCCGCCTCCGAGGACAGTCAATCATCGAGTACGTCCTGATCATCGCCGTCATCTCGCTCGTCGTCGTCTTCGCCGGCCCCGCCGTCGCAGGTGCCATCCGCAATCAGTTCAACCTGGTGGGCAACACGGTGAACAGCGGGACGACAGGCGGCACCGAGGGAGGCGGCGCGTCCGGCGGGGCCGATTCCGCGACCGTCCAGGCGGCCATCGCCAAGGACGCGAAGGACTGGACGCTGGATGAGCAGGAGGCAGTCGCCAAAGACATCGCCGCCAAGGGAGAGGCCTCGCCTGCGTATTCCAAGGCCAAGGCGGTCATGGACGCAGGCACGATATTCTCTACCAAGCTGACGAACGGTCAGACGCTCGCGTACCGTATAGTTGGCATCAACCACGATGACCTTGCGGACGGCTCCGGCAAGGCCGGTTTGACGTTCGAGGCGACAAACGATGCTATGGGCAGACAGCGTATGAACGCCGAGTTTACCAACGCCGGCGGATGGGAGAAGTCGGAGCTCCGCGGCCGCCTCAGCTCCGGCGACCTCTGGGCGCTTTTGCCCTCCGAGCTCCAGTCCAAGGTGAAGTCCGTCACGAAGATGACCGATAACAAGGGCGGCGGCAGCGCCGGCACCCCCTCGGCCACGACCGACAAGGTCTTCCTGCTCTCGACGGCGGAAATCTATGGTGACCTCCAGTCCGATGGCAGCCAGTACGAGTACTACAAATCCAAGCGCGTGTCGACGTCGAACCATTACGAGGCTTCATCGTCGAGCAAGTATCACTGGACTCGTTCTGTTGACCCGAACAAATCCACGAGCTTCTATTATGTCCTCGATAGCGGCACCTTGATCAGCTACTACGGCTCGGCGAACGCCTTCCACTTGTTTCCCGCTTTCTGCTTCTAGCCCGTCTAGTGAAAAGCCCGCGTAGCCTGTGCGGGCTTTTCTATTGGCAAGCCAACATGATTGCCGTAGCGGCAACGGCCAATCCGAACTATGCGCCTCCTGTACGTTGACTTAAACAAGGTGAGCAGAAAGGTGTCCTATGGCTTCGAAATGCGCGGGACGGGGCGTGCCGTTCGGATATGACCCACAAACTGATAGGTTTGTATGGTTGAGCTCGGTACCGCTCGACAGGTACGGAGAGCGCTGCGGGCTCGTCTGCCCGTCCTGTGGCGGCAAACTGCAGGCCGTGCGGCCTGCGACAAATACGCCTCACCCGTACTACAAGTGCTTCAGGCACTCTTCGCTGTCCTCGTGTGGCGGAGGTTTCGAGTCGCAGCTGCATAGGGCAGTTAAGTCTCTTCTGGCCGACTCGGTCGGCAGGGAGTTCCGCCTCCCGATGGTCTCCTTGGCGGATGCCGCGCCGCACGCGTCGAGGATGAGCGATTCCGGACGATGGGTTCACGATTGGCGGCAGACTTTCGAACAGGACGACCGCTGCGTCTATCCGGAGATCTGGGTGCCGTACTCGGCGAGAAAATGCACCATCGAGGCCGTTGAGCTTGAGACGACTCAGGAAAACGGCCTGCGCCCAGATGCCG
This sequence comes from uncultured Collinsella sp., assembly GCA_958445065.1. Lineage (GTDB taxonomy): Bacteria > Actinomycetota > Coriobacteriia > Coriobacteriales > Coriobacteriaceae > Collinsella. The sequence goes on from CAUCQW010000002.1 coordinate 56,108, forward strand.
TCCTGACACTGAAAGATAGCCGTGGGGATCTCGGCAGGGTTGCGGTTGAAATTCGCGTGGAGCACCAAAAGTCGCTGGAAGACGCAGTAAAGTTTAGCGAGATCGGTCTGGACGTTATCGAGATAAATTTTGGCGGTATCGATTTGACCTCGGAGGATTGCGAATCATTGCTCCAGAGGATCGTATTCGGTGATCTGTCCCCGAGATGTCAGCGAGATAGGCGCCGCGAATGGCTTTGGACTGCAAGGGCTGTATCGGTGCTGGATAATTACCATCCCTATGTAGACCAATCTGGTTTTTCTAAAAGTGAAAGGGCTCAGTTTCCATATATCGGCAGACATGCCCACATTGCCGTGGCAAAGGGTATCGGGAAGCAGGATTGGGGCAATCAGCCTCGCCTGACTTGGGAGGATTTGACTCGTCTATGCGATATCGTAGACGAGATCGATAGGGAGGCGGATTCCGAGATCGAGGGACCGGAGCTCGATTACTTCGGAACGATTGAAACGGATGCGGAATCGTACGATATGGCTGACGGGCAGGAAGATCAAGCTGTTCAACCAGATGAGAATGCAGCCGATGAATCCGATGGCTCTAACTCTGATTGGTCGAAAGGGAAAACCGACAAGAAACGATGGTGGCAGCGCAATCCCTTGAGCCGTTTCCTGAGCAGGTTCAAATAGCCGCCTTGCTTAAGCGCCATACCGATGACAGCTTGACTGTTAGCTGATATATCCGCCGTTGCATGTACTGACTTCATGTCACTCTAATCGGACTTCCCATAGAGAGGGGATGACCCAATGCACGGGTGCCATCTCAACGGCGGAGGGCTCAGGGGGCAACAGGACACTCGGCCTTCGAGAGTATTTATTTCGAGAGGCTCGTTTCGATTTCCGCGCGGCGGGCGTTGATTCGATTGCACTCCTCGGCATACTCCGTGGCGTATTCCGAAATGTCATAGAGCGATTCGAAATCCTTGTCGAAAAGCCGATCGCATAATTCAGGATATTTATTCCTTAGCGCTACTTCATTTCCGCAGCTCAACAGTATCGAGGCAAGGGAAGAAGAGTGGATTTCGGTGAGATTTTCGTCTAAAAATTCAATGACCGAATAGGACATTTCGTCATTCCTGCGCGAGAGGATGATAGCGATAGGCTCAACCGTGCCAACCGACTTTTCTTGGAGTTCGATATCGCTCAGGAGTTGAAGGCTTGTCGGGACGAAGGTTACCGGCCCCGATTTCTTTGAACCGATGTGAATCGCGCCAATTGCGAAGCCTGCCTTTGACCCGGATATCCAAATCTCAGCGTTAACTTTTGAGCGACGCTTGTTGACTGCACTCACATGTGTTGCGGTGGAACCGAATTCATTTAGGAATTTGGCTGCGATTGTTTTCATCTTAAACTTAGGCGCGATGCTATAGCCGAGGTCTTGGGGTTTAAGATTGCCTGCAATCGCTCGGGCATACACCTCATGAGGTTTGATTTGGCAATTGTGTTTGTCGATGCCCGCGAGATGACTGAAGTTGCCGGCTGAAAATGACACTTCGAGAAAACGAAGTGTCTTTGTACCGAAGCAAATAAGAAAAGATTTGCCATTCAAATTCTTATCGAACTGCTGGGCTAGTGAAATTATTGCTTCAGCTTCTTCCTTGCCGGCTAGACGCCCATAGCTGTTGCTTCTCATGGGGTGCCTCCTTTTTGGGAAAACTACCTCAATCGCTGAAACTGTCGTTATCGGTGCCGCGGCGGCAATATCTACTCTCTAAACAAATAAGGGCGCTTTCGCGCCCTTATTGATTCTCGGTTGCTGCCTGCCAGTCTGCTCTCCTAAACCGAAGTCTAGGCGCGGGGGCTTAGGCCCCTAGGCTTGAACGTACTCGAGGTCAAGCTCTCCAGGCGCGTCCACGTACACCGCGCCGAACGTCAGGTTTACCAGCCGAGCCTGGGTTCCTTTCGGAACACCTTCATTATACCCTGGTAAGTCTAGGTGATCAATATCGTTTAGGAGAGATTTCAATCTAGTCTCGATTTCGACGTCTCCCCATCCACTCAGTCAAACATGTGGGACGCCCCAAAAAGGCGCCCCTCAGTAAAGCAAGTTGTTTTCATCACTCATATCGCGAACCCACATCGTCCTATTTATCCCTTCCGCTCTTTCCTGCCCTTCTACCTACCCGCTAGCCCTCTACCTGTGCCGAGCCGCCATATAATCCTCACCGCAGCAATGGTTTATCCGTCGCCCAGGTCAACCCGACAAAGACAACCAAAACCAACCATTTCCGCAGTTCTGCGCTATTACTCCCTTCAACATCCCAATACCGAACCGTCTCCACATCACGTTCAAACTCCCAGTAAAATCTAGCTGCTTGAAAATCGCCTGTCCGCGCGTCTATCAGCTTGATTAGACCCCAGTCATTCACTCGAACACATCCCCGAACGCGACCCCGCGCTATCTGCCCGCCGCCTCGACACCTACCTCGACAACTGAATATCGCCCGACTGGCTATTCTTGACCTATCCGGTTGCCTGCCGCGCGACCCGACGCCTGATCAGCATCGGCAAGCGCCGAGCGCGGAGGACGTGGCCACTAAGGGCCTGAAAGAGTCCGCAAGTGCTCAAAACTTGGCGAAAGGCGCAAAGGATGACGGGATCCATTTCGGATACCGAGTACCCAGGTGGGGTCGATATAGGCGGTTTTTGCAGACTACGTCTCCTGCCAGCGATTACCCCCGAGAGGGAAAGGATCTCATAGGGTTCCGTAATTCAATGCGACCGATTGCCGCCCGGACAAGGGACCGGACTTCATGGCCACATGCCGCGAATCCATAAACGCAAATTACCCATACCACGGATTCGCGGCAAGGCCTCCATGGGATAGGAGCCACATGTCCGCGAGCGGTTTGAAATTAAGAGACTACCAAGCGGAATGTATCGACATAATCGACAACCTAGACGGCGGCGCCCATCTGGTGCAGATGGCAACCGGCTTGGGCAAGACCGTCACGTTCGCGAACATTCACAGACACGGCCGAATGCTGATTCTGTCCCATAGGGACGAGCTGGTGGCGCAGCCGGTCAAGTATTTCGATTGCCCCGTGGGAATCGAGAAAGCCGAAAGGCATTCGGATGGCGAGCCAGTCGTCTCCGGTTCGGTACAGACCCTATCGCGCGGCACCCGCCTTGAGCGGAACTTCAAGCCTGGCGATTTCGACCTCATCGTGACTGACGAGGCGCACCACGCCTCAGCACACACCTATCGCAAGATAATCGACTATCTGCAACCCCGCCTTCACATCGGTTTCACGGCGACGCCGAACCGAGGCGACGGTAGGGGATTGGACGATATCTTCGAGGATATCGTCTTCCAGCGCGACCTCCTCTGGGGTATCCGCCGTGGGTACCTCTGCGATATCGACTGCATGCAGGTCGAGGTCGAATGGTCCACCGCTGGCGTGAAGCGCGTCGCGGGAGACTTCCAGCTGAACGCCCTAAACGACGCCGTAAATCGCCCGAAATCGAACGCGCAGGTCGCCGAGGCATACCGCCGATTCCATCGCGGCCAGACTCTCATCTTCGCCTCGTCGGTCAAACATGCCTACGCGTTGGCCGAACTCATCGAGGGCGCGGTGGTCGTCGACGGCAAGACCCCGATGGACGAGCGCCGCCAGATTATCGAGGATTTCACCGCCCGAAAGATCCCCGTCATCATCAATTTCGGCGTATTCACCGAAGGCACCGACATGCCCCTCATCGAGACAATTCTATTGGCCCGACCGACGCGAAACTCAACCCTCTACACGCAGATGGTCGGGCGCGGCCTGCGTCTCTACGAGGACCCCGAAACGGGCTACAAGAAGCAGAACCTGCTGCTGATAGACTGCGTTGGCGATTCCGACAAGAACGATATCTGCACGGCTCCGAGCCTGATCGGCATCGACTCGAGTGACCTCGATAAGAACGAGAAAAAGGCCGTCCGTGGCCCCCTGTCGGGCATGTGCGACCGTATCGAGGCATCCGAGGACACTCCCGAGGGCTGGGTCCTTTCCGTCCGCAAGGTCGACCTCACATCATCGAGCCAGAATATCGCTTGGATTCGCCGCGCAGACGGCTCGAAGGTCATCCGAGGCAAGGGCTGGTCGGTCCGTATGCACGCGCCCGATATCCTCTACCGCGTCACGGTCGATTTCAACGGCAACAACAAGACCGTCCGTGAATATGACGATGAGGCCGAAGCTGAGGCCGCAGTTCGCCGCTGGTTAGACCGCTATCCCGTACCCTCACAAGACAGATCACTATGGGACACTGAATCTGTCAAGAAATGGGGCAACAAGCCCGCCTCCAGCGCCCAGATTGGGCAAATTAGGCGGATGCTCGGCGATGATGCCGAGGCGATCGATGTCGAGCATCTGACGAAGCGTGAGGCGGCGGCGGTGCTGGACAACGCATTCGAGAAACAGGAAAAGGCGTTCGCCGATATCTATGGCCTGTGCCCCAAATGCGGTCAAGCTCTAAAGCTCACCAAGAATAAGAAATCCTTCACCTGCACGTCAAACCACTGGTCGCAAGACGGCACATGGACGCTGATTTCGGGGTGCGGGACGACCTTCAAGGTGAGAGCCGACGGCCATTGCATAAAGCCCGCCGACCTCAAGGCCATTCGCGAGAGCGGCTTCTACGTATGGCGCGGGAAGAGGTTCGCCTTCGAACCCGCCAGAAACCCTGGTGACTTCAGCGCTATCAGATGCATCGGCGATGCCGACGATGCCTCCTGTTAGATATTCGTCCCTACATTCCACAACCCAAACACGTCCAGTCCTAACGGCCGGACATTGCCTCATTCCCAGTCAATCGGGGTGATTTTCAATAGCATCATCTGACTGATTGAGGTCTTTAGTCATTTTCAAATTCAGATCACAACCGCCACCCTTGCCGCTGCGGCAAGACCGCCATAAAAATCCGCGCCGACCCCTAAGCTCGAAATGTTTCTATCAACCCTGAGCGAAGGGAGCCGCACATGAACGCAGCGGCAATTTCGCCTCGGGGGGGGGCGCTCCTAAGACGACCCGCCTCAGAGGCCAATCCATCATCGAGTACGTCCTGATTATCGCCGTCATCGGCCTTGTGATCGTATTCGCGGGACCTGGTGTGGCCGGGGCCATCCGCAACCAGTTCAACCTGGTCGGCGACATCCTAGACAGCGGGACGAGCGGAGGCACCGAGGGCGGCGGAGCATCCGGTGGCGGCTCCGCTGGGGCCGATTCCGCGACCGTCCAGGCGGCTGTGGCCAAGGATGCCAAGGACTGGACGCTCGACGAGCAGAAGGCCGTGGCCGAGGATATCGCCGCCAAGGGCGAGGCCTCGCCCGCCTACGCCAAAGCGAAGGCTGCGATGGATGCCGGAACCGAATTCTCGATGAAATTGACGAACAGCGATATTCTTAAGTACCGCATCATCGGCATCAACCACGACGATTTGGCCGACGGCTCGGGCAAGGCGGGCCTGACGTTTCTCACCACCTCACCGACCATCTCATCCTACATGTGCTACAAGGGTTCGAAATCTAACGCCGGCGGCTGGGAGTTCTCGGATCTCCGCGCGATGCTGAACGGCGAGCCGTTCTGGAACCTGATGCCGACCGAGTTCCAGTCAAAAGTCAAGAGAGTAAAGAAGTTGACGAACAACGCCGGCAGCGGTGAGGAGATCTTAGGCGATGAGGAGAACAAAAATATCCCCGCGACGGCTACCTTGGACAAGCTGTTTCTGCTCAGCTATTCCGAAATCGTCCCAGCTGCCCACGGAGAAGGGGAAATCATCCCAAACCTCCCCGGAACCCCCACCGGTGGCCCCACCCACAATTGGGCCTACAAGTACCCGTGGACTTCCTCCGAGGGCACCCAGTACGAGGCCTTCCAAGGCAAGGTGACGGAGAGGTATTCGAACAACGCTTGTCTGCAGCTTGACAGCGAAGGTTTCCGTTGGGAGTGGTGGGAGCGTACGGTGAATCCTGGCTCCTCTACGGGCTTCCTCAATGTCGATGCCAACGGCAATCCGTCGGACAGCTGCGACCAGAAGATCTCGCTTTACGTCTGCCCCGCTTGGTGCTTCTAGTCTGTCTAGTGTAAGGCCCGCGCGATCCTGCGCGGGCCTTTCTTTTGGTAATGAAGCTCTGGTTGATGCCGCAGCGGCAAGTCAGCCTCACTAGACCCCATGACCCCTATCTTCAAACCATCAAAGACTTTGGCTTGAAAGGACACCTTCATGGCAGATAGCGAGGCTCGCCTGTTCGACGCAACCGGAAACAACATCGGCTCGTACAAACTCGAGGTGATGGACACCTTCTGGAAGCGTTTCATGGGATTGATGGGACGTCCTGAGATGCCAATCGGCGATGCCGCATTGTTCCGCAACTGCTCTTCAATCCACATGTTCTTTATGAAGATTCCCCTCGATGTCATTTGGTACGGAGCGCCACTTTCCAATGGCCGAATGCCCGTCCTTGCGGTATCGAGGGACGTAAAGCCCTGGCAATTGTCTTTCGGCCCGAAGCACTCGCAGGGATGCCTCGAGGTTGCCGCCGGCACCGTCCCCGCCAATCTCGATGCGATCGAGATCTTGACCGTATCTCCCAACCGACCGAACGCAACCGTTATCCGACCCGACTACCGCGACGTCGTCCGAGACCGTATCCAAGTGACCAGATGCGCCGATACCCAAACCCACTTGGGCGGAGCCGCCTCACTCCTACATGGTCATGTCTGCTAGCCAATTCCTCCACGCCACACTACCTGATGAGCCCATGGCTTTCAGTATCGCGGGGACGCTCGACCTCCATAGGTTGAGTTTCCATGGGGTAAGGAATACATGCCCACAAGGCCGCACATCCCATTCGACCCGAATGATTCCCAAGATTTCCCCTCATTGACTGATTCCTGTAGTCATCTACCTCAATCAAAACGCGGCAAATCATCCAGTCCTCACAGCCGATCATCATCTTGATCCCAATCAACCAGAGCGATTCCCAATATCTCCCTCCCTGCCAGATTTCTTTAGCCATCATCCCTCCCCAAATTGCCGCAGCGGCAAGACCGCCGCCACTCCTACCCTTGGCTCGTATCTACCAACCCTGAGCGAAGGGAGCCGCATATGCATGCAGCGGCATTTTTGCCACGGGAAGGGGTATCTCCTAGGAGTGCCCGACTTCGAGGCCAATCTATCATCGAGTACGTCCTGATTATCGCCCTCATCGGTCTGGTAATCGTGTTTGCAGGCCCGGGTGTAGCCGGCGCCATCCGCAACCAGTTCAACCAGGTTACGAACACGGTCGATTCCGGCACAGACGGCGGCAATTTCATGAGCGCCGAGGAGAAGGCATACCAAGAGGCGATGAAGACCGTCGTGAATAAGGACGCGAAGGACTGGACGCTCGATGAGCAGAAGGCCGCCGCTACCGACATCGCCAAGAACGGCACGTCCTCCGCTGTCTACGCCAAGGCCGAAGCCGCGATGGATGCCGGTACCAAGTTCTCCACCAAACTGACGAACGGCAAGACGCTCGAGTACCGCATCGTCGGCATCAACCATGACGATCTCGCCGATGGTTCCGGCAAGGCGGGCCTGACGTTCGAGGCGACTAATTCTGCACTGGGTTACCAGAAAATGAACGCTACGAATACCAACGCCGGTGGCTGGGAGAAGTCGGAACTCCGAGGCCGTCTCAACACAGGTGACCTCTGGTCGCTCCTGCCTAGCGAACTTCAGTCCAAGGTGAAGGCCGTCACGAAGATGACCGATAACCAGGGTGACGGCAAGGCCGGTACTCCCACCACCACGACTGACAAGGTCTTCCTGCTCTCGGCGACCGAGGTCTGGGGCGATATGCAGTCCGACGGCACCCAGTACGAGTACTACAAGTCCAAGGGCGTGACGACGTCGAACTACTCCGGAGCTTCGTCGAGCAGCAATCACTGGACTCGTTCCGTGCATCCGAGCAACTCCACGTACTTCCGCTATGTCTTTTACAGCGGCGACTGGAGCAACCGTTACGCGACGTACACCAGCTGCGTGTTCCCCGCTTTCTCCTTCTAATCTACGCCCCTGAACCCCTCTGGCATTCGCCGGAGGGGTTCCTTCCCAGTTGGAGGTCCCATGGTTCCCAAGAGCAGACAGACCGAATCGGTCTCAACTGAATACCTCCGACAGGCACGGATTGTCTGGCGTGAACTCATATCGATAGCCAAGAAACTCCCGAAATCCCGCGCCCTCACCGAGACGCAGTACATCTGCCGTGCAGGCTACGACCTCATGCAGGAGGCCGCTGAGGCTGATGGAATCTACGTTATGACGGTTGAGGAAAGCGCACAGAGGCTTGCCCTCCTGAACGATGCCTACGGGCGGCTCTGTCTCATCGGTATGTTCATCGATGCCTGGCTGGACGATATGCCCCAAGTTATCTACACCGAGCTAGACGCTGGGGGAGTCGAAGTGGGAGTTTCCAAGCCCTTCGTAAAGATGAGCCGGCTTGAATCGCTTGCAGGCACCGTTTCTACCGCCATGAAGGTGACAAAGGGAGCCATAAAGGCAGAGCGTATGCGTCTGAAATCATTTGATTCCAAATCGGATGCAAGTCCGGTTTCTCCCGAGTAGGCTGTTCTCCATCTGAGGTTCATTTTCGTGAATCCCAGATGGTGGGCATCCGTTTTAGCTTCGTCGAGCAACAATCACTGGACTCGTTCCGTGAATCCGAGCAACTCCACGAACTTCCGCTATGTCAATAACAGCGGCGACTGGAACAACAATAACGCGACGAACACCAACTGCGTGTTCCCCGATTTTCTCCATCTGGTCTGAGTAGCGCACCTCGCGAAAGCGGAATGGTAAAGGAGAAAAGGGGATACCCACCGGTCGGCGCCCCATTCGGCGCTGCGAATACAGGCCTCGGTGATGCAAGATGGGCGGACTTGCCTCTCGAGAGAGACGGCATCTGGATTGCTTCGGCGGTTTTCAGGCACATCGGAATCGGCACCTTGAATAGGGGTGCAGCCGGGGCTTATTGTCAATTTACGAGGAGGGAGGGAGCTCCTTGAACCGCTCCCAACGGGCAAGGCGGCGCGAACGCCGAGAGAAGCGCCGTCGAGAGCTGAGCCGCCGATCGCTCGAGATGGTACCGAAGACACCCGAAGACGTATTCTCTTTCGGAAACCTATATAAGGCGGCTCGCGTATGCGCGAAGGGCACCCTATGGAAATCGGCTGCTATGAAGTTCGATAGGTACCGTGCGGTCAACTGTATCCGCCTGCGCGAGAGCTTGCTTGCGGGTAAGTATCGCCGTCAGCTCCCAGTCCGCTTCACCCTTTGCGAGCGTGGCAAAATCAGGCATATCGTGGGGCCGCGCTATAAAGATCGCGTCATCCAGCGTTGCCTATGCGATCGCTTTATTGTCCCGATGGTGTCGCGCAGCCTCGTCTATACGAACTCGGCGAGCTTGAGAGGCAAGGGTACCTCCTTCGCACGCAGGCGCTTCGAGCGGGACATGCTTGCTGCAAGCAGGAGATATGGCCCTTACGCTCGGGTTTTCCAATACGACGTCAAAAATTATTTCGGAAGCATCCCCTCGTTTCGGGCGCGGGCCGTCCTGTCTGAAATTATCCTGAAGCCCTATCAAGGACGGCCTGAATCGGACTCCATGTCACGCCTCCTCGATATCGCCGCTCTCTATAGCCGCGAATCGGATTTCCTGACATTGGGCAACCAGGTGAACCAGCTTGCAGCGATTGCCTATCTGAATAGGTTGGACCATGCCTTCCATGAGCTTCTCGGGCAGGGCGGGGCTGGCCGCTATATGGATGATGGCTATATTTTCTGTTCCGATAGAGACCTGCCTTCTGTTCGCCGTCTCTTCCTGGCGAGCCTTGAATCCTTGGGGCTTCAGCCGAATGCAAAGGTCTGCTTCTCTTCCCGCCTTGATCGGGAGCTGACGTTTCTCAAGATCCGATTCTCTTGCGCTGATGGCCATCCGTGCCGCCGTCTCACCCAGATCACACTCATCCGCTATCGAAAGCACCTCAAGTCTCTCTGCCAGTCTGTAGCTTCGCGAGAGCTGCCACCGGAAGTCATCAACGCATCCATCGCGAGCTTCAAGGGCGTCTTGTCCGTCTCCACCGCAAGGCACAGACGCGCCCTCGAATCGAAAGCCCTGTTGCCGCTTCGGACATTTACGGACATTCCCAGACAATGTCCTAAAACGGACCAAAAATGTCCGAAAACGCCCCCAAATGTCCCTAATTGCTTACCGCCCACCGATAACACAGGAAACATATAACGGCGCACCGTTAACTATGTTAGTATCCTAGCTGTCAGGTCGCACCCCAAACGACCTGCCGGACAGATAGGATGACGATATGAACACTCTGAGTGAAGGAGGCGGATCCAAATCCGCCTCCGTCCTTTTGCGAAGCGAAAAACCTATAGGAAGCCGAATGTTCTACTTCGAGGACGAGCCGCACGGTGACGGCACGTTCGTCCACGAGGCGGTTCAGTCGCTGGTAGGCGAGGTCGTGGATGTCGCTATGCCGTCCCCGTTCAAGGCACGCGGCATGGAGACCGTGCGCATGGAGATTACCCAGGCATACCCCGCATTTTTCATCGGGCGCCGAGTGAGTGGACACAAGCGCGGTCTCGTCGTGAGCGTCCGCTATGCCGATATCTCGAGCGGTACCTGTATATCAGACCAGATCTCCATCGCGGTGCGCCGAATCGAGGCATCCCACAGCCGCCCGCAAAGCCATGCGAGTCGCGCGAAGCGTGCGAACTTCATCGCAGACCTTATCGATTAGCGTTTCGAGAGAGGAACCGACATGTCCGATATTAACAACGTTTCCCTGACTGGGCGCTTGACGCGACCTCCCGAGTTGCGTACGACCGCAGGCGGCACGCAGCTCCTATCGTTCACCCTGGCGTTCAACACCTCGGTGCGCAACAGGCAGACCGGCGAGTGGGATGAACGCGGCAACTTCATCGACTGCACCATCTTCGGCAAGCGTGCCGAGGCCTTGTCGCGCTATCTCTCGAAGGGTCAGAAAGTCGCAATCGCAGGCGAGCTCCGTTACTCGACATGGGACAAGGACGGACAGCGCCATTCCAAACTCGATTTGATTGTCGCTAACATCGAGTTCTTGGCGACTCGACCGTCCGCAGCTCAGCCCGCGCAGGCACCTGCCCCGCAAGCCCCGATGCCTCCCGTCGTCGATTCCTACGATGACGATATCCCTTTCTAGGGGGGCAAGGGTTAATGGATTTTAAATGCTCTGTCCGCGTGCAGACGGCAATCGAAGGCATTATTTATTTCACGATTCTAATAGGAGTGGGTTTACTCCTCTTTGCGATTTGGGACTTTGGCGACAGCGAATACAATTCGTTCCAGCTCGAGCGCACGCAGGCGGGGAGCATCCAAGGCAAATACATCGACTCATCGGGTTCAGCCAAAAGCTGCTACGTGACCGTCCGAAATGGGAGATACGAGGCAGACCATGAGGTCTCCCTAGCCGAGTACAACGCCGCCAAGGTCGGAGCCGATTTCCCGATCGTCTTGACCGATTCCGATTCCGTCAAATCGGACGAGGCTCAAGAGCTGGCCGACAACACCGAAGCAGATTCTGCCAAATCCCAGGCGGCTGAGCGCCAGAACAATGCCTACTGGCAGTGGTTTTGGACCCACCAGTTGCTCACGAACATGAGCGCGGGAGGCGAATAATCGTGATGCACTCTGAGCCCGAACACCTTCTAGCTTCACAGGAGCGATAGATGCACGTTATCGAGAAACTTCGGGATATCTGGATGAGATACGGCGGCAGGTTCAATAGTCTGAGCCCTTACGAGCTGGACGAGTTCATACATAGCGCATCGATCCTCGTTCTCCTTGGTGGCCTCCTCGCATGTATGGTCACATTTTTCGTGGTTCTGAACAACCTGATCTCGAATTCCTTCTAGTTTCACAGGAGTGATAGATGCACGTTATCGGGAAACTTCGCGACATTTGGACGAGGTACGGCGGCGGGTTCAATAGCCTGAGCCGCTCCGAGCAGGTCGAGATCCTGCACGGTGTATGGACCTTCTCGCTCGCGCTCTGCGTCTTTGCCTGCATCGCCACGCTCGTCGTGATGCTCGTACGCCTGATTGAGTTCTTGGCGTAATCCCCTGACATACAACTGTTTATAACCGGGCGGCCCCTGTCAGAGCCGCCCTTAAAGAAAGGAAGCTGCATGCTCTTCGAATCTGTAATCTTCAACCTACTCCCCATCATCGTCGGTATCCTGGTCGTGACGATGGTGTTCGAGAGCTGCTGGCGCAAATGCCCACCGGACAAACTGATGATCGTATCTGGATTCGGGCAGATGCGCAGCGTCTCCGGCAAGGGTACCTTCGTTATCCCGCTCCTCCAGCGTGTCGACACCCTCTCCCTCGGTGCCGTACAGGTGCAGCTGACCACCGAAAATGAGATCCCCACTCAGGATGCAATCCTCATCCACGCCTGCGCGGTCGCCAACTTCCAGATCGGCCAAACCCCCGAGTTGATCGAGACCGCTTCCAAAAACTACCTGAATATGGACAAAGTGGAAATGACGCGCCAGGTCACCGAAGTGATGCTGGGTAAGATGCGAGAGGTCATCGGCCAGATGGACTTGAAGGAGCTCATGCGCGACCGCGAGAGCTTCAACGCCAAGGTCTTCGACGGCTCCAAGGACGACCTCGCCAACCTCGGCCTCGAGCTGCGCACCTTCAACGTTCAGGACTTCTCCGACTCCCAGGGCATCATCCGCTCCATGGGCGCCGACCAGGCCGCAGAGATCAAGAAGGAAGCCGAACTGGCGCAGATCAAGGCGGCCGAGGAGGTCGCCATCCGCCAGAACCAGCTCGACTTGAAGCAGGCCGATCTCAAGAAGCAGGCCGACAAGGCGAAGGCCGAGGCCGATATGGTGAAGGCCACCGTGACGGCCGAGAAGCAGCGCGAGCTCTATATCGCCCAGCAGGAGGCCGAGATCGCGGCGGAGACCAAGAAGGTCGAGCTCGCCGAGCGCCAGGCGGACGTGAGGGAGCGCGAGCTGAACGCGACCGTGAAGAAGCAGGCCGAAGCCGACCGCTATGCAGCCGAGCAGGCGGCGGAAGCCGACCTCTACAAGCGCACGAAGCAGGCCGAGGCCGCCCGTATCGAGCGCCAGAACGCCTCCGACGCCGAGCTGTATTCCGCCCAGAAGGATGCCGAGGGCATCAAGGCGAAGGCTACCGCCGAGGCCGAGGCTACGCGCCTGAAGGGTGAGGCTGACGGCGCATCCGAGAAGAGCAGGGGAGAAGGCATCGCTGCCGGCGTGAAGGCCCAAGCACAGGCCTACAACGGCATGGAGAACCCCTATCTGCTCGCCAACCGCTACGTTGACATCATGCCCAAGGTGGCCGAGCAGGTCGCGAAGCCCCTTACCGCCGTCGATTCCATCAAGATGTACGGTTCGGGCAACGCCCAGAAGCTCGTGAAGGAGACCACCTCGATTGTCGACCAGGTCGCATCTGGCTTGAAGGACAGCACCGGCATCGACCTGCCGTCCCTGCTGAACGGCCTGATCTCGAACTCCGATACCCATACCGACCCTGCCGAAAGCCCAGTGGACTGATGGTCGTCCATTTAATCGTCTCGGCCTTGTTGCTTGACTTCCTTGGCTGCACAATGCCGCTGGCATGGATAGAAGGCACCCGCACCTTCAAGGCGGGCGTGATTCTGATATGGTTCGCGCTTATTGCCATTTCCATCACGATGGGGTTGCAGTATTCGGAGAAGCTGATGGGATTGAACCCGCTGTTGACGGTAGGTCTCGAATCCATCTGCCTTATCTGCGCGGCATGTCCCCTGTATGGGCTCACAACGCACTTGGCGCCCTGCGGTGCCGCGCAGGTCAATACGGTCGCCGTTCTCAGCCTCATGGACCTCCTCGTGACCGCCGTGGGCTATATCTCCCTGCTATTGGGAACGGTCTGGCTCATATTCTTCTAGCTTCAGGGCTATGCGACTCTGCGGCTGGCATCTGACCCCCGCAACCGTCTAGGTTGCGGGGGCTTTTCTTTGCCTATATGACTCAGATAGGGCTTGAATTAACGATGCGCCGATAATTCTCAGATAATGCTTGCATTATGTCGATAGGCTGTTATCATATAGTTAAGTCAAGAGCGTTCCCCAAGCGCTGGATGACGGACAGGAAGATGACTACGCGACATCTATAAATATCGCAAGGCAACGGACGGCACGCCGACCGTTGCCCAGGCTATCCATGTCTGCAATTCCGTTCGGGGTCGCACGAATCCGAAGGGAGTCCGATGATGGGTGTCGATGGCGTGGCGCAGATCTCAAGGACGATTGCAGTAATCAACAACAAGGGCGGGGTCGGGAAGACCACCGCGAGCAAGGCCCTCTGCGAGGGCATGGCCGAGCGCGGGCTCAACGTTCTCCTGATTGATATGGATGCCCAGGCGAACATCACGACTTGGATGAAGGCCGAGACCGCTCCAGCCGTCCCCACGGTCTTCAATCTGCTCGAGAAGCCCAAGACGTCCCTCTCTGATTGCGTCCAGTTCATGGACGGCTGCGACATCATCGCCGGCGATATCGCGATGAAGGATCTCGATTCGGTCCTCTCCCAAGGTCTCGGCCGCGAGCTTCGCCTGAAGCGGGCCTTGGAGCCTGCGATGGACGTCTACGACTACATCGTTATCGATTGCCCTCCGTCCCTCGGTCTCTCGACCTTGAATGCCCTCGTAGCGGCAGATGACGTGGTCATCGTCACCGAGCCGTCGATGTTCTCGATTAACGGTTTCGGCAACGTCTACGACCTCGTCGAGTCCATCAGAACCGACTACGCTTTCAACCCCGACCTCAATATCGACGGCATCCTGCTCAACAAGTACAGCAAGGACGAGGTTGCATCCCGCGCCGCCGACGAGCAGCTCCCCGCGATCGCCGAGCTTGGCAACACGAAGATCTACGCGGCGCGTCCGATGAAGCACAAGGCGATTGAGGACGCGGCGAACAACAAGGAGCCGCTGTTCGGCTTCCGCCCCAACGATGCCGCCGTGGCCGAGTTCCGCAAGTTTGTGGACGAATATCTGGGCGGCGAATAGCCATGGGCGCACCATCGAAGAACCGCATGGATCTCACGGCCGACGCGAAGCGTGCCATGCTAAGCCGGCGTTCGGGGAGTCCGTCCGTACGCTCTGCGGAAACTGCCAAATCGACAGGCCCCTATCCCTTTGGCGATGAATGCGTGAAGGGGATGGCGGCTGCAATCAAGGCGGCCTACTCCAAGGAGTATGCGGCGGGGGATTTCCCGCGCCAGACGCAGGTCTCCTTCAAGATTGATTCCAAGGCGGTAGACCGCATGAAGGTCGCGGCGGTAACTCACCACATTCGTATGCGCGACCTCTGGGCGATTGCGACTGATATCGTCATCCAAGCGCTCGATGAACTCGATAGGGAAGGGATTTAGATGGACGACCGTGAGGATATGACCGAAATGCCGACGAGGGATTGGCAGGTCGAGCGGGTCTTGGAACCCTAAGACGCCCTCATTCCGAAGGGCATGAGGACGCTCGCCAAGACCCTGCGGCACGCAGGTCAGCTGCTCGCGGTAGCGACCGCCACCAATCCTGATAGCCCAGAGGCTCCTTTCCATGCCTTTATTACGGTCTCGCGCAAGAACCGCGCCGAGATTAAGACGTTTATCTGCGAGTTGACATCAGAACAGTACAATGACCTATTCGAAAACGGAAGCGAGTGACCCCATGTCCGACACTGCAAGCAAACTGCCCGTCCTTACCGATGAGCAGCGCCGCGCGAACCTTGAGAAGGCTACAGCCATCCGAAAGGAGCGCAAGGCCTTGCTCGATTTGGTTCGCCAGGGTTCCGTCACCTTCGAGCAGGCTTCCGCTGATCCCAAATACTGGCGTATTCCCGTGGTTCGCCTGCTGATTGCCGTCCCCGGTATCGGCAAGATGAAGGCCACCCAACTCATGGCTCAAGCCGGCATCTCCCCGAATCGCCGAGTCAAGGGCCTCGGTTGCCGACAGCGTGATTACATCGTCGAACATCTCCCCGCGTCCAAGGGTTAAGCCATGTTTTCATTTGCGGTGCTCATGTATTTCGCGGCGGTCATATCAGGCTATGCCGCCGCCATGGCCCTGCTCCTTTGTCCTTGGCTGGCGAAGGGGCTGCGACGCCGTCTCCCTCGTATCTGATCGATTCTATTTCACGGGTCGGGTTTCACGCTTTCCAGGCACCCCATTTGTTTGACTCCTTTCCTTCCTTTGTGGGACACGTGCCTGAGTGGAAGACGGCGCCGCAGCCCTCTCGTCATATAGCTGCCGGCATGCTCGGCGCGGCGGACTCTGTTGAATTCCATTACTCCCCACACCACCTTTTCACTCTCCCTACAGACAATGGTCTTCGACACGCCATAGAGTCCCCCGCGCCGGGCATACCGGCGAATTTCCCTACCCCTATAAAAAAGATTGGTGATCCGATATGAGTCAGCTGACTGCTGTCGATATTTCCGATAGCGACCGATTTGAACTCGCAGAGGTCCTCAAAGAGGAATCCGAATCGAGCTCCGCCCCGCGTCCCCTTGAGGACATCCTGCAGGAGACCTGCGACGACGATTTCGACCCAATGAGCCAGCGCAGCTGCTACGAGCTGCTTTCGGCATATATCGCCCGCCCGACGGCGACCATCGTGTCGAAAAACGGGCATTCCTCCTGCTCGAATTGCGGTACCGGCATCCCATATCACACCCGCTTCGCCGCATACTGCCCGGGCTGCGGAGCCGTTTTCAGCATCTGATCGCACGCATGCCGACCCCGCCGCGCCGCTTCGCTCACTGGGACGACATGCGTTGGGACGCAAGTTGATAGCCGTTCACTTATAGAAAGCAGTATCCGAATGGAACCGAATTCAAATCCGATCGACCCTTTTCCCCGCATGGAGCCCGAGGAGCTTCGCGAGCGCCGAAACGCCCTAAAGCTCAAGACTTGCCCCCTTCTGCGGGGGCACGATGGCTCCCCGTTGGTCCCCATAGCTGGACGGCGCTCCGTGCTGGGAAATCGAGCACACCGATTTCAAGCGGGCCGTTGCCGCAAAATGTCCGATCGAGATGGGCGGCTATGACTCCCTAGAGCAGTTGCAGCAGGCATGGGATACCCGCCGTCCAGACGGTTCAGCATCTCTTGAAGTCTAAATCGATGTCGAAGCGTAAATACAGGCTGAAGCGGACGTCCTTCATCGGATGCCGGAACACCGCCTATATGGACGTAGACGATGCCGAGCCGTGTCCATTTTGCGGTAGCAGGCAGGTGACTATCTATCCCTACGGGCAGGGAACCACCTCGTATGTCGAGGGCGTACCTACGCTCTACCTTTCATCTGCCACCTGCAAATGTCGAGGTTGCACCGCCGAGATTGACGGTCCCCAGCGCAAATCGATTATCGAGGGCGAGGACGAATACAACGCCTGTATCGCAGCCCTCAAGACTTGGAATACACGCCATGCGGATAAGGAGGCATAAATTGGGACAGCGTGAAGAGACGACAGAGGAGCTGTCCGAGCGCGTTTTGGCTCGGTTGCGCCGCGAGTATTCCCTGGTCTCGTCTGAGGTGTGGGTGGACGATGTCCATCGCGTCGATTTCGTCGGTTTCAGGCCCGCGCGGAACTCACCGTTCCCATCATCCATCGAGCGGGGTGAATTCGTCTTCGTCGAGGTCAAATCGTGTATGAATGACTTCAAGAGCGGACACGGCCTGACGTTCCGGGGCGATGCAAACTGGCTCGTCTGCCCGCCTGATCTCGCCCAGACGCTCTATGAGACCCGACAGCTCCCCAAGGACGCGGCGGTCTTCTGCCCGGACGCCCGCGGGCGTCTGCAGAAAAAATTCGACCTCGGGATCGGCTCGGGGAGCAGCCGGATTGCATCCGTCTCCGAGCTCCTGTTCCGAATGGTGAACCACAGCGCATACTCCTACCGTACATCGCGCGGGGTCTTTTCGAACAGCTATTGCCCGTGGTGCAGCCCGTACCGCGCCAAGCTCCTCAACGATATCGATGATGTCTGCGGGGATATGGACCTGATTGAGGGGATAGAGCTCGCACTCGAGGTCAATGACCCGCAAGGGGTGCATTTGAGCCTGTCCCACGACAACGGCATCGACTGCGCTTATATTCCCATCAACTATTGCCCGATTTGCGGGCGAAATTTTCGAAAGGATAGATAAATGACCGTTATTGAGTATTGTCGCGAAGAGGCCAAGTGGCGCGATCTCGTGATTATCCGAGTTGGTGGATGGGTGAGGTGCTCGGCCTATATCGACCACAAGGATTTAATTCGCCTGCCGCCCGATATAGCCAATGCCGAGGTTGTCGGCGCAGAGCGCAGCTGGATTCGCCTCGCGAACCGGTCAGGCGGCTTAGAGGATGCCCCGTGCATCTATCTCGATATCAAATAGGGAAATTAAAGGAGCCTGATCATGACTGTAATCGAATACTGCCGACATGAGACCAGGGTGTACGAACTCGTGATTATCCGTGCTGGCGGACGGGTGAGGTGCTCGGCCTATATCGACCACGAGGATTTATTTCGCCTGCCGCTCGATATAGCCGAGGCTGAGGTTATCCGCTCAAAGCGCAGCTATATTGACATCGCAACTCGCGCGGGCGGCGCATGGAGTTCTCCGTGTGTCTATCTCGATATCAAATAGGGAAGTGCTCTGGGTGGATCAAGACGAGATTGCAGTCATCATTCCCTGCTATAACGAGGCCCAGACCATCGGCAAGGTGGTCGACGATTTCAAACGCGAGCTGCCAGCCGCGACGATCTACGTCTACGACAACGACTCGACTGACGCGACCTCCGCTATCGCGATGAAGCACGGCGCGACCGTTCGATTCGAACCTCGCCACGGCAAGGGAAACGTCTGCCGGCAGATGTTCCGAGATATCGATGCCGCCTGCTACCTCATGGTGGACGGCGATGATACCTACCCTGCTCAAGCAGCGAAAGCCCTTTGCGAGCCGATTCTAGCCGGGCAGGCCGATATGGTCGTCGGCGACAGGCTATCCAACGGGACGTACGCCAAGGAGAATAGGCGTGCGTTCCATGGCTTTGGCAACGATTTGGTCCGCGCCATGATCAAGTGGATTTACGGCTACGAATACGCCGACGTCATGACGGGCTACCGTGCCATGTCCAAACCCTTCGTCAAGGCGTTCCCCGTTCTTTCAGACGGCTTCCAGATTGAGACCGAGCTATCCATACACGCCGTTGACCGCCGTTGGCGCATTCAAAGTATTCCGATTGACTATCGGGACCGACCCGAGGGATCGGAGTCGAAGCTGAATACCCTGTCCGACGGCATTAAGGTCGTCGCAATGGTCGGCACCCTTTTCAAGGATTATCGACCCCTGAGGTTCTTTTCCCTGATCTCGCTTTTATTCTTCATCGTGGGGATTGCGCTAGGTGTCCCCGTCATTCACGAGTTCGTTGCAACCGGGGTCGTGCCCCGCTTCCCGACTGCGATTCTCGCGGCGGCATTGATGTTCCTCTGCGCTCTTTCGCTCGCCACCGGCTTTATTCTCGATGCCGTGGCGAAGTCGGATCGCAGGCAGTGGGAGCTTGAGGTCTACCGGTCATTTCCCAATCCCCATGAAGGCACGTCCGATAGACCGTGGTGGGCAATCCAATTTCAACCCCGAGACAATCGGCACCCGCTCCCATAGGTACGGCTTACCGGTTATATTCAAATTGATTTACGCTCTGCCGATAATCGTTCCAAAAGTTTGCTATAATAACTATAGTTAATGCGAACGTTCCCCAAGCGTTCCAATGGACAGGATGTAGCCGAAATGAATATCTACGAATCGCCCGCGCATTTGCCCGATTTAGACACTCGAATCCACTTCGCCGCAAGGCTCCGCCACAACTCGCACTGTCATTTCGCGGCGGGTATACCCATCTTTCCCGCTGCAATCGGCGGCATCATTGAGGAGACGGTCGCCGACGAGATGCCCTTTACCGATGAGGATACGCTGGGCATGCTTGCGAACCTGATTGACCCCGGTACCTGCGAGAACCTCAACGGGCCGCAGACCGGACACTTCACGTGCTCCGCTTGCGGGGCGGACGGCCCGCTCGGCAAGGTTCGCCTGCCCGATGATAGTTGCAAGAACGGATGGAGGGTCGAACTCATAAAGAGCTGCCCCTACTGCGGACGCAAGGTCGTGGCCCCCAAAGGGACGCTTTTTCAGGTAATTCCGGACGGCACTAAAGCCCATCGAGATTGATTTGCGAGGACGAGACTCTATATGGATGACCTAACCAACGTGAACCGCGAGATGGCCGCCGCGCTCCGCGCCCTAGCCCTCGCAGGCCCCAGGCCTGTCAGTGAATATGTCAGTGTTCCCGCTGCGCTGTCTAAGCTGGGCATTGAATGCCGTCACGCCGAAGGGGAGCTTCTCATCGACAGGCGCGACGCGCTCACACTCGCAGACTATATCGATCGCCCCGTAGGTGATTCCGGCTTCGCAAGGCAGATTCGTCGTGATATCGCCATGTCCCTCCGCTATGCAGTCTCGGACGCAGTCTTCGAGGAAATATCGGACGGCGATACTTTGGGCCGCCGAGGCCTGTTGGATCTTTGCGACCTTGCCAAGGCTCTCGACTTGGACGTGAAGTACTACAACGAGGAATACCCCGCGGTCGAGCAATGTGCCGCAAGAGACTTGGCCGACAAGATTGACGTGCAGATATGTAGATACGTTCGCGAGCGGGTTGGCGTATGGATTTGCGACAAATGCGGCCACGATGAGGGGAAGTACGGTGCCCATTCCTACCGCCACTGCCCCATCTGCGGTCGAGTAATTGAGAAGACGGTAGGAAAATGATATTGGATAGTTCTGAAGCCATGATGTTGGATAGTCCGTCTGCCATGACATCTCAGGAATGTCGCTACTTATGGGAAATCCTCAAATTGACGTATGCGGACATCGAGCCATATGACCTCGATGCCCTTCAAGGATATATCGCTCTCGAGTGTGCCGAATCATGTCGCAAGGGTAAGACTCCGCGCTACACGATTCCTCGGCGCAAGAACGATAGCCTCTGCTACAAGATGAACCCCGATGGAGGCATCGCGAAAGCATATCTGAAAATCGACTGTCCCGGTCAGTGGAGCGGTCGCGAGGCGGTGAGTTTCAACTCCGACGGCTTCATAGGCTTTTGCGGCTGGGCTGACTCGCAGAATAGCCAACCGTTTTACCGAGCCTGGCGTGAATGGTGCTGCAGATATATGGCCTACAGGTACGAGGATGGTCGGCTTGTCGAGATAGTGGATGGACTGGAAAATGTTGAATACTGATGATGAGAATCGTATTCGCGGCTCGCATGGCGATGCCGATGTCGTCGACCCCACCGAGCTCATCGACCTTGCCGAATACCTTGAATCGATAACGTCGGTGGTCTACTGGGAGGGCAAGTCTATCTGCGGGACGGGAAACGACGTTTCCAACCGTCTGCGGGAGATTGTCTCCCAATCCAGACCCTGTTGAGAGGAGAAAGTCTTGGATATACTCCCACGCCCTTTCTGCGGCAATTCTGACATAGAACCGAGCCGCTACGACGTCGATATGTATGACGGCACGGACGGCGTTACTGTCTACGACGTCCGCATGATAATGAACTGCGGCGAGTGCGATATGCATATGATTGGCCCAGACGGCATTGCCGACTCAATCGACGATGCTGAGGACACCGCGCGGATTCTGTTGATTCGCAAATGGAACGCAAGATGGACCCCGAGCGATAGGGGCGCGGATGAATTGGTTTAGATACGTATTTCTTGCACTGATTCTCGTCTGCGCAGTCAGTTTACTTAGTCTGCTCGCACCCGATTCAAAATCATCCGATAGACGTTTCCGCATATATATCGCATCGGTCGTTGCCGTGGGTGCGATCAACTGCGTTCTGTTTCAGGCCCTAGTTCCGACAAGTATTGAATCGGCTGGTGAGAAAACTGAGATTGCGGGGACCCACTCCCTTGCCTCGCTCAAGACGGAATCTAGCCTATCGGGCGCAACGGCGCTTTCTTTCGGATACCTTACCTCAACCGATGAGTACGTCCTGATGGTGAAGCAAGATGATAGGGGTTATCGGAGAAGATGCTACCCTGCCGAAACGGTGGTAGTGTACGAGGACGCGGACGCCGAGGATGCGAGAGTCGAGACGGTCAATAGCTATGAAATCGTCCGTTTAAACTATGCATTGCCCATAGTTGGCGAATGGTCGCGCAATCAGTTGTTTTTCAGCAGGCAGGAGACACGAATACACGTCCCGCAAGGTAGCATCACCCAGGGTGAGTATGATTTCTCGTAGTGCGCCGGCAGCGTGATCGGGCGTTTTCTAAGGCGGTCGTGAGATCGCTTTTTTTGATGTTCTTTTGCCGCATTGATCTTGTTTTCCTGCTCGTATTCAACTATACTATATGACTGAAGCGGGACGTCTTCCGTCCCGCAATCCCATATGGAGGTATGTTTCCAAATGACATTCCATTGCATGATAATCGGGAGCAGGGGCTATACCGACTACGACGCTTTCAAGGCGAAGTGCGATGCCCTTTTCGCCGACAAGACCGATATCGAGATCGTTTCGGGCGGCTGCTCGGGTACCGATGCCTTGGCCGAGCGCTACGCCCATAGCCACGGCTACCCGTTGCAGATTTTCCCTGCCGATTGGTCCCGATATGGGAAACGAGCAGGTTACGCAAGGAACCGCGAGATGCATGCCTACATCTCGACCTTTGCCGAGCGCGGCGTCATTGCCTTTTGGGACGGTACGAGCAAAGGCACCGCCCAAAGTTTCGCCCTCGCCAAGGAGTTCGGCAACCCAATCAGGGTAGTCAGAATCGCTGATCCTCAAGGTTCCCCGGCCCCATAATCTCATAGATGTTTTCAGTCGCTTGGTCGTTATATTCACTGAATACTGTCGGCACGCCGTTTTCTCTGCTAAAATCAACCTAAGTTAATGCGCTTCCCCAAGGCGCCGAAGACAGGAGAACAATCGATGCGGCCCTGATAGGACTTATCAGGCTGTACCGTATTTTTAGACAGCGCTGATCCTGCCTAAATAATGCTCAATCGGTCGGGGAGACGCATCCGTACTTGGATACGAAAGGATGCGAGACAAATGACCCGACATACCGAAAAGAGCTGCCCGTGAAAATCTCCAATGCGAAAGTCAGACGGCTGCTAGAGTTCGGCATCGCGCTCGCCTTTGCCCTAGGCACCTCGTTTTTGGCTCAAGGCGCTGGATTCTTCGGTGTTTTCACTGCCAATCAGTTCGTGACGTCCTCTCAGACTCCCAATGGCACCTCAACCTCAAATAATCCGATTTCGATTCCCGAATACACGGGCAACCCCTCGGTAGCCCTTTCGGACACGAGTGGCCTATCTGCTAAATCGGCACCCTCCGATCCAGTCCTCCCGGATCTCGATTCGACCGGTCGATGCGGCTCCGTGGAGATGGTCATCTCCCTCGAGACGGCTCCCGCACGAGGGGAGAAGCGCGGCTCGATTGGAATGGTGAGACCCTCCGGTTGGCGCACGGTTCGCGATGATTCCCTTGACGGAAAGTACCTGTACAACCGTTGCCACCTGATAGCGTGGTGCCTGTCCGGCTTGAACGCCGAGAAGCGCAATCTGATTACGGGAACCCGCTACATGAACGTCGAGGGAATGCTGCCCTATGAGATGCAGGTGAGCGACTTCATCTTTGCCGGCGGTGGGCGTGTCTACTACAAGGTGACCCCCGATTTCCGTGACGGCGAATTGGTTGTCCGTGGTGTCCGCATCCAAGCGTACTCCTTGGCGGATAAGGGCAAGAGCATCGATTTCGACGTCTACTGCTATAACGTGCAGCCTGGCTACAGGATTGATTACCCCACGGGCGAAGCGACGAAAGTAAATTGATTTGATTTCAGAATGGAGATTCATACATGTACACGACGGTGACTTTTATGGGGCGCGACGTGACTGCCAATGCGGAGGATGAGCTCCCGATCAAGAACCACCTTCCTGCTGACCTAGGGGCGAGCTTCCGCACGCTGAACCAGTGGCTCAATCGCGGATTCGCGCCAAAAGCGGACGCCGTTGGATATAGGATGCATCCTTCGGTCATGGCTCGGAGAACGTACGTCCATTTCCATGAATCGGATGTTGAGGACGATTGCGGTCACAGCCCAGCCGACTCGGCCAGCTACCTCAATGAGAAACAGATGGTGGAGAGCGCCTTGAAGGAAAGCACGGGCGCAGGCGGCTTGACTGCAATCGGGATGAAAGGCCTTATGGACTAGGTGGATATTTTGGAAGAGTCTGAAAACGAGACGCGCCTACCTATTCCATGGGGTGCCGTTATCTACGCCGCGATAATCCTAGCGGCTATCGGCACGGTTCTACTGATAAGGTCGTTCGTTATTGAGCCGTTCAGCATCCCCACCGAATCGATGTGCGATACGCTTCGAGTCGGCGATAGCGTGCTAGCTGAGAAGATTACCCTGGAGTTGGGTGAAACCGCCTCGGCGGGGGACGTTATAGTCTTCGAGAACTCCGAGAAGGGCTCCGAGAAAGACGTCCTGTGCAAGCGTGTCATCGCCTGCGCCGGGCAGACGGTCGATATGAAAAACGGTTCGGTCTATATCGATGGGAAGAAAATCACCGAGGACTACGCGAAGGGCGATTCCTATCCCCTGTATCTTGGAAAGGGCAAGCATATATCCTATCCCTATGAAATCCCCGAGGGCGAAATCTGGGTTATGGGAGACAACAGGGAAAACTCCGCAGATTCCCGCTATTTCGGCCCGATATCAGAGGACAGCGTGATAGGTATCTGCGTCATGCGCTACCTGCCTTGGAACCGTATCGGCCTCCTTTGAGACATATAGTTTGACATTTAGTCATACTCAAAAGGGCATCCTTTAATGGATGCCCTTTTCGTAGATCTCTTTGTTATTATTCTCATTTTGATCTTGTATCCCCGCCAACATTCAACTATACTATATGTCATCAAGCGGAACGAAAGGCGTTCCGCACACCGGAAGGGAGATACCCTATGGATCGCAAACTGGACGACTTCCTCTTCTACTTCCCGAGGATTGTCATGGCGCTCATCGGCGCGGCGGCGTTTGCTTTCGGTGCATGGTTCAGCCAGTTCTACTACCTCTATCTGAACTGCATCGTATTGCCCATCTCTTGGGCTATTGCCGCATACGGCATCGAGTGCGCCAGCCAAGTAGTCAAAGCCTACCGCTGCTCGCTGTAACCGCCGACAGGGGGAGTGCAACGGCGCTCCCCACCTTATCGACTCTTACCCTACAGAGAAAGGAAACAACAATGACTGAGGAAATGATGAGCCTGGATGAGGTTGCAAAGGAATGCAAGGAAGCGGCTGAATATTTGGCGAGCCAGTCCGGTGAAGGCTATGATCTCGACACGCTCATGAGGGACAAGAACCTTGAATTCGAAGAATCCTTGTCTAAAGCCGAGAAGCGTCTCATTCGCGCGAATGAAATCGAGAACCTTGAATGCCTCGCCGCGCACCTCGAGCGCCTGCCGAGGCATTGTTTCCATGGCAATCAGATGACCGGATTCGGCAATTATATTTCGGCCATCATCTACGATGCCGTGGAGGTCCTCAAGGATAACAGCTAGCTCCGAACAAAAGGCGGTCGCGAGATCGCCTTTTGTTCGTGTCTTTTACCTTGACCGATCTTGCTTCCCTGCTCATACTCAACTATACTATATGTCAATAAGCGGGATGAAAGGCATCCCGCAAACCCTTTTGGAGGTACCCAATGACTGCCTACACGGATGAGCTTCTCGAGCGCAAATGGCGCGAGCTGGGAAACGTTCCGATTGACTACACCCCTGACGAGCCGGACGGCGTTTTGGGGACGGATTGGTTCATCTTCGAGCAGGGCGAACCGCTAGTCGAAGGTGTCTGGCGCTGGTTCGATTCCCACTACACCGCAGGTATCGGTGCCTTGATGTTCGGAACCGACGAGTAGATTGAAGGCCGTGTGCGCTCTGGTGCACACGGGTAAAAGGAGGATATGATGCAACCGAATCGAAAGGAAATCGAGACGATTGCCAGGGTTCGAGGCTTGAACCACGAGGCGCATCGCATGATCGGTAAGATTAAAGTGCTTGAGGAACCTGAGGAGGGTGTTTTTCGAGATCGCATCCTTGTGAACTACGAGCGGATGCGTCTGGCCATGGAGAGAATCGGGCTTTTGCTTGAGGTCAGGTTGCACTCCAAGGACCGTGATTTTGGGGAGTATATATTCCAGAAGGTGGAGCATGACTTGGATATTCTGGAAGACCAGATCGCCGTCTTGGACACCCTAATCGACCTTTGGCAGATACAGGAGTTTTAAAGGGCATCTGGTTTAGTGGGCGCTCATCCATCTCCATGAACGCCTTGTATTGGAAAGGAAACAGGCATGAAGAAAGTCTTTAAGTTCACTGAAACTCGTTCTTGGTACTTTGAGCTCGATGTTGACGATGGAGCACAGGTCGAGGAGGCATTGGCGGCATTGGTTGGAACCGAGGGTTTTAATTATTATCTGACCGACCGCGCCGAGGATGAATATAAGAGCGAGTGGGATGAACTATCAGCAGGCGAAAAACGCACATGCTGCGATCATGCTACTGAGTATTTTCGAAAGGTCGCGGATAGGGAACTCGAGGGAGAGGCTCGAGATATGGTTTTGAAATCGCTGTGCGAAAGCGAATAGGACGTACTGTAAGCAACGGCGATTTCCGCTGCTGCTTCCGTGCCATTTTCCCAAACAGATCTTGCATCCCGTCAGAAATACAACTATACTATATATCAACAAGCGGAACGATAGGCGTTCCGCAAACCCGAGTGAAAGGGATTCCAAATGGCAAATACGAATAATTATTCCAACTACATGACCAGGCTGGATGACGGCGTGATACGCCCGATGACGGTCAAGGAATTGGCAATCAGGCTGGAACAGTTGATGTCTGCCGACAAGGGTGTTGCCGAGATGCCTGTTGGCCTTTCTGTCGATTCTGAGGGAAACGGCATCTATGTCCCCCGTGTTTTTGTGCCGGAGAAGTCAGAGGGTGGCAATCCGATGGACGATGTGGTCGGTGTCATTGCCGAAGATGATTGCGCCTTTTATCGCGTTCCCAAGTGCGTCTTGATTGGATAGGCCGCGCGTCGGCGCTGGGTAAAAGGTTTCAGGGGGCGATTGGCGACGGTCGCCCTTTTTCAATCTCCGCTGAGCAATTAATTCCAACTTTTTTCTCGATTTGAACTTGCATCCCTATCCATATTCAACTATACTATATGCCAAGAAGCGGGATGAAGGGCATCCCGCAGACCCTTTTGGAGGTACTTAAATGAGCTGCTACGTCGTTTCCGATCTCACGATTTCCGCAATCGTCGCCGCAATGGCAGACACCGATTTCGAGCCGGCGAGCTTGAAGGACGAGGAGTCGGGCGTCAAGTACAACCCCGCGACTTGCGGCCAGATTGTCGGGCAGATGCTTCTCGATGCCAATTACGCTTCCGTCAACGAGTACTACGGCAAGCATACCCGCGCCCATGAGTTCAAGCTCACGCAGAAGCAGGACGGGAAGCCCTTCACCCTCGGCGAGAAGTACGGCTGCATCGAGTGCTACGAGTATCAGGCCTGCCAGCAGCCTGGATACGATAATTCGGAGATCCACGGCGCACTCGATTACGCAAAGGACGACTTGACCCGCAAGATGCTTAAAAAGCTCGGTGAGGAGTGTGTCTGGGGTCTTGAGTAACTTAGCATCGAATAACGGGCGGCCGCAAGGTCGCCCTTTTCCGTGCCATTTTTCCCATGATAGCGGCTCCCGAAGCCGCTATTCCCATGCCTTTTCCCAGATGATAGCGGCCGCAAGGTCGCTATATTATCCGAAAGTATTTCCAGATAGATCTTGCGCTCCACTCCATACTCAACTATAATATATGTCAACAAGCGGGATGAAAGGCATCCCGTAGGCCCTAGTGGAAGGAACATCCCATGAAGAACTTTACAATTAAGGTCACCGAGCACAGGGAAGGTTTGTACGTTGTCGAGGCCGAGGACGCTAACGACGCCTTGGAGCGTTTGGGAAAGATTATCGAAAGCGATGCTTTTTGGAATGACTTCGAGAACTGCGGTGAGTATACTCTCGAAACTGAGCTTGATGATAGCTGTGATGATCCGATTGGGGAGTGGAGCGACGAAAGCTACCGCGACCTGTTTGGCAATTAGTCCCAACAAAAGGGCATCGATCTATCCGATGCCCTTTTCATCCTATTTTCCCTGTTGATCTTGCATCTCTATCCATATTCAACTATGCTATATGTCAACAAGCGGGACGAACGGCGTCCCGTAAGCCTCAGAGGAAGGAACCTCAAATGCCCAACACGAACGATATTTCCAGGTACGTGACCAGGGTGGACGACGGTCTGATCCGTCCCATGACGGTGCGCGAGCTGATGTCCAGGCTGAACGAATTGATCTCTATCGACAAGTCTATCGCGAGGATGCCTGTGGGATTGTCGACTGACGCGGAGGGCAATATGATTTATGTTCCCCGTGTTTTCATACCGAATGACCCGGACAAAAACGATGGATACACTTCCTTTGCCGATCTTGTCGGCGTGATTACCGACGAGGACTGCGCTTATTACCGTGTTCCCAAGTGCGTTGTGATTGGATAGGTGGGACACACGAGGACTGCATAGATAACCTAGAGGGCGATCGGTAACGGTCGCCCTCTTCCGTTAGATACACAACCTTGAACTCTTGAGTTCTATTCGATTACTCCCAAAACTTTTTCGAACTTTTCTCGATTTGATCTTGCACCCAACTCAACTATCAACTATACTATATATCAACAAGCGGGATGAAAGGCATCCCGTAGACCCTAGTGGAAGGAACACACACCATGTCTATCAATCGCGTTCTGCTTTCCGGCAACCTCACCCGTGACCCCGAGCTCCGCGCTACCGCAGGCGGTACCCCCGTCCTCTCGATCGGCCTCGCCGTCAACGACCGCCGTCGCAACGCGCAGACCGGCGAGTGGGAGGATTACCCCAATTTCGTCGATTGCTCGATGTTCGGAACCCGCGCCGAGGCAGTCTCCAAGCACATGCAGAAAGGCGACAAGATTGCCATCGAGGGCAAGCTCCGCTTCACCCAGTGGGAGAAGGAAGGACAACATCGTACCAAGCTCGAGGTGGTCGTCGAGGATATCGAATTCATGGCTCAGCGTCGAGACCAGTAGGAACCAAAAGGCAGGTGGTCGAAAGATTGCCTGCCTTTTGACATATGCAACTGGCGGAACGATAGCCGTTCCGCGTTTTTCGCAATGGAATTATCCAGCAGTCTATAGATTGGCGGAGCGTTTGGTAATTGATTTTAAACATTCGGATGCCTACAGCCGCGCAAATGTCGTCGCTTATAAAGCGCAGGACGGAAGCATTTACGTGGGCGTGGCAATCTACCCCTTTGATTTTAGAGACTCGGTTTTCCGCCGCTGTTCGAGGTATTTGCCGGGGCGGGGACGCGAGGCAGCACAGGACTTCCAAGCATTGGTGGCCGGTGAGTTCGATTTACTTGAGAAGTTTGATGCCTATGCTATTCCGGGCGATGCGGACATGTTGGCCCTTTGCGGGGTTAATCTGGCCCTGTCCAAAACAGACCTTCATCTGGCGCTCGAGGAGGAGGCTGTATTGCTGGACAGAGACTTTGCCGATGCATTCGATTTTGAAGAGAAATAGTTGCCAGGAGTATCGATACCTCGGTACTCCTTATATTATTCTTAGGGGATCTTGTATCTCTATCCATATTCAACTATACTATATCCCGATAAGCGAAACGAAAGGCGTTTCGCAGACCTTAGTAGAGGGGAATTGACATGGCTACGAAAAGCTATCTTGCAACGGCATTTATCGGCGAGAAGGAGGTTAGCGGAGCTTTTGGAAGTGGCGAGTTTCGCTCGAGCCTGAACTTTGCGAGGCGAGAGCTTCGCGGGTATCGGCGCCTTGCGGAGACCATCTACCGACACGAAGTCGTATTCTGCAACCGACGCGGTCTCGAGGATATAGTCGCCCCAGAGCTTGAGTTCGGCATCCTCACCGAAACGAAAGATAGTGAGACCGGTATTGTGGAGGCCAATTTTTCCGTGACGTCGACCTACACAGCCGAGGATTTCGTATCGGATACGCGAGACGCATTTCTCGCCTTTGCAGCCGAAGATTTCGGCGAGCAAATCGCATCCGAGTCCGCGGCGCTCGTTGAAGGTCAAACCGCGTCGATGCCATGGCATAAGCGCTTCGAGATATGGAACTGCCTCACGAGTTACGACCTATATGGCGTCTCAACTGCAAATCAACTCATTGAAGGGGTCAGGGAGCTCGCCGCCGCCCTTGCCGATGGGCGCACAGCTGACGTAGACGGGGTAAGCCCCGTTTTCCAGGCTTTCCACCGCTTCGAGCGAAATAATCCCGACAGGGAATAGAGAGCGCTGAGGAAGTGGCATTCCTCCGATATCGAGAGAAAAGGGCATCGGCTTATCCGATGCCCCTCTGCCCGTGACCGCCTCGCATATGCGGTCACGGCATGAACATCAGAATGAACCGAACTAATGGAATTACATTAGTTCGATAGCGATCACATAAGTTTCCAGCCCCTTGAGAGGAACCGATAATGAAGAAGACCGTGATGTACACCGAGACCAGGACATGGTTCTTTGATTTGGATATGTCTGAGGACGCAGATCTTGATAAGACCATGCGTGCGCTGAAAGACACGAACGGTTTCTATTTCTACATAGATGATTGCACGTCAGATGAATATGAGAGTGCCTGGCAAGAGATGCCGCAGGACTGGCGCAGCGGAAACGACCCCGACTATACCGAGGACTTCCGCTCGATAGCCAAAAGAGAGTTGAAAGGGAAGGACCTAAAAATCGTACTATCCTCCTTGGTAGACCAAGCGTAATAGAACGGAAAAGGCGGCTCCCAAAGCCGTTTATTCCATATCATTTTCCGTGGCCGATCTTGTATTTCCTCCTATATTAAACTATACTATATACAACGAGGCGGGATGAAGAGCGTCCTGCAAATCGAAAGGAGATACCCCTATGGTTACATTAGTCAACGGTAAAGGCGAGCAGGTCAACGACTTTCAGTTCCTGGACTGGGAGGAGGCGGAGGGCTACCTGATGGAGCGGCGAGAGAAGGGAGCAAACGACCTGTATTTGCGCGGCGATTTCGTCACCCCGACCACCTATGATGGTGCCTATTTCATCGTAGTCGGTTTTGCTGACGATTACAGCATGGTTATCAAGGCTAAGCACCTGCCGTGTCCGAACGAGATCATGAGCTGGATCGAGTCCGATATGAAGAGGTTCGGTTATTCCGATATCTTTGAGTATTACGTGACGGACGAGAACGACGTATACACGGGCTACGATACCGAAAACATCGACAACTGGCCTGTTTTCGGAGCATAGTTTAGCGACTCAAGGCGATCGGATACGATCGCCTTTTTTTCATGCTATTTTCCCCAATCGATCTTGAAACCCTCCCCAAATTCAACTATAATATTGCCGATAAGCGGAACGAACGGCGCTCCGCAAACCCGTAAGGAGAAACGACTGATGAACAAACAGGACTACATCGAGAAGATTGCAAGCTGTATCGCCGATAGTTGGCTAGCTGCCGATGCAGGCGATCAGGTTGCCCGTAAGGCGGCAAAGCAGGGTGCCATGGAAATCGCCAAGCAGGCCGCCGAGAACTTCGGCCACACGGCCGGCTATTGGCTAGCAGAATCTCAATTCCGAGCGGCAGACCTTTATTAGAACTCAAGTCGGAAGGGGCGCTGCTCTATGTCGGGCAGGGCCCCTTCATCACTGATGTACTCAATCATTTTTGAATCGGACGATACAAGGGGAGAGGTGCCGCTAAACAGATGGTTGTCCTCAAGAAAGATGCCTTGGTAAAGCTCCTGGGCGATGAACTCTATGGGATTGAGCTGGGCTACGCAATGCTCCGCGATATCGAAAGACGCGCGACCGAGAGGCGGGAGACCCTCGATATCGTTGGACGTCTTTGCGAGGCTTACGGATACAATCGACGCGAAGTGCAGGAGAGAGCCCAAGACCGGCTTGAGAGATTTCTTCTTCGCAAGGATGAAATACGCGATTGGGATCCTTACGCCAACATTAAGTTGGCCGAGCTTTCTAAAGTCATTTGTCTTAGATAGCTCTTGTATCCCCGCCTGTTTTCAACTATACTATATGGTAATAAGCGAAACGAAAGGCGTTTCGCACACCCGAAGGGAGATACCTCATGAACCCTATCGATTCCAAGCTCAAGAAGATTCTCGCCATGATTGACGGCGCGACGTCCGAGGGCGAAGCCAGGGCGGCATCCCTTGCCCTCCAGCGCCTCCTTGCCGCGAACAACATGACCATCGATGATATCGACCTCAACGACAATGTCCCCAAGGTCAACGAGTCTGCCGAAGACCTCGGCAAGCGCGTGCCGGAGTGGGTCAAGGTTCTCGCATACGTCATCGCGAAGAACTACCGTTGCCGCTACTACATGCAGACGAGCCATGGCGCATATGACTATTGGAGCGGCCGTCGCAACGTGACCGGCACCCGTTTCGTTTTCGTCGGCGAGTCCCAGGACGCCACGGTCGCAGCCGGTTGTTTCCGCGCCACCAAGCACGCGATCGAGACGTGTTTCAAGAAGTTCTGCAACAAACGTTTCGAGCAGGATGGAACCAAGATTGGGCGCCGTGCGGGTGTCAAGAACAGCTATTGCCTCGGTTTCATTCAGGGGCTCGAGAACTCCTACCGCGAGCAGCTCGAGCAGGACGAGACCATGGCCTTGGCGATTGTGGTGCCCGAGAGCGTCAGCCGCTACATGGATGCCGAACTGAACTGCAAAAAGATGAAGCCTCGTCCCATTACCGTCTCCTCCGATCAATCAATCGAGGATGCCGGCAGGCAGGACGGTTACGGTTTCGGTCTGGGTGACCGCATCGCATCCTGCGCATAGCGACCGACACCAAATAGGGGAGGGCGATGCCCTCCCCATCCATTTCTTATATATGGCCATAGGAAAATTAGCGCCGATTTGGGTGGAGTTGGTTCGCTATCGTACTGATAGAATTAGACGAAATGCATGACTGCAATGAGTCATGCGACCCCGCTACAGGAAGGAACGATTATGTTCGACTTCAAATGTTCAATGCAGGCCCAGCTCGATAACTTGTGGCTCAAGCCCGAAGACCTCGCACGAGGCATCAATGTTCGCGTGTCGAGCGTGCGCAAATGGCTCGACCCCGAGCTCGATTGCGTTCCGGTCAAGGACGCCTTTGATTGGGTCTACGACCAAACCGAGAAGCTCGGAAACCTTACAATGCATTGCCTGAATGAAGCGAATGAGTCTGCCGAGAAGTTCGGCCGACATATCCTTCGCTGGTATCGCGACGAGGATCTGTCCGTGACCGAACCGATGGG
The DNA here is from genome assembly GCA_958445065.1 of uncultured Collinsella sp. Lineage (GTDB taxonomy): Bacteria > Actinomycetota > Coriobacteriia > Coriobacteriales > Coriobacteriaceae > Collinsella. Next base: position 89,763 of record CAUCQW010000002.1, read on the forward strand.
TCTCTACAATCTAGCGAGTCACCTCGTTGCCGACCAACTTGAGGCTAAAGATATAGAGTACTCATTTGTCTATGCGTGCCGCGATGATGAATGGATCGAGCAGCACTTGGACGATTTTCCCAATCTTGACCCGAAGGCCGAGTTTTCCGCCTGGGCAGATATCTTGGGAGTGCCAACGTCAGAGATTGCAATGGGATTGGGCATTACAGGTCGCTCGGTAAAAGACTGGAAGAACCCCAAGCGCGATACGATGCTGCCGGTAGACGAGGCGTGGGACTTCTTGGAGGATTACGCTGATGTGATCGAGTACCGAACCGCCGAGCTTCTCGAATGCAAGCCCAATCCGATGCCGTATCACCCTATGACCCGTCTCGGGACCCTTTCGAAACAGGAACGTATCGACAACCTTGCAGCCCTGGCTGCCTCCAAGCAACTCATGGCCGACGGCAAGACCGTTGTAGATTTCGCATACGTCTAAGACCGTCCTGCGGGCTGAAACAGTTGCAACCCAATGGCTAGACCCAGCGCGAAGCATGCCGCGGCATCGCTTCGATTGAATGATGAATGGAAAGTGACCTATCAATGACCATAAGCGAAGGAATGATCAGGGCAGAATGGCGCTCCTTGGAACAAGCCGAAAATGCCAAACGAAAATGCGCGGACTGCCTCTATTGCACTTGCAACGGAAACGTTCGGGACGATTTGCACCGTCCCGAAGATACGAAAGTTGAGTACATATGCCACCGCAGGGACGGCCATGAGTTCGAGACCGCCCATTCAAACCGTTGCAATTACTGGAAGAAACGCGACGAAAGTTGATTCGAGCGCTACTTTTTCACATCGGCACGCGGTTTGTTCTCGTCAATCCCACGCAAGTCAAACTGTTTGTTTCCGCGTTTAAGTACGAGCTGCCAGCCGCACGCATCGCAGATCTTTACAAACTCATCGATGGTGAATCGCGTATTGTTGTGCAGTCGCGTTGACAAACTGCCCTTCTGCTTGCCGGTTTTAATAGATGCATCCGTTAGCGTCATGCCGCAATCTTGCACCATATAGCGAATAGCGTCGGACGAACCGATCCGTTCAAGCACTGAAAACCTCTTTCAGATATACGATAGTCTATTTCGATTATAGCCAATCTAGAAATGTTCTAGACGCATCGAAGCAATTCGGTGCAGTAAACGGCGCTGAATTACAGCCCTATTGCGGTTGGGTTCCTCTTTCCGTTGCCGCTGCGGCAAGTCGTTTTGAATATATACAGGCTGTCCCAAGATGTAGAAGCCAATTCCAACATTAGGAGGACAGATGGATAACGACACCCAATTCGACCCGTCAGCTATTCGCATGGCGTATTTCGCCTTGCTCTTGAGCGGCAGAAAGAGCGACAACCTAGAGCTCTCCGTTGCCCAGGAAATGCTAAAGCTGGAACGTCTCACAGCCGAGCGCTCGTTGCCGTCCATGATTGGCCGTTCGGTACGAATCGCGGCAACGATTAACTCGATTGAGTTCGAGGAATCTTCGAAGCGTTACCTGATTAAGTTCCAAGCGGACAACGGAGAAAAGGAGGAGTGGATCCGTTCCGAGCGCGTTGATTCCAACCATAAGAGCGCGGTAAAGAAGATTTGGGAACGTGATATGGTCGGTCATCGTGTCCTCCTCTTCAAATACAAAGACAGAGTCGGAACAAAAGAGGCACCCAACGGCTATCGAATCGCCCCATACTGCATCGACCACGGCAAGGCGGAGTAGGTGCAGATGAAGCGTACGAAACTGGAAGACCTAGATCTAAAAGCAATTGTGGAGTCCGAACTAGAGAACCGCAACTGCGATGGACTCTATTCTCCATGCAACCGTTGCGAGCGCGGATGCTCCCGCACGGGGCTCTTCTCATGCGGCAAGGCGTGTGCAGATTGCCGCCCCGGTTTACAACACCCCGGCACGAGCGACCTAAAGATCGTCTCACATGATGAATACTGTGAGATTATCGACCGAATCGAAGCCGAACACAAGTGCCACGAGGAGAAGCTCCGAGCCGAAGCAATTGAGAAAAGAAAGGCCGAACGACTCGAGGCAAAGCAGATTAAAGAGCAGAACGCCCTCAAAAAGAAGCAGGCGCGAGCCGAGGAGAAGCAGCGGCGAGCTGATAAACGAAAGCAGTTCATTGATAGCATCCATGCAAAACTTGAGAAGCAGGTCGAAGATATTTCAGCCGCGATACACACGAGTATTCTTTGCAAACTTCTCAGTGGCGTATCAATCGGATCGATTGTCTTCTCGATTGCATCTATCATCTTCTTTGAGGTTATCAAGCATGAATGGATGGCTTCGGCGGCAAAGGCAGAAGCGCTTGCAGCCGTCTATCTATTTCAAAAGCTGTTTATGTTCGAGGCGATCTACGTATTCGTTATCGTAGCGTTTACGATCGGCTTGATTATCGTCCGTGTCGTTCGCGGCGATTGGAAGGTTGATTTCGAGCTTGAAGAACAGTCTGAAAAGGAAGAAAAGGACGATCAGTTCTTCCTTTAGGATTTTCCGTACCCTCGCTTCTTATATATTTCCAGCCTCAAGTTATTGGGTCAATTCATTTTGGATTGACCCATTTTCTTTCTTCAAAAGCAGTCTTGATAGCTGATTTAGATATTCATCGGCTCGTTGCACAAGAGCTTGGCAGGACTATATTCGGCCGATAGTTTTTTAATTTCGCGGCCGAGGTGCGACATTACTGCGACAGAGGTGCGACATTTTTGTTGCCGCCTGTTTCATGCATGAATAGGTTGAGCATCTTCACAGGCTTTCAGACGATGATTTAAATCTTCTTTGCTGTTTGATTTCAACTCACCGTCCTAAAGATTTTCAATTGCCGATACACTGCTTTTGCTTCAAAACACCAGCGAACATTTAATTCAGCAGGGCTGAGATTCTTATAGGGCAGATCTAATTTCAATTTTAAATTGCAGTCCAGATACCAACCAAATACCAACTTGAGACTAATTGAAAGGCATGCGGAGTGCCTTGAATGGCACTCCGCGGCATCGCTGTTTGTTATTATTCATATTCCTATAATTCCATCGAAATCCCGTTGCATTTTAATTACGCAGCCTATTTGGGATTGTATTCTGCGTATTTTTGCCCGTTTGCTTTTTAGGAATCAAACGGAATCTATCTGCCTCCCCGTTAGGGTTGCCATTGCATCCTATCAAATATGGCAGAAGTTAGTGCCTGATTCACACGCAGAAGCGAGAGCGGAAACCTATCAGCTCACCAATGTCCACATGTTTTTACCGCTCATTTATTTTCTTCAGCAATTACTTCCGTCCTTTACGCACGCTGATTTCAGTTTGCAATTTCTGGGCGCGGGTTCTGTCCTGCGTGCGATTTAAAGCAATTTGCAAACCAAGCGGAGTGCCTTGAATGGCACTCCGCAGTATCACTATTTGTTCTTATTCTTTTTATCCAAAGGCGATTATAGCTTCACAACCAACTTAAATAGCCCATATTGCTGTGCAATAAAACTTCCAGCAGTTTTTGATTTCCTTTATATCGAATAACGTTTTCAGTCTCAGAACTGCAACCAGTTTTTTAATTTACGGCGTGCATCAATCGTTACGCGAAGCGCTTTTCTTTTCTATTTCAGCTACCCGCCCTTTAATAATAAGTAGTCAATTTGGGTTTCTAAATTGGAAGAACTGGCTTTCTGTTTGCCAGCAATCATCAAACACGAAGCGTTCGCACCATCGTTTTGCGTTGCACGAAACCCATTTGCCGACTTTCCAAGTTAATACAAAGGCATTTGCAAATATCGATTTCATTCACGAACAACAACCAAATCAGCGTCAAATCTTATTGCTAGAACCAATTCAACCTTACAAATAGTTTGTTGACGAACTATTCCTGCCCTCGTTCAAATCGGAACCCGTATACAACTTACTAATTGCTGTACACACATCAGAACTCGATCACAGGCTACTAAACCGCTCACCAAATAGGGGATTGGGCCACCTGATCTGAATCTCAGATTACTGTGTTCCCCTGCCAAGCGCATCCTCAGAACACACCTACTTTCATCGCCCGCAATCTCTTTGTTAGCCCTATTCCCCATCTGTTTCATTGTCGGACATTCATTACGAGCCTTATGCCCTGTCAGACATTAACGCTCCCCAGCTGTGGGATTGTCAGACATTGCCCAGGCAACCAATTGCAACCTGTCAGACATTTCCCAACGTCCCGACCACACGCCACGGAATAGCAGAAATTGCCCTATGCAGAAGCCGATTACCCCGCGGCGCGGCCGCCTGCCCTGCGGTCAGGCGGCAGGTGCAAAACGGCCTTGCCAATTGTGGATGCCGCTGCGGCAACACCTGAGCCTGCCAAAGAACGTGCCCCAAACTACCCATAAGGCCATTTTGCACGCCAGCTTCGTTCAACGTCAGACATTAGAAATGTCAGACATTGAACCTGCGGCAAAGCCGCAGCTGGGGCCGCTAGCGGCCTGTAATCGCGTCGCTCCGCTCGCTCCCGTCAAGCGAAATGTCAGACAGGCTGTCAGACATTTAGATCCGCTTGACGGACGGCCTGCTCGCGAAGCTCACCATCGGCCGTAGTTAAGGAGATACGAAATGTCAGACATTTCGACAGATCGAGAAACCCTAGAAACCGTCAGCCCAAATTTGTCAGACATTGCCCCCGCCGCCGTCCAAATGCCGGTCGACACGTCACCCTACGCCCCGCCAGTTCGGCCGCAACCCGAACGGCCGCACACCGAAATGTCAGCCATCTCGCCGACCCCAAATGCTGCCCAGCCCGTAACTCGCCGCATCACAGTCCGCCTACCGACCGCAGACCTGACCGCCCTCGACGCCCGAGCCGATGCCCTCAACGCCAGCCGAAGCGACTACCTTCGCACCCTAGTTGCCCTCCCGGTGACCCTCGACCTGACATCCATCCGCCATGCCACTCCAGGCTCCGAATCGCTCACCCGTCCGCTCGGCCCAGGCCTAGCCCTCGCGCTCTCCGGCAACCAAACTGAAAGTTTGGCAATCCAAGCCATTACCGACAGCATGCTCGAATCAATTTCCAACGAGGTCCGCGCCATCGGCGTCAACTACAACCAGGCAGTCCGTGCCTTAAATCGCATCATCAAGAAGTACGGCAACCATCGCGCCCTCTCGCAGGATGAGCGAACGGAGATTGTTGAGCTCTATGAGCGCCTCTCAAAGCAGAACAAGGCGATCTATGAGCGCCTCAAGACTCTCGCATCCGATGTCGAGGCCCTGTCCGCCAAACCGTCCGTCAACCTGACTGCTATCGGCTTGGTTCAAACCGAGGCCCCTGTCAATAAAACCGAACCCGAGCGCCGCCGACGAGTTCGCGGCAAAAAACACGGCACACCCCGACCCGACCAATTTGAGGACGGCGATGACTCATGACCTATATGAAGCCCCTCTCCGGTCATAGCTCAGTCAAATGGATTCGATACTATCTATTCAAGAACGACCGCGCCCTGGACAAGGATTTTCTGAACCTCACCGATCGCGACTGGAAAGGCCGCGACTGGGCGAAAGTGATGGACCGAACCCGCGAGATTTTCGGCAACGACCTGCCGGTCAAAAAGGACACCAAGGTTCGTACTTACGAGCATATGATTATCTCGCTCGACGAAAAGGACAATGGCGTAGAGCTCGATGACTTCCGCGACTTCGTGAACGAGTGGGCTTCCAAATGGTTCGACTCGCGCGGCCCTGAAGGGGAGGGCATCGGGCGCTTCGAGGTGGCCATCGCCTATCACGATGACAACACCGCCCGCGAGGCCGAAGGAAAACAGGGCATCCTGCACGCGCACATCGTCATCAACAACACCGAGCTCGAGACAAAGCGCCGCATCTCAGGTCTACTCACGACAAAGGTCGTCCAGGCTATGAGGGCTGACTTGCAGACCATGTCACTCGAACGAGGTTGGCACGCTTTTGCCACCGACGGCAAGTCGTACACTCAAGCCGAAATGGACGCGAAGGGCTTGAAAGTCTCCCGCGGCAAGAGACTTGACAGAGCCATGGCGGCGCTCGATAACGTCCTTGTAAATGAGGCGAAGGGTGCCAAAGTTGAAGACTTTGGCGAAGCCATGCAGCAACAGCTGGAAGAGCGCCGTCCAGTCGAAAAATTGATTCCCGAGACATATGCGAACAGCCTGACCCCCAGCCGGCAGGCGAAGGACGGCAAGGCAGATCCGTCCAATCCAAATCAGGTCACCGGTCTTTCGTACACAACCATGAGGACCGATGACGGCCGCGCCATGCGTCTTGTCGTCCCGCGTGGATTCGGAGACTCCGATACCATGGCGGAACGGCAAATCGAAACTCGTGAAGGCTGGTCTTGGAAGGATGATATCCGAGACCGCGTGGACGTCGCGATGCGCGTTTCCAAAGGCCCTGTCGATTTCGCATCGAAGCTCGCCGAACTTGGCATCAAGGTCAACTACAACCGTAACGGTGACATCGTCTATCACCATCCGAGTGACCCCGAATCCAGAAAAGTCAAAGGCTCAACGTTGGGAAAGCAGTATTCCGCAATATCGATAGAGCAGACGATGGCAGAAAAATACGCTAGCCAACGCCAAAAAGCTCAAGGACTCGTCAGTCGCGAGCGCTGGATGAACGAGGACGAGCGCTCCGCTGCGATGGCCATCGCCAAGGCGGCAATGCCATGCACCCGTGAGGGAGCGGAACTCATGGGACGCCTGAAAACGACCATTGACCAAAATGATGCCGCTCCGCGCGACCGCACAGTTCGCGGTTCTAACGTTGAGTATCCGTCTTCCCTTGCCAGCTCGCTCGGCATCGAATATCCCAAGTCTTCCGCGACCGGTGATGGACGTCGCAAGAAGATGACCGAGGAAGAGATCCTTGATGCGATGGCGGAAGTACGCGACGAGAAGGGCTACGGCGGTCTTGCCGCAAACAATCCGACGGGCACTTCCTCCAATTCCGGCAATTCTCAGCACCAGGAAGATGCGACCGAGATTCAGAAAACCAAACATCACTAAGGAGTAGGCATGATTATTGCTATCGAGTACAAGAACGGACGCATGAAGGAGTTCGACACGAGTGCCTTCACCGCCACCAACGCCATGAGTGCGGGCGACAAGACGGCCCGAAACGTCATGACCGAGCTTGACCTACGGCTCGACCTCGTAGACGAGGTTGGTCTGAGACTTGATTTCTATTGGTATGACGCAACGCCCCAGGGACAGCGCGTCGATATTCCAGGTCTCACGGATTCGAAAGGAGACCCCGTCAGCCTCACCTCTGCATCGAGGCGCTTGGGGACCTCCGTACTCCTCTGCTCCCGCGAAGGCATTAAACAGATTTCCCGCATCATCGTACAGCGTGCGAACGGGACGGTGGATGCCCTTTGGCGGCAGGGCACGGGCGATTGGCTCATCAACGGGGCGCGGTTCGAGGCTCAGCGCGTGCTTTCCTACACGGACAGCAACGTCACTTCGATGAATTCCCAGGCGGTGTTCGTCTTCAAGTATATGAAGAAGGCTAACCCCTTGATGACCGAAGATGAGATTTGCGACCTTATAGGCTACCCGCTCGAAGCATACAAGGAGATTCAACTGGACGAGGCAAAGAATGCCGAGGGAATAGTTGGCGCAGAACTCATCGAATCGGATGACGGAGAGGACTCGGAATGCTCCTCCGACCTGACAGGTTCCGACCCTTCCGATTCTCCCGCCAACTCCTCCCTCGGAAAGCATTTCGCCGTGGACGATGATGATGACGGATTCGATGACGATGAGGACTCTCTGTTCGATGTCTGACATTTGCCACAGCCGTCGCATTCATGATATTTTGAGTGTGTTGGCGTAACCCCAAGCGCCATGAAACAGGAGAGACGAATATACCGCCCGACCGTGCGAGGCACGGCTATCTATTCCAATTTGATTACGCTTGACTGACTCGGTATGACTCGGACCGTCTCTCCGCATGTTCTGACAGGAGATGACAGGTTTGCGGAAGCGTAACGACACCCAGACGGAAAACCAGATGAGCGCTTGGTCGAGGTGGTCTCGATGAAGGCGGCGGTCAAGGTAAGCGAGGCAATCTCTCGGCTTCGCAGGCAGATTGACACGACGGAGCTCGAGGAAGCCGTCGATGATTTTCTCGCGGCTTACGGAGAGCTCCGCAGCCAGTACTACTACGAGGACTCCGAGGCGAAGGCGAACGCAAAGACCGCCTCGACGCTTCTGGAAGCCGTTGACCGCGGGTTGATTGAGCTGCCCCAGACCGACGATGGAATCGTGATTGTCCCAGACATGAAGCTGCGTCTCCCCGATGGGGCGAAGCTCTACGTCAACTCAATCGAAATCGAATCGACCGCGACCGGCCGCGCCCCGATAGTCCGCTTCGAGGATGGCTCGTCTATCCGCTGTCGGCGCGGCTCGGGCGTGCAGATTGTCAGAATGCCACTCGAGGAGGAGCAGAATGCCGACTGAACGTGACACCCAGCTCGCCCTGCCGTTCCGTATCCCCGTCCTGCGTGTCTTCCTGCTGCCTTTCGTGCAAGACGGGAAGCGTGACTGCCTGTTCCTCATTCTGCTTGCCTGCGTCATGTCTACTGCAGGCTTCCTCATGCAGGGAAACGGATCGTATGACTCCGATGGTTGGTTCCTGCTCGCAACGGGAAAGCAAATCGTCGAGAACGGCATCCCGTACACCAACCCCTGGTCCCTGGCGTCCTACAGGCCGATTGTCGTCCAGCAGTGGCTCCATGATGTGCTGCTATACGGTTCGTATACCCTGGCAGGATATGCCGGCACGATACTCTATCAGATCCTCCTCGCCGCCGTCGTTGCCCTCGCGCTGGCCTTTGCAATCCAAGGATTCGGCGATAAACGCCTGACTTTGCCCCGCCTGCTGTTCTGCATTGGCCTAGCCCTTTTCGGGGCGGGAATCTACATCTCAGTCCGTCCTACGGCATGGTCGATGGCATGCATGTGCTTAACCGTTGGCGTCTGCACCCGCTGGCAGCGTACCGGTAACTGGCGCTATCTCATCGCCCTGCCCGCGATCACGGTACTGCATGTGAACATGCAGTCGGCAATGTGGCTCCTAGATGTCTTCCTCGCCGGCTGCTTCCTTCTTCCCCGCGACCTATCCGAATTCAAAACCACCACCCCCGATGAGATGCTGGCCGAAATCTTCCCGCTAACCATCGCCCTGCCTGCGATGCTTCTCGCCGCCTTCGTGAACCCGTACGGCGTCGATGGCGTCCGCTATGTGATTGACTCGATGGGTGCTGCATCTTACGCAAATGTGATATCGGAGATGAAGCCCGCCTTCGAGGCGACGAACGGCTTCTGCGTCGTTTTCTTCTCGGTCGGCTTCATTCCCACAGCACTTGCCGCCGCCATCGGGCGCAAGCGGATCGATGTCCCGCTGCTGGCCATCCTCATCGCCGCCTTGGTCGCGACGATGCTCCATTGGCGAAACGTCTGGATCTTCTCGGTTGCATCCGCCCTCGCCTTCGCGAGCCTGCTGACGGGAACCGAAGACCCTTCCGTATCTAAATCGCATCACGCGGCAAAAACTGCTGCCTTGATTGCCCTCCTTGCCGCAATCGGCCCGCTTGTTGCGAACTGCTGCGTCTGTGTCGCGAATGGAGGACAGTCCTGCTGGCAGGCCTCCGAACGCTCGGCAGGTTCCCTTGTGAGGGAGATTGTCAAAAGCGGCATCTACGACCCCGTTATTTATGCCGATGATCCCGTCATCTACAACTACCTGGAATGGAAAGGGTTGAAAGTTCCTTTCGACCTGCGACCTGAGCTCTGGGACGATAAGGGTACGGCGGGAGTCGTCTCCCCATACCGTGACTACGTGGACGGCATGCAATCCAAGAAAGCAAAGCTGTCCTACCTCGCGTTAGGCGATTTCGACTATTACATCGTCTCGACCGAATCGGCGTCTTGGTACGCAGCTAAATTGAACCTGCAAACCATTGATTCCACCGACACCCTGACTCTGCTGAAGGATGCGAGGTAGGGAAGTGGAGATCAAAGTCTGGACGTACTCGGAGGGCGATGAATTTCCGAATCGCAGGTCCTCTTTTTTCCGCAGGCATTGGGAAGCATTTCTGATTGCTTTCGTGGCGATTATCCTCGCCGCTGCGGCGTGGTCATCTATTGCGGCAAGGTCTGCGAGCCAGCCGTCTTTCACGCCCGATTCACCCTATGTCTATGATGGAGCCGATGTCCTTGACTACTCCGTTGCCGATACCCTGACGCAACTAAACGAGACGTTGGAGAGCCAAGCAGATGGTGCACAGCTATACGTAGTGACTATCGACAACCTGCCGTTAGGTCAGACTATCGAGGACTATTCGATTGAGCAGGCTCAGCGCATCGGCGCGGGTGACTCCAAAAAGGACAACGGCGTACTCTACACGTTCGTGAAAAGCACCCACCAGGATAGGCTTGAGGTCGGATACGGTCTCGAGGACAGGCTGACGGATTAGGTCTGCTCGAAGATTCTCGACAGCGCCCACGGCTATTACCGAGACGGCGACATCAAAGCTGGCGTGAAAGACCCCGCGCGGGCTTTCTTTTGTCCGCCTTGAGAGCCACGCTACCGAACGTACCCAGCAGGGCAGGGCAGAGCCTTTCCCATCCATCACCCTCATGTTCTCCTCCTTCTTATTCTTATTACTCTCCTTCTCATCCGGCGCTCATGCGCCGCCCCCAAATCACGCTATTCCTCAAAACCGAATATTTTCCAGTTTTGAGGAATAGCGCCGAAATCCTTCTCGCTCCGCCAATTGTCGCCACTTTATGAATCGTAGATTCCCATTACGCATATGTGGAATCACACCTATTATGTAAACCACCGAACGGGTAGGGGGTTCTAGCACCCCAATGAATGGCACTCTGTTTGGGTAAGAGGATTCATCCCGTAGGATGAATCACTCGCGGAGTATATCCTCTCGGTTGGTTTTCTCCAAATCAACTAAACGCCAGCCGAGGAGTGATCTCCTTTTCAAATCGCAATTCCAAAATCAAAATCCCCAGACGCTTTCAGTGAAAGCGTCTTTTTTGTATTACAATTACTGGTGACCTCCTTTCGGTGCGCCGTTATTCCTTTTTTTGGATTAACGGCGCATTATCTTTCTGTTATACTTAATATCGATTAAGGCGTACCCCAAGCGCCTTGTAGAGCAGGAAGATGAACAACATGCCCCAGAATCTATACGGTTCGCGTGCATCCCGTTTTAAAAATGGTGCGCGTCATGCCGACTGAACCGAAAATCGCAGAACCCCAACCCGCGAGCGCGATCGTCGCCCCGCAGCAGGAAACGATCGTCCTGACCGCCTGCATGCGCTCGAAGGACGTTCGCGAAGACGTTCTCCCAATGCTGCTCGAGGATGATTTCGTCAAATCTGACCATCGTGCGCTGTTCCGTACCGTCCGCGCCATGCACGAGGCGAATTACCCGATTGACAACGTCTCGCTGCTAGACTACCTGAGATCCAACCGTGAGCTTGATGCCGCGGGCGGAGAGCAGGCCGTCGAGCGTATGTTCGAATCTGACATGCCCCTGCTGTCCTGGCAGACCGCCAACGACGAGCTGCTTGATGCCTCGAGGCGCAGGGCGCTCGTGACGGCGATGAACGAGATCGAGGCCGAGGCCTACGGAACCCCGACCGATATGAAGGCATTCGTCTCGAAGGTCGAGGGCTCGATCGCACAGGTGGCCGAACGCCGCGATATGCGCCCCTATCGGCACATCTCATCGTTTCTCACCGCAGCCGTGGACGAGGCCAGAAACCTCGATAGCGTCCCCTTGGACTCCACCGTCGTGAACACGGGCTTTGCAACCCTGGACGAGATGCTGGCAGGACTGCGAGCAGGGCAGCTCATCGTAGTCGGCGCGAGACCTGCCGTCGGCAAGACCTCTTTTGCCCTCACCCTCGCGCTGAATGCCGCCCGCCAGGGCGTGAAGGTCGGCATTTTCTCGCTCGAGATGTCAGGCAAGGAACTTGCTCAGAGAATCATCTGCGCTGAGTCAGGCGTCTCGATTTCCCATTTCCGCATGGGAACCATTCCCAAGGCTTCATGGGATGCCATCGCGGCTGCCTGCTGCGACATCCCCGGCAACGACATCGAGATCGAGGACAAGGCGAGCGTGACGATAGGGGATATCCGTGCGACCGCCGCCCGCATGATGCGCGGAGCCGAGCGCGGGCTGATTGTAATCGACTATCTCCAGCTCATTTCGTCCGCATCCGATGGTCCCAGATTCCAAAACCGCGCAGTCGAGGTCGGCGAGATAAGCCGCCGCCTGAAAGTACTCGCCAAGGAACTGGGCGTTCCCGTGGTGACGCTGGCGCAGTTGAGCCGCCAGGCCGAATCCCACCCGGGCCTGCCGCGCCTGTCGGATCTTCGCGAATCAGGGTCCATCGAGCAAGACGCGGACACGGTGTTGTTCCTGTCGCGCGACCCGGACGAGATTCAAGACGAGAAATCGGGTTCAAGGCAGGTCATCCTGTCGGTCGCGAAAAACCGCAGCGGCCCGACGGGCGATATCGACATGCTGTTTGTCCCGACGAGCACGAAATTCTACGAGGTGGGACCTAGGAAGGAGACCCGCGATGACTAAGAAGAAGACCAAGCGCAAATCCAACAAGATTGTCGGCCGCTGCCTTGAATCGGACGCTCATGCCCAGACAATCGACGAGGGCTTTGCATTCCTCGACCGCCAGATCCTCATGCCGCGCGAGGCGCTTGCATACCAATGGGCGCTGCGCAATATCGCGCTCGACAACATGCGGATTAAATCGGAGAGCACGCGCGAGGCGGTAGACAACGGGACGAGCTATTTCTCCGATGGCTCGATCAAGGTGAAGGCGCATATTCTGAGCGGCATCGCAACGGACGTTCGCTTTGCCTCCGATGACCCTGACGCGACCATCGACCGCATCATGCTGTCGTTCGTCAAGGTGTACAACGAGCAGGCCCGCAGATGGTGTCCCGTAGATTCCCACCTCTGGCTATTCATCGACAAGCTGACCGTTCGGCAGGGCGAGGGCTGGGAAGAGCGAAAGAACGGCGAGGGCTTCGGAGTAGCGTTAGGCGACCGCGTCGTATTCCTCGCCGAGGATAGGCTTTATGACGGACCGAAAGGCATGCGCCGACATGGGGCAGGGGAGTGGTCGGTGTTGTCGTCTCAGCTGATGTACGGGACGAACAACAAGAGGAAAGCCCGCATCAGCGAGGTTCCCCGCAAAGTGGTAACCGATGGCTACCTGATGTTTCTTACGAAACGAGGCGAGCAGGTCGGTATCGCACTCATGAATAACGAGGAATGGGCGGAATGTCAGGAGCGCTGTCAAACGGCGGCAATGAAAGAGCCTTGGAGTCTCGTTGCCTACCTCGAGCAGGCCAAACGGCCCTTAAAGATATAAAGGAGATACATGATGATCCAAAAGAAAACGCCGCGTTGTTCCCGAGTAGTTTTGGTCGAGCCAACGAGGACCATCTATGGTCACACGATTTTCAAGTTCACGGGCAAAGACGGGTGGGCTACCACCGGTTTCATCGAGAGGGAAAAACGGGACGATGGTTCCGTTGTGTGGCGGCCGTATATCCGCTCATCGACGCGGTCCGGGTATTGGAATGCCGGACCGATGAAGCAGTTCGTTGACGGGTACAAGTCGGAGGAGGATGCCATGGTGGCGCTTCTGGACGAGGCTCAGGAGGTTCTTTGGAGTAGCTAATGGTCGAGATTGAACCCAACCGGCTGCACAGGCGCTTGAAACGCGCCTTGACGGCCAAAGGCATCTCCCAGCGCGAGCTGGGCAGAAGGATTGGGGCGACGCAGGCGAGTGTCTCGCACTATGTGAAGGGAAAGCGCCTGCCGGGAACGGTCGTCCTATACAAAATCTGTAAGGAATTGGATGTCTCAGCGGACTGGCTGCTGGGACTGAAGCGAAAGGAATCGGACATGAACGACGGCAATTGGATTGATGACGGGATCGTGCCCTACCGCACGGCCGACGACTGCTCCCTGGTCGCCCGCATCGAGCAGGCGGAAGACGGCTCATTCGAACTGGGAATCCTCGAGGGCGACACCGCCTGCGAGCTGTTCGCCCAGCGGTTCGACTCGATGGATGCCGCCAAAAAGTATGCCGATGGGATTCTTGACCAGAAGTTGCAAAGGGACAAGGCGATCACGCTTATCGAGGACGAACTGGACGGCGTATTGAGTCCCAACCTGTCAGACGAGGACTACCTCGCCAGCACATCGCTCGACCGCGATACGATGCGTACGCTGGTCGTACGCATCATGCCGACTTGCACGGGTCCCGCCAACCAGGAGGTTGCCGTGGCGTTCTCCATTTCAGGGCCCGATGGCATCGAGATGAAGACGGAGCAGGAGCAGGCCGCCTTCGACCTCGCGACCGATCGAGCCGTGTTCCTCTCCGGTATCTGGTCGGTCTACGCGATGCCCGCAGCAGCGATTGAAGCCGTGAAGGGGCTCATCGCCAAACTTGAAAAAGTCTATCCGTCCCTGGGCGATAGATAAAACGCACTACCTGTCGGCAGTATCCCTATCGGAGGCCTCTCTTGCCGCGGCATTCGCCGCCATAAGGGTGGCCTCTTCGCTTTTGCCGGCCACCATCTCATCGATGGATTCTTCCTTCTCATTCTTCTCATCGTTATCGAGGATGTCGTTAGACTTCTCGTGGAGCGATTTGGCGAACTCCCCGATCTTGTCTCGTCCGATGGTCACATAGGTATTCTTACCGCCATCGTCACGGAACAGCTTCAGGTCATACCTTCCATTGAGCATAATCTGGAGAGAACCCTCATCCGCGGCGCGGTCGAGATATTTGTCTACTACGACCACCTTGGCGGTAAAGCCGCCGAGACCGTAGCCATCAACCGCGACGCCATGAGGCACCGAGAAGGTAACCGAATTGAGCACCTGACCGTATTGATTGGTTTTCGTCTTGCCGTCCTTATCGGTCATGGTCTCGCTGTCGACGATGTTGCCGTACGGGATGATGACCTTCGGATTGTCGAACGTGACATCCTTATCGATCTTCCTGGTTCCGAGATATTGCCCGTTAAAGGGCGTCTTGCCCGGATCGGTCTTCTTCTCATCGGCCCGGGTCGCACCCGACGCGCTCGCGACCGCCAGCTTTTCAGGTTTCCGACTCGCCGAGGCCGCGGGCACATCGGCATCTCTATCAAATGTCTTTGTATCCTTGCCCTTCGGGATATTGATGAGCTCTTCGCAGCATTTCTCGAGGTTCGAGACGAATGTCCCGATTTTATCCTGTCCCACGGTCAGCTCGATGGTGCGACCGTCCTTGAAGCCGCTGAGCTTCAAGGGTCGCGAGTCGTTGAAGGAGGCCTGGAGGATACCCGTCTTCTCCGCACGCTCGAGATACTTGTCGGGATTGATGATCTCGACCCGAAGCCCGTCCATGCTGTAGCCGTCCAGCTCCATCTTGCGCGGCAGGCGGATCACGATTCGCGACATCTCCTGTCCATATCGGCTCGTCACGGGCGTCCCGTCTCGACGCACCGCAGCCGTGGAGGAGATGACGCTCGAGTAGGGGATATTGATGACCGTTTTCTCGATTTTATCCTTTCGGTCTTTCGAGACGGTGCCGATGACTTGTCCCTTTTGCACGGTCTGTAGATCGGAATCGACCGGATCGATTCTCTTCACGCGACCCAATCCGAGTTTCTTCAGAAAGTCGAATCCGCCGAGCAGAGTGGTGTTCTGACTATCGTTTTTCGGCATGATGCCTCCCTAATATCGCAAATCTATTTATCAAGGTATCTACCGAACGCGAAATCGAGGCGGGCGGGACGAAAGAAGTCAAACGGCCGGCCGATAATCCTTATCCATATTGACGGGGTGATATACTTTTGTTATCATAAGAGTCGTAATCGATAGATAGATGCGTTTCCCCAAGTCGCATCGGACAGGAGATTGACGATGTCAGATTTCAATAAGCCGCAAATCCGGCTGCATACGGTCAATATGCGCGAACAGTTCGTGGCCCCTTTGATGGATGGTCGCCTCAAGGCGATAACGCGCCTGAACGGCCGCGGCTATAACGCGGGGGACTACCTACGCTTTAGCGTGCTGCCGATGCAGTCCTCGGATGTCCAGTTTTCCATGACCACCGACGACGAGCGCGATGCGATCCAGAATCGGTTCTACAAGATCACCTTTGCCATGTACGGCAAGGGGCTGAAGGAGGGCTATGTGACGCTCTCATTGGAACTCGTTCGCGAGAAAGCCATCATGGACACCCTCCGTTCCGAGATCGATAGGATGGCCAATAACGGGCAGAAAGTCGAGAATCCGCTCGACGCCTACGCAGATCTCTTCGACACCGCCTATCCCCAGGGTTATGATTCCCCGTATACGAAACGCCACGCCCAGCCCAGTCTTGACAGCATCGCCGAGGTAGCCACCGAGGCGGCGTCCAGCACAGAGCGACCGCGCGGCTGCTGACTTCAAGGAGTGCCCCATGCAAGCCATCACCCTCTTCCTCTCCGACCCCTATAACGTGGCCGGCATTACCCTGTTCGCCTATATCTATTTCATCGTCTGCAAGCGGATGCTGCACTTCCGCGCATTCAATGTTTGGAACGCGAAGACGAACCCGAACGCCTGGTGGCGCTTCGACCGCGGCTCCATCAAGTACGCCTACAGGCATGGGCGCCGCCACATGCCCAAGAAGATCGAGGATTTCTGCATCATGGTCAACCGCGTGATGTACCGCCGCGAGATTCTCGTGAAGCTCTACGGCGAAGACGGCAACGATCTCCACATGCCCACCGTCTGGATGAAGAAATCCGATCTGTCGCGCAAGGAGCGCATGACCAAGACGATTAAATGCTGCCCCGTCTCCTCGCCTGACAAGCACGGCTTCGCGTTCATCACGGAGAAGCACGCCTACATCAGCGCAGTCGAGACCTTGGCGGGTGCGACCCGTCTTGCCGGAAAGCCTTACAAATATGCCTCCCTCGACCACTACGAGATGATCCAGATGCCGCAGGAGCTGTTCCTGAAGGACGAGGTCGTCAAAGCCCGCGTCGGGCGCCTGAAGGAGGACCACGCCTTCATCGTCCGCCACTACAAGCGTGCAGCCCTGTCGTACCGCCTGGCCTACGGCCGCTGCCTGCCGCTCAAGTACTTCCTGCCCCATTACCAGTACAGTCCGATCAGCCACGACATGGCCATCATCTAAGCCCTGTCCCCACAGACCCCTATAATCACTTGATATCTAGACCAGATTGGAAACTGCCATGAACACCGATATGAACCCCGAGAGCGTCAACCCCGACGATTCCAACGACCTCAACACCGAGATCGAGGAAACCCAACTCATGGACACCCCCGATAACCCCATCGCCGCAGATGTCACCGCCGAACTTCCGGTTGCCAAAGACCTGGAAGATGCCGTGGCACCCGACCCGGATGCTGCCACCGATGACTCCCAGACACCCAAACGTCCGAGTGGTCTGAAGCGCAAGTTCGTCGCGGGCGGCGTGGCGCTCGCCATCGTCGCGGCACTCGGCATCGGCCTATCGCTGAACCACGAGGCCGTGAACATCCCCGACAACGCACCCGTCGCATCCATCGTCGGCAAGAAGGACTCCAAGACCTATCCCGCATCCGTGACGCTTACGGCCGACGGCTGGAGCGAGGGGGACGGCGAGTTCTCCTACGAGATCGTCGATGCCGACGGCGAGTCCGCCGCCAAGGGGGATATCAAGCCGGGCAAGGAGGCTTCCGTCGACCTACCGAAGGGTGCCTACGCCCTGAACGTCACCTCTATCCCCACCGCCAAGGACGGCAAGACCACCTGGCTGGTGCCGGACGCGGTTGATTTCGTCGTCGAGGGCAAGGGAGCCTCGGTCAAGGTGAGCCTCACCAAGGTCGACATGACCGACGATGCGGCAGTGGACGCGGCAATCGAAAATCTCCCCGAGGAGGAGCGTGCCGCCGCCAAGAAACTCATCGAGGCCAAGCGCGAGAACCCGAACGCCAGCACGGTCAGCGCACCCGTATCCAAACCCAGCAGCTCCACCGTCCAGCAGGCCGGCGCGGCAAACGGCTCATCCGGCAAGGGCGATTCCAAGCCCGCATCCAAGCCCGACAACTCCGGCAACTCCGGCAGCGGCTCGGGATCCGGCAGCTCCAAACCCTCCAAGCCCGCTGAGTCCGAGAAGGTCTGGGCAATCGTAACCCCCGCTTGGGACGAGCAGATCTACCACCCCGCCGTCACCCACACCGAGACCCAGAAGAAAAAGGTTGGCGTCCAATACCGCGCAACGGATGGCACCCTCTTTGATAACGAAGATGCTTGCTCTGAGTATTGTTGGGATAACGGACTCCAGTACGGATGCCTGCCCAAGTATGAGGAGGTCACCGTCACCGTAACCGATCAGGAAGCATGGACCGAGACCATCCACCACGAAGCCGTCTGGGGTTGGGTCAACAAGTAAGATGACCGAATCAAGGAGGGGTGTAGATTATGTTGCTACGTACCTTTATCCATGGGCTTGTGAGCGGAACCAAATCAAGCGACCTGAAAGCATCAACATCGACAGGCTTCGAAAGCAGCTCAAGCGAAAGCGGGAATCCTTCGAAAAGTCGTTCACCCGAATCGAAATGACCAAGGAACACCTGAACGAGATAATGGCGAGCCTTTGCAAGAAACTGACGATCGATAAAAGCGATTTGGTCGCGATCCACGAGGCCGCGCTCGTCGCCCTTGGAATCGACAGTAATGCAGTTCCGTACGGGTTGGACTTTCTCGTCTTGCGGGGTCTAGGGGATGCGGGTGTTTCCAAGTTATCCATCGATGGCTTCGATATCCGTCTTCATGCGCCCGAGAATTTTGAAGCGAATGGCCCTATCTCGCTTGTTGCCCCCAGAGGCATGGATTTCCCGTCTCTTGCTCCCGAGACCATCTTAGAGACAATTTCCAAGTCTCCGAGCTGCAGGTACCTGATGGAACAGAGGGCTGCGTTGGCGGAGCTGCTGCACTTCGACGATATGGACGATGACGAGCTCCGCCAATTTGCCGCCTATGTCAGGCCGTGATTTCATAGGATTCAGCGAAGGATGCTGTCACGTCCACCGTTTAATGAGGTACCGCCCTGAAATATCTCGTTGAAGATTCCGATAATCCTGCGCCCCCTGTTCAGGACTACGCCGAGGCCAAGGAAATCGTCCGCCAAGTACTCGGCTCCCATCCTTCGGTGAAGCAAGCTGCCATGTTCGGCTCTTTCGTACGCGGCGAGCAGACGGGCTCCTCCGACGTCGACCTGCTTCTCCAGGTCGACAGCAAGAAGGCCTTCGAAGTCGTCGGCATCGGCCTCGACTTGGCCGAGAGGCTTGGACGGGACGTAGACATGCTGGCGACTCTCTGCGGAGCCCAGAGCGGTTTCATCGAGAACCTGAATAGAGAAGGACGCATCATCTACAGTAGGGAGCTATAGAGTATGAGAACACTTGAAGAGGCGCGAAACACCCTTCAGATTTCGCAGGAAGATATCGACTTCATCATCGAAGGAATCCTGCGCGCTGGTGAGCCGATCGTCATCATCGCCTACGGCTCTCGGGCTCGCGGCGAAGCCGATGAATATAGCGACTACGACATTCTCTGTCTTTCCGCCCTTGAGGGATGTGAGCTTAAGGAATACTCGCTTGCAGCCGATGGGGAGCTATGGGGACTCGCTCGCGACTTGGACTTTCTCGTCCTGAACGTCGATGAGTTCAGAGCCGGTCTGAAAGCCGGAAACGAGTTCGCATGCGACGTAGACCGAGATGGTGTGGTTCTCTATGGAACAGTTTAACGCATACGAGGATTACTACGGAAATCTGCTATTCGCCGCCTACGGTTGGGGAACAAGTAGAATAGAACTGATACCCTGATAGTACCAAGGGAGGTGCCACCTTGAAATATCTTGTTGAAGATTGCGAGAACCCATCAATCCCCGTGAATACGCTTGCGGATGCCGCAAGCCGCGCCCGAGCAGTGTTTTCCGACTACCCATGCGTGGTCAAAGCGGTTCTATTTGGCTCGTTCTCGCGAGGTGAGCAGACAGATGCGTCCGACGTTGATTTTTTCCTCGGCCTCGATTCGACCTGCGCATCCTCAGACTACCTGTCCTTGCTCGACTCACTTGCCTCGGCGCTCGGAAGGGATGTCGATGTCACGGTGAAGCTGAAGGGCGCCACGGACAGGTTCGTATACAACCTCAAAACGGAAGGGAGACTCATATATGACAGAGCCAGAAATCGAGATATTCCATCAAATGCTGCTTAGATGCGATGATATTGCAGGGAAGCTCGACTATTTCGATGTCGATGAGAGCCTATGGCAACACAGCCCCTACATTAGGGACTCTTTTCTCATTTCGGTTTCACAAATAGGCGAACTCGTCTCCAAAATCAGTCCCGAGACGTGCCGCCGGTATTTTCCCGATATCGAATGGCAGCAAATTAGGGGAATGCGAAACATCATTGTGCATGTCTACGCTAATGTCGATTACGATATCGTATGGGATGTCGTCAACGAGGAGGCTCCCAAGCTCAAGCAGACCCTCCTCAAAAACGATGATATCCGCCGTGAGTATGAGTCCACGCTTGTGGTTGAGGAGGACATCGAAGAAGACATCCTCGGGTATTTCGGCGCTCTCGATCCGATTGTCGGCGATGGTGCTGATGGACGCATTCCGCAAGACGGCAATCGCCCTTAAGGGCACTAATCAACCCATTAAAACGATAAGGGGCCAGAGATAATATCTCTGGCCCCTTTACTTACTTCCTCCTGACGCCCACCACGCCGTCCGAGACGACCTCGCTCCAGCGGATGTAACGCACGGTATCCGCAGTCATCTTGACGGCGCTAGCGGCACGACCGCGGGAGCGCGAGCGTCCCGAGACGCCCGTCTCGGAAGTCTCCGAAACCTCAGCCGCCGCGTTCGCCTCGTCCGCGTCGAGCCACGCTTCGCACTTGTAGGTGCGCCACTGCCCGCCGCCGATGTTTCGGTACGCGGTCGCGGGGACCGTGATGCGGGCGAGCTCGTCCCAGTAATAGGCCGTGTGGCCCTCGCCGGAGTCGCCGATCGCCGCAAGCTCGAACTCCTTGCCCTTGGCGTCGTAGCCCTTGTGCTTGGGCTCCTCGAACACGGGGATGAAGCCGGGGTGCGCCTCGGCACCATCCTCGGGCAGCAGCCTCATGTCCCAGCTCGGGTCCAGCTCGACCGATTCGGGGGCATATTCCGTGCGCAGGGTGCAGCGGTTGCGGCCGTACAAGGCGGTAATGCCGCTGCCCGCCGTGCAGCTTGATATAGCCTCGTCACCCAGCTTCATGTCCAGGTGCCAGCCGGTGAAGCCTGTCGAGGGGTCGGTGCCGAATTTATCGTTGAGGTTGCAAGTGGGCTCAAGCTCAGTTTTGGCAAGCTCTGCCGGAAATACGAAATTAGTGCCAGTCAGATATCGCTGGGACTTATAGAGTAGATGGGTCTTGTCAGTACCATCCTTATAGAAGTAGAACTTGCCCATGGTCACCCAAGTCCACAGGTACAGATCTCCGTTCACCTTCTTGCTCACGAACTTCGGCCCGCTGAAGATGCTCGGGTCCGAGCAGTCCTTATCCCCTTCGTACCACCCGTCTAGACATTTGTCGAGCAGGCTCATGTCCTGCCCCTCGTCGCGCATGACCTGCTCGATGGCCGCGCGTGCGTCCGAGAAATCGCCCTGGTTCCCGTTTACCGAGAAGGTGCTGTTGAGCTTGATATAGACCGTATGCATCTCCTGCGTATCGCCGATTGTGTCCACCAGCATAAAGTGGACGGTCGAATGCTTCGGGACATCCGATACCTCGATGGTCGTGTCGCGGTCGAGGCGAATCTTATGGACATCCTTGTCAATCCCGAAGCCTTGCGGTGCGACCGTCTCCTTCACCCAGTAGTCCATGTTCGCAATCAGCTTGTTCGTCCCGTTGACCGCCGAGAGGGTAGCCTCGCCGTTCTCGTCCGTCTTGAAGGTCCCGCACTTGCGGGTGCAGGCCTCGTCGCAGTAGATGGCGTACTCGGCTCCGGCGAGAGAGAAGTACTCCGGATCGATCTTTGTGACATCGGGGTTGGTTGAGGACTTCTTCAGGCTTAACGAGCAGAAGTTGCCGATAGACTGAAAGTCGAACTGGAACCCGTCGCCATACACCGTGTCGCCGCGGACGCACGAGATGCTGGGTCCCTTGTATGCGATGATGGCGCAAGTCCGGTCGCTCACCTCGTTTACACGAGACGAGATGCAGCTGTAGCCGTCGAAGTTGGTGAAGAAGAGCTGGGTGTCCACTCCCCGCGGGATGAAATAGGCGTCCTGATTGTTCTCGGCGGGGCTGATCCACTCATATCCGCCGCCGTCACACTGTATGCTCCTAGCGCCGAGGTACGCCCAATCGAGGTCGATATACTCGCCGGGCCTGTCGGAATAGAAGAACTGATATACCATCTTTATCGACTTCAGCCCCAGTAGCCAGTGACAACTGTCCCACGCCGCGAAGGCGTCGCTCACCAAGAAGAAGCTCTTCGTGCCGAAGTGCTGCTGGTAGAATTGGGCGAGCTTCTGGTTGAAACCCGCGTTGTTGTTGTAGCCGTTGCCAACGGCGGGATTCGAGAGCGTGAGCGTGCATCCCACGGGCTTCCCGTTATAGGTTCCAATGCTATTCCACGTGACGCTCGCGCGGTATCCGGAGTTGTCCATCGGTAGAATCGTGTAGGGATGCCCATTGTTCAGAAAGAGCTGTGCTTTGTCCCCCCTGTGGAAGACGTCATCATAGGTTGGGGTCCAGCTTGTGTGCGTCGCCCTGCCGGCGCTGTGCCACCAGCCGGTGGGGTGCGATGAGATGCCGTTGACACTCATGGGAACGGCGAGCCCCGATGGCTTAACCTTCGGGTTATCGGGCGCAAACTCCTCGAATCTACTCATCGAATAGGTCGATATGCCTATCGCGTCGAAGACCGAGCGCATCACGACCCCCAGGGGGCTGGAGGGTCTGGCAACCGCGTCGGTCACTGCCGCCGCAGCCGTGATCCCGCCCCCGGCGATAAGGGCCCTTCTGGAAAAGGCTAAGCCTTTAGAGGCACCCCCCCCCGAAGTGATTCCGACATCGATGTGGCGTTTACTTTCGCCCACAATTACCTCCTGAGTACGTCATCCTAAGTATCCACTAGACGGTAGTCCTGTATACGAGGTGATTTAGAGTATTGCCGCAGCGGCAAGAAGCATCGAACGCCCCAAAGGCAGGGCGCTTCGTAAGAGCGATAGGGGGCGGAGAAAATCTCTGCCCCCCTTTACTTACTTCCTCCTGACGCCCACCACGCCGTCCGAGACGACCTCGCTCCAGCGGATGTAACGCACGGTATCCGCAGTCATCTTGACGGCGCTAGCGGCACGACCGCGGGAGCGCGAGCGTCCCGAGACGCCCGTCTCGGAAGTCTCCGAAACCTCAGCCGCCGCGTTCGCCTCGTCCGCGTCGAGCCACGCTTCGCACTTGTAGGTGCGCCACTGCCCGCCGCCGATGTTTCGGTACGCGGTCGCGGGGACCGTGATGCGGGCGAGCTCGTCCCAGTAATAGGCCGTGTGGCCCTCGCCGGAGTCGCCGATCGCCGCAAGCTCGAACTCCTTGCCCTTGGCGTCGTAGCCCTTGTGCTTGGGCTCCTCGAACACGGGGATGAAGCCGGGGTGCGCCTCGGCACCATCCTCGGGCAGCAGCCTCATGTCCCAGCTCGGGTCCAGCTCGACCGATTCGGGGGCATATTCCGTGCGCAGGGTGCAGCGGTTGCGGCCGTACAAGGCGGTAATGCCGCTGCCCGCCGTGCAGCTTGATATAGCCTCGTCACCCAGCTTCATGTCCAGGTGCCAGCCGGTGAAGCCTGTCGAGGGGTCGGTGCCGAATTTATCGTTGAGGTTGCAAGTGGGCTCAAGCTCAGTTTTGGCAAGCTCTGCCGGAAATACGAAATTAGTGCCAGTCAGATATCGCTGGGACTTATAGAGTAGATGGGTCTTGTCAGTACCATCCTTATAGAAGTAGAACTTGCCCATGGTCACCCAAGTCCACAGGTACAGATCTCCGTTCACCTTCTTGCTCACGAACTTCGGCCCGCTGAAGATGCTCGGGTCCGAGCAGTCCTTATCCCCTTCGTACCACCCGTCTAGACATTTGTCGAGCAGGCTCATGTCCTGCCCCTCGTCGCGCATGACCTGCTCGAGCGCCGCGCGAGCGTCCGAGAAATCGCCTTGGCGCTCGCTCGTCCTGTAGTCGGTGTTGAGCTTGATGTAGACCGTGTGCACCTCCTGCGTATTGCCGAGGGTATCGACCAGCATAAAGTGGACGACGGACTGCAACCGAGTCGGAGGATTGGGCGGTTCGTCATCCTCAGTCTTCGGCATACCGCTACCGACCACGACGGTACCGAGCAGGCGGTCGCTCCAGAAACGTTTCTCATCTTCCGGTACGGTCGTGATGCCCATCATCGCCGCCGACCACAGCCAAACGGCATCATTGCCCTTGGAGATATCCTCGGCGATTTTAATCGTGTCATCGAAGGAAAACTCCTTGACCACGCGAGCCCCGCGCGGCTTGCGGATGAGATGCACGTTGAGGCCGCACATCTTTGCGGAACCAATGCTACCGCAAGACGGTGCCGCCGATCCATCGTTATCGGAATGACCGCAAGAATAGACGGTATCCGTCCACTTGCCGTCGAGCGGGATGGAACGATAGCACAGGTCATAGTTCTCGGCCAGCTCGCCGGTAAGCCAGATCTTGACCTCAGCGATAGGGGAGCCACAGATCTCCGCGCCATCCCGACCAGTCACCCAGACCGAGGAATCCCAAGCCCTAGCCGCGTAGCAGATCGAACCCGCGAATTGCGACCCCTCGACATGCAAGGCGAGGTTGTAGATGGAATGCCCACCGTGCGGATATCCGATATGGCGGTGTGCGGCGGCCTCGGTCTGCTTGCCCCAAGTAGATACCCAGCAGCCTGCCATGATGACCACATCATCGTCATCGGGGATATCGACCACATCGCGGGTCACATACCAGCGATACATCGGCTGCGGCGGCAGCTCCTTGCGGTTTGTGACATTATGCGCCCATCCGTTAGGAGACAGCGTGGGTGTCTCATTTGAATCGGGCATGAACCCGACACAGGTGACGCTATCGCCGATCTTGGCGGTCTTCTTACTGTTTTTCACGTAGCCGCCGCAGCGTGCCTCGATAAGTTTGAACTGGGCGTTCTTCTGACCACCCCAAACGCCTGGGCAAGCATAGCTCGACACGCGGACGGCAGCGCCGTTCGCAGAAGCGCCGAGGGTGTCGAGGCGCTGGCCATCAGCATCCGAGGTGAGGAAATAGCACGTATGGTCGGTTTCGTTCGTGGCAGACGGTTCATGATCAATCCACCAGGAATTCTCTCTACCTGCTGCCTTTCGAATGTCCCAAATGACGGCACTGCCCGTCTCCATAGTACCGTTTTTCCAAGAGCTATTGGCGTTAACATGACCGTTATTGTTGAGCGTCTGGACCAATTTGGGACCGATGAGGCTCCCGAGGGCGAACGTGAAGGCGCCCACCCCGTCATCGAGATAAGGCTTGAAGGCCCACATCTGGTTGGCGCCATCGTAGTCCTTCCAGAAACACAGTCCTCGACCGTTGCCCCATTGGGTAATAGGCTTACCGCTGACATAGCCGCCCTGCCCGACATCCACCATGGCGTTGGGGAACGCCAAAGGCGAGAGCTTGAAGACACCGCCGTAAAGCGTCACGTCGTTCCTGATATTGATTTTCTCGGTATCGATATCGATGTCACCCGTGACCTCGCGGAGGTCTTTTTCGTGGTCCGGCGTGCCATCCCTGTTGTTCCTCATCACTTTTTTGACATCGACCTCGGCTCGAAACGTGTTCACGGCCTCGTTGGCGCAGCGGCGCATGAACAATTCCGGTTTTTCATACGAATAGTCATCGTACCCGACGATATACCAATGCCCGTTATTCTGGCTGACTCCCGCGCCCGCGTCCGTATCGAGCATGTCTCCGCGAAAAGTCGAAAGCCGGTTGTTGTTCAGGAAAAGCTGGCCGTCATTATCATCGGCATGAATGTTCTTCCACAGGCGGTTCGCAGTTTGGCGGTTTATGTCCGCGCAGGCCATATAGGGATGCGCTTTGATATGGTCGTACAGCTCGTTCGAGTAGTCGCACTCGACGAGCAGGCACAGGGAGTAGCCGAGCGCTTGGAGATAAGGGCTATCCCAGCCTTGATAGGTAAACCTATCGGCGGCAACCCAAGTTATCCATCCGTGTGCGAAGCCGCGGCCGTAGTTATTCGCACCCTGTGTTCGGTCTGGATGCGTAACGCAATGTGTGTAGCCGTTGGAAGTGAAGCAGCCGCCGAAATAATACGAATTCGGCTGCGGGCTGATGTGCTCACCGCGAAACCACAGTTCCTTTGCCATGGCAGACCGTGCAGGCACCGCGCCGAGGCCAGCAACGACCGCCAGCGCCGCGAACAACCCGCGGCGCGAGAAGGAAATGTCTTTATACGGGTCTTTTGCGAGATTCTTACCGTTGCCCTTACTCATCGATATCCCCCAAGTCATTAGAAGCGGCAGTGTAATTCGAAATGCCCAACACCGCGACCGCCGCGATAATCAGTTCGAGAAACGCCTGCGTGTCCAAGCCGCGGTTGATGTTGATGACGGCACCGGCGACCTGAAGGCAGGCGATCGCGATGCGCGCCGCCTTGTTATTCCTCACTGCCGGCACGAGCAAAAGAAACCCCGTGAGCGGAAGCCATAGGGTATTGATGTTCAAAACGGAAATCATTCCCGAGATTCGTCCTTCGCCTAGACGGCCGTCCGTGGCGAAATCGATGCCATGGGTGACATTTATAAAGAGGTACTCGGCACCCAACCCGATCGTCGGTAGAAGTCCGAAAAGACTGGCCAGAAGCCCTCCCTTGAGGGCATCAGGGCTTGAGATATACCTTTTGAGATTGAATTTCATATCATCCTCCGCTAGCTCTGGCGATTATTCCCGAGGATACTCATTGCTCAACCGCCCCGCTCAGACTTGCCGCTGCGGCAACACCCGTGCCTTCCGCAACCTGCCGAAACTGCTAGAATGTGCTCGAAATAAGATTCACTTGGAGGAACTCGTTGGCTTACATCCTCATGGCGGTAATCGTCCTTTTAGCAATCGCCTATATCGTCTACCTAATCCTCGACCTCATGTCGCGCAGAAAGTTTGCCGAGCAGTACAGCACATGGGAGCCAGACCTTGACAGCTACTACAAGCAGGAGCTTGAGAGGGAGCAGCAGGCCAAAGACGCGAAAATCTGTGAGATTCTAGAAGACCTGCTCCGAAAGCAGGGGATGATATAGGGGGCGGATCTCTGCAAATCCGCCTACCGGCAGCCTGACTCCCTCACTAGCCCGACTTCCTCCGATAGCCCCGCCTCTACGCTTTTGGCTTCAAGTAATCCGTCTATTCCAATCTCATCTCGCTCGGTAACTTGATCTGGTCCCACCTCGGGGAAGGCCGCGCAGACCGCATCCTCATCCAATCCGAAAAACTCGGTCCCGCGTGCGAACCGCCCCGTATGGTGCCAGGACTTATATTCGAGATACCTATCGGCGAGCTGCGCCCTGGTCATCGACTCGATCTTAGAATCGTAGGCAAGGTCGAAATCGTCGCAGTAGTCCTTGATGGCCGAGATGATGGCGCCGCGCGTCCACTTCGATATCGGCATCTCGCCCGACTCATATGCCGCCCGGGCGCGGACGCTCATGGAGGTTCCCACGTACCCGGCCTGTCCGTAGCTCACAGCACCCATGGCTACCACTCCGTATCGTCGTACGAGTTCTGCCAGCTATCGTCGTACGAGTTGGAATATTCGTCCTCGAGACGTTGGTTGTACAGTGCCGCCTCGTCCTTCTTATAGCAGATGAACTCATCGATCTGCGAGGACTCGTTGTTCCACTCGTCCTGCTCCCTGAGCTTTGGGTCGGGTTTCATGCATTCCATATAGCCGAGCGCCGACACGCCCGAGTACGGGCCGCCGCGACCGCTGAACAAATCAACGACATCCTGCACTTCCTTATCGGAAAGGGAGCATTCCGTCCCCTCATACGGGTCATAGCCCACCACAACGAAATCGCCGTACAGCACATCGGCCGGGTCGCCCGCCACTACGGTCTGGCCGGTGAAAGGGGACTTACGATCCTCGTCCGCCATCTCCTGGGTGGCCCAGATTGCACGGTTGGCAGGACAAGCCGCCCGCCCTTCAGCATTGACATAGACGCAGACCGCATCTCCCAAAGACTTGTCGGGCAGCTCTTGGGATACATTGACGGCCCGCTCGCCGACAATTCCCTTGAGTGCGGCGCCACAGCTCCCATTCTCATCGACCGGCAGCTCGACTTCGCGGCATTCGGCGTTAACGGGCACCAGCACGGCGATAATCGTATCCATCATCGATCGCCGCCCTCAAGAGTGCCGGCGCCGATAGTCCCGATACCCTCATTGACCATCTCCGCCTCATCGCCCTTCGCTTCAGCAAGGTCATCGAGGCACAAGTCCCCATCTGGAGCCCCTTGCAAGGCAATCATCTTCTCGGCGGACCCGATGATGGCGTCGATGTCATAGATTTCATGGTCATCGTTGTAGTAGAAGAGCTCCCCGACGCTGAGTTCGGGGTTGTTCACAACGACCTGTGCGAAGCGGTTCATGTCTGCAATGGACTCGCCCATGTCGAAATCATGCAAGGAGTATTCGCTGAACCGCCCGTGGAGCTCATAGTCAGACATGACGATATCGGCCGCTGCGACCCCCTCCATATCCGCTATGTCCTGAAGGGCACCGTCGAGTTCTCCTTCATCCATCGGCAGCGTCAACTGATGGGCGAGGCTGAAACCCATCTCGGTCATGTCGCGGCTCTCGACATAGACGACGATGCGGTCGGCCGCGAAATCGCGGTCGCCCTCGAAAGCCGCCTGCTCGAGCTCATCCAAATCGAATTTCATCAAATCGACCTCTTTTGAGTTGCGGTCGAAATAGCCGCTTTGGCCCAGGCACACATCTCCGCCCGCCGCCATCCAGGCGCCCAATGCCTCGGCAGGCACATTGTCGAGCAACTTGCCGATACTCAAGAGGCTGGCCTTCGAGGCGGGGGAGAGATGGCTGTCGTTCACGCACGCCTCGAGCTCTTCGCTGGCTTGGTCGAGGAGCGTGAGGCCGTATGCCCGCCACAGGTCGCTGGGCAGCGGGTTCGCGCTATCGACATCGACCGAATAGCCGCTAAACGGCATCTCATCGGTCTGCATGATGACGTTGCCGACCATAAGCGGGTCGACGGGGACATCGAAGTTGTCGCAGTAGTCGCGCACGGCATCATAATCGAGGTCGGGATTTCTCTTGACGCACTCCGCCATGGCATTGAGCGCCCGCAGGTCCACACACCCGTCCTCGGCGAAGTGCAACTTGTCGAACTTGCCGGATGTCTGAATATCCTCGATGGCATAGTCGTGCCTGCCGAAATAAGTCATCACGTTGATGACATTCTGCAGGTCATCAGGCGCCATCGGCAGGGTAACACTGTCATGCGGGGCGTATGCGTAATAGGCCGCATCACTCGCCGCGACGTCGACCCTGATGTTTCCGATCTTGCTCATCGTCTGCTCTCCTTATGCTCAAACTGCCTATCGCGGTCAGCCATCCCCTCGACCAAATCCGTCTCGGCCTGCTTCTCATCGCAAAGGTCATCCAGCCCGCGCTCGATGCCGTCCTTTATCGGCTCCAGGCCAAGCGTTGAGCCGTCGATTTCGATTTCCACGGCGCTGACGCGCCCG
Source organism: uncultured Collinsella sp. (assembly GCA_958445065.1). GTDB lineage: Bacteria > Actinomycetota > Coriobacteriia > Coriobacteriales > Coriobacteriaceae > Collinsella. Next base: position 119,715 of record CAUCQW010000002.1, read on the forward strand.
CCGGCCGGCATCTCCGCCTGACCGCTCGCGATGGCGATGCCCTGGGCGCAGGCGTTCTCGATACACATATGTCCGAATTCATGCGCAGACACGTCGATATCGATGCGAATACTGGCCCTCGGGATATCGAAGCCGGCGCTGCGCAGGGCGCAGCGGATAGCTGCCTTCTCGCATACGCGAGCGATGTTGTAGCCGACGGCTCCGTGTCCGTGAAGTCCGGTAAAACTGATGCTGGGCATACACGGGCCGCCGCCGATACTGACGGAAACCTTTCCCTTGCCCTCGATATAGAGGCTGCAAGACCCACCGTTCATATCGGCCTCCTTATTTTCCGTTTCCTAGACTGTCAAATTTCGTTTTCGATTCCAACGCGACTGACCTCATCACCGTCAGAGACAAGGACAGCTTCCTCGCTTTTCGCCGAACAGATATCATCGAGACCCTGTTCCCCTCGTTTGTCCTCGATATATCCCATCTCAAGCCCCGCGTTGAATGCGATCCCCGCGGCGAGATCGTCCCGTTCGATGCGCTGTTCTGCTTCCGCAAGACTAACGGCTACCTTCTCGAGGGCAGCAGGTTTGAGCGTCTCTTTCATATGCTCGGAGCCGAGTTTGTTGACTGTGTCCGCTACATCTTGAACGGAGACGAAACCGATGGGGAACTTGCTATCGGGATTGACTCCGGCAAGCGCATATTCGTCCGCATCACGACAGCTCGATTGCAGTTCAGGCATGCCGAGATCAGAAAGCTCAATAAAGGCTCGAGACTTGAACTCCTGATCGAAATATTCAATATCAGCTCGAGCTTGAGATGCCGCACCAAGAGCGATAGCAGAACCGAGTATGAACTCAGAAGAAATCTTGCCGCCGCCGTAATCCTCGGCAGTCAATTGAGAATCGAGGACAGCAGCATAGTTCTCGATTATTTCGCTGCATCTGGAATCGGTATAGCAGTCGATGTTTTCGGATGCGAGTGCATATACCGAGCTACGGGTATCGCCCTTGCGTTTATCCAGCTCGTTATGGGCGATTTTGTTGACGAGCCACATATCCAGACCGCCGGACTCATACAGCTCGGCAATGGTCGGCTTGACCTCAGACATAGCTACTCCATCTCTCTAATTACTTGATGTATCCCAGCGTACTTTTGAAGGTCAACGCGCACTGAAAAGGGGACGAAAGTAGCCTTTGCGCCAAACGAAAAGGGGAGGGATGAAAATCCATCCCTCCCCGCATCCAATGGCTGTCTAGACTCAGCGCTGGACGTTCTGGGAGCTGCGGTCCTGAGAGCCGCTCTCGCGCTCATTTGCCTCGGCCGTCTTCTGCTCGCACAGCTCATCGAGACCGGTCTCCTGCTCCTGGGAGCGGTCGTGGCTCTGGTGCTGCTCGCGGTACTCCGCACGGGCGGCCTCGACGGCATCGGAGAGCTTCTGCGGCTCCACGGACTCATCGTGGCGCTGACCGTCCTGATCGTACTTGAAGAGGCTCACGTTGCGGTCCGCATTGACGAAGACGCCCGTACCCTTTCCAGCCTCGATATCGGTCTTGTTCCACGGCTTCTGGAACGTGGTGAAGCTGAAGCCGGAGAGGTCCTTGCTATCGACCTTTGTGCCGCTAGGAAGGGTGCACTTGACGGCAGGCCAAGACTCGCCCTTGCCGTTGGAGATGGTATACGGCTCACTGTTGGCCTTCTCAGCAGTCACCCACTTCGGCGGGAAGTCAATGCGGACCTTGCCCTTGTTCATGTTGTTCTGCTCGCTCATGGTTCCTCCATCACGCGAATTGATAACTTAATGACTAGCATGAAGCCCTGTCCGCCCGAGTCGCCCCAGGGGACAGAAGTAGCATCTACCTCGGGATACCCTCCGTATCGCGCGAGCCGCAGCTTTCTTGGCAAGCACCCTCATCGCCATACGCTTCAGCAAGGTCGTCGAGACTCGTCTCTTCGCAACGAGAGTCATGACGCGCATCCCGCACGCACTTGACCTCGGCTTTGATTTGCCCCCAAGCCACATCGTTGATGTCGTCATATCCACCCGAGTTCCATAGGTTCTCGTTGGCGTTATCGCGCACTTCGCGGGCTTCATCGAGCGACAGGTTCGGACAGTATTCCTTGATGTCATTGGCGGATATGGCGAGAAACACGTTGTCGATATCCATGCAGAGGACTTCGAATCGCTCCATCAGGTAATCTGCCGCCTCAGGTGAAGCCGCGCCATTGTGCAGAGCCTCACCTAGTGCGGTTTTCAGATCATCGAACGAATTGATTTCCAGATCCTCAAGCATGGCTATCGTCCTTCCTCATAATTAACGGATGCCGTATCGCTCCGCCCAGTGCCGTTGGCGATGTCCGCTTCATCGCATTTGGACTCACACAGCTCGTCGAGACTGAACCCATCGTCTCCCTGCTCGACCTCAGCCTCAGCGTCGCGTTCCATATCGACGTCGGCTACCGCCTCGGTAGCGTGTTCCGGGGACTTGAAGTAGTCCTTGCCGAGCTTCGGGATGAAGCAGTCTTCCACGAGGTAATCGGTCGCCTTGCTCGCCCGCGATGCGGCCTTCAGTAGCTCGCCGCCCGGATCCTTGAACTCCTGGGACCAACTCTTGAGGTAGGCAGCCGAGTTCGACATGGCATCGACCTCGTTGGCGGCAAGGGGTTTGTCGTCGTCGACGTTACGGAGATCGAGACCGATGGCGTTCGCGGTGAACACACTCGAGAGCTCGGCGATGAGTTCCTCGAAGGCGTACTTCTGCCGATCCTTCTTCAATCCGCACTGCTCGCGGTTGTTTCTGCTCGGATGGCCCGTGGCGTGCCCCATCTCGTGGAGCAGCGTTCGGCAGAACGACTCCACGTTCGTAAACTGATTGCGCTGCGGGACGTAGATCTTGTCTGCGCCGGGCAGGTAGAACGCCTCGGCGTTCGGCGTCTCGATTACGGGGCAGGGCGATGCCTTGACGATGCCGTCGGCCACGCGATCGGGCTCGATGGGTTTGAAGCCCTCAACGGAGACGAGGTTTTCCGTGTTCTCCATCTGCTCGGCATTGAACACCGTGAACGTGCCGACGCAGCGCGGCTCGGCCTTGTATTCGGGATTTGCGAGGGCGATATCCCATTCCTCTTTGGTCTTGGGCTGCTTGAGGCGGGCGGTCGGGTCCGTCCTGCTTACGAGCATGCGCTTCCAGCGTTCGATGGGGTAGCCGTGCGACCCCTTGATGATATGGCAGCCCTTATCCGATGCCATCTTGAACGTGGCGAATCGCGGGTCCCTGAAGCCTCCGTCCCTCATGGCGTACATGAGCATGGCGGTATTTCGCGGCCCGTAGCCCTCACCTGTAGCGCCGTTCATGGGCGGGTGGGGGAACGACCACTCCTTGACCCATCGGGAGCCCTCGCGCTCCATGTCCGCGAGAAGCGCATCGAAGAGCGCCTGACGGGCATCCGTCAGCTTCTCGGTCGGACTCTTTCCTTGATATTTGCCATAGGTTCTCTTGGCCATAGGTAGCTCCCATTCACGCTCGGACAATCCATCTCGAACATAAACGGATGTCTCCCCATCGACCCACTGAGGGACAGAAGTAGCCTTTTCCGGGGACTTAAGCAACCACATGTCTATCTAGCTACGCAGCTACCGCGCTACACGGCTACACGTCAAACACCCGGTAAAGCAAACGGGACGTCCCCAAAAGACGTCCCGCGTCAATGCAGCTTGTTATTATCCTTATTCCTTAGCGTTCCCCGTTGGATACGTCCAGGTCCTCGCCAAGTTCGTTTCCCTCAGCTACCTCGACCTTCTGCTCCATGAGATCATCGAGCGACTCGACGTTATCGCGAACGTCAACAACCTCCGGTCCGTTAGGGGAGTCATGAGTAAGCGACTCCCTCAACTCGCCATACAGACCGTTTTGTACGATAAGAGCGACCTCGCGCCCGCTGCCGCGGGGACTCTCGCGCTGGAAGTAATTCATGACATCCATCATCTCGCCATCGGTGAGAGACCTGTCACAAGCACGGTCGGGATTGAAGCCATTGACGACGATATTTCCGTAAAGCACGGACATGGGCAGACCGGCGACCACAGGTTTGCCGTCAACTGAAGAACGGCAGCCTTCTTTTTCCATGCTCTCGGTTGCGTAGAAGGCACGATTAGGCTGACAGGTAGGCTGAGGGACGGAAAGAGACCTATTAGGAGAGATAGTCCTACCATTGACGTATATCGAGACATTGAATGGAAAGACATCCAACGGCACGATTCCCTTACCCCTATCGCAGGGCATGTTCCCCGTAGCCTCGTTGAAGAAGCCCCCGACGTGATTCATAATGTCTTGCCCGCTGTCGATTCCAATGGCAACGGGATCGGAGCCCACAGGTACAAGTACGGCGCGGAATTTCCCAGATGCTATTACCGTGTCCCCAGTTTCGAGCTCGGGGATATCTCCACCGAGAAATTCCTCGATTTCAGCGCGACATGCCTCCGCGTTGCCCGCGTGGGTCAAATCGACAGGCGCATAGCGGGCAAATAGCCGTACGACCGTACTGGGCAACTTATCCCCGAGCATTTGCTCGAATTGCCTGAACCCATCAAGGTCGTTACCTTCGAATAGCTCACCTGCGGATTTCAAGAGCGTCTCCACCGAAACACCGTTCAACTCAGTTTCGAGACTGAGCTTTTTCGGTACCTCCATGGTGAGGCTGCGCCAGCCCCCAGCAGAAGCAGAAGGCCACGCCATCGCAACGCGAACCGACTTGCCGCAATCCACCTGATATCCGATACCAGGGTATTGGTCTCCGCAGATGGAGGGGATTTTAGTGATTTGAGAACCCATCCGGCTCATCTCCTAAATCAAGGGGATTCATTTCCTCCCTCGATTCTCAAACCCCACTCATGGCGTCAACTCGCGCAGGACACAAGTAGAACCCGCCCATCTTTCATCAAGATAATTTGCCCATTTCCTTGACATCAGAAAGATATTTAACGCAGACAACCGCTTATCGCCGTGCAACACCCGGTCCACCTAGCTACACCGCTACCGAGCTACAACCCTACAGGGCTTCGCGCAACCATCTAGCAGCCACTCAGCCAAACAAAAGGGGCGTACCCATTTGACGCCCCGCGGCACAGCTACTTGTTATTATCATCTTCATCTGCGCGACTCTAGAACTCCCCTTTGTCTTTCTTATTCTTAATACTCTTCTTATTATCTTTGTTCTCATTCACCCACCTATGCGGCTACCGAGCTACACGTCTACACAGCTACACTGCCACAAGCCGCTGCCAATCACCCAGCAAAACAAACGGGGCGCCCCTAATGAGCGCCCCGCAGCAAAACACCTTGTTATTATCCCTCTTAACCCCTAGGACTCATCGTCCGCATCGCCATCCAGATCGACCGGCTCGCTTGCCCCGAACCCAAGCATCGTCCAGAACACGAAGCCGAGGATGACCAGCCAGATCGTATAGCCGGTCTCCTTCCCGAAGGCATGGGACAGATCGTTAAGCACGATGATATTCATCACGAGCTGAACCAATGCAAGCACCCAGCCGAGCGTATCGACCCAGCAGAACACCCACGAGCAAATGAGTACGATGAGGTACGCCATGAGGAACGTCTTGCTCCCATCGCCGCGGTGTACGCGCTCGCACAGCTTGTAGTCGGCAAAGACCGGGACAATCGAATACCAGCCGGGCATACCGAGCTTCCCATAGACCTTCCATTTGCCGGCGATGGGTACGAGCCAGATAAACGCCAGCAAGACAACGAGAAAAACGAGCAGAGCCGATTCAATAGCATCGCTCATCTGAAACCCCCTTCCCTACAGGCTGCCCATAGCCTGGATAGCCGACATGGCCGCAGGTGACAGAAGCACACCGAACAGGGCGGGGAAGATCAGGAAGATGATCGGAATGAGCATCTTGGTGCCGATCTTGTTGATTTCCTCCTCCAGCTTCTGCCTGCGATACGTGCGCACCGTCTGAGCCTGATTCTCGAGCACCTCGACGAACTCGGCTCCGGTCTGGCGTGCCTGGATAAGGGAGGCCACGAAGATGGTGAGCGGCTGCACGCCGGCATTGGAGGCGAACTGCTTGAGCGCATCGGTGATATCCATGAAGCGGGCGTTGGCCAGTACGTCGCGGAAGCCCTCGGCAAGCGCTCCCTCGGAGTTCTCGGCCACCGTGCGCACGGCATCGTCGAACGTGGAGCCTGCGGCCATCGAGATGGACATGAGGTCGAGCGCATTGGGCAGCTCGCGCTCGATGTTGTTACGCCATTCGCGGCGCTTCTGGAGCAGGTAGAGCTCGGGCAGAATATATCCGATCATGCCACCCAGACCGCCAGCTGCGACGGTCGCAAGTCCGTTCAGCTTGGTGCCGATAAGCACGCCGACCATGATGCCGACGGCTATGCAGATGATCTTGGAGGCCCAGAACATCAGCGCCGAGATTTTAAGGCCCGAGCGTTTGATTGCATCTCGCTGGCGCTCCTCCTGTTCACGTGACATGGCACCGAAGAGGGCAGACCCCTGGAAGGGCTGGCCGAACTTGAAGCGCTCCTGCATCTCCTCGCTGCGTTGCTTGAGTGTCTTCTGGTTGATGTTGCGTACGGTGATGTCGAATTTCTTCTGCACCGCGAGTGTGGTGCCCAGACCCGCCGCGAGCGATCCAGCGCTGATAAGGCCGATAGTTGTTCCGTCAACGATCATAGATATCACTCCTAGTCGGTCTTGATGTCGAGCATCTTGTTGGCGATGAAGTAGCCGAGGATCTCGAGCGCAACGCAGATGCAAATGACGACCAGTCCCATGGCACTCGAATAGAACTCGCGGTACATGTCGTTGCCGATATAGAAGACAAGTCCCAGCGCGGGCGGCACGCAGACCATGAGGATGGCCGTGAAACGCGCCTGCGAGGTGCGGGAGCGCACCATCTGGCGCATCTCGCAGCGCTGCTGGATGGTGTTGCCCACCGAGTCGACGATGTCTGCGAGCGAGCCGCCGGTACGCATCTGGGCGCGGACAGCCGAGGCGAACAGCTTGAGGTCGGCCGATTTGTTTCGCTCGGCCAGCTTGTCGAGAGCCTTGTCCACGGGCATGCCGCGGTCCATATCGCGACGGAGCTGTTCGAACTCGCTCTTGATAGGCTCGTCCATGTTCTCCGCGACGGGGCGGATTGCCTGCGACAGCATCGCGCCGCCGCGAAGGTTTGCCGAGATGAGCGGCATGGTCTGACCCAGAAGCTCCTCGAATCGCTTCTCGCTGTGCTTCTTCTTGGCAGACAGGAAGAACAGCGGCAGGAACGCTCCGAATGCCGCGAGCAGCATGACGACAAGCGCGTTCATACCCATGACGATGCCGAGCAGGGGCGGCACCGCAGTGCAGGCCGCCCAGATGCTCATGAACTCGTTCAAGGAGAACTTCACGCCGCTGCCCTCGATATGCTGGCGTGCGACCTCACGGAGTTCGACGAGGATGCTGGAATGCTTCTTCCTGGAAACCTCTTCGCCCTCATGGTAGACGTTGCGGCGCTCGGAGAGGACGCGCAGCTGCCTGGAGACGAGAAGCGCCATGACGCACAGCGTCAGCACCGCGATGATCAGGACGTACGTGACGCCGTAGAAGAAATAGGTGACTACGGTCTGGTCCATTGCTACCACAACCCTCCGTTATCGAACCAGCTGGGCTTGATCTCGACTCCGTTGGAGTAGAAGCGCTCCTTGTGGTCCTCGGAGACGATGCGCGAGCCGGTGGGGCGGAACTCGCCCTTGATGCGCCCGTTGGAATCGACGCCGGTTTTCTGGAACTTCATGATGGAGCCGACGGTAGGCACATTGCCCTGCATGCCGCAGACCTCGCAGATGCTGTTGACGCGGCGGCTGCCGTCGGGGAGACGCTTGATCTCGACCACGAAGTCGACGGCCTCGGTGATGATCTTCATGATGGCATCGGGGGGCATGTTCGCGCCTGCTCGGCTCATCTGCACGAGGTTTTGCAGGCGGTCGAGGGCGGCGCGGGGATTGTTCGCGTGCGTGGTCGTGAGCGAGCCGTCATGGCCCGAGTTCATGGCCTGGAGCATGTCGAACGCTTCCGGTCCTCGGCACTCGCCGACGACGATGCGGTCGGGGCGCTGGCGCAGCGTGTTGATGACCAGCTGCTGGAGCGTGATCTCGCCCTTGCCCTCGTTGTTGGCGGGGCGGGACTGGAGCGACAGGACGTGGCTCTTCGCCAAGTTGAGCTCGGCGGTGTCCTCGACCGTGATGATGCGCTGGCCGTCGGGGATGAAGTTGGAGAGCGCGTTGAGCAGTGTGGTCTTGCCCGAGCCGGTGCCGCCCTCGATGACGATGTTCATGCGTGCGAGGACGAGTGCCTGCAGGAAGTCCGCCATGTTTTCGTCCATGGAGCCGTTGGCAATAAGCGATTCCGGCGTGAGGGCATCGTTGCGGAACTTACGGACGTCGAGCGTCCAATGTTTTGCGATACCGAAGGCCACGGCGTTGACGCGGCTGCCGTCGAACGGCGCCCCCGTGCGATGCAGCATGCAGTCGCAAAGCGGGCTCTGGTTGTCGCACCTGCGCCCGTCCGAGGAGACGATTCGTGCGATAGTTCTCTGGACATGTTCCTCATCGAAGAAATGAACGTCCGAGAGCGTGATTTTGCCGCGGCGCTCGACCATGACCTGATCGGGCGAGTTGACCATGATTTCCGACACTTCCGGGTCCCAGAGCAACTCCTCAATGGGGCCGAGCTGGAACAGGTCGTCTACGACGAACTTGGCCGCCTGGCGCTTCACGTCCTCATCCGCCTCCTCGAAGGTTGGCGAGCGGCTGACGTATGCGAGAGCGCGGTCTTGCAGGCGCTCTATGCCGTCGGACACCTCTCCGACGAGAGCCACCTGATTTTGCAGGTCGTTGGCGCATCGCGACATGACCTCGGCGACGGCGTTGTCGTACATCTTATCGAGCATGTTTACTCCTCAGCCGGGGTATCATCTGCGTCCACGACAGGCGCGGTGCCGGAATCGCCATCGCTCTGCGCATCGAGGGCATCGGGGTCGGAATCGTCCTTCGGGTTCTCACTGAGCGGCTGGGCGGCGAGGCTGATGGAATCGGCGGTGCCGATTTCAGAGAGTTGCTCGGGCGTCAGCTCAAGGGTGACGGTCGAGTAGCCGGCACTCTGCGAGGAGCCGTCGGAACTCTGGAGCGTGGCGTCGGTTGCGAGGACCTTGACGTTCTGATAGGCGACGGTCTGCTGCGTGGAGCCGTTGCCGGACTTGAAGGTCGCGGTCACGGTGACATAGTCACCCGGCTTGAGCAGCGGCGACATGCTGGCAGCGGCATCGAGAGAGAAGGTTCGCGCGACATGGCCGGAAGCGAGCGCGAGCGAGATGGACGACGGGTTGGACGAACCCTGCACGGTGCCCATGGAAATCGGCACACCCTTCGACAAGTCGCCGACGGGAGCCTTGCCGATAAGATCGGACTTGCTCGACCCATCGGCCGCATCGGCGGGCACGTAGCGCTTGGGCACCTGTGCCTCCTCGAGCATGTCGGCGGTGATGGGGGTTCCCGCCTTGATGGTCTCCTTGGGAACGACAATCTCGACCATGTCCGCCTGGCTCTTGGCGACCGTATCCTGGGCTACGGTGAACTCCACGGCCGCAAATGCCAGCGAACCGACCGCGACCGCAGCGCACGCACCGCAGAGCCAAGAGAGCTGGCGGCGGCGTTTCTCGGGCGTCACGATTTTTGCCGCAGGGTCTTTCTCCTTCTTGCGACCGAACGCGGGAAATCCCTTTTTCTTGACCTCCTCGCCCTCCAGAGGCTCAATGGGGTCCTTATCCTTCTTGTTGAACATGGTGTTCCTTTCCGGCGCCGCGAGCGCCTGTCTCATCGCTTATGGCTCCGGCACTCACGAGAGCTCCGCGAGTCCCTTGTTTATTGCATCGTTCAGCGCATCGGAGATATCCGAGGCCATGCTGAGCGTCGTATAGGTTTCCTGACCCACCGACTTGTCTGCAGACTTGACCAGCTTGCAGCCATGACCGGCGGAGTTCTGCCGCCAGACCTCGGTAGATGAATACGGGTTGATGGTGAACGTGATGGTGTTCTTGACGGGGACCGAGGCGAACCCGAACGTCTGGGCGAAAACGCACCTGTACGTGCCGGTAACCGAGACCTCGACTCCGATAAGCCTGTTCATGCTGCCGGACTTGGTTTTGGGTACCTCCCACGAGGTCACGGAGACCTCTGAGCCGCCGAGGTCGCGAAGGTTCTCCGTCAGGGAAGAATAGATAATCTCGTCGAGGGCGCGGGTCGAGTCCGTGGCGTTGAACTTGATTTCGTTGCTGTGCGAAAGGGCTGACTCCTTGGCGATTTCAATCGCATCGTTCTGGCGCTGCGATTTCCACCATGCACCCGAAGCATCGATCGCCAACCCCAGCACCATGACGAGGACGGCGGCGACTAGGACGAACATTACGAGCGCCTGCCCGCGTGTGGTTCCCTTGCCGAATCGTTCCAACTATGCCACCTCCCAACGGCGCTCGACGGTGAAGCTCTGCCTCACGGACCTCCGGTAGGGGATACCGCCGTTTCCCGCAAGTCCGATACCTCGGCCCAGGTGGACGGTGATATCCGCACTGATGTCGAGATAGCTGGCGGCCGTCGTCTTCAGCTCGCTTCCGAGCTGCACTGCGGTGCTGTTGCCGAGGTCGGTGCTGCCCTTGTCCTCGAGATGGATTTCGGCGGAGTTGACCTCGATATCGTCCTCGGAAAGTCCCGAGGCGGCCGCGACGCAGCTCTTCACGACCCGCTTGGCATCCATGGACTCCCAACCGCTGGGAAGCTCGTCTGCCATATGCGACACCTGGTAGTCGAATGAGGACTTCTGGAAGGTGATGAAACCGAAGCACAGCACGGCCATCATCAAAAGGATGAGCCAGATGCCCGCAAAGGCGAACTCTACGGTCGTCTGGCCGCGAAGCTGATGGAATCTCATCGCAGCACACCTTCTTCCGAGGAGCTGCCCACCACGGTCGCCGTGGCGGTGGCGGTATTTCCCTTGCCGAAAAGCGAGGGCAGGAAGGTCTTAATGGTCTTCTTACAGGTGAACGCCTTGCTTTTCGTAACGGTCTTCACATCCGCAGTCTTCCAGCCGCTGGATTGCTTGACGCGCATCGTATAATCGCTCTCCGCAGTGCCGGCATCCTCCGTGCTGAAGGAGAACTCGATGCCTTCGGTTCCCTTGACGCAAGCGAGTACATGGGCCTTGACATCGGCATCGGATGCATCGGGCCGCTTCGTGTAGAACGTGGCCGCTTCGGTGGCTGCCGTGCGCACGCACATGGCGCTGCGGTAGTAGGCCGACCCGTCCAGCAATGCGAACAGCATAATGATGAGCAGCGGGGCGCACAGGACGAACTCGACGAGAGACTGCCCTCCGCATCGATGGCAATTTGGAAAACGTTTCATGGCATCACGCAACCAAGACGAAGGCGAGCGCAGGCAGGAAGGCGAGGGGAGCGAAAGGCAGCGCCGTATCCGATTTCCTGATCTTCAGCACGGCAAGGATAATGGAACACTCGGCCAGCAGGGCAAGGCATGCGGCCAAAAGCGCGTTAGAGCTGTACACGGCAGATGCCCCGACCGCTCCGAGCAAAAGCACATCCCCCAGACCGAATGCCTCTTTCCCGCAAACCATCTCCGCACCGAAAGCGGCTAAATAAAGAACCACGCTGAGGCATACCCCTTGGGCGAGCCTCTGTGGGATATCCGCACCGCCACCCATGAGAAGCCCGAAAAGGGCGAGAAAGGCGATGGAGTAGAGGTCGATGCGTCGGTACCTGAAATCATTGACGCAGATACTGATGAACGTGGCGACCCAGAAGCCGAAGGCGGGCTCTGTCAAGGCGCCCGCGATGGCACCGGCGGCGATGCCGCCGACAAGGCCGACTCCCAGCAGCCAATCCGAACAGCCCGTATCGAAGCGACCGTCTTCGCGGCCGCCCCAGAACTTATAGGATTTCTCGATACCCACGAGGTCTTCATCGCTGAAATCGCAGGCGGCGCGGGCGACAGAAGGGCTGACGAGCCCCTTGAACGCCCCGTCGCGGATTTCCTCGACCCACTCGGCGTCCGTCTCAAGACCGTTCTCGATGGCATGGATCTGTGCGGTATCGACTTCCTCCGCATCACGCTTCTTCGCCGCGAGCGAGAAGATGGCAGCGGCAAGGATGAACGCCGCGCCGATACCTCCTATTACTCCATTGATTGCGGTCATAGGGTCTCCTGTCAGTCTCTGTCTAAAAAGAAAAGGCACCAGCCGTCTTTGGGAAACGGACGGTGCCGAAAAATGCAAGCAGCTCAGCCACTAGGCACCGAAGCCGGTACCGGTACCGGTGTTCAAGGTCTCGGAAATCTTGGTGAACTGATTGCGGATGGCACCTGCGACGGCGGGGCCGGCGAAGACGACGACGAGCGAGATGACGGCGATGATCAGGACGTACTCGATGAGGCCCTGGCCGGACAGCTCGCCGGCCTTGGCGGCGCGGAAGTCACGCACGAGCTTGTTCTTGAGCTGGTTCTTGGCGACCACGGCGCGGGCGCATGCGGAGTTGACGAAATCCATTGGAGTGTTCCTCTCTAGCGGAGATAAATAGGGCAAATATGCCCGATGGACGAGACGGATCGCCCCGTCCATCGGGCATAGACGAAGTCTTGGCGACTAGGCACCGAAACCGGAGGTGGTACCGGTGGTCAGGGTGGTGGCAATCTTGTTGAACTGATTGCGGATGGCGCCTGCGACGGCGGGGCCGGCGAAGACGACGACGAGCGAGATGACGGCGATGATCAGGACGTACTCGATGAGGCCCTGGCCGGACAGCTCGCCGGCCTTGGCGGCGCGGAAGTCACGCACGAGCTTGTTCTTGAGCTGGTTCTTGGCGACCACGGCGCGGGCGCATGCGGAGTTGACGAAATCCATTGGATGAATCCTCTCAATAGAGAACGATAGAAGGCGAGGGGCGCGCTCCCTCGGCGAACATAATCGGGCTCCGTCAAGCGAGAAAATATGTCGTGCCGCAGCGGCAATCACATTCCTTCATAACTTGGTGGTTTTTAGAGAACCGCCTGAAAGGGGAGCCATAAAAAACGGTCGACTGTATCGGCCGACCGTTAAAACACAGCTATTAGAATCATCTCGCGCTATTCGGGCTTAATGCCTTTCCCCTTGTCGCGCGACTCGAGAAATGCCTTCATGAGCGATTTGGCGCTTGCCAGATCGGAGCAGATGCCGACGAGCGGGCAGTTGTTTGGCTCTCGTTTGATGGAGATATATGGCAGGCCTTCCTTATTGACCAGAACGAAATACTTCTTCACGAAATCGCTTCCTATTTGTAGAGGTTGATGCCATCTGATTCAGGGTCGCCCTCGCCATTCGGACGAGACGCATCGACCTTGCCCTCTTGCTTTGTCTGGACTGAACCCGCAAATTCCCTGCGCGGGCGATGCGCAGGTGGCCTGAACTCGTCAAGCGAGACATCGAGCACCGTGGCGATCCTCTCGATATTCTCGAAGGAGGTCATTCTGCGACCCGTCAGCAGGCGAGTGATAATGTTCTTGGATACCCCAGAAGCCTCAGAGAGCGAACTCTGGTTCATACCCTTTTTTCTCATGATTCGCCAAATGCGAACTCCGAGCTCCTTGTCCCCGGATTCGATGTCACGTCCTGCGATTTGTTCCCTGCGGGTCACGTCTTTGTAGGTGTTCATAAGCAGCCGCCCGTTGAGTTGAGATTTTGCACAAGCCAAAACTTAACCCAGCCAGCCGTAAAAATTAAGTAGGGTCATTCTGACCCCCGCTCAATATGATTCCGCCCGTCCCGAAGATAACATCAGAGCAGAATCAACATACCGTACGATTAGAAACAGATCTGTAGCGGCAAACCCAACCTACAGCATCCAGTCGAACCCGTTCTTGCCGATCGTCTGGCGCATGTTACCGATTTGCATCTCGGTATGGGTGCCGTTCTCATCGATGACGGTGCTCATGCCTCCGAATCCTGGGATGACCGTCTTGACGTCTCCCGTGGTGATGTCGATTCTTTGGTTGCCGAATTGCCGCTCGAGGTGCAGCTTGCCGTCCGAGCCGATTACCGTTTGATACATAATCCGATTCTCCTATTCGACGTACTTATTTCCCTTGCCGCAGTTGCAGTCCTCTCAAAGGGTCTGGAGGTTGTCCATAACCGACTTACCGCCGCGCGAAACGGGGATCACATGGTCGACGTGCAGTTTGACTCCATCCTCGCGACCTCGCCCACACCGCACGCAATGGAACCCATCGCGGCGAAGCACGTCGTAGCGCATAGCGCGGGTTACCTTCGCATGCTCGGCATCGTTGGCCATGCGGCGGTCCTGATATTCCAACCGCCGCTTCTCCCGTTTTTTAACACGCTCCCGCTCACGCTTGGCCTTCTTGTGCTCGCGCCAAAGCATGTCGAACACGGTTTCTATGCCAAACAGGACAATGGCAAGCGTAAAGAACGGCATCATGGCATCCATCACTTGATCCATACCTATCCCTTCAGTATGTTGAGGATCTTTCATGCCAAACATACCGAATCCCAATGCCCACCCATAACGTACTGCCGCTGCGGCATCGCCGAGGAGGCATCACCAAAAGAAAAGCCCGCGCAGGATTACGCGGGCTTTTAGGCAAGAGTTTAGAAACAGAAAGCGGGACAGACGCAATACGAGCCCGCCGCAACGCGGCCGGCCGACGGATCGCCGTCGGCGCTGACAAGGAGGAAGGCGTAGGAGCGGTACGGACTCACCAATCGCTCCCACCAAAGGCTGCCAATGCCAAGACAAGAGTTGCCCGAATAGTTGTTCGTTACCTTGCCCTGGAACGCCTCGTACTGGGTTCCCTCGTTGCCAATCCAGAGATAGTTAGACCAGCCGCTGTAAGGGGTCGCGACGATCTCGGAGTAGCTGAGCAGGAACAGCTTGTCTGATGTTGCCGTGACCGCGGCTGTATTCTCGTTCTGCTCATGGCCGCAGCCAACGTTGTTCGTGAGCTTCTTTACGACCTTAACCTTGGACTGGAAATCGGATGGCAGGAGGTTCCAGACCTCGCCTGAGTTCATCTTCTGGCGAAGTTCCGACTTCTCCCAACCGCCAGTGTTGTCACTTTTAGCGTTCATGCGGGATTTGATGTTCGTCGAGGTGGTTAGGAACGTCAACCCAGCTTTGCCGGAGCCGCCCGCGAGATCATCGTGGTTGATGCCGATAATGCGGTATTGCATCGTCTCGCCATTGGTGAGCTTGATTGACCACTTTGTGCCGACATCCATCGCGGCTTTGGCCTTGGCATAGGCAGGAGATGCCTCGCCTTTTTCCGCGATGTCCTCGGCTACGGCCTTCTGCTCGTCGAGCGTCCAGTCCTTCGCGTCCTTGGCCACCGCCGCCGAGACGGTCGCAGAATCGGTTCCATTAGAGCCTCCGCCGGACGCGCCTCCCTCGATGCCGCCGGCCGTCCCGCTGTTCACCGTGTTGCCGACCAGGTTGAACTGGTTTCGAATCGCGCCCGAGACCTGAGGTCCCGCGAACACGATCACCAGACCGATGACCGCGATGATCAGGACGTACTCGATGATAGATTGCCCTCGGAGAAGGGTACCTCTAGGAGATACCCCCCCCCCGAGGCGAAATTGCCGCTGCATGCATATGCGGCTCCCTTCGCTCAGAGTTAATAGAAACGACCAAAGCGTAGGGGCGGCACGGGGTTTTGGGGCGCTCTTGCCGCAGCGGCACCCCAAAGCGATTAGCACCTCACCTAGAACAGCAAACGGGACGCCTTTCTTGGCGTCCCTTAGTACGGCAACTTGTTATTATTCTCATCCTTCCAAGACACTTAGCGTCCAGCCATCCACCCAAGCCATTACCCCTCACCCCAAACCCGTACAAAAAAGCCGTGCCAGATGAAATCACCCAGCACGGTGCCCCAAACACGATGGAGGGCGAGACAGGAAAGCTGTAGAGCATGACCCTCCATCTGCTCAAGTATCCCAAACGGCGAGAGGTGGCAACCCCTCGTGCCGCAAAGGCACACCTCAACGCTCCAAGGCAACTTCCACCTCAGCCGTTCCCGCCTGATCCCCGTACACCTCGGCCAGCTCATCGAGCGAGACGGATGGCCCGTCCTGCTCACGGACGGTAAGCCCGCGCCGCTCATCCATGTCCTGGTCGGCGTTGAGCCTGATTCGCCTCGAGACCTCGTCATCCGTCACGAAGTCGGGCAGCTGGTCGATGCAGATAGCAAGCGCGATGAGATAGTTCGTGTCATGCTCGTCGACAACCTCCTCGAAGACATTATAGGGGATCATGGTGGCAGCGCCCGAAGCCCCTGCAAGCGTCTCGGCAAACCTTGCCGCATCGTGCGCATCGCTAAGCGAGCCGCGGTCTTGAATCGCCTCGCCGCACGACCAGATGCCCGCCTCGTCGCGGCTCCATACCGCTACCTGCAGATCCCAGCCGCGGCCAAGGGAGGGGTCTTCGACCGCATGGCAGTCGACGAAGATAGGGGAGCGCTCCGGTTCCTTCACGACCCAAGCGGCGCTATGGTGTACGAGGTCTTCTTTGGCCTGCTCCAGAAAGTACGGCTGATGGTGGGTTCCCATGTTGTCTCCTAACGCTCATCACTTGATAATTTGCACTCCGTGCCGCGACGCTCAGGCTGAATGACCCCATCGATTTCGAGTCCATCGCTATCGCGACCGAACTGTTCGTAAGAATCCTGCGTGATATAGATGCCGAAACACTCGGCAAGCTCTTCCTCGATGCCCAAATCCGCATCCTCCACGCCCACTGCACATACGCCATCGGGTAGACAAAGTTTCCCCGCGTGCTTGATATCGATATCGCCGATTGCGCGGCCTTGGTAGAAATCGGTGAGTTGCAGCGTGTACCCCGGATGGGACGTGCGCGAGAGCATATGCGAGACGCCGCGACCGCTTGACCAACAATACGCATCCATGGCATCGTTTACGAGCCTTGAGATCATGTTCGTCTCCTTGACCGTGTTGCGGGCGATTGCCGCATCCGCCAAGGTGAAGTCATCGGAGATGTACGCCGCATCGATGAGTTCCTCGACAGGTTCGAAGGCGATGGGGAAGATGTTGCGATTGATATCCATGCGATGGCTCCAATTGTTCATCGAAATGCCGATGTCTTCACGATGTATACGGCGCGGTAGTGGATGTTGCCTACTAACGCTCCTGACTCGATATTTCGCGGATAGCATCCCGCGCATCCAATCGAACGGATTCCCCGCGCTCGGGCCCCTCGCCAACGCAGCCGAACCGCTCATACACATCGGGTGTGATATAGATGCCGAATCGCTCGGCAAGCTCCTCCTCGATGCCAGAATCGGCATGCTCGATACCGACCGCACACACGCCATCTGGCAAACTGAGCTCGCCCTTGCCGGCATGCTTGACATTGATATCTCCCCACGCATGACCTCGATGAAAGATGGTAAGCTGGAGCGTGTATCCCGGATGGGACGTACGAGAGAGCATATAAGAGGTACCGCGCGCGCCTGACCAGCAGTATGCGTCCATGGCTCCGTTGACGAGCCTGTGGATTATGACGGCCTCCTTGACCGTGTTGCGTACGATAACCTCATCCGCCGCCCTGAAATCACGCGACCTATATGCTGCCGCTAGGATTTTCCTGACAGGCTCGAAGGCGAGGGGGTGGATGTTGCCGAAGTTATCCATGCGATGGCTCCAAAAGTCTATCTAGATGCCTATGCGCAACAGCTCCATTGCACGGTCGCGGTCGAAAGAGGCGGTGAGCTTGCCAAAGCGCTCGATATAGCCGATATGCTCGAGCCGCTTCACCAAGCGGCGGAACGGTTCGTACTGGACGCCTGCCTGATTCGACAGCTCTCGGATGGTGACGCGCTGCCCGACCGACTTCTCGAGGGCATCGAGAGCCGCCATATAGAATTCCCGTTCCGAGGGGGTCAACTTGAAGCGACTCGGATCGCAACGATCCGAAATCTCATCGGCGTCCGCATCGGCGCGTCGGTACGCCTCGGTCGGGATGTGCCGTCCCGCCGCCTTCTCGAGAAGGGCGAATACCCTGATCGACTGCAATGCGGTGAGGGAGAGGGAGAATTCACAGCGTGTCGCACTCACGGAGCATTTCTTGACGATCAGCTTGGCGATCTCAGTGGACGGCACGAGATTGAAGGAAGAATAGCCGCCGTCCAGCAGGTACAGCTTGGCGAGCATCTCGACAAGCTCATCGCGGCTGAGCGCTATATCGCAGGAGCCTTTGACTATCATCGATACCTCCTATGCAATCGCCACATTGCCGTAAGAATCGAACTCGATGAGCTTCTTGACCTCAAGGGAAGTCAAAATCGACTCGAACGTTGATTCGACCGGCGCGGCCATGATGCCATCTCGAAGCTCAGCGCGGCTCACGGTATGGTCCCTGTTCTCGTATAGGTAGAAGAGAACCTGTTGTTCGGTCCTCTCGAAAAAACTGTCCCGTTCGTTCATTTGGTCTCTTTTCATAGAAGCCTCTCTTTGCCGAACAGAATACGGAGACACGCGCAGGCGCTGACCTTCTTGCCGCTGCGGCAGGTCTACCGGATTGGCGGAACCCTAGCGCCCCACAGACTGGGTCATATTGCCAATCTCATCGCCGAAGCAGCACTCGTCCATGCGCTCGGCGATATCGTCCAAGCCCTCCTCGAGCCTGAACCCCTCGGGGACGTCCAGCGCCCCGATGGAGCAGAGCTGCGTGATGGTCAAATTAAGGTAATCCTCGCCGCCATCCTTGGAGAATTTGCCGAGCCAAAAAGGGGAGTTCTCTAGATCGGGCGTCTTGATGGCCATATCGATGTTCCAATCACTCGCCTCGATCCCCCTGTCCTCGAGAATGCCCGCCACATCGGAACGCTTCCATTTGACGGTGGCGCCTTCGATGATTTCAGGGTCGGCGATATCCCATGCGACCGATAGATCATCGACGCGAACGGAATCGCCCGTCCACTCGCCGGTCTTGCTGTCATATCCCTTCACGACCATAAACGGCTCGTCACCGCCGCAAAACAGTATCGCCGTCGAGCCGAACCTCGTGAGTTCGACATTGCCCCTCGGATCGGGTTTGATTTCCGTGCCTTGAATATCGATATCCATTTCTTCCCTCCTAAAATCCAGCTTTATCCCTGCCGCCGCGCCCATAGGGCTGCGCCGAATCGAGCTCGACGGCCTCCATGAGGTCATCGAGCGATTCCATCCTCCCGTTCCCGGAGAAATCCCAGCCGAACACCGCGCAGATATCCCGCTCGACGCATGCGACGTCGCCGCTCATCTCAGCCAGGCGCACGACAAGGTTCTCTGCAGGAAGACCTCGGCGCACCCGCAAGCGTGACATCTCCCGCCCGATCTCGTCATTTTCCATGGCAATCACCCTGTCGCTCAGCGACTTGGCGATGAAGAGGACCTCATATTTCCCGTTGCCGTGTGCCATGCTCGGTGTCTCATCGAGGATGAGCTTGCCGCCTTCCACGACAAGCTCGAAATCCCGTGCATCGTCATCGAGCCGATATCGCCCAGCGGCGAGTTCGGCCGCGAACTCGCCGACGCTGCGCGGCTGCGCCCTGATGAAGGACTCGGTATCTGAAAACAGGTATTCGCAAAAACCCGAAGCCGAGTCCTTAAGGATGACGATGCATTTGGACGTGTCGATACAGTCGAGAAGGACGCGGACGTTATCGGTCGCGCTCGAATCGTAGAACTCGGCTTCGGATTCGAGGTCGCGACTGAAAGCAGAGCGGATGACGTCACACGCAAACCCGAGATCTGCGCAAAAATCCTCATAGGCGCCCCTGTTTTCGCCCGCCGCGGTGTGTGCGCTGTCCAGAATCTCATCGGTCAGCCCGCTCGGAATTTCGACATCCGGAAAGTGTGATGGGTCGGCGATTCGTGAAACCGCCTCGCGTGCCCAACTCACACCGATGTCGTCGGCGAGCTCTTCCATCCGTGCCGGGCCATGTGCCAAGACTATATGCCTGTCGGTTCGGGTAGGTACCGCCGCGGCAGCCTTGGGGACAACGGCCACAAGACGGGCGAGGTTGATGAGCTTATGGCTCTCGACTGCCTTGCCCAGTAGCATCTCGTAGCTTTTCTCCGATGGGATATTTCGAAGCTCGCGGACCTTTTCCGTGATGGAGAACAGGCTGCTCGGGATAGCGGAGATTCGAGCAGACGCAGTGTTGCCTCCATCATCTGAGAGAACGAGCTGCCCGTTTGACTCGGGGTAGAGTCGCTCGGAATCTCCGACGAGACTCGACACAAAGTCACCCGCCCGCGACCCGTCTTTCTCCGCTACCCAAGAATCTCCTCGGCGGCAGAGGAGAACCGCATCGGGTACCTTTAGGCCTTCGAGATTGTCTATGGGTATTTCTCGCATCGGCGCCGCTCCCATCATGTTCGATATTTCTGCGATCGTATATCCTGACTTTACGAACATGTATGGCAGACAACCCTTGCGGGGACAGAAATAGACTTGGAGGGCGACCCGAAATGGTTCTCCCTCCGCAATGCTCTGCCTTCCGTGCTCTAGAACTCGACATCCTCGTCGTAGAGCTCGGGTTCGGGTCCGGTGATTACATAAGGCTGATCACCTTGAACCTCGGCAGCCTCGCTGCTCTTCACATCGCACAGATCATTCAGCGGCGCGTCCTCGCCACCGCCCGTCTGGTGATATTCCAAGGCGGCAGCCTTGCTGCCCTGGCGCGACGCAGCGGCATCGCGGTCCTCGAGCATCTGCTTGGCCTCGGCAGCGGCGGGATTCATTTCCTTGCCGTCCGCCGCGAGTTTATCCTCGTAACCCTGGGCGTTGAGCAATCGAGCATCGTAGGCGTCCTCGATGCCGGCGACCAAGGCACCTGCGCTGAACTCCTGCGGGCTACGGTAGTCATAGTCGAAGTTGTCGCGGGAGTCCTCGCCGTTGACGGGATAGACGCGGACGGGCAATTCAGTTTTGAAACTCGCCGTGAAGGGCTTACCGGACTGTGCATAGGGCAGCTGTCTGTCCGTGAGGAACTTGCTCACGATCATGCCGCCGAGATCTTGGTTGCCGACCATGGTATGGGGAGGCAGCTTGCACAGCAGGAAGTTCTTATCGGGGCCGTCCTCAACGGGAACGGTCTTGACCTTCATATCGCAGGGCGCGAAGGTGAGTCCCGTGTATTTGTAGCTCGCGGCACGGTGCGGCTCCGGCTTAGCGGCCTCCTTGCCCTGATAGGCCGCCGACACAGCGGCGGCCAAGTCACTCGGCATGATTGCCGCATCGCCCTCGCCGGGATAGTCGATGCGTTGATTCTGCTCATCGTACTTGAAGAAGCGCACGTCGCGATCGGAGCGAAATCCGTACTTGACCGCCTTTCCGGCATCCTTGTCCTGCTTCATGAACTCGCGGGCGGGCATGGAGACCTTCATGCCGGAAAGGTCCTTATCCCCGACAACGGTACCCTTCGGCATCGTCATGTTGATGCGCAGGCGCTCTTTGCCGTTACGGTCCGTATACGGCTTCACTCGGACGTCCTTGTTCTCGAAGCTGATATTGATGTACTCGGGTTTCTTCGGCTCGAGTTCGTCTACCATATCCTTCTCCTTTTCCTTATTATTCTTCTTCTCTTTATCTTTGTTCTCCTTGCCCTTTTCCTCATCCCGCCCGTGGGTTTCCACAGCATCCCGCCCCTCAGCGGGTTCCACCTCGCGAGCAGTCACCTCATCGCGGACGTCTTTGCGCCTGGATGCGGCATCGACTTCCGACTGAATCAAGTCGCCCAGACTCATCGTCTTACCCGTAGGTTTCCTGACCGTCTCGATATGGATGCCGCCGTAGCCGTCTTCTAGGGCGCGGTCGACCATGCTCTCGAGCTTCATTCGCATCTCGCTTCCCACGGGAAGGGACTTGATGGCCTCCTGCACGCTGATTGCCGCATTTTTGAAGCCCGTGATGACCTTCTCGCAATCGGGGGCGACATCGACCTTCTCGACATCCTTCACGGGATGCTCCTTGCGGTCGAGGGCGACCTCGCTGCGGACGATATCGATGATGTCGTGGTATCCGTAGTCGAGCTGTCCGCTGATTCGCGGCCTGACCCCGCAATCCCTGAGAAAGGACCTGAACTGAGCAAGGGTATGCTCGGTAAGGCTGCCGCTGGGGACGAGCTCGTACTGGGCGGCATCCAGCTCAAGCGCCGTCTCGATGGCGGCGCGGTAGAAGGAGTCCTCGCGGTCTCCCTTATAGCCCCAGAAGCTATCGACCACAGGTCCGCAGACGATCACCACATCCAGATCGGGGTCGATGAAGCGCCGGTTACGTTCGGCCTGCATGGACGCGAGCTCGACGCAACTTTCGAGGGAGCCGTCCGTGAGCCGGATTGCCTGCTCATTGCCGCTCAATGCAGCGAGCTCCATCTCTCGGCGGCAGGACGGTACGGCGGCGGTACTGTAGCCCATCTCCGCAAGGGCGCCTGCGGTGAGATTGCCGAGCGTGTTGGTATTCGGGCCGTGCAGGTTGATGACCAAGGCCATGATGGCTCCCATCGTTCTTACATTCGTATTGATTCAAAGTATGGGAGCCTAGGAACGGGCGACGAGATGATGGGACGGAAGTAGAAGATAGGAAACCGGTCTTGAAAATCTTCCGCCGAAAACAATAAAGGGGCGTACCCGCAAATCGGGTACGCCCCTTTATCAATCCAGCCGAAACCTAGTAGTTCGCGAGATGCTCCGCGGCATCGAGCATGGGAGGGCCGACGCCCTCCATGCCGTACCTCATCGATTCGGACACCTCGGTCTTCTCCTCACAGAGCGAATCGATGCTCTGCTCGCGCATGTCCGCCTTGTCGGGATCCATATACGGCTCGGTCGCCACGGACACGACCAGTTCGGCGAGCTCGCGGTTCTGATCGATTGCGGCGGGCAGCTCAATTTCCTCGATATCGCCCTCGAACCCATCGGGACGGAAAGGCTCGAAGACGACCGAGTCGTAATCCTCCGTACTTCGGGTGCTGTTCGGGCGATAGAAATAGCAGGACTCGCCCTCGACTGTCACCGTTCCTTCGATGAAGTTATCGTCGTTGGTGCTATCGATCTCGACTTGAATATTCGGTACGCCCGCGCGGATGCATTCCTCCGCCCGCGCCCGATCGGCGTTGAGGGCACGTTCCTCGGGTTCGATGCCGAAACGATCTGTCATCGTTTCGAGAAGCTCGGGGACGGACTGCGTGCTGATGACGTCGCTGCCGGGCAGGAGCATAGCCAGGCTGCCGAGGTCGACATCGTTGGAGCGGTCCCGCTCGGCAGAGTCGATAAAGGTCGGCTGAAAGGCGATGGGGTCGACGACAGGTCCGCTGTAGGGGATGTCGGCTACGTTCTCGAATCCATGGAACAGCTTCTCGTAGGCAAGCTCGGACGGGAAGACGTTGAAGACGCACGTATCGCGGTCATGAAGACCGAGCGGGTCGTATTCCGTGGTCGTGACGAGGAGGTTGAACTCGGGGAAATAGCTCACCGTCTCACTCGACGTGAGCTTATCGAGCAGCTCCTTGGCGTCCGCCCCGACCGGACGCTCCGATATCTCGGAAAGCGGCTTGCCGTGCGACAGCTCAAAACTCTCCCGATTCGACATCAGGTGTTTTTGGTAATAAGAGGCGCGACGTACCATATCTGGAATGCTGCCGGCAGTGATGGTCGAACTCCACGAGAACAGGCGGGATAGCATATCGATTCGGCGGTCGTGGAAGGTGAATCCATCGGAATCCTGTTCGTATGAATCGATGATGGCGAAGGCCTTATCCCGCCCGTCCTTGAAAACAAAGTCGGACACATAGTCGCAGCCCTTGAAGAACTCACCGCTGGAGATTTCGGACGCCGTAACGTTGAAGATGGCCGTCTCCCTGCTCATCGGCCCACGGAACAGGGCAGGGCTCGAAGTGACTGCGAGGAGGTTGAACTCAGGGAAGAACGTCATGCTGTTCTCCTTGACGAGCGTCTCGAGAAGTTGATCCTTGTCCTGGAAACCATGGATTTTATACATGGCTACTCTCCGATTTCCGAATTGTCGTGATTCCTATCTTCCTGGTCTCGATTGCCCGCATCGACATCCTGCGCAAGAGAGGCGACCTCGCGGCGATCCTCGCACATATCGTCAAGGCTCTCGCCAAGCCCAACCACACTGTCGGCAAACTGCTGGCAAAACTCATGCGCCTCGCTAAGATCGGCGCAGAAACGACCGTTACCGCAGTCATGCCCATTGGTGAGAACCTTAGCATCGTAGCGTGCGCCCTGCTCATAGGCGAACGAATCCTTCTTGACCTCGGTAATCTGGAACTCGGTTTTCACGCCATCGTGATGCATGATGTATTCCTCGGCGGGCATATCGAGTGCCTTCTCGGCAAAACGCGGGCGGGAGCACATCTCAGGGTTGTCCCACAGGTCATGGATGAATGAGCTCTCATCTCCCTCTCGGTAGACGAACCCCATCGCCTCGATGCCATCCTTGGGAAGATGGAACCCGTCAACTGTCAGGTGATCCAAATAGAGGCGCCCGCCCTTGTCGGTCAGCTGGCGCATCTCCGCGCAGGCGTGTGCACCGAGGAGCTCACAGATTGTGGCGTATCCGTCGGGAAGCGCACCGGTCAGGATCAGCGAACCGTTTTCATCCCAGATGCCGTCGATTTTGCAGTCGGCGAAGATGTTGTCCCCGCCGGTATCGGACGGAGAGGTGTCCATCGCGTCAACGAAGTCCTCATAGGCGGTGATTACGCAGGGCGTATCGCCATATCCATTGCGACCGCCCTTGACGAGAATCGGGTTTCCCCAGTTGTCGTTGATGAACTCAGATTGACCGGTGCGGTCGGTATCGAAGAAATTATCGAGCTGATTGACCACTTCAAGGTAGCTATCGCCGACTCTTCCGATCATCCTATCGAAAACGATGCGCTGCTTGGGCTCAATCTCGGCATGCTTCTCGATGGCACGGTCGTTTTCCACATCGAAGCCCATCTTCTCGAGGGCTGATGCGATGTATTTACATTCCGAAGCCTCATTGGCAAGTGTCGCGCAATATGTCTCGCTGCAAAGCTCAACGTTGAACAGATTGTCTAGCGCCGCGATTTCAGGATCCTTGAGTACTTGCTTCAGGGAGTCCATATTCTTCTCGCAAGCGTCCGTCAGCTTGTCTGCACGTGCGGTTGAGAGCCTGCGCCCGTTCTCCTTGAAAAACGTCGCCTGCACCTCCTTGGTGCTGGCGCCATTGGCGTACGCGTTATAGCTCTTGGCTGTGGCGTACGCCACCTCTGCGATACCGATCTTCTCCGCATCGGTATCGTTCCAGCTGGTACCGTTGAAATTCGAGAAGCAAAGTGTTGCCTTTTTATCACCGCGGCTCAAATTGACCTCGATGTCATTCCCATGGTTGTGGGAGGAACAGTCCACCTCGTTGATGATCTCGAACGGATCTTTCGCATCGACAAATAACTCGACATCGGAGCTGACGTCCATAAGCTCATATCGGCTGGCACCCTCGAGCCAATCGATGATATTGTCGACTTCATCGCGGGCATCCTCGAGAAGGCTCTCGTTGCTGACGGACTCGAGGTGTCCATATCCATTGAAGCGATAGCAGTCGTATACTTTCGCGCAATCCAGCAAATCGCTATCGCTTGCCTCGTTGAGCAGGTAGTCTTTCAAGCCGATGCGGTTCATAGTTCCTCCAGACAGTCAGGGTGGTCACATTCGAATCATCGCGCTCGGTACAAGCCGGAAATCCCAACGGGACACAAGTAGCTGGCTCAATTGCGTAAACGACTTCTACATATGCGAACTAGATTTATAGCCGTATGTGCTACGGACCCTTCCTCATCCATATATCCCCCCTGCTTTTCCTCGTTCTTATCCTTCTTTTTATTTTTCTTCTTCTTATTCTTCTTATCCGTGTAGCTCGGTAGCGCCTTATGCGCCTACCGAGCTACACACCAAGCCGAACCGTCAACGGCTTGCGTCCCCACGCTGCTCAAGATCATCTTCGGCATCAAGCGAAGCCTCTTCGGTCTTCGCACTAACAAGCTCATCGAGCGACTCAGTAGCCTCGGGCTGCGGCGGGAGCTCGGCAAGGGCATCATCGACCTTCAGCTCGACCTCCAGAAGCGCGAGCATCGACGGCATAGACAGTGTCTCATCGCCGAAGACCTTCTCAACTGCCTCGCTGGGCACATCGAAGAGGTAACCGTCCTCATCGCGGAGCATATCGACACCGGCGGGAGCAAGTTCATGGAACGTCAGAAAGGTCGGCGGTTCGCTGAGGACCTTACACGCAAGGGCTCCGCCGCACTCACCCCAGTCTGCACCATCGCGTGTAAAGGGGTGCTCATCGGGGATTGTATCGGCATCGCTGAGAAGGAAATAATCCCGTTCCCCCTCGGCACCGTACATGCGCTGCACGGCGAAAAACACCTGGCACTCCGAAGGTCGCTTTCCCCAATCGTCCATGGGATACATAATGTCATCCAATGCAGCGAAGCATGCATCGATGATGGCATGCTGAACTGTCTCATCGTCCTCTGGATATTTGCTTCGAATTTCACCCCCGAAGGGCATGAAATCGTCCATCTTGTTCTCAATCTGACTCATAGCAGGTCCTTTCAAAGCGGTTTACCGCTTTCATCCTCAACGTTTACCGTCCACCCGCTCGGCAGTGGGACGAAAGTAGCCCCACACCGACAAGGCGCCCAACTGCCTACTCGCCCTCTGTGAGCTTGCTTGGCATGATCGTCAGCGGGACCTCGCCGCCGCACTTGAATTTGATTTTCACAGGTGTCTGCAGGTCGTCGATATTCCAGATGGCAATCCCGCTCGCAGTTTGCCCCGGTTCGACCTCGACCGACTCGGGGTTCCGATAGTTGCCCTCATCATCGTACAAAGCCCCATACTGCAAGGTATCGCCGCTCTGCGTCGCCGACAACAGGTCGATAGGTGAGATTACCGTCTTGACATTTGAATTGTTCGTCAGCAGCAGGTCGCAGACGAGCACCTTCTGTGTACCGATGGAGCCCACTGAGGTTCCCGTTGCCGTCGAGGCGTTGACCTCCCAAGACCCGCGCCCCAGGCGATATCCGGCAACGCTGATATTCACCGAGGAATCGCCCGGTTCCACACTCGCAGATTGAATGGCATTTGATTGACCGCCCCGTATGGCGATGCCGCAACCGGCAAGGCCGGCGCTGAAACCAAAAACGGCGATAGCCGTCATCGTAGAAACAATGAACCGTTTCATGTCTTCATCCTGTCTATCTCGAAAGCCGCTTGGGGTACGGCCTATACCAAGATGATAGCACGGCGATAAATTGCAGAAAGATTATCGGCTCGCCGTCGGAAAGGCCCACAAGATCTATCGCTAGGCGAAGTAGGTGAGAACCAAGCCGAGAACCAGACCCGTCAGGTTGCAGACACAATGCGCGATGATGCTCGAGCCGATCCCGTCGCGCTGCCTGAGACCGCCCAAGACCAAGGCGCAGACAAGGGCATATGCCGACTGCACGACATTGAAATGGAAGCAGGCGAACAGCACGGCTTGGATGAGGTTCGCAACCCAGAACGGCAAGCCGCGCCGCTCCAATGCCGCCAGCGAGACGCCGCGAAAGCACAGCTCCTCCGCAACCGGATCGATAACGCAAAGCCGTAGCAGATAGGGGAGTGTGATGGCGACCGTCGCCGCGGTATCGATTTTAGAGACTATCGCGATGGTGCCGATTGAGACGGCTTGCAGCAAGACCCCGGCACTGACAGCGGAAAGCACGGCAACGACCCCGAGACGGTTGAATCCAAGTCCGAAAGACCGGTACAGCCATGCCATGGCCGCAAGTGCGACCAGCGATGAAACGGCATGCGCGATATCCTCGGGCAAACCAGCCGAAAGGGTCATCAGCCCCGCGCCGAGAAGCGAGACACCGAACCGCGCGGGCGCGATGAAGGCAAAGCGCAGAGGGATACCGTTACCCTCGGACTCGGCTTCGACTTGGTTCACGCGAGCCTCCTTGCAAACAGATGCCTGCCGATGGCGCGGATGCCCTTCACGCTGGCAAGGATGCCGCCCGCCACGACTGCCGTACCCGCGACAAGTGCGACGACCCCGAGGGCGACCGCGCAGGCATCGATTGGCACCTCGTCCTCGAGGACTTTCTGTGCGATATAGCCGGAGAACCCCAGAGACCCCAGGCATGAGAGTCCCGCCATGATGGCATCGCGCTCCGTGCCGTTCCATGATTCGGTGCGAGGGCGAATGGAGAACAGGAACCCGTTCGCCAAATTGGCGAAGTCGCCGACATCAAGCCCGTTCGTCTCGAACAGGGGGCGGACGAGCCGAAACGCCTCGCCGTTATCCACATGTCTGCCGCAATCGGGCTTCCTGAGCACGATTACCGTGACCTCATTCGCTCTACCCATTGCACCCCTCGTGTCGCTGCACCCTAATTCACCGTTCATTTCCGTTTCCCCTTCTCGTCGAACACGAACTCGATCTTGCCCGATTTGTCCGCAGCCAGCCTGAGCTTCGCACTGAATTCCTTACCGGTTTTCGACTTGAACCCCGAGATCTTCCCGGTCGTACCGCCCTCGAGAAGCTTGCCCAACTGAGCCGCCGTCAGCTTCTTTCCCGCCACGCTCTTCCAGATCTCGAATCCGCACCCTTCGATTTGGACCCATTTCCCATCTGCGTCTCGCTTGCCCTTGTTGGAGGAGCAGCTGCATGCCTTGGCCTTGGGTCCTCGGTCGATGACGTCCGCGCCGCAGCGGGGACATTTCCCGACCACCTTGGATCCCGCAGACCCGAGGCTGCCCAATTTCTCGCCGTTCCTCTTCATGACATCGATATCGTGGACGACCATATCGGTGACGGAGTTCACCACATCGTTTGCATCCAACTCGAACCTGCCGACAGCCTCCATCTGGTTGAAGAGCCTCTCGGTTGCTTCAGGCGACGCTATCTGACATCCTCCGAGCAATTTGTAGGACACCGCGCCGCAATCGGTGAGGGACAGCGTGCCCTTCTTCTCCCTCATGAGGGCGCGGTCCTCGTCCTTGGTGATCTCGGCGAGCGTGCTGGTTCGCGTGGCACCCGTGCCTACGTTGTACTTCTCGAGGCGCTTCGTGAGCCATTTCATGGTCGGCTTCTGCGGGCGCTTATTGGCGCCTTCGAAACAGAAAGGCGTGGCGGTCTTGCCGAATTCGGCGGTATTTTCCTTCTCGGCACCCTCCTGGGCTTCCTCCTGCGATGCATCGGAATCGAAAATCGCCTTGAATCCCCGCGACAGCGGTATCTGCGTCGAGCCCGTGAACTCGGGAAAATCGGCAACGTGTGCCTTCACGAGTTCATACTCATAGTCCTCCGCGAGCATCGACAAATAGTTCTTGGCGAGCACGACGTAGATATCGCGGGCGCACTTGCCATATGCATCGAGCGCGGCGAGGGCGGCGGGGACGTTCGGACCGGGTCGGTTGGCACCGTGAGCGCCGCCCTCCTTGACGTGTGTCTTGCGGGCGGTCCTGTGGGAGCAGATGTCTGGATCGACCCCGACGACCGCGCAGATCCTGTCCACGAGGGGCAACAGTTCGTTGAACTGCTCGGGCGTGATCTGCTTGTCCTCGGTACGCGGATAGCTGACCACCTGGTCCTCATACATTTTCTGGTAGCAGGCCAAGACATCGGCGGGCTTGTGTCCGCGGCGGGCGAGGATGCCCGATAGCCCCGCAAGGTCGAGCAGCTTGCCGGGTGCGGTATGCTTCTTCGCCCTCGAGTCCTCGACCACGGCCGACTCATGGAGCGCGGCCAGATCGACCTTCTCGGCGCTATCGAAACGCCACTCATCCCCGTCCTCGTAGGTACGCGCGAAGACGTTGCCGTTCTCGTCGCGGAATCGCGCCTCGAAGAACGGTTTCTTGACATAGCCGTTGTACACCTCGAGCTGGTCGCCCGTGAGCTTCACCATGACGGATTTCAGGCGCCCCTCGCGCACGACCGTGCGAAACCCATGGTTGCGGGCGATGCAGGTCGCGGCACGCACGAACTGCATAGATGCGAGGTCCCACCGCTCACGCACGTGGGCCTTGACGAAGTCTCCGTCCTCCTCCATGGCCCCGAGCATCTTACGGCCCTTGAAGGCCTTCTGGACGCTCGCGGGAGCCTCGTCGGTGAAGTACATGCGGCTCGTCTTGCCGTGCCAACCGCACTTCTCGAGCGCCTCCCATGCCAAGAGCTCACCCTCGCCGGAAGGGTCCACATCGGTCGCGATGCAGACCTCGTCCACCCCGGCAAGCTCCCGCTTCAGCTCCGAGATGACATCGGAGCAGCCCTTGAGCACGCCCTTCTTCCAAGCGAATTGTCCGAGGTCCCAGGGCAGCCCTTCCAGCGACCATTTCTGCATGGCTTCGGACTGCCCGGCAGGCACCTGCTTGTCGGGCGGGAGCAGGCCCATGACATGACCTCGAAGGGCGCAGATTTTATACTGCACGCCGGCATAGGAGCCGGAGGTCCCGCTGAGCGCCTTTGCGAAGTTGCGCTTAGCACTCGGCTTCTCTGCGAGTATGAGAATCATTGCGGCTCCTTTCACGGGAGGGGAGGGTAGTAACTGGATTCTTCTTTTTACAGGCGCAATCGATATCTCGCGCTTTCAGCACGGCCCGGAGCATCGGCCCCTCATCGCTTCCCATGAGCCAGTCGCAGGGTACCCCCAGTGCCAGCGACAGGCGCAGGATGCATTCATAGTTCGGCAAGCGTGTCCCCGACAGGTACTTCTTGAAGGAGTCCTTGCTGATGCCGCAGACGCGACCGAGCTGGTACAGGTTTTCGTAACCGCACGCCTCGGCGGCCCTGCGCAGGCGCACCTTGAAACGGGCTTTGCGCAGGGCGACCGTGCGGTCGCTATCGGGATCGACCGCGACCATGGCTATCAGCCGCCGAGGGCTGCGCGGGCGAGCTGCGTCGATTTAGCTAGGGTCATGGCAACTACGCCACAGCAAGCGATGATTTTGACGAGCGTATGGGCGACATTCCCGATGCCGCTCAGGCCGGTTCCGATATCGCCGACGACAGACACGACCAGATAGGGGAACATGTAGAGGACCACGACCATTACGACGCCGGCGAGACAAAGCGAGAGGAACTGTCGGAGGTATCCCCATCCCCAGCTGCGGGTCTCATCGAAGCCCATGAGGGCGAACGGGATGGGTGCGAACATGGCGGTGAGGTAGATCTCGATGGCGCGGCCGATCATCATGGCGTACGAGATGACCAGGGTGAACTGTGCGACTATATAGGCAATGGCGACTTCGAGCAGGATGACCAGGCTTTCGATGATATTGCCGTCTTCGGGGAAGACGATAAGGTTGTCCTTGCTCCACCAGTCGGTGCCGGCATTGGCTCCAAGCGAGCTGGCGGACGTGCTGGCGGTCTTGATGATTTCCAAGACGATGGAGTACAGGTCTTTGACGATTCCGACGCCGTTGCGGACCATGTACATCATGACGGCGCACCAGACGAACAGTGCGACGACCTCGCGGACCGAGGGCATCATGCCGCCGCCTTGGTCCATCTTCTTGGCAATCTTGAGGAGCTGGAGCAGCATGCCCATGGCGAGAAGGGTGGCGGCGACTGGTTTGATGGCGCTGTCGGACACGTTGGTGACCAGGGTGGCGAGGTTAATTTTTCCGCTCGTATTTCCCAAGAGATGGTCAAAGTCGCAGAGCAAGTCCGACGCCGAGACGCAATTCTTTATATCGCCCAGCGTGCATTTGAGCATGAGGTTGGCAATAGGTTGGACTAAGGTTCCGTTGAGGAACTTCATGATGCCCTGACCGATGGCCTCGGTCCAAGAGCCGATCATTTCCCCGACCTTGTTGACCAAGTCATCCAAGCCGAAAGCCGCGGCGCAATGCGGGGTCAGCAGCATGAACAGCAGCATGATTCCGAGCGCCAGCGCGAAAGACGCGCCCGCACGTCTGGCCGATGGGGACTTGATGCCATCGAGCTTGCACTCAACAGACTTTGCGACCGCGACGAGATGATGCTTCGCCTTGTTGAGGACGCCTTCATTGCGGGCGTAATCGAGGGCTTCGACCCTGATGGCGGCTACGTCCATCATTGGACATCGACCTCCTCGAACTCATGGGTGTCGGTGTGGTAGATGACGAGAATGCTCGGCAGGGAATCCTCGGCTGCGTTCGTGGCGTTCTTGATGCCAAACGTCAGGGTGCGGGTGGACTCGTTGAAGTTCTCGATGACCGTGCCGTCCCACGTCAGCTCGGTCGTGGTGGAATGGTTTGCGAGCAGGTATTCGATAACGGAGCGCTTGAACTCCTTGGTGCGGCCGTCGATGGCCTTTTTGAAGTTATCGCCCTCGATGCCGTTGAATTTGGCGCTCTCGGCGCAACGGTTGTTCGAATAGCCGTTCTCATTGTGGAACATATCGCACTTGAGCTCGAAATAGGTGTCGTTGCCCTCGCCGGTGAGTGCAGCGGGATCGACCCTGCTGAGGGTCATGATGTGGTCGTTGCCGGACGCGTCGATTACGGAGAAGACCTCCCAGCTTAAAGCTCCCGTCTGGTCGCCGGCGATGGTATCCACCGCAGTGATTGCAAAGGTCTGGACCTGCTTTTTGGTCTTCTTGACCGAGTCCTTGGACTCTCCGTAAGACTCGGTGATGATGCCGTCCTTGATCGTCATCGAACCGCTGCCGTCATTTGCCGCCCATTTCGAATTCTCGATCTGCTCGACGATTTGCTTGGTGGCCTGATCGTAGTCTCTGATGGCGGAGCGCTGTCGTTCGGTCAGCTCGGTTTTGGAATCGGCGGCATCCCCCTTATGAGATGGTTGCTCGCTTTTCTGCTCTAACTGCTCCTGCGCATCGGCTGGGGCGTCGTTCCCGCCGCCCTTCGCGACGCAAGACGTGATACCGTTCATTGCGATGAACAACACGATGCCCGCTGCGACCGCGACGACCGCCGTGTTGTTCTTGAGGAACTCCATGAATTTATCCATCCTGTCTCCTTTCCAGTCTGAGGTTTATTTCGAAAGGTCGATTCCGCCGACCCAGCCCCACTTGCAGCCGGTACCGGCGCCGTAGAATCTGATGAAGGTATCGAGCGATTTGACCGTGATGGGGCCCTCGTTGCTCATGACCCTGTTGTTGCCGATGTAGATGCCGACGTGTCCGTACGTGAGTCCGGGAGCACCGGTACCCGGGTGGGAGACATCGGCGATAATCATGCCCACCTTGAGCTCCGACCTATTGGAGCTATGGCACCAGGACCGGCACATATCGCAGGCGTTGCCGCCGAAATAGCCCACTCCCGCCGCGCGGAAGACATTGGTGACCCAGGCGGCACACCAGCCCTGTCCGGGAGACGGGGTGGCATAAGCCATGTTGACGACGGTCTGCTGGCGGGCCGATGCACCCGCAATCTGCGGGGCGCCCGTCCCGTTGCCATGGTCTCCATCGCCGTCCGACGGGTTCGTAAGCAGCTCGTAATACCTGTCGGCGGCTTCATAGCGCACCTTCAGGCGCGGGATTCCCGCCCCTTCCCAGCCGTAACAGAATTGCCTGACGGCATCCTTCAGGTCGGTGGATGCCAAGAAGGCCCGCTTGCTTCCCGAGACCAGGGTTCCCCCGACGGGATCGAGCGAACGGTTTTCCGAGCCATCGGGGCCGTGCTCGGACCTGATGGTATAGGCGCGGCTCCAATATCCCCAGCTGTCGTGGTCCCAGAAGAAATCGAGCTGGACTTGAACCTCCGTCCAGGACTTGCCGACGGACTTTGCATAGTTCACGAGATTCGTGTGGCGACCATTCGTCCATTGGCAAAGTCCGATGCCGTTGGCGTTCGTGCCGCCGCCTTCCTCCGATCCCGGATTCATGCCGCTCTCGGCGTACATGTTTCCCATGATGGCGGCGATTTGCAGGTCATCGAGCCCCTTCTCCCTGAAGAACGATGCGACCTGCGATTCCACTTCGTTCATTCCCTGAACCTCCTGATCGGCGCTGCCGCCGGATAGAGCCAGCAAAAGGATTAGTACGGGAACGGCGGCGAGGATGAGCATCCCGAAAGTCGAGCCGCCGATAGCGGTCGCAAGGGAGCCGACTGCTCCGGCGACAGCGGCGGCAAGTGACTTCAGGAGGGCTTGGAGTGCCGCGACGGCATGCTGCGCTGCCGCCTTGAGGCCGGCGGTGAGCTTGCCGATGAGCGCGGCCTTCTGCTCGGCCTCGACGGCCTCGCCCGCCGCAGCCTTCGCCCTGGCGATCGACATGGAGCGGCGCTGCATCGATTTAGAGAAGGCGGCACGCTGCCCGTCCTCCGCCACCCGCGCAGCCTTCTTCTCGGCCTGCGACATGAGCTGCGACTTGCTGCCGCCCTTGGCTTTGGCTCGGGCTGCCTTGAAGTCCTGAGCCTTGCCGCGCACATAGCGTCCGGCGCGTACCGCCTCGTCCGCCTTCTCGACCCCGTCGAGACTGCCCTCCTCATCGAACGCGAAAACCGCCGACTTGGCGGCCTCGGCGGACGAGGAGAAGAAGCCCCGCGCCCCGGCTTGCTTTCCGGCGGCCCTGCTGGCCCTGATAGAGCGGCCGGCGGAGACTGCGGCGCGGGCAGTAGAGCGGATGGCCGTGCCGGACACGGAATCGTCCCCGATGGATGCGACGGCTGAATTCACCAAGGCGTTTGCCGCGGCGGATTTGAATTTCGCGGCGGTCTTGGCGCGTTGCTCGGCTTTGGTGATAAATGCCGAGGCTTCCCTGTGGGCCGCGACCATATCATCGGAGGCCGCCCGGACGTGCTCCTTCTCGGCGACCACCTTTTGCGCGGCAGCGCGGACGCTATCGGGGGCATCGGCGACATTGGATACGGTACCCGTCACATCGCCATGGTTGTCCCCGCCGCGGGGCTTACCGATACGCGCGGCGGTTCCACCCGCGCCATCGCGCTCCGCCTGGGTCATGAATCCGAAGTCACGGGAATCAGATACCCCGGCTCGCTCGATGCCGTTGGCGCTCGTTCCGAGTCCGTCCTTGAAGCCCTCGGCTCTCGATGCGGAATCGGAAAATGCGGATGCCTGGACGCCCGAGTTCCATCCCGAGGCGTCGAGCGTCTCCAAGGCGTCCTTCTCGGCAGCAGCGAAGTCCTGCTTAGCCTGCAAATAGGCGGCCCTCGAGTTATCCAGGTTTTCCTGAATCTTCTTGCTGAGGTGTACGTCGCTCGCTTTGCCGCCGGTGAACATATCGGCAGATGCCCACGATGCGGATGAACCCTGGTGCGATCCAAAACCGATTGCCTCCGATACGGCTTCGGTTTTTTCCTCCGCGCCGCCCGTGTTGGCAGCCATAGGGGAGCCGCCGCCAAAAGGTTGCTGACCTCCCTGCATAGGTGCCGAACTCTGCCCCGCACCGCTCACGGACTTGGAAAATCCCGCCACGCCCGCATCATACGCGCCGGAGAAGGCATCGCGTGAATCGGCCTGCACGGACACGGCAGCGCCCTCGATGAAATCTCGGGAGCCGGCGATACCGGCCGCATCGATGCCGTCGAAAGAGGTCATCATGTTTCGCTGCGCGGCGGCGGCACGGTCGGCACCGCCCGCAAACTGGGTGGCAGTACCTTGCTGCTCCATGCGGGAGGTAAAGGCGCTGGGGATCTGTTGGATTGGCTGCGCGGCAATCGGGGCGGCAGGACCCTGAGATGCCGCAGCAACGAAACCCTGTTCCACGCCGCCTGTTTGATGGTTAGTCCCCATCACGCCGGCGCTATAGGCACTAGGAACAGCATCGCGGATAACAGTCGATACCGCGCTGGGCGTGCTTGCCGCATCGGCGCTAGCGGAATATCCAGAACTGGCCACATCGACATGGCGGTAGAAATCTGCGCCAGCCCCGGCTGTGCGTTGCAAGGCATCGTCATATACCGCCGCAGCCTGCCGCTGGCGCTCTGCTGCAGAGGACATGCTCGCCGTGCTGCCATCTTTCAGGTTAGACGAGGAACTTGCGTTTCCATATTTGGAATCGTCTGGCAAGATGTCCTCCTTCCAAAATCATTTGGGTTACGGCCTCGAAGTATCGACCCGGCACTCGGTAATAGACGGGCAGTTGCCGCAGCGGCAACTGCCCGTCTTCACATTTGGCTACACGTCCGAGCCGCTCTCAGAACTCTCAGAACCCTGCTTCGGCTCGTTGCGCTTCTTCTTGCGGCCGCGCACGCGCTTGCGGCGGCGGAACTCGTCCTGCGGGGCGACATTCTCGGCCGTACCGCCGTGCTTTGCCGCATCGAGTGCCTCTCGCGCCTTCTTCTCGGCCCACTCGTTCGGGTCCGTGGAGAACAGCTCATAGAGGTGGTTGTCTGTCGGGAACTCGCCCTTGATCGGGACGCGGGCGGAGCCGAAGACGAGAAGGCCCCATCCGCGCGGGGCGCCCTCATCGATGCAGGCGACCTCGAGGGGGGACAGGCCCAAGGCATCTGCCCAGTAGTCGCGGTCCTCCTTGGACTGCTTCAGCAGCATGATGAAGTCGGAGTTCTTGACGATGGCGTTGGCGTCCTGGTTGCGGATCATGGATTCGGTCGACTGCGTGATGCCCGTCAGGTACATGCCGAACTTACGGCACTCGTTGGCGAATCGGCGGAAGTAGTTGAGGACCGACGGGTACTTGAACAGCGACTCCATCTCCTCGATATACAGCCATGTCCTTCGGCCGTGGTCAAAGTTGCTGTACATGATGTTTCGCACCGTCTCGCAGAACGAGATGAGCGCGAAGACGAGCATGGAGTCGGGCACGTCCTTGAAGTTCAATCCGACGGTGCGGGCCGTGAGGTCGATGTCGGTCGCATGGTTGAAGAAGTTCGAGTAGCCGCTGACGAAGCGCTCGTAGCGCAGGGCGATGTTCTGCGCCATCGGCTCGGGCTGGCGCTTCAGCTCCTCGTAGAAATCCTCGAGGATCGGCTCGCGGCCGCCCTCCATGTTGTAGCGGCGGAAGATGTTCTCGACGCAACGCTGGATGATGGAGCGCTCCTCCTCGGAGAATACGGTCATGGTCTCGTTGGCCGCGGCCGCCGCCTGCGCGATCATGGCGTCCGCCTTGAAAGCGACCTGCGTGCCGAAATCCTCGGATTCGCGGCGCTTGTCCATGCCGAGCGGGTTCAGGTGCGCGTTGAGGCCGACGCCGAACGACGCATAGGTGCCGCCCGCATGCTCGACCAGCAGCTTGTATTCGCC
Organism: uncultured Collinsella sp.; assembly: GCA_958445065.1. Lineage (GTDB taxonomy): Bacteria > Actinomycetota > Coriobacteriia > Coriobacteriales > Coriobacteriaceae > Collinsella. The sequence goes on from CAUCQW010000002.1 coordinate 157,045, forward strand.
GGCGCGGTCGAAGATGATCACCTGGTCGTCGGGTTTCGAGAGCAGCGTTCCCTCGATCTCGTTCTTGGCGAAGAATCCCTTGCCGGATCCCGTCTTGCCGGAGATGAAGCCGACGGGACTTGCCAGGTTGGCTCGGTTGCCGAACACGAGGTTGTTCGACAGTTTGTTCTGGTAGTACCAGCTACCGCCCTCCTGCTCGAGCTCCTGGGTGGCGAAAGGGACGAAGATGCACGCCTCCGACGTGGTGAAGGGTCGCGAGATTTCGATATGGTTGAGGCCGAGGGGCAGGATCGAGTTCAGGCCCTGGCGCTGGCGGTACTCGAGGGTCTCGACCTGCACGCCCGCGGAGGACGCGACGTCGAGGATCTGCAGCACCTGCTCGGTCAGCTTCTCGGGGGACTCCGCCCACGTGAAGATGAGGCCGGAGAACATGAAGAGGTGCTGCTGCTGGCCTTGGAGCTGCGTGAGCAGGTCCTCGGTCTCCTCGCGCGAATAGCGCAGCTCGGAGGGCAGAATCGAATAGTCGTAGCCCTGCTGGACGGCCTTCTTTTGCTCCTCGATGGTCTCGGCGTCGATCCACGCGCGGCGGGTCTTGACGAAGTTGATTGCCTTGGACTTCTCCATGGGCTGGAGGTACCAGGTCACCTCGATGGGCATCGACATGTTCACGAGGTTCGCGACGACCGTGTCCTCGAGGGGGGAGTCGTACTTGCGCATGACAAGGACCTGACAGTACTTGTCGTCGACCTTGAAGTACATGTTCGAGCCGTCGGGCTTGAAGTTGATGCTCATCGGCGCGATGAAGTCCTTGGAGCTGTCGGGGCTGTAGATCGACAGGTCGCGCTCGTAATCGAACGAGAACTTCCGGTCGGGGCGCAGGAGCGATTGGAGGACGGAGAGGCGCTCGAGTCCCGTCATCGGCGTGACGTCGCAGCGAATCTGCTCGAAATTGCCCGTGAGGTCGGTATTGATGCGCGAGAAGCGCGTGCGTGCCTCGATGGGGTTGTTCGCATGGATGCCGATCGTCATATAGCGGGCGCGTTTGATATTCGACACGCCCTCCGCGAGCTTATCGGAGAGCACCTCGTTCATCGTCTCGGCGTCCTCCTTGAGGACGTCGTTCGCCTGGCGTGACGGGTCGTAGAACTGGCGGTCGCGGATCTGGTCGTGGCGCAGCGGGGTGTTGATGACGGAGAACTGCACCGTGGTGTCGGCGGGGAAGTAGTTGTAGATATCGCACATCGCCGCGAGGATGGTCTTCTGGTCGTCGTCGCGGGCGTTCTGGTAGGTGATGTCGTCGAAGGAGAGGGTCTCGGAGTAATAACCGTCCTCGACCTCGCAGATGCCGTTCTCGAACATTCGGTTGTAGCCGATCGCATCGACCACGTTCTTCGCGTTGTCGCGGCGGCGGCGCTGCTCGGCGGTGAGCTTGTCGCTCTTGGAGCTGCGCTCCTTGAGCTTCTTTGTCACCTCGGCGGCGCTTTTGGCCTGCGTGCGCTCGGCCTCCTTCGCCGCGGCGCGGGCGTCGCGGATCTCGTTGCGCTTGGCGGCGAGCTCGCGGTCGAGTTCCTTGTGGACCTTCTTGACATAGCGCTTTCGCTCGCGCTTGCTCATCTTCGCATACTCGGGATCGAGTTCGAATCCGACCTCGCCCGGGCGGCGGAGACCCGCGGCGAGCGTCTCCATGTTCTTGAAGCTCTCGTTCTTGTTAGCCATTAGTCGCTCCAAAAGTCTTCAATCTGTCTCTTGTTGGGGTCTTTGATAGTCATCGGCTCGAGCTGACCGCCCGGCTCCCACATCTCGATGCCGTTGGTCTTGTAGAGCTTTTCCAGCTTCTTGCCGTTGGCCTTATTGCGGGCATCCGCATATTCCTTCTCGAGTGCATCCGCCTCGGACTTGAATTCGCCGCGGTTGCTGGCGCTGACGTAGACCAGGCACTGCTCGTTGAAGTTGTGCGCGAGCCACAGCGGCGCGAACTTCTCGAAATTCAAGCCGTGGGGCGTATAGAAGCCGAGCAGCGCGGCCGGTGCGGCGGCGAGCCAGACGAGGTAGATGACGTCGTTGATGTCCACATGGAACACGAACGTGCAGAGCATGCCGAATGCCAGGGCACTGCCCACCGCCGCACCGATGCAGATGATCGTGCGTGCGGTGAGGCCGCCGATGACCTTGGGCTGATACTCGGTTACATCCTTGTGGACGGGAACCGACAGCACCCGTTTAGCCTCGCACCCAGCTGGTGTCGAGCGTGCCGAAGTAAAGCGCTGCGGCCGAGACGATGACGCCGCCGATCAGCGTGCCGACGCCGGCTGCGATAGCCGCGCCGTTGCCGGATGCGCCGTTGTGGACGTTGATGCCGATGGTGACGCCGCCCCAGACGACCATGATGGCGCCCAGCATCTGAATACCGCCTTTGAGCAGGGAGGTGATGTTGCCGAGGATGCCGCCGGCGGAATCGAGCTGTCCGAGCTGGACGGTGGCGACGGCGAGGGCGTGGTAAATCGGGTTCATATGTGATCCTTTCAGGTGGGTCGGCGCAGATGTGCTAAATCGACCAAGTAGCTTGAAAATGCTTCATTGGTCCAATTGCGCCGAATGTGTTACTATTCCTATGCGCCGAGAGGCGCCAGGGTGAAGAGGTTCGTGAGAACCGCTGTCATCTCCTGTCTAGCGCACCCATGAACTGTTTGGGGCCCGAAAGGGAATGCAGGTAGGCCGTTCGCGGCCGGGGTGCGCACCGCAAATCAAGGCGTCGGGCCGTCTCTGGTCCGGCGCTTTTCTTTTCCAGATGCTTCGACAGGCATGCGATCCTCCGTACGGGGTACGGGCCGGCGGAGCGCCGGCCTCATGGACGCCCCGAAGATACACGGCGCGGCCGAAAGGCACCCACGTCTTGCCGCAGCGGCAACATCGAGGCATTCGCGCAGTTAACGACCTCGGGCAGATGCAAAAAAGGGGCTCGCCGGACGCTCCCGTGAACCCCTTGCACAGAATCAATAGAGCCGCTGCCCTCTATTCCGCCTTGCCGGTTGAATCCGTATCGCGGGACTTGTAGTGCTTGCCGACCTCGGCATCCGATCGACCACGCAAAGGCATCCGCCGCGGCATCGACTTGGATTGACTCGCGAGGCGTGCGGAGTACTCGCGTTCCTCGCGGCGGCGCTTCTCCGCCATGTACTTCTTGATATCGAATCCGGGCGTATCGGCCATCATCCTGTAGTTCGGATGCTCCGTGAGCGGGTACTTCTCATCGACGATGGGGTTGGCGCCGTTGATGAGCACGACGCATTCCGTCTTGGGGAGCTTTGCCACCTCGGCGGGATCGATGAGGGCGCGGCCGACGGTCTGGCCGCTCTTCGACCAGCTGCCCTGTCCTCCGTGGCTCTGAGAGTAGTTCTCCTGGAAGACGGTCTGCTGGCCGCAAGAATCGGAGATGAACTCGCAGGTCGAGGTCGTGCCCTTGTTGGCCTTGCCGCCGCCGAGATAAAGGACGGTATCGCAGCAGCCCACGATGGAGTCGGCGGTCGCCTCGTCGTAGAGCTCGGCGAGCTGGGACTTGGCCTGCAAGATGACCGACATCGCGATGTTTCGCGAGCGCAGGACGGAGATGAAGCCCGAGATGTCGGCGGGAAGCGACAGGGAGCGGTACTCGTCGAGGATGAAGTTGACCGGGCGCGGCAGCTTGCCGTTGTATTTCTCCAAGGCCTTGTGGCACAGGACTCGCACCGTCTGGTAGACCATCATTCCGTGCAGAAAGCCCAGCGTCCTTTGGTCCGTGTCGTCGAAGATGGCGAAGATCGCGTTCTTCGAGTCTGGGTCTCCGAAGCGCTCGAGGTGCATCTGATCCTCGCCGACGACAAGCTGCTTCACTTCGGCGGCGGTGAACGGCGCCAGGCGTGCGTTGCAGGTGATCAGAATCGACTTGAGCGTCTTACCGGCTGCGGACTGGAACTTGCGGTAGTTCTCCAAGGCGTAGTCCTCGGTGGGGTCGAACCCGCGCTTTCCGTTCTTGTGGACGTTGTCATACGGTCGCTTGTTGTCCGAATGACGGCGGAAGGCCGACGGGACGAGGTCGAAGCGCTCGCCGTCCGCGCCGGTGTAGACCGAGATCTCCTCCGGTGCGTCCGAGGGGGTCGGGTTCTGAGCTGCACGCTCCTTGACCTCGGGATTCTTCGGGTTGCGCTTGACCCGTCGCATACCGGTCTCGATTTCGTCGAAGATGAGGTCCAGCGGGCTCTTGTAGTTCTCGTTGGACTCGGATGCCTTGGCCATCGACAGCAGCTTGAGAAGGCCGCCGATGTTGTAGTCCTGGGCGGGGCAGTAGTCGCGCATGAACGCGATGAGCGCCATGTAGAGCATCTTCTCGGACTTCTCCCAAAACGGGTCTCCCGAGCTGGACTTGGGAGGCGTCGTCATGGAGATGAGAAGTCCCGCGAACGACTGGATTTCGAGGTCGGTCCTGACGTAGTGGAGCGGGTTGTAGATCAGGGAGCGGTCGGGGAAGAACGTGTTGAACGAGCGGATCTCATAGCCGTTGTTCGTGAGCATGTTGCCGACATCGAGCAGGAGGTCGCCCTTGGGGTCGGTGATGAACAGGTCGGAATTCATCTGGCACACGTTGGGCTTCACATAGTAGCGCGTCTTGCCTGCGCCCGAGCCGCCGATGACCAGCACGTTCATGTTGCCGTCGTAGTTCATCGAGAAGCCCTCGCGGCTCCAAGCGCGACCGGTGCTCTTCGAGAGAAGCAGCGCGTTCGCAGATCCTTGCGGATTTTTATCCTCGATGAAAGGCGCGAGTTCCTCGGTGGTGGCCCACCGCGCCGAACCGTGCTCCTCGCCGACTCGGGTGTTCTTCTGCCCATAGACCAGGCACACCATGGCAATTGCCCAAGGGATGCAGATTCCGAGGAGCATGCCGAGCATGCCGGCGTCGTTCGTCAACAGACGGAACGGATGGGCGGCGATGAAGCCCCACATCTCCGCAGGGGCGGCCGTGAGGCCCTCGAGCATATCCGAATAGGAGCAGGCGCAGTCGACGAACCTGTTGCCGAGGTAGGCGAAGGGGAGGGTGGCAGCCGCCGCGCCCAAAAGCGGCGCCACCTCTTTCGTGACCTTCATTAGCGGTTCACCGTCTCGAGCGAGACGTCCTTCTCGGCTTGGGCAGCGGAGCGGGATGCGACATATGCGGCCTCTTCGCCCTTGTCACTCATCAGCTCGTCGATGTTGCGTTCCTTCATGCTGACGGGCTCGTAATCGGGGTCGTCATCGATACATTCGGCATCCGAATCGAGCTTGTCGGGCGTCCCGTCCCCATCGCGGTCCTCGGCGGCATCGCGAATGCCGTCTCCGTCGGAGTCCCCGGTGCCGGGGGCATCCTGCCCATCGGCATAGGGCGTGGAGAGGTCACCGTTATGGGCATCGGGGCGAGCCTGGACGCAGTCCGCCGTGGTCTTGCTGTTGGAGATATCCTCGTGTAGCTCGGCCTTGCGGGTCTCGCGCGACAGCGCCTCGTCCGCATCGGCGGCGCTCAAATCGCCATCGGCTCGGACTGCCGGCGCGGACTCCACCGTCTTCTCGGCCAGTTCCTCCTCGGCGATAGCCTCCGTGGATTCAGGTCCGGTCTTGCCGTCTGCGGCGTTGCCGGCGGGACTCTCCTCACCGCGTGTCTCATCGACGTCATCGAGACTCGGGGCGAAGACCCCGCCATCGTCCGGGTCGCGCACATCATGATCTGGGTCTACACCCTCATCTGCACGCTCATCGGCATCTGCACGATTATCGTCTCCATGCTCGGGCTCGACCTCGGACGTCGGCATATCGACACCCATATCGCCGCCTGCCTCGTCATACCCATCGGTCCCATCTTCGATGAGCGGAGGTTCGAATTCCACGCCGATGCGGTCCTTGTAGCGCTGGCGCATGAACAGCTCGCCGCGCTCGGGTCCCATGGCTTGGATCTTCTTTCCCTCGATATCGAGGGCTTCCAGGGCGCGGTCCCTATCGCCGACGTTGACGATGACCTGGTTGCCGATATGGCGGGCGTTGATGTCGTAATCCTGCAGGACGGAGCAATAGTAGGCGGCGTTGAACGAGGATGCCTCGTTCTCGAACTCTCCGAACGTGAAACGCGTGCAGTCCCCATCTGGCAGGCTTTTGATATAGCCCTTGTCCGCTTCGCCCTTATCGAGTTTGTCGAGATTGATGATGCGGGCGGCATATCGATGGTCTCGGCTGATGTCGTAGATGGCATCTTGAATGGTGTGGGTGTGCTTCCCTTTGCTGTCCTTTCCGTCTTTCGGATGGACGAGAAAGTGGCCGACGACGGTGGAGTTGGCGAAAAGTTTCGGGGAGATCTGCTTCAACTCGCGCAGGGTCGTCTGCGCTTCGGCGGGAGAATCGAACCAAGTCGTCGTATAGTCTTGTTTTTTCATCCCCTTGCCGTTGTTCGATAGGCCCTTGGCCGCCGCCTTGGCGTCTCGGGCTTCTGCTCGCAAGCGGTTCGACTCATTGATTTTGTTCCTGAGCATCTCCCTGCCGAACATCTCGAGTATGTTGAGCAGCTTGATTCCAGCCTCATCTGAAATTGATGGCATGTCCTCTACCTCCAAAGGTCGCTGTGACCAAGCCCAATGCTCAGTCACAGCGCAGGCTACATCGGAGGGAGAGGACCCCTTCGGGTCGTGCCGCGGCGGCTAGATTCAACCGTTTCGCATCGACTCAACGGGAGTGAAGGTACCATCTAGCGCCAAACGCCCATCGATACGGATTGACCGTGCTCGTTTTCGGCGAGGATGCTGCCGTCGGACTTGTAGATGAGCTTCTTGACGAGGAACTTCTGGAATCCCGACCCGAACGCGACAGTGGTCACCTCCCCGGGGAGAAGCCCATGGGGCAGGGCGAGGCTTTTGACGCCGTCGGCTTCCTGCAGTGCGGCCGAGGCCCCGTCCGCACGCGATGACTCATCGGCGAGCTTCATGTTGACGCGCTCGAGTTCCTTGACGAGCCTGCTGGAATCCCGCTCGGCCGCACGTGCGCGGCTCTCGGCATCGGTTGCTCTCGCGGTGGCTTCCATCAGCTTGGACTCCGCGTCCTCGAGGTCGTCCTTCAGGTTCGAGCATACCGAAAGCTGCTGCCGCAAGGCACCGACCTTGCCCTTGTAGCTTTCCAAGTCTTCCCGCAGAAGCTCTGCGGCTCGCGCCTTCCCCTCGGCTCGATCAGCTCGCTCGCGCTCGGACTCGACGGCGGCCTGCAGGCGCTCCAATTCATCCTTGTGCGACTCTTGAGCGGCGCACACGACCTCTTCCTGCTTGGCCTCGAGCGCCTCCTGAAGCTCCGCGATACGCTTTTCGTATTCCGCCGCATCATCTTCGAGCTTGCCCTGTGCCTCCTGCACCTGCTCGCGGAGCCGTTCCTGCCCGCGCACCAGCTCTCCGATTTTCTTGTCGTAGTCATGGCGCTGGCGGTAGTTCTCCTCCCGCGCCGCCTGAAGGTCCGCCTTGATCGAATCGCTGTTCGCCTGCACGGCCTCAAGGGCTGCGGCCGCATCGGCTCGTGCCTTCTGGGTCTGGGCGAGGCTTCTACCGAGGGCCTCGTTTTCCCGCGCGAGGTCGCCGATCTTGTCGGCGCTCGACTGTTCGCTGTCGCGCAGGTGGCTGGCGCCTTGCCGCTCGACCTCGAGCGAAGACTCCAGCTCCTCGATCCGGCTCGATGAATCGCCGAGCTTACCCAGCAGTTCGTCCCGCTCGGCCGAAACCGTCTCGAGCTCGGCTTTGGTCTGGGCGACGGAATCGTGCAAGGCGGCGTTGTGGTTCTCGAGCCTCTTCATCTGCTCATCCGCAGCGGCCTTGAGCTGCCGGCAGCTCTCCCGAGCTTCCTCGAGCTGCCTCTCGCGGTCCTCTGCCTGGTTTTGGAGGGTGGACATGTCGAAGGCCAGCTCGCTAGCGCGATTCTCGGCCTCCTGTGCCCGAGCGACAAGGCCGTTGACCTCATCTATCGACATCCCGCTCGTGTTCTCTAGACGGGAGCGCAGGCCGAGAACTTCCTGACGGAACTCCTCCTTCTCGCTGCGTTCGCTCTCGATTTGGTCATTGGCCTCACCGAGACGTTCCAAGAGGCCCTGCGTCTTGCTCCGCTCGCTATCAAGGGATTCGAGCGTCTCCGCATTGATGCGCTTGAGGTTCTCAATCTCATCTGCGGCTGCGGCGTTATCTGCCGCAGCCTCCACCGCCGCAGCCATCTCGGCACACTTGTGCTTGAACTCCTCGCATTTGCGCTCATGCTCTTGCTTGGTTTTCGCGAGCTCGGCCTTTACGGACGAAAGTTCGGCCAAGGCCGAATCGCGCTTATCACGAGCCTCGTCAACGAGCCGTCTGGCCTCGGCGCGAGCGGCCTTCATGCGCCGTGCGCGGTTACGTGAGCTGTGAGCCGCCTTGCAGGGGGCGTCTGCAGGCAATTGTCCCATTGCTTCTCCAATCGGATCTTAGTTTTCCGTCAACTCGTCGATATCCTTCGGCACCTCGATGCCCTTGACCGAGCACATGTAGCGAAGGGCCTCGCGTCGGTTCTTCGCGCGGGGGGCGATCATCGCCGAGTGGTAATCGCCCATGAACGTCCAGATGATGCCCGAGGTCGTCTTGTTGGCGATGAGGCAGTACTTCCTCGCAAGCGCCTCGGCTTCATTCGCGCATTCCGAATCGTTTTCGGGCGCATCCTCGTGGCTGGTTCCCGCAGATTTTCCGCTGGCCGCTCGGACCTTCTTCAGATAGAACCTGAAGCCGTCCGCGCGGCGAAGCCAGTTGAGCGGGAACATCGCGTAGCGCTTGAAGGCGGCCGAGCCGCCTTCGGAATTCTGCGTCATGAGCTCATCGAGATAGAGGTCCCACGCGTCGCATATCTCATCGGCATCGGCACCCGCGTTCATGGCATCGCGGATCGCGTCCATGGTCCTCTCGAGGAAGATGCCGTCGCAATGCTTGGGAGACGAGTCGGCGATGAAGCGGGCCGCATAGCGGACCTCGGCGCTCCAGCCGCCTTCACCGCCCGGCTCGCCGTTTCCACTCCCTTCGCAATGTCTATCTCCCTCGTTGGGATTATCAGAAGAATAAGAAAAATAATTATCATTATTATTCTTATTATTATTTATATATACGTCGCGTTCAGAAGAAGACAGGTCGCTATCCTGCGGTTTTGCTGCATCTCCGCAGCTAGATGACGCTGCGGTATCTTCATCAGATTCGACGTTTGCGCAGGTCGTGCCGATACGACGACTTGGCGCATCGTTGTAACAAAATGACGCATCGTTGTGACAAGTTGACGCATCGATGTGACAACTTGGCGCATCGTTGTGACAAAATGACGCATCTGCCTGACCTGCGGATTGTTGAAAACTCGAGTTTTCAACAGCTGAGATGTGACAAGTTGACGCATCAGCCTGACCTGCGCTTTGTTGAAAGTCGAAATCGAGGATTTGCCCGCCGCGCGAGGCGGAGACGGCGCTCGTCGCCTCGATCGCGGCGTTGATTTTCTCCTGGACGGCGAAGTAGGAGCGCGGCGATTTCATGCCGCTCGCCTCCCTGCCGGTACGGTACAGCTCGTTATAGCCGATTAGCCCCGTCTTGCAAAGGCTGTCGAGCGCACGCTGGACGGAGCGCCGCGAGATATACAGGTCGAGCGCAAGCTGATCCTGCGAGACGTAGTAGCCGTATGCGGAATGATGGCTCATCGAGTAGATCTTGGCGTATACCGACAGCTCGGCGCTGGATGCCTTGAGCCCCAGCCCCGCGGGGTCCACCATCCAGTCGAATACGGTATAGAAGTTGCGGTCGAGCGCGCTATCAGGACATCTTGTCGTAGGCATCGCCATCGACCTCGCCTTCGCTTGATTCGCTTGTCTGCTCGATATCTGCAGGACTGTCCGCCGTGCCGGTGAGAATCGACTCGACGGCATCGTAATCGCACTTGAAGCTCATCGACAGGCCGTCCTCATCCATGACGGCGCAGACGAGCCCCTTGGCGGCAAGCTCATTGAGTGCCTTGAAGACGCGCGCGATGCCGCCCTCGCGGGAGCCACGGCGAGCGGGGCTCCCCTCATCGAGAGCCTGAGCGATGTATTTCGAGGTGATACGCTCGCGGGCGGGGTCGTCGGTGCAGTCGCGCTCGAAGATGAGGGCGAACACGATCGCGCGGGGCCCGTTGATCCCGAGCTTGTTCATCCAGCCGTACTGCTTCCAGTAGGTCTCCTGCTCCAGGCGCTTGCGTGCGGGGTCGTTGAATCCGAAATCCATGATAGTCCTCCTATTTCGCTATCGACATGACTCTGCTCCGGCTGTTTCGGCCGGAAGGCGTTTCGATAGGAGAGGGAGAGCTGGGTGACTGCTCGCCGACGCATGCGACCCAAGTGCTCGGCTCGTTCTCGCCGACATGGGTGCGCTCGATGTAGCCGCGTTCGGACAGATCGCTCAGAACACGCCTGACGGTCGTGACCGATGTGTTGCTGAGGAACGCGAGCTTAGGTTTTGAGACGCTGAGGCCCTTTTCGCCCGCTTCACAGACCAGGGCGAAGATGATGAGCTCGTTTCCCGATAAATCGAGATCGCGCATCATCCACGGGTCGATGGTGAAACTCATTTGAGATCACCTGCCAAAGTGCACGTGCATGGCGAAAAGACCCCGAAGGGCTTGATACCCTCGGGGTCGATAGCTAACAGATTGCACGGATAGGCGGCAGCGTTCACAGCTGCACGCCCAGCAGGGCGGGTCATGCAGTTCATCTCCTATCGTCCGGCTTGGGGAACCGGTATGCTTTGATTTTGTGGCGCTATGCCGAGCTTGTCAACTAGGCATTTTTGAGAAGGGTCTTGAGTAGCAGCTTGCCGAGCTGGGCTTCTCCGATCTGGTCGATCAGTGCTTCGTCCACCTCAACTTCGTCGTTTTTCATAAGAGCCGCACTATCGGGCGCACCTGCGCCCAGAAGGGTCTCGCCTCCGAAGATATCCACGCCGTATTTTTTGAAGAGCGGGGCGTACTGCTCTTTGATTTTCTCCCTCGCAAGGCAGCGCTCGCTCACGCTCTTGTAGAGAGCCTCGTAGCTGATCCCCGCGAGCTTGAAGATATAATCGCGGTTGAAGGTGAAGCGGTTTTGGAGGCGTTGGTACTCGACGGTATCGGCGCGACACATTGATTGGAGCTTCGAGCGGCTGCAACCGAGGACTTTGGCGGCCTGGTCGGAGTTGAGAACGAGCGGGAGCTGCAAGAGCTCCTCATCGCTGAAGGATGCGGACTTGGCGCTCTTTTTGACTGCGGTATTCATCACGCTACATCTCCTCCGCGACAGACGCGAAGGATGGATTTGCCATGCGCTGCATCTGCTCCTCGACGGCAGAGTCGAACGCGTCCAAAAGACGGGCGGCGCCTTCCGCGGGCAGCATCGCCCTCACAAACACGAATTCACTAGCGGTCGGCTCGCGAAGGAAGTTGCACTGACAGTCGAGAAGCTCGGCCCCGCCGACCGATTCATTGATAGCCGTGGCGAACAATTTCGTGTCCTCGACGTAATCCAAGAGGATTTTGGATGCGGACTCCAGTACAGGGTTTGCGGTCATCATGTCTCCGTAACTAACGAACTACTTGGGGCATAGTTGACGAATGTGGAATGGTGTTCCTCATTCGTAGCTACGAGCGAGATATTAACCCTTTTTTCTATTCTGGGCAATATAATTTGGAATCGTAATTTACATACGTGGAAATTACCTATTTGCGCGATTTATATCTACATACGCGAAAATGACTTCCAAATCATGTATTCTGTAGCCGGGTAGTAACCTGATCTACAGATAGGGGAGACCATGACCTTCAAGGGGATTCTTGAGAAGTACGGTATCACGGCATCGGAACTCAGCCGCAGGTGCGGGGTTTCGACTTCAACCTTGAGCACCTTCGTGAACGGCAGGTCGAAATGCCAGAACATGCAGATCTCCACGTTTCTGAGGATATGCAAGGGCTTGGACATTCCGTTTGAGACATTTGTGGAAGACCTGTTCGATGGTGAGGAGGAGAACCCAGGAAAGAAGGCGCTTCTCTCGGGCGACGAGGAATCCCTCGTGAGCGATTTCAGGGGCTTCAACGCGCAGGCGAAATCCTGCCTCATGCGCGTATCGAGCGCCATGAAATTGGATCCCACCAACATGCAGAGAAATCACGAGGTGCAGGTCGAGAAGATAGAGCCTGATGACGTGGAAACAAATCCGGATGGCGCAGGGGAAGCCGATTAGCTCGCCAGGCGGCACCGGCGCTTTTCAAGCTACAGCTACCGAGCTACATATGTAGCCATGTAGCTGCATAGCCGCCTACATGACGCTATACAGACATATCGAGAAAGATAGGAGTTCGATACCATGGCTGGGAAAAAGCCCACCGCGGCTCCGAAAAAGCAGGTAGCGGGCAAGGACCGCCCCTACTCTAAACTGGAGTCGCTCATCAAGGGATCCGGATACTCAAACAGCCAGGCGGCAAACCTTGCCGGCATTCCGGTGAGCACGTTGACGACGATTATCCGCCCTGAAACCGACTTGGGAACGGTCCGCGTCTCTAACTTGCTCGCCCTTTGCCGGGTCTTGAACATAACCATAGAGCAGCTCTTCGACACCGAGATGCCGGTAGCCGACGACACCGATGCCCCTGTCGGGCAGAGGCTTGAGTTGGTCACGCTGTTCAATCGCCTCAATACCGAGACCCGCGGCGAGCTGATTGGCATAATGAGGAGCCTTGCGAAAGACCCGAACCGCCTGATGGTCTGGCCGAGCGAACGCGACTGACCGATTTTACAGGTAGCCGTGTAGCTCGATACTCAACTACACGGCTACAGAGCTACACGCCTACCTAGCTGCCTGAATACCCGTGCTACTTCAGGCAGACGACATACCACTTGCCGCCGTCGGCGATAATCGACCTGCGGTGCGTCCTGTTCCCGCGACCGATGACATAGACATCGCGGACATACGCGAACCTGCCCGCGGTACGGGACGGGCACATGAGCGGCGCACCGCTACTCGAGATGGCAAACCTTCGCCCATCGGGCCAGATGATGCATGTCGGGTTGCCGCCCGCATCCTTCTCAACCGACACCTCCACGAGATTCAACTGATCTCCAACCATTCGCCCTCCACAAGACAGACATCGCCATACGCCCGCGAAGCCGCGGGCTTTATTGATTAAGCGTCCCACGCGGCTACCGTCCACATGGGGCGCTTGCCGCAGCGGCATGCTCCACGCTCATGTCAAGCCACGGCGATGGCGCTCGATCGGCCTTTTCCTTCCATCGCTATGCATCAAAGCCGGCTACACAGCTACACGGCTACCGTGCATGTCACGTAGCCGACTACCGAGCTACACGGCTACAGCCAAGCCGATTCCGCTGCTAGACGGCGCTTTACGAGGCAATCCCACGCAACCTTGACCGCCACCTGCTGCCGCTGCGGCAACAGGTGAATGGCAATGCATGGATTGGCGTATTTTCACGGGGCTAGCAAAACCTCCGAATGGAAGGAGACCTCGATATGCGCAAACGCGAGGCAAAGAACAAGAAGACGATTTTGAAGCCGGCGGTGACCATGGCCGTGACTGCAGGCCTCATGCTGTCCCCGGTCATGCAGACCATGGCATTTGCCCAGACGGCATCCGCAGACGGCGATCAGCTAACCACCCAGACCGACATCCAGAAGGTCACCGAGCAAGCCGTAAAGGATGCCAAGGCGACCATGGATCTCGCCAAGGGCAAGCTGGACGAGGCAAACGAGCAGCTCGATACCGCGAAGGCCGCCATGAATGCCGCACAGTCGGCACAAGCCGACGCCCAGACCGCATACGATCAGGCAACCGCCGACGCTGAGGCAGGTGAGGCCGATGTACAGGCCGCGTCCGATGCCAAGGCTGCAGCCGACCAGAAGCTGACCGAGGCCAAGGCCGCATATGATGTCGCCGCCGCAAAGCGAGCCGACGCTGCAAAGGCTGCCGAGCAGGCTGCTGCAGCCTACGAGGCCGCAAAGGCGGGACGCGCAGGCGCGTTCGAGAAGATCGAGACCACCAAGCAGGTATGGACCGACGCCAAGGCAGCGGTCCATACCGCGAAGAAGGCCGTCGAGAAGGCCCAGCAGGGCGTCGACGAGGCCGAGGCTAAGGTTGCCGACCTCGAGCAGCAGGTATCCGATGCCCAGGCGGCCGAGGATGCCGCCCGCAGTCAGCTCGATGCCCTCCAGTCCGAACTCGACCAGGCAAACGCCGAGCTTGCAGACGCCCAGAAGACGCTCGATGAGAAGCAGGCCGAGTTGGATGCGGCGCAGGCCGACATGGAGGCCAAGAAGGCCGATTGGTACGGCAAGGTCCACGCCTATCTCGATGCCTTCGGCAAGTGGGGCGATGCCGCTATCCAGAAGCTGACCCAGGCTAAGGATACCGCCCAGTCCAAGGCGGCAGATGCCCAAACCGCCCTCGACCAGGCGAACGTCAAGCTCGAGGCGGCCAAGCAGGCCGTCGCCAACGAGCAGACCCGTCTCGATGCCGCAAATGCCACCGTTCCCCAGGCAGAGCAGAACATCCAAGACGCGAAGGCCGCTCTCGCTGCAGCCCAGGACGAGTACGACCTCATCAAGTCCATCGCGGACTCCCTGCCCCAGTATCGCCAGAACCTCGATAATGCTCAGCAGAAGCTCGAGCAGGAGCAGACCGCCTATACCGCAGCCGCAAATGCCTACTACCAGGCTCAGGTCGCAGGCACCGCGACCGAGGAAGAGCTGACCTCCCTCATGGATGCGGTCAACGCCGCCCGTGACACCTTCCAGCAGGCACAGGACATCTACAACGACATCAAGGTCGCTGTTGACGAGCGTGAGGCCCAAGCCGCCACGCTCGGTGATAAGCAGGCCGCGGTCGATGTTGCCCAAAAGGCAGTCGATGCCGCGCAGGCCTCCTACGATGACATCGTGAACAACTACATCCCGACCTGCGAGGCACAGCTCAAGACCGCCAAGGATGATCAGGCGGCCGCACAGCAGGCCGTCGCGGCCGCGACCGACGCCAAGGCCGCAGCCGACAAGGCCGCCAAGGATGCGTCCGATGCGCTGGATGATGCCCTGAACCATGCCGGCGATCTCGAGCAGCTGAATCAGGCTCAGCTCGAGGCGAACAAGGTCTTTGCCGATGCTTCCTCCAAGTATCAGGGCTTGAAGCCTGGCGTTGAGGATGCCGCCGGCGTCCGCGACCAGGCGAAGGCTACCGCAGACGAGAAGCAGGCCGCCTACGACCAGGGCGCGGATGAATTCGATGCCGCGCATGACAAGACCGCTCAGCTCCAAGGCCAGCTTTCCGATGCCCAGACCGCCTTGGTCGAGGCTCAGAAGTCCCTCGAGGATGCCGTAGCCGTGATTGACGTGAAGAAGGGCGAGCGTGCCGCCGCGAAGGCCGCCTACGAAAAGGCCTTGGGTGACTACGAGGATGCGGTCACCGCCGAGCAGAAGGCGCTGGATGCCAAGGAGGCCGCCGATGCCGACCTGGCTGCGGCCCAGCTCGCATATGACGAGGCTGAGACTGCCTACCAGAAGGCCGCCGTGGCTGCCGCTACCGCTGCCGCAGGCAAGGACGAGGCGGAGCAGAAGCTCGCCGAGCTCAAGGCCGCTGCCGACAAGGCCAATGGCACGTTGATCGAGGCAACCGCCGCCGTCAAGCTCGCTCAGGGCGATGTCGACACCGCTTCCGCCGCCGTGGATGAGGCTCAGGCCTACTACACCGCAGCCGCCCAGGACTACAAGAACCTCTCTGATGCCTACGAGGCTTCCAAGACCGAGAATGGCAACGGCACCATCGCCGGCGGTAACACCGAGACCGGCACCGAGGACGGTAACGCCAACGGTGCCGGTGGAGCCGGAACCGACCAGGCTGCGGGTGCGAACGGCAAACAGGCCCAGGGTGAGCAGGCTCAGGCCGCTGCCGCTTCCGACCAGAAGGCCCTGCCCCAGACGGGCGACTCCACCGCGCTCGAGGTGAGCGTCATCTCCGGCATGGGCGCAGCCGCGATTGCCGCAGCGGGCATCGCACGCCGCCGTGGTCTCCATGCTGCACTCTAGATCCTAGCGGTCTAGACCCCAAGCCCTTTCCCCTCGAGAGGAGGAGCCGCCGAAATGGTGGCTCCTCTTTTTTGCTTCACTGCGTAGCTGCACGTCTACCGAGCTATCTTGTTACACGACTACGGAACTACAGAACTATTCGGCTACACCGCTGCCAAATGATTACATTCGAAGAGACTCCCTCATATCAGATGATTACTTTTCTTATTCTTCTTATTCTTTTCCTCATTCATCTGGACAATCGTTTGGCAAGCTCGTCTATGCGTCTATGCGTCTACAGAGCTACCGAGCTACATAACTACACGCCTACTGAACTGCGTGTTCACACGCAGACTGTTGGCAAGAAAAGAGCGCCCCGGAAGGCGCTCTTTGAATTCAGCTTGAGTTCCGTTGAGATGCCTAATGCTCATCGACCGCCGCGATACGCCTGCCAATCCATCTCATGACGGGAACCGCCATGGAATTGCCGATGGCCTTGTAGCGCGGCCCATCGGGACATTCCTCGGCGGGCTTGCCCTTCCAAGCGATCAGCGTATGCCCATCGGGGAAACCCTGCAGGCGTTCGCACTCGAGCGGGGTGAGCCTGCGGACGAGCATAGGGTTAACCTCCGCGGGCTTGTCCGCGATTTCAGAGGCAACCATATGCGGGTGGTTCGCGAGCAGCGTGAAGGCCGGGTCGCCGTCCGCACCGACCCCAAGGCCCGTCCCGCGACCCAGCTTCTTGTCACGGGTTGCGATTTGCTCATTGATGGGATAGGTGCCGCCCGTGCATGCGAAAGTGGCCTGCTTCATGCCGGGTCTGGCGGCAAGCGCCCCGCTGAGGGTCCCATCGCCGACGATGCGCACCTCGTTGCGCACGTTCTGCGCGAATCCGAAGGGCGGCAGGATGCCATTCTCGCGAGCCCAGACGGCGGGACCGGATGAGGTATCGAGGGTCGGGAAGACATCGGACTCGCCGACCCCCAAGCCGTTGCTGCTCGAGTGGGCGAGCTCGCAGACATATGTCTGAATATTCGTGCCGTCCACCACAACGGGGGCGTCGTCCTTGCCCATATGTGCGGTAAGGCATCCCGCGATTTCATCGCTGATATGGCAGTGCGCCTGCGTGCCCGTCATGCAGACGATGTTTTGGCCCCTATCCGCGCACGGGGACGAATCTCCTCGGGCCGTGAGGCACCCCGCGATCTCCGTACCGTACTGGGACATCGCCATGACCTGTTGGTCGGTGCCACTCAGAGGCAAGACTGCCGGAGCGTGCCAGTCAGCCGTGAGCGTGTTCGCCTGTTCCTCCGCATAGCCTATCGTGTTTGCTCGGGGCGCAGCGGAGTACTTGAAGCCTGCGCACGCAGCGCTGCGTCCAGCTCGGCGGGCAAGCTCCTTCCTCTTTTCACGGCTCGATTGAGGATACCCTGACAGGCAGTCGGGCTCAAAGAGAACCTCTGCGGGGGATTCGGCTCCAAGATGTCCGACAAGAAACAGACGGCGGCGTCGCTGGGCCACTCCGAAGAATTGCGCGTCCAGAACTCGCCATGCGAGACTATACCCGAGTTCATCCATTTCGCTGAGCAGCTGTCCGAAAGCCCCCCCATCTTCGCTCGTGAGCGCTCCTGGGACGTTTTCCCATAGAAACCAGCGAGGACGAAGTTCCTGTACGCATCGAATGTACTCGAACATAAGGCCGGATGCGCCTTTGAGGCCTTCGCGCTTACCCGCTACCGAGAACGATTGACACGGGGATCCGCCAACAACAAGGTCGATAGCTCCATCGATTTCTTCCTTCCAGTCGATTTTGGTGATGTCTCCGAGGTTGGGGACGTCTGGCCATCTCTCGGCCAGCACGGCGCACGGGAACGGCTCGATTTCCGAGAAGGCCAACGGCTCCCAGCCGAGTGGCTCCCAGGCGAGTGTCGCCGCCTCGACGCCTGAGAAGATGCTTACATAGCGAAAGCCCAAGGGGTCCTCCTGACCGCGAACCAACAACGGTTCCCAGTCTCTGGCACCCCGAAAAACCCGACGGAGTCTTGCCGCAGCGGCAATTCCCCAGCTAGATAGTGATCTACCGACCTATTTCAAATTGAGGTTTTCGTCCTATGGGGCTTCGCGACTATCGCGCTGCGTGCCTACCCTGCTACACAGCTACAGAGCTACACGCCTACACGCATAGGAAAACAAAGGGGTGCCCGTAATGGCACCCCGTGGCATAACTGGTCGTTATTATTGTTTTCACCCGAAGATAGGAAACTCGCTATCGTCGGCTGCCGAACTGCATGCCTATCGTGCTGCTGGACTACGGGGCTGCCTGGTTACCGAGCCACATTGCTACCAAGCTACATTGCTACCAAGCTATCTGGCTATTGGGCTGCAACACTCTCCCGCAGGTCGCTGGCTACTTATCGATATCCTCGCTGCGCCCAACCGCGCGAGAATCATCCATCGCGTCATCGATGGCAGAGCTTGCTCGTTCGCAAATATGGTCGAGCGATTCCGAATGGACGTCTTCCGCCGCAGTTTTCTCATCCCATGCGCTGGTGACAATTTGGCAGACAGCTTCGATACCGGAGATTGAGCTCTCATAGGTAGATTTGAAGTCTTCGATGATTCGATCGACCGAGGGAGCGTCCGGGCATCCAGCGGCGATAAGCGCCTCCTCGACCGGATCCCAACTGTAGACGAGATTGCGTCTGCAGACATCCAATCGCTGGCAGAGTCCATATCTTTGCCGCGCAGGTCGATGGTAAGTACGAGATCGTAACCGGTAAGGTCTGTTTCCCGCTCGATTTCCAGATATCCGAGATTGCGTACGTCATCGTCGGAGACGGTCCATCCTTCCGAATCGAGGGCATCGGCAATCGCTTCGGGAAGCGAATCGAATTCCCGAACGCACTCTCTTTGCTTGGAGAATCCATCGCAGATGCGTTCGACCCTGTCAAGCCAATTGTCGAACGGTTCGTTGCAGGCCAGTTCGAACATCTCTGCGATAGCCTCGCGGGCGGACGGGCTTGACTCGCTGTAGAGCTTGAGGACGCTCTCTCCAAGGCCGGCGAGGTTATCGGATGGAACAATGCTGTTGTTTACGGCTGTATCGCGTGCGCTGTTCGGTAATGAATCGAGTTTCTCGATAATCTGGCTGACGGAACTTTTGGTAGCGGGAAAACCCATATCGACCTCCAATGAGTACTGACCATATCCAAACGTTAGCAACCTATTGGGCAGAACGAGACAGCGGGACAAAGGTAGCGACATGCAGGCATACACCGCTACATATCGGGCTACACGCATAGCCGCCTGCCCACATAGCTACCTACCGCTCCTATCGGCGGGGGAGTGCGATAGCGTATTCCTGAAGTTCTCTCGCCGCCGATTGAGTTCATCGAGTTCGTGCGCGAGGGTGGCCTTGTCCTCGAAAAGGTCATCGAGGCTCATATCCTTATTCGGGGCCAAGCCCATGACCGTATCCATGATGACCGGATAGGATGTCCGGAGGGCCTCGGTATCCCCGAAGCTGCGGATGATGAATCCGAGGCTGTCGCGGCTGGATTCGAGCAGCTGATCGTTGACGTAGAGAAGGGTGTCGTAGCCTTTTGCCGATGCGTCTTTGCTGAGCATGGCGACGATAGGCATTCGCTCACCGCTTGATTTCTTGTCTACCTTTTCCGGCTTCAGTAGCTGCAGGCTGCTCGGCACATAGCAGGATGAGCTGTGGTATTCGGCATTTACCTTTAGGCACCCGATGGCGAATTGCGCCGCATCGCCCGATATCCAGATCTCGGCGTTGACTCGGGTTGATAGGGGGTCGACCTTGCTGACATGGGTGGCGGAGCTGGCGAAGAGATTCATCATGCGTGCCGCCAGGGCTTTAGAGGGGAAGTATTGCGAGAGCGAACTCCCCAAGTCGCGCGGTGTCAGGGTTCCCGCGAGAGCCTTCTTGTATAGAACCCACGGTTTGACATGGCATTGCCCGATATCAATGCCGACGAGATGGTTGAAGCGTTTCTTTGAAAAGGCTACCTCGAGCATGCGGGTGTTGCCTTCCTCTCCATAGCAGATGAGGAAATCCTTCCCGCAGAGATTGCGGTCGTATCCTTTGGCGAGATTGGAAATTCGTTGCACGTCCCTGTTGTCGGCTTTCATAACGTCCTCCTTGTCCTTCCGACAAGGATTGCTCGGACAGACACTATGACCCAATCCGAGGGCACTAAAAAGATAGGAGCCCCCGCTC
>CAUCQW010000003.1 GCA_958445065.1 uncultured Collinsella sp.
TCAATCGCCACCTGGGGCTCGTCGTCAAAGTTGGGGACGCCCTGGGGCTCGGTGGAAACGGGCTCGGCGGTCGCATCGGCAACGGGCTCGGCGTCAACCGGCACATCGCCCTCGTCAGCGCCCTCGTCCTCGGCAGTATCTTCGCCGTTCGCAGCGGCGACGGCCTCGTGAGGATCCTTGCCCTCGGCCTCGGCGCGCATGCCCAGCACCAGGTTGCGTAGGCCCGCGACCGTGCCTTCCACGTCGGGGGCAGGCTGGTCGGCGTGCAGGTACGCCCAGTCCATCATAAAGGTGGCCGACGACAGCGCACCGATGGCCAGTGCGTCATCGGGGCACGAAAGCTCGACCTCAAAGACACGCTCGTCATGCTCGCTTACGCGCGTGCGGCCGCACGAGATGCTACCGGCAAGACCGGTCTCGTTCATGAGCTCAACCGTCACATGCTCCAGCAGGTGGCATAGCTCGGTCTGACCCATGCAGTCCTGGAACTCGCGGCCGGAATCGCCCAGGCACAGGTGCTTGGCAATCGCCGGCACCAGGTAGTACACGCGCGCCGTGGCCTCGATATCCTCCGAGGTCATGAGCGGCATGCCGGGGTTCACCAGCACGTGCGCGCAGATCTTGTCCTCGCTGACGGTGACCTTAAGGATGTTGAACAGGCCTGCCATAACTCTCCCCTACTCTTCCTTGTCCTACTCGTCGCCGTCGTGCGGATTCGCGGAACCCGCACCCGACGTCGTCGGCTCGTCTACCGAAGACTCGGAATCCTTCTTATCGGTTTCGGCCGGAGCGATCACGCGAATGAGCGAGATGCGCTGGCCACGCATCGACTGCACTTTAAACTTGTACCCCGCGACCTCAAACACCTCTCCGATGTCGGGCACCGAGTCGCAAAGCTCCAAAATCCAGCCGGCGATGGTCTCATAATCATCGCTTTCCTCGAGCGGCCAACCAAGCTCAATCGCGTCATCGCACGAAAAACGCCCATCGACGAGCCACTCGCGGCGCGAAAGGCGCGTGAGGTACTTGTTGTCGGGGTCGAACTCGTCCTCGATCTCGCCCACGATCTCCTCGACGATGTCCTCGATGGTGATGATGCCGGCCGTGCCGCCGTACTCATCCACGACGACCACGATCTGGTCGTGCGAGGTCTGCATCTCGGACAGCAGCGGCAGGATGTCCTTGGTGTCGGGCACAAAGGTGGCGTCGCGCAAAAAGCCGGCGATGGGCTGGTCGCCCTTGCCGTCGAGCGCGGGCTGGATCAGGTCCTTGATGTGCGCAATGCCCGCGACGTTGTCGGGATCCTCGTGATAGACGGGGATGCGGCTAAAGCCGGTCTGGCGCATGGTAGACAGCACGTCGGCGACCGTCTCGTCGTCCTCGCACATGGTGGTGTCCACGCGCGGCACCATGACCTCGCGGGCAACGGTGTCGCCCAGGTCGAAGATCTCGTGGATCATACGCTTTTCCTCGTCGAGCAGGTCGTCCTGCTCCGAGACCATGTACTTGATCTCTTCTTCCGAGACGTTCTGCCGGTCGTCGGCGCTCTTGATGCGCAGAATGCGGGCCAGGCCATCGGAGCAAGCGCCAGTCAGCCACACGAGCGGACGGGCGATCTTTTGGAAAAACGACAACGGTCCCACGACCTGCTTGGACACGCCCTCGGCATTGGCCAGGCCGATGCGCTTGGGGACGAGCTCGCCGATCACGATGGACACGAAGGCGACCGCGACGGTGATGATGACCGGCGCCAGGCCGCGCGCGATGGCGGAGAGCGGCGCGATGCCAAAGCTCATGAGCCACGTGGCGAGCGGGTCGGACAGGCTCGTCGAGGCAACGGCGGACGAGGCGAAGCCCACGAGCGTGATGGCGACCTGGATGGTGGCGAGCAGCTGGTCGGAGTCGGCAGCCAGCTTAATGGCACGCTCGGCGCGCTTGTCGCCTTCCTCGGCCTCATGCTCCAGCACGGCGCGCTTGGCCGTGGTGAGCGCCATCTCGGACATAGAGAAGTAGCCGTTGATGAGGGTCAAAACGAGGGTGGTGATAAGGGAGATGGTTATGTCCATCGGGAGTTTCTCGAACCTCCAAGATTCGGGACGTTGGGTAGTAAGCGTAGGTGACGGATAGGGCAATTGCGCCGGTCGCCCGTGGAAGCGAGGGCATGGGCGCGGTCGCTAGATTACGAAGAGGATCACCGCCATGAACTGGAAGATGCTGCCGGCGAGCACCCACAAGTGGAAAATACTGTGCAGATAGCGCACGTTTTTGGCGATATAGAACGGCACGCCCGCGGTGTAGCACACGCCGCCGACGGCGAGCAGGGCAAGTGCCACGGGGTTGAGCAGTGCCACAAGTTCGGGCAGCTTAAAGACAACGAGCCAGCCCATCAGCAAGTAGACCAGGCCACTTACCCAGTGCGGTTGACGTTCGCGCATAAAGCACTCGAGGGCGATGCCGATAATGGCGATGGCCCATACGGCAAAGAACAGCGCAGGGCCGCCGTCGTTTGCGAGCGTGATGAGGCAAAACGGCGTATAGCTGCCGGCAATAAGCAAGTAGATGCAGCTGTGGTCGATGATGCGAAACACGCGCTTGGCGCGCGCGGGCTGAATCGCGTGGTAGAGCGTGGAGGCTAGGTATTCGAGGATAATGCTGACGCCATAGACAATTGCCGCAGCCATGTGGGCCGGGCCTCCGCCGCGCAGGGCAGCGAATACAATCAGGAGCACCAGGCCCGCGATACCCAGCAGACAGCCGACACCATGGGTGACGGAGTTCATGATCTCCTCACCCACCGTGTAGTGTGGAACGGCCGCGGTCTTGGGTCGCGGCTTAGAACTGTCGCTCGAATCGGACATGCCGGTTACATCCTCCAACGTAAAGAGTTCTCAACACTATATCAAAGCGTCTGGGTGCGTGCGAAATTTGCACCATACGTGACCCTTTGTTTACCCATTCTTTGCCTGTTGACGCATCAACGGTGAACGTCCATAATGCGCTTGCATTAAATGTTGATGTATTAACATCTTTAAGGAGAACCGTAAATGCCTCAAAGCGCACGCCCCCATCGAAAGTTCAAGATAGCCGGCATTGTTACGTTGGTAGTCGTTGTCGCGCTGCTGGGGTTTGCCGGCAACTTTCTGTTTGACTTCGCGCTGAATCCCCGCGCGCCATACACCATGAAGATGATGCAGGACGGCAAGGACGCCGAAAAGGGCGAGCAGATTGACGCCGAGGAGGGCGAGGCACGGGCGTGGTTTAAGGAAAACCGCGAGAGCAGCAGCCTCACCGCAGATGACGGGACCGAGCTTGCCGCCTGGTATTATGCTGCGTCGGAGAGCACGCACGACTACGCCGTCTGCCTGCATGGATATACCAACGAGCCCATCGGTATGGCCCGATACGTCAAGCGATTCCACGACCGCGGCATGAACGTACTCGCACCCGCCGCCCGCGCCCACGAGCGTTCCGGCGGTGACTACATCGGCATGGGCTGGCCCGAGCGACTCGATGTCGTCGCGTGGATCGGGCGGATTGTTGCGGCCGATCCCAAGGCGCGCATCCTGGTCTTTGGCGAGTCGATGGGCGCGGCGACTGCCATGAACGTAGCGGGGGAATCTCTGCCCGCAAATGTGAAATGCATTATCGAGGACTGCGGCTATACAAGCGTTTGGGACGAGTTTTCCCTGCAGCTCAAGGATGTATTTGGCCTGCCCAGTTTTCCCTTGCTCGATGTAGCAAACTTGGTGTGCAACGTGCGCGCGGGCTACGACTTTCATAAGGCGAGCAGTGTGGAGCAACTCAAACACGCGACGGTTCCCATGTTGTTCATCCACGGCGACCAGGACACCTTTGTGCCGTACGACATGCTCGACCAAAACTACGACGTGTGCGCCAGCAAGGTCAAGCAAAAGCTCACCATCCATGGCGCCACCCACGCCAAGAGCGCGCAAGTTGACCCCGAGCTCTACTGGAATACGGTCGACGAGTTCCTCGACAAGAATTTTTAAGCAAATAGTACGGTTTACTGGTCTATCTGGCCCCTAGCACTTCCAAAAAGCCGCCCGTGGGCGCTGTGCTCACGGGCGGTTTTTACTAACGTTGCGCTACAAAAGCGCTTGATATGTCCAATAGCTAGGCGCTATTTGACCTCGATGAGCTCGTACTCGCTCGTGCCCAGGCCAATCTTCTCGGCATGCGCGATGCACGCGCGCCAGTCGGTGTCGGGATGCGTGATGCAGAAGGGATCCTTGGCCTGCTCGCCCTCCAGATGCTCGTGATTATGCTCCATCTTGGCCGCGCTGTCGGTAAGCTCGGTGTTAGGCAGCGGCTCGGACGCCAGGACGGCGTCGGCGCAGGCCTGGTCGATGGCGACCGGGTCGAAGCTCGCGAACATGCCGATGTCGTTGACGATAGGCGTGTCATTCTCGGGATGGCAGTCGCAGTTGGGGCTGATGTCCATGGCGAGCGAGATGTGGAAGCTCGGGCGGCCGTCGACGATGGCCTTGGTGTACTCAGCGATCTTGTAGTTGAGTACGTCGGCCGCGGCATCATAGTCGGGCTTGATGCAGTCCTGGTTGCACGCCGCAATGCAGCGTCCGCAGCCCACGCAGCGATCGTGGTCGATGGCAGCCACATGAACCGTGCGAGTGCTGCCGTTGGCAAGCTCGCGCTCACGCGTACCGTCAAACGTGATGGCGCTGTGCGCGCATATCTTCTCGCAGGCACGGCAGCCAACGCAGTTGGTGGTATCGACGCTCGGCTTGCCAGCGGCGTGCTGCTCCATCTTGCCGGCACGGCTACCGCCGCCCATACCCAGGTTCTTCATGGCGCCGCCAAAGCCGGCCTGCTCATGGCCCTTAAAGTGGGTGAGGCTAATCACGATGTCGGCATCCATGAGTGCCTGGCCGATCTTTGCCTCGCGCACGTACTCGCCGCCCTCGACCGGGACGAGCGCCTCGTCGGTGCCCTTGAGGCCGTCGGCGATGATGATCTGGCAGCCCGTGGCGTACGGGGTAAAGCCGTTCTGGTAGGCGGTGTCGATGTGCTCGAGCGCATTTTTGCGGCTACCCACATAGAGCGTGTTGCAGTCGGTAAGGAAGGGCTTGCCGCCCAGCTCCTTCACGACGTCCGCGACGGCTCGGGCGTAGTTGGGGCGCAAAAAGCTCAGGTTGCCCAGCTCACCAAAGTGAATCTTGATGGCGACAAACTTGTTCTCAAAGTCGATCCGCTCGATACCAGCGCGGCGGATGAGGCGCTTGAGCTTGTCGAGCTGGCTCTCGCGAGCATGCGTGCGCAGGTTGGTGAAGTACACCTTTGCCGGTGCTGCGGGTGCGGTTGCGGTCATAGATCTATCCCCTCGGTCTATATGGCGTTACAGACATAGAGGATGGTACCCGTTGAAGTGGGGTTGAAGTCAAGCACAACGCCGAGTCGCTAGGCACTCATTGGGGACAGACTTAAATGAGTGCTTGCCGCCCGGCCAGCGAATCGGCAAAGACTGTCCCCGAT
The DNA here is from genome assembly GCA_958445065.1 of uncultured Collinsella sp. Classification (GTDB taxonomy): domain Bacteria; phylum Actinomycetota; class Coriobacteriia; order Coriobacteriales; family Coriobacteriaceae; genus Collinsella. The sequence continues at coordinate 5,512 of CAUCQW010000003.1, forward strand.
GACTACTCCTGCACCTTGAGGGCTTCGGCCAGGCTGACGCGCTTGATGGAGCGCGTGTGCAGCAGCGCCACGACCAGGTAGGTCGCAAAGCCGATTCCTACGCACGCCGCCATGGACCAAGCGGGCACATAGATCTCGATATTGCCGTTATAGGCGAGCAGCATCGAACGGAAGATGGCCGTGAGCGAGCCAATAATGACCGGCAGGCTCAGCACGAGCGACGCCACCACGCACAGCGTGATCGAGCGGATGTACAAATGCGAGATCTCGCTCTCGCGATAGCCAAAGACCTTCATGTAGCTAATCGAACGGGCGCTGTGGTCGATCACAGCCTTGGTCAGCAGGTACATAAACAGCAGGAAGATGAACACCGCAAGTCCAACCATCATGCCGATCATTTTGCTCATCATGCCGATGAACTGGTCGCCCACGGCGCGCATGTCGTCGGGCGTGGTGTCGCCGGCAAAGTAACGAGCATCGAGGTCGAGCTTCTTGTTGCTCGCATAGCCGTTAAAGTAGGTGGCGTCGTTGTCGAACAGCTCGTTAAAGTCGTCGATGCTCATATAGACATTCATATCCGACTTGGAGCCCCAGGCACAGTCCTTGCCCGCGTACTCAAAGGAATAATGCTCGCCCTCGTACTTGTCGCTGAGCGTGACCTTCTGGCCCTCGCTCCAGCCGAACTTGTCGAGCAAGCCACCGCCAAAGACGACGCGTCCGTCGCCGACGTTGAGGTCTTTCCAATAGCGCGAGTCGGATGAAATGCCGTAGACGGAAATCGTCTCCTCGCCATTTCCATCGCCGCGGTCGTATTGCAGCTGGTAGACGGCGTATTTCTCGGCCTGCGCGATTGCGCTTGCACCATTGTCGATCGTATTGACCGGGTGGATATCGTCGTTGTCAGCGTCAATCTTAGAGGCCTTGTCGATCAGGTCGATAGCCTCGTCGCGGTTGCAGCCGAGGGCATCGGCAAGGTCATCGAGGCGCGCATAAAGCGCATCCTTCTTGTCCTGGACCTTGGCAAGCGCATCCTGCGCCGCGGTCAGGCTCTCGGCAGACGGAGATGCGGTCGCGGCATCGGCTGCCGCCTGCGCCGCATCGGCCGCGTCGTCAAGCTCGTCATCGGCATCCTGAGCGGCGGAAAGCAGCGCGCCGTCAACCGACTGCAAGCGCTCGAGTGCCGACCACTGCTCGCGCACCTCGGCGGTGCCCTCGAGCTCCAGCGGAGCCTTGAGCGTGTACTGGTGCTCGGCGACCAGGCTCGTCTCGAGGTTGTCCGCGTAGTGCGTCATCGTGGGCAGAATCGCCAGGCCAAAGAGCAGCAGCAGCGAGGCGAACGCAATGCCCACGAAGAGCGTGGCGAAGTTGCCCAGGTTGCGCAGGAAGATACGCAGGCGGAAGCGCGAGACAAAGCCCATTCGCTCCGGCAGCTGCAGGCCACGCTTGGTACCCGATTTACCGCTCGCCTCGTGACGAAGGAACTGCAACGGCGTCTTGCCCATTTTGCGAAGCAGGCCCACCAGCGTGATGAGAATGAGCGCGGCGGCAGGAACCACGGCGCACTTCACAAAGATCTCCCAGCTCCAATACACCTGGAAGGGCGGCAGGCTGTACGAACCGTAATAGAGGCTGCGCATGGGCTCGGTAAAGAACACAACGCCGAGCGCAGTGCCCAAAAGCGCCGCGACCACGCCCACGATGGCGGGAAGTGCCAGGTAGTGCAGGACGATCTCCCGACGGCGATAACCGCTGGCGAGCAGCGTGCCGATGATGGCACTCTCCTCCTCGATGGTGGCGTCGGTAAGGACCACAAAGACAAACGCCATGATCACGATGATGATGTCGAGCAACGTCGTCCACATCATGGAGTCGCCGTCCACGTCGTCGCGCGCATAGCCAATGCCCTGATTGGAATCGGCATCGATCAGATCGTCCACGCGCGCATCGACATCGGTCAGCGCCTCGACCATATCCTGCTCCGCATCGATGCGATCCGCAGTAGAGAGGTCGCGGTCGGTAAAGGTAAAGGAGTAGGTGTAGGCAGGCGCGCCGCCGGCATCCTCGAGCGCGGCAAAGCCGGCGTCGGTGACCTCGGCCACGCCATAGGTGATGGTGTTCACCGTAAAGTCCGAATTGTTGAGGAACAGCGCCTGGCTATCGGGCTGGGTCATGATGCCGCAGATGGTGTAGGTGCGACCCTCGAGCTCGACTTTATCGCCCACGGACAGGTTGTTATTGGTGGCAAAGACACGGTCGATGGCCACCTCGTCGTCCGCCTTGGGTTCCCTGCCCTCACAGTAGGACGCGATATCGACCTTGGTGCGGTGCGCATAGGTGCGCAGCGTGCGCTTGGTGCCGTCGTCGCCGGCGGTCTTTTTGATGATGGCGTCGATGGAGAAATTCTTGTAGAGCGTGACGCCGCCGACGTCGTCTGTCGCGTCCTCGGCTGCCTTGAGCTGGTCTTTGGTGGCCTCGAAGGAGGTGGTCACGCGGCCGTCCTCAATCGTGTACGCATCGCGCATGTCGTCGATAAGGCAGCCGATGGAATGCGCCGCAAGCAAAAAGCCCGATGTAAGGGCAATGCTTCCGCACATAAGCAAAAAGATGCCCAGGTACTTACCGATATTGCGGCGCAGCTCGCGCGGGAGACGTTTTGCGAGAGGTGTCATGGCGCCGCCTACCAATCGAGCTCGGCGGCCGCGACGGGCGACTCGTTGAGCTCGTCCTCGACGATGCGCCCGTCGCGCAGGCGCAGCACGCGATTTGCCATGCGCGCGATGGCGGCATTGTGGGTGACAATGATGATGGTGCAGCCGTAAGTGCGGTTGACGTCCTCCATGAGCTGCAAGATTTCCTTGGATGTCTTGTAGTCGAGCGCGCCCGTGGGCTCGTCGCACAGCAGCAGGCCCGGGTTTTTGACGAGCGCACGACCGATGGCGCAGCGCTGCTGCTGGCCGCCCGAGACCTGGCGCGGAAACTTGTTGCGGTGCTCGTAGAGGCCCAGCGAACGCAGCAGATCGTCGACATTGAGCGGGTTTTTGGACAGGTGCGCCGTGACCTCGATGTTTTCCTTGATGGTAAGGTCGGGCACCAGGTTGTAGAACTGGAAGACAAAGCCCAGCTCGCGGCGTCGGTACTCGCCCAGATCGGCGGGCTTGAGCGCCGTGAGATCGCAGCCGTCCACCATGATGGAGCCGCCGTCGGCATCCTCCAGGCCGCCGATCAGGTTGAGAAAGGTCGACTTGCCCGAGCCCGAGGGCCCCAGCATGACGCAGATCTCGCCGCGGTTGATGGACGTGTCGATGCCGTCGAGTACCGTCAGGCGCGCATCGCCGTCGCCGTAGTGTTTCTTGAGTCCGTTGACCTGGACGTAGGCACGCTTTGTCGCCATGCTATCCCCCGTTGTTAGCCTTCTGCTACTTTTCTAGGCTAATAGTAAACCCGGGCGAACTATTTTTAAGCGACGTGCGCGATTTTTTCCAAACCAGTCATTGGGTACTCATTGGGGACAGACTTAAATGACTGAAACCACTCATTTAAGTCTGTCCCCAATGAGTACCCAATGACTAGGTGGCTAGGCGCGGGATTTGGTGCGTGCGAGGGCGAGGCCTACGGCGGCGATGGCCACGGCGAAGAGTGCCGTGACGCCCAGGTCGCAGGCGATGTCCCCCAGCACGGCGGACGTCAAATCCGAGGCAAGTGCCTTGCTGATCGCGTCGTTCACCCAATATGTCGGCACAAAATGCGCCACCGTCTGCACGGCCGGGCCCATCAGCGACAGGGGCATCCAGGCGCCGCCCAAAAACGTCATGAGCATGCCGAGCAGGTTGCCCACGCCGTTGAGCAACTCCTCGCGCGCACCCAGGCTCGAAAGCGCAAAGCCAACGGCCAGCGGCGTGCACGCCAGGGCAAACGTCGCCGCCAGCGCCAGGCACACACGGCCCACGCCGACTTCGGCAACCGCGCCGGCAAAGCCCACGACGCCCATCATGCTCGACACGAGCCAAATGCAGACGGTGAGCACGGCAGCGGCCGCAAACACGGCGAGCGAACGCTGGCGCTCGGAGACCGGGCCGGCATCCATGCGGCGCACGCGCTCGGGCTCGTTCATGCCCGAGAACACCAATCCCACCGACACGATGACCGACGAGATAATCGCGTACGCGCCAAAGTTGAAATACGACTCGAGCGTGGCGGCGGCTGTCGAGTCAACCTTGACCTGCTCGATCTCGACCTTGGCGCGCTTCGCGGCCGCATGCTCGGCAGCCTTGGCGACGCTACCGTTAGAGGCGGCGGGCTCAAGTGCGGCCGCAGCGCCCGCGAGCGAGATCCAGCGCGAGGCCTCGGCAGACGAAAGCGCTGCCGCCATGGTACCGGCGCCGTAGGTCACATCGAGCTTGGGCAGAGACTCCCCCGCGCGGGCGGCTGCAACAAGGTCACCCTCAAACCCCTCCGGGATAAAGAACACGCAGTCGGCGCTACCCTTGGCGCTATTGCTCTTGGAGAGCGCGTCCGCAAGATCGTATGTATCGTCGCCGATGCCCGTGACCAGCTCAAAACGCGAACCCAGATGCTTGGTAAGCGCACGCGAAAGGTCGCTGTCGTCGCGGTCGACCACGATCACGTTGGTGTCGTAGGGCTTGTACTCGGTAAGCTGCGACGAGTTCCAGCTCACCGATGCCGCGATGAATACGCCCATCAGTGAGATGAACACCGTGTAGATGAGCAGGTAGAACGGGTGCGCCAGCGCCATGCGAAGCGCGGTCTTAAAGGTGCTCATAGCGGCTCCTTCCAAAGATCAGCGTGGCGGCGGCAACGAACAGCAGCGCCATAAGGACCAGCGCGCCGGCGCGAACGGCAAAGGGGCCCAAGTCCTCAAAGAAATACAGGCGGTTGAACATGTCGCAGATGAGCTTGACGGGGTTGAGCCAGCATTCGGCCGGGCAGGCGCGGGCAACGTCATCGGCAAGCGCCATCGCCGGTTCACCGTAGAGCCCGGCGAACAAAGCGCACGTGGTGGCAAAGCCCGTAAGGATGCCGGACTTGGACGCCTTGCCGCCCTTAACGGGAAGCGTGCCCACAAAGAGTCCCAGGCCCGTGGCGGCAAGCGCGGAGGCGGCACCGCCCACCAGACACAGCCCCTCGCGCCCGCCAAAGTCGACGCCCACGACCAGGCGCACGTAGCCGATCGCGATTGCCATCGAGGCAAAGGAGACCAGCCACGAGCCGACAAAAATGCCGGCCAGCGACGTCGTCTTGGAAAGACCGCCCACGCAGCGACGCGCACCAAGGCCCGACAGATTGGGCTGCAGATCGACGACGCTCAAGGCGGCAAACTCGGCAGACATCATCGCGACCAGGCCAAAGAGCGCGTAGTAGTAAATGACCGTGCCATCGGGCGTGGTGCGTGTCAGGCTTACGCGGCGGGTGCCACCCTCGAGCGACAGGGCGCGCGCAACCGCCTCCGGGTCGGCGAGCGCCGCCGGGTTGTCCTGGGCAATCTGGGACATGAGCTCGGCATTTTGCGTATACGAGCTTGCCACCGTCTCCAAAATGCTGCGGTCGGTGAGCACCGACGACGCACGCGAGTTGTCATAGCTCGAAAGCAGCGTGAGGTTGGGCGTGCCCGCGTCGTCGACCGTATAGATGCCCGCGACCTCGCCGGCCTTAAGCGCACGGTTCGCATCGGCTGCATCGGCGCACTCGTGGATCTCGAGCAGCTGGTCGTCGCCTTCCTTGGCAAGCGACGTCGCCACGTCCTTAAAGGTCGAGGCGTCCCAGGCCTCGTCAGCCACGACGGCTACCGGCACCGGGTCGACCTTGCCGTCGGAGCTCAGGTTCGCAAACATAAACATGAACATCGTTGAAAGCGCAATGGGAAAGATCGCGCCCCAAACCCACGTGCTCGGCCGGCGCAGCAGCGTCTTGACCGTAATGATAATGGTGTTGAACATGGCCGCCCCCTAGTCGCGCAGCTCGCGGCCGGTGATCTCAAGAAACACGTCGTTGAGGGTCGGCGGCTCGCTCCACACGCGGCCGAGTGCCACGTCGGCGGCGCGCAGCGTGTCGAGGATGTCAACCAGATTGTGTGGGCTCGCCTCGCAGGTGCAGACGAGCTCGCCGCCGGACAGCTCGACGCTGAGCACGTGCTCGAGGGCGCGCAGCCGCTTGACCGTGACGGGCTCGACGGCGCCGACCTCGACGGTCACGCGCTCGCCCATCTGGATCATGCGCTTGAGCTCGTCGTTGGTGCCCTGTGCCAGCACGCGCCCACCGTCCATGATCATGATGCGGCTGCAGATCTGCTCGACTTCCTCCATGTAATGGCTGGTATACGCCACCGTGGTGCCCTCGTCGCGCAGGCGGCAGATGCCCTCCAAGATGGCGTTGCGGCTCTGCGGGTCGACCGCCACCGTGGGCTCGTCAAAAAAGATGAGCTCGGGCTTGTGCGCGATACCGCAGGCGATGTTGAGGCGACGCGCCAGGCCACCCGAGAGCTTGCCGGGGCGGAACTTGGTAAAGTCGCCCAGCCCGACAAAGTCGATCGCCTCGTCCACCAGCGCGCGGCGGCGCTTGCGGTCGTTGACGTAGAGGCTGCAGAAATAGTCGATGTTCTCGCGCACCGTGAGCTCGTCGAATACCGCCACCTGCTGCGGCACCACGCCGATGCGGCGCTTGAGGTCGTAGCGGGCGGGTGTCATGGGCTCGCCGAACAGCTCGATGGTGCCCTTGTCGTAAGCGAGCAGCTGCAGAATACAGTTGATGGACGTGGTCTTGCCCGAGCCGTTGGGTCCGAGCAGGCCAAAGATCTCGCCGGGGGCGATGCTCAGGTTAAAGTGGTCGAGCGCGATAAGATCGTCGTAGCGCTTGACGAGGTTTTCGACGTGGACGATGTCTGTCATGAGGCGGCCCTTCTGTTGATTGCAGCCCGGTACGATTGCATCATCGCAGGAGCCGCCGGCGCGCGCCAGTGAGCTTTGTCACGAGTGCGAGGGGGCAGAGGTGAAAACCCCCGCTCGCGCGAGCGATCGACGCCGCTTTGCCGCGTGGGAGGAATGTCACAGTTGCGCAGGCGGTCCCTCCACCACGCGCGGCTTCGCGTACAATACCCGTATGAACAGGCTTTTCGACAAATCGATCGTGCTGGCGTGCTGTATTGCGGCCGCCATGGGTCTTGCTGTGGACGCTCGCCTGGTCGCGGCGTTTTGCCTTGGCATTATTGCCACCTCGCTGGCCGAGGTCGCACAGGGGGAACGCACGCGCCGCGTAAGCGAGGCCGCGAGTTACGCTTACATCATCGCGGCTGTCTTCGTGCCGCCGTTTGTGCCGTTTGCGCCTCTCGCCCTCTATGACATCGCGCGACGCGTGCGCCGCGAGCACGCCTGGATCGCACTGAGCATTGGCTCCGTCTTTACCTTTGCGCTTGTCGCGGACCTTCGCGCCGACGAGCTCACCGCCCGAACGCTCCTGCTGACCACCATCCTTTCGGTTGCCGCCACCTTGTTATCGCTACGTACCGCCCAGTTGGAGCGCGAACAGCAGCGCATGCGCCGTATCCGCGACGAGCTGCAAGAACGAGCTCTGGCGCTGGAGGCGCGCAACCGCGATCTTGCCGACCGCCAGGACTACGAAGTCGAGCTCGCGACACTCGCCGAACGCGCCCGCATCGCGCGCGAAATCCACGATAACGTCGGACACCAGCTCACGCGTGCCTCGCTACAAGCCGAAGCCCTGCGCGTGATCCACGCCGACGAGCCCGGCGTCGCCGTCGATTTCGCCGACGTCAAACGCACGGTTGACGAGGCGCTCCAGCTTGTGCGCACCAGCGTCCACGCGCTCAACGACAACGCCGTCGACCTTTCCGTGCAGCTCGAACGCATTGTTGAAGGCGCGCGCTCGGACGGCGGCCCGCAGATTGAGCTTGAAGTTATGACCGAACATGCGCCCGCAAACGTCGCGAACTGCTTTGCGGCGGTCCTGCGCGAGGCGCTCTCCAACACCATGCGCCACGCTTGCGCCCATACTGCCACCGTACGGTGCATGGAGCATCCGTCGTTTTACCAGCTCATCGTTACCGACGATGGCGTGGGCGGGGTCCAAGCAATCGGCCGTGGCGCCGCGGAGGGCATGGGGCTCGCCTCCATGCGCGAGCGCATCGAGGCGCTTGGCGGCACCTTCACCGCCGGTCCGCGCGCCGGCGTCGGCGGCTGGCGCGTGTTTGCCACCGTTCCCAAACAGCAAGGAGATGAGGACCGATGAGGCTCATCGTTGTCGACGACGACCGCTTGGTGGTCGATTCGCTCAAGATTATCCTGGGCGCCCAGCCGCAGATCGAGGTGGTGGGTACCGGCGCCAACGGCAACGATGCGGTGGCGCTCTACACCGAGTACTCACCCGACATCGCGCTGCTCGACATTCAGATGCCAGGACGCGACGGCCTATCGGCGGCACGCGAGATCCTCGAGCGCGACCCTGCGGCGCGCGTGGTGTTTCTGACGACATTCCCGGATGACGAGTACATTGTGTCGGCGCTCAAACTGGGTGCCCGCGGCTACCTGATCAAAACCGATGTCGCCGCCATTCCGCCAGCGTTAGCGCAGGTCATGGATGGCAAACGCGTACTCGAAGGTAAGGCGATCGAGGATATCAACTTTGATGGGGCGGACGTCGAGGCCGGCGCGACCCGCCGGCCCGCGGCCTTTGTCAGCCTGACCGACCGCGAGTTCGAAGTCGCCGAGCTCATCGCCCGCGGCCTCGACAACAAGGAGATTGCCGCCACCGCTTATATGGGCGAAGGCACAGTGCGCAACCACATCAGCTCGATCCTTGCCAAAATGGGCCTGCGCAACCGCACGCAGATCGCCATCGCCTACCTGCGGGGGTAATTGCCCGAAGACCGACCGCCCCGGCAAAGAAAAATAGCTGCTACCGATTTAATGCTATTTCAAAACTATGCCGGATTACGGGGCTAAAGTCGGGACCCTCATCCATACCTTCATTTTTTGGAAAACGGCAGGCTATCTACCTGCGGTTTTGTTTTTGCGGTTTTCTATATGGTCGGAGGTTCGCTATCCAGCCCCGTAATCCGGCATGGTTTTGTTCGTGGCGGTACAACCGCGCGTTTAAGCGCGGGGCCGGTGGGGCAATTTTGCCCCACCGGCCCTATCCCAACGCTATACCAGCCCCAGTCCAGAGTTATTCCGGTTTGGTTTCTACCGTGGGAGTCTTGTTCGCCGCAACTGGAGTGCGGGCGGTGTCCATGCTCAGACAGTGCTTGGGGCAGCTCTCGATGCACTCGCCGCACACCACGCAGGCGTACGGGTCGATCGACCAGGTGCCGCCTTTGCGATCGACCGCGAGCGCGCCCGCCGGGCAACGCCGCGCGCACATGCCGCAGCAGATGCACACGTCCATGTCATTGACGATATGCCCGCGCAGTCGCTCGGGCGCCGCGAGCTTCTCCTGCGGATAGCACACCGTGACCGGCCGCTTGACCATAGAACCCAAGGCCGTCTTGGCAAATGTCAGCAAACTCATGCCGCGCCTACCTTTCCGTGCAGCTAATGCAGGGATCGATGGTCAGGATAATCATGGGCACGTTGGCAAGAAGCACGCCCTGCAGCGCATGCGTCAGACCCGCCAGGTTTTGCGACGTCGGCGTCCGCACGCGGAAGCGGTCCAAGTTCTTGGTGCCGTTACCGCGCACATAGTAATACGCCTCGCCGCGCGGCTGCTCAATCACAACCTCGCCGAGCGCGCCGTCGGCCGGCGTGAGCTTGGTGCGCCCGCCGATTCCGTCGTGCGGAATCTTGCCCACAAGCTCCTTGATGATGTCCATGGCCTGCGTGACCTCGGCGCAACGCACCTGGCAGCGGGCATAGCAGTCGCCATCGGTCGCCACGATAGGTTCAAACGCGGCCAGATCCGCATAGGCGCCGTCGCCAAACATGCGCACGTCGTAGTCCACGCCCGAGGCACGACCGAACGGGCCGACCATCGAAAGCTCCAGCGCTTCCTTCTTGCTAATCACGCCCACGCCATGCAAGCGCTCGCCGCAGCTATTGTCGTCCAAAAACGTATGCACCAGGGCCTCGTAGTCGGGACGCATGGCATCGAGCGTCTGGACAATGCCTGCCAGCTCGGAGTCCTCGATATCGTGCTTAAGGCCGCCGATCTCGTTAATCGAAAGGATCACACGGCCGCCGCAGGTGCTCTCAAAAATCTTGAGAATCTGCTCGCGCAGCGTCCACGAGCGATAGAACAGCGCCTCGAAGCCAAAGGCATCGGCGAGCAGGCCCAGCCACAGCAGGTGCGAGTGAATGCGCGAAAGCTCGTGCAAAATGGTGCGGATATACTGCACGCGGCCGGGCACCTCGATGTCGAGCATGCGCTCGCAGGCGCTGGCATAGCCGCAGCTATGGCCCACGGCGCAGATACCGCAGATGCGCTCGGCGATGTAGCCAAACTGATGCATATCGCGCTTTTCGGTAAGCTTCTCGAGTCCGCGGTGCACAAAGCCGATCTGCGGAATTGCCTCGATAACGCGGTCGTCCTCGATCACCAGGTCCAGATGAAGCGGCTCGGGCAGCACCGGGTGCTGCGGGCCAAACGGAATAACGGAGCGATGTGCCATGGACCTTACGCCTCCTTTTTCTGCTTGTCGCGGGCGGCCTTGGCGGCAAGCGCCGCGCGGACCTTGGCCGCTTTCTCGGGATCCATGGCGGCGAGCTTTGCTTCCAGCTCGGCGGCTTTGAGCGCGGCCTTGGCGGCAGCTTCATCGTGCTGAGCATCGGAGCCGGCAGCCGCAGCGGACTGAGCGACAGTAGCACCCGCAGTACCCTCCCCCGCAGCGGCCGCGGCAGCGGCAGCCTTCTCGGCGGCGGCCTTGCGCGCCTTGGCCTCGGCGGCGGCACGGACCTTCATGGCTTTCTCGCGCGCGGCCTTCACCTCGGGCGTGATAACGCTCATGGGCTCGGCAGTCGAGACCTGGTAGAAAAAGCCGTTGAAGTCGACCTGCATGTCGGTGATGGCAAGACCAAATAGGTCATGCGCTTCGTTTTCAAACGGGAATACCGCCGGATAGTACGAGCTGATGGACGGAATCTCCTGGTACTGGTCGATACCCTCGACCATCAGATTCTCAATCGCATAGTTGCCGTCCTGCGCGATATGCTCCCGAGCAGCACGAACGTTGATAAACGTATAGACCAGGCGATACGATCCGTCGTCCACACAGCGCTCGGCGTGCATCTGCACAAAGCGGGCACCGAAGCCCTTGAGCGCCTGCACATGCGGCAACAGCTCGTCGATTCCGACGGTGGTATAGATTGCCTTTTGCATTACTCGGCCTCCTTTGCAGCGACGGGCGCACCGTCAGCCGCGCCTGCGTCGACACCGACCCCGGCCCCCGCAGCAGCCACGAACCCGTCCTCGCCCAGCTCAACGCCACCGTCCCAGGTTGCGGCACCGCCCACGGTGAGCGGGTCGCCGCCGGCGCGCATCACGGCTTCCTTCTGATCCAGGATGCCGCACGCCTCCACGATGGCATCGATCACCGTCTCGGGACGAATGGCGCACCCGGGCGCGTACACGTCCACGGGAATCGCGCGGTCCACGCCACCGATCACGTTGTACGCATCGCGGAACACGCCGCCCGAACACGCGCAGATACCGCAGGCCACCACGCACTTGGGCTCGAGCATCTGGTTGTAGATCTGGCGCACGACGGGCAGGTTCTGGGCATTGACCGACCCCGTCACCAAAAAGATATCTGCATGCTTGGGGTTGCCGGTGTTGACCACGCCAAACCGCTCCGCATCGAACAGCGGCGTGAGCGAGGCCAGCACCTCGATATCGCATCCGTTGCAGCTCGAGCCGTCGTAATGAATAACCCACGGCGAGCGCGACATTTTATGATCCATGGATGCCGCCTCCTAAATAAACACGTCGACGAGGATGGGCATAAGGTTGAGCAGGCCAAACACCAGCGCCACACCCCATCCGAGCTTAAAGCAGCTGCGCCAGGTGCTGCGTGCGAAGGTGTTGTCGATCAGTACCTCGACAAAATACGTCGCAGCCATCACGGCCAGGGCGACCACCCAGCTCACCGGGTTGTCCCAAACAAAGAACATGCCCACCCACATCAAAAACAGCACGGTCTCGCACCAGTGCATAAGGGTCATCTTGGCCAGCGTGCCGCCGCTCATCTCGGTGGCGACGCCCTGGACGATCTCCTGATGCGCGTGATGCGAGTACGAAAGATCGAACGGCGACTTGCGCAGCTTGATGGTAAGCACCGCGAGCAGCGCGAGGAAAATGGGCGCGCTGTACACGATGATGGGGGCCGACTGCCCCGTCACGGCAATGGAATCGAAGCTGTCGGTGGCAAGGTACAGGCCCACGCTCATCAGCAGAACGGCGGGCTCGTAACTCATAACCTGCAGCAACTCACGATCGGCGCCAACCTGGGCAAACGGACTTTGCGTCGAGGCGGACGCCAGCACCACAAAGATCGCGGCGAGCGTAACCATAAAGGCGCACAGCAGCGTGTTGGAACCCGACACAAAGATGCCGCCGCCCACGACGGTGAAGATGAGCGCGCACGCCATGTAGGTATCGTCCATGGTGTTTACGCTGGCGGGGGCTTTGCGCAGCAGCTTGGAAACGTCGTAGAAAGGCTGCAGCAGGCGCGGGCCCACACGGCCCTGCATGCGGGCCGAAAGTTTGCGGTCAACGCCGTCGATCAGGCCGCCCACAAGCGGCGCCAGCAAGGCAAATGCCACGGTGCCAATAAAAATGCCCACGACGCCCGAACCTTCAAAATACTTGCCGCGCAGCACCGAGGGCGCACTCATGGCAAGTCTCTCGGGCCCAATCCATGCGCAACACAGCAGCGCAAACAAGATAATGCTGCAGCACACGACGCTACCCGCGGGGCCAATACGCTTCTCGCCAAGGGCGTCCTCCGAGTACCAATTGCGCTTTTCGGCCTTTACCTCGTGTCCCATCGAGCCGCGGAAATGGCGATATTTGTCGGTTCCCACACCCGAAAGATATACGTTTACATGCGGTTTGTTGCTCACGCGGAATGAAGTCAGCAACACCACGGCAATAAAAGCCACGATAACCACCATCAGATACATGGCGTCCTTGCCAATAACGTACGGCACGCGGCCAAACACCATGGCCAAGTAAGGCGACACCAGACCGCTCGAGATAACCGGGAACGCCACGCAGCACAGAATAAGCAGCGCGGCGATGGTGTTGAGGGCCATCCATTCGGTCTTATGGACATTGACCTCAACGTTTTGAGCCGTGGGGTCGACGCCCGAAAGCTTGGCAAGCCACTTGCCCCAGAAGAAGAACGTCGCGGCCGAGCCAAAGGCAAGCACCATGATCATGAGCACGTTGCCGGTCTGCGCGAACGCCACCAGGGCGCCCCACTTGGACACGAGCATGCCAAACGGCGCCACAAACATGCCCATGATGCCCAGCATCATCAGGCGCGTCAGGTGCGGCATGCGGCTGAACATGCCGTCCATGTCCTCGATATCGCGGCTGCCGATATGATGCTCGGCCGTGCCCACGCACAGGAACAGCAGCGACTTGGCCACCGTGTGGAACAGGATCAGGAAGATGGCCGCCCATACGGCCTCGGGCGCGCCGACACCCAAGCAGGCACTAATGAGGCCCAAGTTGGAAATGGTGGAGTACGCGAGCACACGCTTGGCGTTGCTCTGCGAGATGGCCATGAGGGCAGCGAGCAAAAACGTGATGGCACCCACACTCGTGACCATAAAGCCGGTCACGGGATAGATGGCATAGAGCGGGCTCAGCTTGACCATCAGGAACACGCCGGCTTTGACCATGGTTGACGAGTGCAGCAGGGCGCTCGTGGGCGTGGGGGCAACCATGGCGCCAAGCAGCCAAGTGTGGAACGGCATCTGTGCGGCCTTGGTAAGGGCGGCGAGCGATAGCAAGATGACCGGCATCACCAGCAGCGCGGACTGCGCGGTGCCGGCGCCGGAAAGCTCGATCATGCCCGAGATGGTCAGCGGCATGCCGTTAACGTGCAGGTACATGAGTCCGACCAAAAACGCGATGCCGCCCAGCATGTTGAGGATGATCTGGGTGAAGGCGTTTTTGATGGCCTCGGGCGTGCGCGTGTAGCCAATCATAAGGAACGAGCACACGGTGGTGATTTCCCAGCCGCAGAACAGCCACTCAAGGTTGTCGCTCGTCACGATGACGAACATGGCCGAGAGGAACAGGAACATAAGCGCCAGGAACTGCGGGCGACGGTCGGGCGCGGTCTGCCCGCGCAGCGCAGCCTCGTGCTCGTCGTGGGCCTGGAAGTCCTTCATGTAGCCCAGGGCATACACGCAGATAAGGCTGCCGACGATACCGACGGCGAGGACCATGATCACGCTCATGTAGTCCAGGTAGAGCGGCGTCGCCGTGACGGCTTCGGCCGCGGGCAGCGTCATGGCCGCAAAGGCGAGCGAACCCACCAGCTGGACTATGCCGAGCACCGTGGTGAGCGCGTTCCTATATTTATACGCGTTGTACAGGATGACGGCGCACAGGATGACATCGATGGCGGAGCTGATGATCGAGAGCACATGCGAGGTGCCGGGGGCAACCTCAAAGCTCTGCGGACCCGTGCCAAAAAACATGACGGCGACTACAACTGTCACCGCCATAATAATGCCGGAACCTATGAGCCCCACCGCATCGCGGGCGCGGTCACCGCGCGCGAGCAGCATGCCCAGCGCCGGTACCAGCGGAAACAGGGTAAGGAAATACAGTAGCGTCATACCATCACTCCCCCATGCAAAAACGCTGCAATTGTTTAACGTTATAGCTCAATTGAGGAGCAGCGGCGGCAGGTTTTCGGTCAACTGGGGAGTTTTAGGCGTACGGGGTAAGGGCACGTCTGCTTTGGAGCAGAGAGGCGACGCTCCCCTATCGCAGCGACAGGCGCGCGGGCCACTGCGCGCGGTTTATTGGCCACTTTGGAGGATGTCCCGACAGGCTCGCGCCGGTCCAAAAAGTTGGCGCGGCAAGAAAAATGCGCCCCTGTGGGCGCACCATCCCGTTTGCTATTCCGCCTTTTTAACGCGCGGCTTGCGACCGCGCGGCTTATCGACCAGTGCGGACTCACCGCCCTCACGGTACTGACGGCACCAAGCCTTGACCGAAGACTCGCTGGGAATCTTGTGCTTGATCATGGCCTCGCGAACCGTCAAGCCGCTTTCCAGACGGTCCTTAACCACAGCGAGCTTTACGTCGTACGAATAGGTGTGATGATGCGAACCGGCATTGAGAACGGCGTCGGCACCGCCCACGGCATACGCGCGGGCCCACTGACGAGCCGTGGCCTGGGGAATGCCAAGCTCCGCGGCGAGGGCGCGATGGCCGACCCCCTCTTGGAGGATCTCGACGGCGCGCTGCCTAACCTCGGGCGCATGCGTGCGAGTCCTAGTTGCTTCCGACATACCTGCCACTTCTTAGCCTTAACCGTTAATCTGCTTTCTTACGTGCAAGTTAGATAGTAGCATTTTACTGTTTGCTCAAAGCAGTTAATTAAAATAGACGCGGCGTTATCTGGGCATTTGGCACCAAATTACGACATTTCTTTATCGATTATTTACGCTGGTAGCTGACTCGCAGCTAATCGTCATTCGCTTGTCAACAAAATTGGCATCTCTTTATGTCCTTTGGTATAGAGGATATAATTATTAACCCCTCCCCCAATATTTTTGAGTGATCTGCAAGGCAGTAGACGTCCTCACTCCTCATGATTACCGCGCATTGCCATCCACCGGAGCAAAACAAAAAGGGCGGGACCTGCTGCGCTTGCAGGCCCCGCACCGGTTAACACCCGACGGGACACAGCCGGGCGAGACGGATCCGTGCTACCGCCCCGCCTGGCCGCGATGTTCAACTACAGCTCGTTGGCCGCGTGATACGCCGTGCGAATGGCGCTCGCAATGTCGGCGGTGCGCTCACCCGAGCAGTCGCCCACGCAAGTCACGGGCACCGTCACGCCATCCAGGTCAAACGCGTTGGCCTTGGAGCCCACGGCCATCACCACGTAATCGCAGGCGATCTTCACCGGCTCCTCGGCGCCGTCCTCGGTGGTGCAAATGGCCTCAACGCCCTCGTCGGTAATGGCGGTCAGGCGGGTCTTCACGTGCTGCTCCACGTTGTGCTCGGCAAAGTCGCTCATAATCAGCGGCAGAATGGTCTCGGACTCGCCCGCGGCAATCTTGTCGAGCATCTCCACGATCGCCACCTGGCAGCCGTGCTGCAGCAGGTACTCGGCAGTCTCGGTGCCCACCAGGCCACCGCCAATGACGGCGGCGCGGCCCGTAAGCTCCACCTTGCCGGCCAGCACGTCCCAGCTCGAGACGACCTTCTCCGAGTCGGCGCCCGGAACGGGGATGACCACGTCGTGCGCGCCCACGGCCACAATCGCGGCATCGGCGGCGTTGAGGTCCGCGGGGCTAGCGGCATGGTTGAGCTCAACCTTCACGCCCAGGCCGGGCAGAATCTTCTCGTAATACTCGACCGAGCGCATGATCTCGTCCTTGCGCGGAGGCGCGGCCGCCAGCACAATCTGGCCGCCCAGATGATCGCTCGCCTCGTAGACGGTCACATCGTAGCCGCGCTTGGCCGCCACGCGCGCGGCCTCCAGGCCGGCAATACCGCCGCCCACCACGGCGATCTTCTTGTCGCCCTCGCCCGGCTTGATGGCGATGGTCGCCTCGTCGCCGTTCTCGGCATTGAGCACGCACGAGATGTACTTGCGATTTTGAATCGCGTCGACGCAGCCCTTGTTGCAGTTGAGGCACTCGCGGATGGGCTCACCCGTGGCGGCCTTCAGCGCAATGTCGGGGTCGCACATGAGCGAGCGGCCATAGGCGATGATGTCGGCGGCGCCGTCTTCCAGAATCTTCTCGCCGGCCTCGACCGAAACAACACGGCCGACGGTTGCCACCGGCACGGAGACCAGGGCCTTGACGCGCTCGGCCACGGGCAGCGTCCAGTTGTAGGGCATGGCGCCCATGGGCGGAATGGTGTCGCCCATGTTGCCGGTGTGGTTGGCCTGTGCGACCTGGATCATATCGATGCCCGCGCCCTCGAGCAGCTTGGCGAACTCGCAGGCCTCGTCGGGCTGCAGGCCGCCCTTGCCGCGCGGCGTGCCGTCGGGGTTCTCCATGATCACGGGGAGCTTGTACTCCACCATCAGCTGCGGCGCGGCTTCCTTAATGGCAGCGACGACCTCCAGCGCGTAGCGAACGCGGTTCTCGAACGAGCCGCCGTACTCGTCGGTGCGCTGGTTGAGGATGGCCGAGCACAGCGAACCTACCAGGCGGTCGCCGTGGACCTCGATGGCATCGATCCCGGCCTGCTGCGCGCGAGCGGCCGAGGCGGCGATAGCCTCCTTGATCTGGGTGAGCTGCTCCACACTCGCCTCGTTCACAAAGTGCTGCATGTCGTGGTGCAGCTTGGCGTAGGCCTGGTTGCGGATCTCGTTGGACTCGGCCATCTTGGCGGCAAAGGTCTCCTCGTCGCCGGCGGCCTTGGCCTCCTGCGCGGCCTTGGCGGCGGCCATGGATCCCATGACCATGCGGCCGACACCGGGCACGTCGTACTCGGGGTGGAACAGCTGCAGCGCGACCTTGGCGCCGTGCTTGTGGACGGCATCGGCCAGGGCCTTAAACGTGGGGATTTGGGCGTCGGTCGCCAGCTTGGGCGTGGGGCTTGCGGTCATGACGGGAGCAACGTCGCCGATGACGATGTAACTCACGCCGCCACGGGCCAAGCGCTCGTAAAAAGCCAGGCTGCGCTCGCCAATGGAGCCGTCACGCTCCTCGTAGCCGGTGGTCAGCGGCGGAAACATAATGCGGTTTTTGAGCTCAAGGGGGCCAACCGTAATGGGCTGAAGCAGCTTGGATGCAGGTGCGGTCATGGACATTCCTCTCTTGTAGGCGCGGCGGCGATGTTGCCGCGTAGTTGTCTAGAGGATATGGCATGGGAATACAACAGCGCAACGGAAATCGGCGGACAGCAGGTAGCGGCAGGTGGATGGGGCAGGGCGGCCCGTCGGTTTGTCTCAATCTGTAACAGTTACGCGACAAAACCGGGTCTTACTGTTACAGATCGAGACAAACCAAACCCGCCTGCTAAAAAATCTCAATCTATAACAACAACTCGGCAAAATCCGTCCCTCGTGTTACAGATTTAGACAAACGAAGACCGTCCTGCCGAAACATCTCGATCTGTAACACTTAGCCGCCCAAATCGGGTCTAGATGTTACAGATCGAGATTTTGTTTAAGAAGCCGAGAATTGGACCGAAAACACAGTCCCGGAATAACAAAAAAGCTCGCCGGCTAGGCCGACGAGCTGCAAGTTCTTGGTCGCGGGGGCAGGATTTGAACCTACGACCTCCGGGTTATGAGCCCGGCGAGCTACCAGACTGCTCCACCCCGCAATGTCTGGGCGCCTCATGTGCGCAAGAAAGAATATTACGCGGGAGTTCGGTAAACGGCAAGGAAAATCTCGTAGAGCATAATTCCTTCATATTTAAACCCCTCAGCCCCTATCACCGTAAACGAATCGCAGCCGAGCGCCGTCGACGGCACGTATACAATGGTGCGCGTCCTTTTATGCCGACACCGGGAGTAGACATGCTGCTCGCTATCGATATGGGAAACACGCAGACGGCCATGGGCCTGTTTGACGGAGACGAGCTGGTGCAGTCGTGGCGCATGCCCACCGACCGCTCCTATACCGCCGACGAGATCCATGTGCGCCTGATGGGTTTCTTTAAGATGTACGGCCTTTCGCTCGATGCGGTCGACGCGATCGCCTTTGCGGGCGTGGTGCCGCAGCTCTCGCGCGAGTGGCACGCCGTGGCCGACCGCATTGCCGCGGACGCCATCGTCATCGGGCCGCAGACGGCCGCCGTAACCAAGCTGCGGGCGGCGCGCCCCCAGGCCGTTGGTGCCGACCGCATCGCCAACGCCGTCGCTGCCGAGACCTTCTATGGCGCGCCGGCGATCGTGGTGGACTTTGGCACCGCGACCAATATCGACGTCATCGATGAGGACGGTTATTACATTGGCGGAGCGATCGCGCCGGGCATTCGCATCTCCATGGACGCGCTTGCCGCCCGTGCCGCCAAGCTCGCCAGCGTGCCGCTCGAGGCGCCCGAGCACGCCATCGGCCGCGATACCGAGGAGTGCATCAAGGTCGGCGCCGTAACGGGCGCCGCCGCCATGGCTGAGGGCCTGGTCGCGCGCATGAAGCGCGAGCTGGGCCGCGAGGATGCCACCGTTATCGCCACGGGCGGTCTCGCCAGCATCGTCGCCGATTCGACCGACGCCTTCGACATAGTCGACGGCCAACTCACCATCAAAGGCATCTGCGAAATCTACCGCCGCATGCAGGAGTTAGCGTAGGCTCTGGCGAAGCCGAGACGCTACAGCCCGCGAATTCGTACAGCCTCGGGCGGAAACTCCTGCTCGCCGGCATCGGTCTTGATGGTCGCGCGGCCCCAGATGTCCAGGCCCGCAAACACACCGACCGCAAGCGGCAAGCCGTTGGGAGACACCGCCGCAACCTGGCGGCCCAGCAGCGGCACCATGTCGAAGTACTCGCCCAGCACGGGAGCCAGCGGCCCTGCGGCGCCTTGCGGCGTGTTGGCAACAACCGCCCAGGCGTCCACGCGGGCCAGCACGGCGGCGGCCAGCGTCTCGACCAGCGCTTCGTCAGCCACGTCCACACCAAGCTCGCTCAGCGCCGAACGCTCAATATCCACCGTCACGGCACCGAACATGCCCGCAGCACCGGCACCGCCGTTCACGGCAACACGCGCGAGCGACGTCTCAAACGCAGGCGCACCGCACACGATATCGCTCGGCCACTGGATACCCACCTTACCGGCAAGGCCCAACCCCGGCGTCGAAGCCGTGCCCACAAGCGCGTCCATCATGCCCATAGCCGCCACAAACGGCAGGCCGTGGAAGGCATGCATGTTCACATCGGGGCGCACGACCAGCGAAAACATCAGCGATGCATCGCCCGCGCTCCACGCGCACCAGCCCGCGGACATGCCCTCGCGGCCCGCGTCGCGCGCCGCGTCGAGCTCGGTGCCAGCGGCAACAGCATTCATCTCGATCATCTACATACGCCCCAATTCGCCCACGATATGGCCCACGCGGTCCTCGGGCTCCTTGACCTCGACGCCGTTGTAGCGGAAGAACCGCGCCGGGTCGTGCATCAGGTCCTCGAGCGGCACCAGCACAAAATCGCGTTCGCCGATCAGCGGATGCGGCAGGCGCAGCTTTTTGCCGCCGTGGGTCTCGCCGTCCATCCACAGCAGGTCCAGGTCGATGGTGCGCGGACCGTTGGCCTTGGCCTTTTTGGAGCGGTCGCGCCCCAGCTCGACCTCGATCTTCATGAGCTCGTCGAGCAGCACCAACGGCGCCAGCTCGGTCTTAATCTCGATGACAGCGTTGGCAAACGCGTCCTGGCGCGTCTCGTAGGCCGGCTCGCTCTCGTAGATCTTGGAGGAGTTGGACACGCAGGTGAGCGGAATCTCGGCGATCATGTCGCGCGCGGCGCGGATGTTGTCGCAACGATGCCCCAGGTTGGAGCCCACGGCCACAAACGCACGGCGCGGCTGCGGCTTGGCGACGGCCCAGTAACCGTTCAGGAACTGCGCAAAACCCGCGGCGTCGTGCACGCGCACGATGTTGGCACCGGCCTGGATGGCGCCCAGGCACACGCCAAACGTGGCGGCATCGCGCGCGGCGGCCTCGGTCACGCCCGAGACAGCGCCCACAAAACGCTTGCGCGACACGGCGCACATGAGCGGATAGCCCAGTGACGCCATCTTGGCAGTCTCGCGCTGGATGACGATGTCCTCGTTAGCCGACTTACCAAAGCCCGGGCCAGGATCGATGCAGATGCGGTCGCGCGACACGCCGGCATGGATGAGTGTGCGGGCCTGGTCGGACAGAAAGCCCATGACGCGGCGCATGATGGGCGCCGAATCGGGCAGGGTAAAGCGGCGGAGCTGAGAGGTGGGCACGTAGGCCTCCTCGCGGCGGGCGCTGCGGCGCATCATGGCGGCCAGGCGGTCATTGGACTCCGATTCGGCCTCGGTGGCTGCGGGCGCGGCCTCGGGTGCGGGCGCGACGGTCTCGGCGGCAGCAGCCCGCTCGGCGGCGGGCGTCTCCTGCTCGCTTGCAGGCTCGGACGTGGGCTCCGGCTCGCCAAACGGCAGTGAGGGCTGTACCACACCGCCCGGAAGCTTGGCCTCAACCTTGGGCTCGCCCAGCAACTTGCCGCGACGGCGACGGGCCGGCTTCTCGGCCTCGCGCGCGGCCTCGGCAGCCGCTTCGCGTGCCTTCTCGGCAACAAACGCCGCAGCCGAGGTATCGAGCTGCACCGTTGCGTGCGTGCGGGCGGGCGCGGCGACCTCGCCGGCATGCATCACGATGACGCCGCAGGTGCTCGTCTTAACGAACTCGACCATCTTGGGATCAGTGAAGCCCGTCACGTCGTTGACGATCGAGGCGCCGCAGCGCACGGCCGCCTTGGCAACCGCCACATGACGCGTGTCGATCGAGACGATGGCGCCCTCCTTGGCCAGCGCGCGCACCACGGGCAGCACGCGGCGAGCCTCCTCGTCGGGGTTGACCGGGGTAAAACCAGGGCGCGTGGACTCGCCGCCCACGTCGATGATGTCGGCGCCGGCGTCGAGCATCGCCAGGCCGTACTCGATGGCGGCATCGGGGTCGAAGTGCTCCCCGCCATCGCTAAACGAATCGGGCGTCACGTTGAGGACGCCCATGATGCGCGGACGGTCAAAGCTGAGCTCGTACTTTCCGCACCGCCATGTCTTGCTGTCGTTCGCCATGAGCATCCTCCTAAAATGCCCACGCCGCCGAGCTTGGGGAGCTGGCGGCGGGGTCGCTTTGCACTCAGTCTTTCTATTGTATCCGCGCGCGCGGGCTAGAACGCAAACGTGGCCGCGATGTCGCAAGAAATCAGCAGGTCGGCATTTGCATCCTGATCGGTGGGAGCAAGGTTGCATATGGCCAGCGTATCGCCGGTAAAGTATCGCGTAAGGCCTGCCGCCGGATACACCACGAGCGAGGTCCCGCCTACAATGAGGGCATCGGCCGCGGCGATGGCGGCAACGGCACCGGTCAACACATGCTCGTCGAGCGGCTCTTCGTAGAGCACTACATCGGGCTTGATGCGGCCGCCGCACGCGGGGCACGCAGGCACGCCCGCGGCATCCTCGTGCTCGCGCGAGCAAATCCACTCGGCGCTATAGACCGCGCCGCACGACTGGCAAATGTTGCGATGGACCGATCCGTGCAGCTCGAACACGCGCTGTGAGCCGGCCATCTGATGCAGGCCGTCGATATTTTGCGTCACTACGGCGTCGAGCTTGCCGGCGCGCTCCAGCTCGGCTAGCTTGGTGTGGCAGCGGTTGGGCTTAGCGTTAAGCGCGATCATCTTGGTGCGGTAAAAGTCGAAGAACTCGGCAGGATGCGCCTCGTAAAAGCTATGCGACAGCATGGTCTCGGGCGGATAGGCAAACTGCTGGTGATACAGGCCGTCCACACTGCGGAAATCGGGGATGCCACTTGCCGTGGAAACACCAGCGCCGCCAAAGAAGACCACGCGCTTGTGGGTGTCAAACAGATCCGCCAGCGCGGCGGAGGCCTGCCTGGGGTCCGATATTGCCTGCGTCATATGAGTCCTCCGTCCTTGTTAGTCGGGCAGCGTTGGGCGACGTCCCAGCATGCGGCCTTTGAGTCAGCATGCGCGGAGCCCACCCCGCCCCTGTTGCGTTAATCTTAAGCCTGCCAACCCCGTCGAAAGGACACCATGCCTCAGACTTACACCTTTGCCTCGTGGAACGTTAACGGCCTGCGCGCCGTGCTCAAAAAGGACCCGAGCTTTATTCAGATCGCGCAAGAACTCGACGTCGACATCTTGGCGCTGCAGGAGACCAAGCTGCAAGAGGGTCAGGTCGATATTGACCTGCCCGGCTATCACCAAACCTGGAGCTACGCCGAGCGTAAAGGCTATTCGGGCACTGCGGTCTTTAGCCGCCAGGAACCGCTGCGCGTGCTGCACGCCGACGCGCTGCTACCCTACGCCGGCGAGGGCGAGGCGGCCGAGCTCGTCGCCCAAGCCGCAACCGAGGGCCGCGTCTGCGCGCTCGAGTTCGACAAGTTTTGGTTCGTGGATGTCTACACGCCCAACGCCCAAAATGAGCTCGCGCGCATCGATGTACGCATGGCCTGGGACGATGCCTATCGCGGCTTTTTGAGCGCACTTGAGCGCGAGACCGGCAAGCCCGTCGTAACCTGCGGCGACTTTAACGTGGCGCACGAGGAGATCGACCTTAAGAACCCCAAGTCCAACCGCGGCAACGCCGGTTTTTCGGACGAGGAGCGCGGCAAGTTTACCGAGCTGCTCAACGCCGGGTTTACCGATACCTGGCGCGCGGCAAACCCCGACGTCGAGGGCGTCTACAGCTGGTGGAGCTACCGCTTTAATGCCCGCAAGAACAACGCAGGCTGGCGCATCGACTACTTCCTGGTAAGCGACGCAATCGCCGACAACGTACGCGACACCGGCATCCGCGGCGACATCTTCGGCAGCGACCACTGCCCCGTCACCCTCACGCTAGAGCTCTAGCCCCCAAATGATCCCCCGGGGACGAAGGAATACAGATCACTTTTGCCCGCGCAAGGGGCGCCCGCGTGACCCCGTCCGCCACGAAACCAGCCCATCTACTACGTTTAAGCCACTACCCTCAACCACAGCGAACAACGCAAAAAGAAAACCGCAGGTAGAAAGCCTGCGGTTTTTCATAAAACGCGGTCATGGTCGGGGGTATCAAGCTAAACGTAGTAGATGGGCCAGTTTCGTGGCAAGCGCCGTCAACTGATTTCCTGGGGACATCTGGGGACGGAAGAAAATGGATCAATTTGGCTCTCTGGGGGCCACGATGCCCGTCGTATCAGCCGGCCATTTTAAAACTATGCCGGTTTACGGGGCTGAATCGCGAACCCCCAGCCATGCGCAATTCCGTAATAATAAAACCGCAGGTAAACGGCTTGCTCTATTTTGAAAAAAGCCGGTATGGTCGGCCTGCGCCAATCTAGCCCCGTAAACCGGCATAGTTTTAAAATGGCACTTCGGCAGTATTGATTCCCGCTCCGACGCAACCAGCCTTACAGCCCGTATTTCACGACGACACGGTTAATGCGGCGACACCAGGGCTTGTACAGGGCGACCAAGAACACGCAGGTCGCGAGGCCGTGTGTGATATCGAACGGCACCGCCGTGGCAAGACGCGCCACGGCACCCGCCCAGGTAAGCGGCTGCACAAAACCAATGATGTCATACGCGTTGATCACGACGCCATAGAGCAGGCCCGACGCAAAGCCGTACGCCAGCAGTGCTGGCATGCGCACGGTGCCGTCGGCGCGGTCGAACGCACCCGCATACGTCAGCGCACCGCCAACGTATCCCACGAGCCCCCAAGCATACATCTGCCACGGCGTCCACATGCCCTGTCCAAAAAAGAAATTGCTGGTCAGCGCCGCCAGCGCGCCAACCATAAAACCATTGCGGCGACCAAGCGTCGCCCCCGCGATAATGGCGATGGCGCTCACCGGTTTAAAGTCGGGAATGGGCCCAAACAGGATGCGCCCCGCCGCCGCCAGCACCGCCAGCACCAGCGTGGGCATAATCTGGCGCAAACCCGGACGAGATGCCTCGTAACCCGCAAAGAACAGCGCAAGCACCAACGCCACCACAACCAGCATGGCCAACGCTGCCTGCTCAACACCCGCCAGCAACGCGGCAGCCATCACCGCCGGCACCGCCAACAACAGCGGGATCTCCAGTTTTGCAAGCAAACGCGAGAAACGACAGTCCGTCATCCCATCACGCCCTATAGAACACGTTGTCGGCAAAGAAGTCGGCCGGCGGCTCCATGCAGGCAATCTCGCCGTCAAACATCATGGCGACGTCGTCGGCTACCTGCTCGGCAAAGTCCAAATCGTGCGTAGCCATGATGACGGTGCCGCCAGCCTTCGCATGGTCACGCAGGGCGCGGGCGATGATGCGGCGGCTGAACAGGTCTAGACCCTTGGTGGGCTCATCGAGCAATAGCAGTTCGGGGCCGATTAGCAGCAGTTTTGCCAATGCAAGCAGTTGACGCTGCCCGCCCGAAAGATCGTACGGATGGCGTCCATCCAGACCCGACAACCCCAAGCTCGCCGCACGCTCCCGCGCCAAGTTCTCGTCATATCCGCAGGTCGAGGCCCATTCCATCAGCTCATCGCGAACCGTCTCGGCAACCAGCAATGCTTTGGGATTCTGAGGCAGCAGCGCCGCCGAGGCCGCTCCGCGCACCATGCGGCCGCGCTGCAGCTTGGCGGTCTTCGCCAGCACCGAGAGCATCGTCGACTTGCCGCAGCCGTTACCGCCAACAACCGCATGCACCGCACCGGCCGAAAACGACGCATCGAGCCCACGCAACACCCAGCCGGACGCTCGATCGTAGCGAAACCAACCTTCCGACAGGATGGTAGCCGACCCAGCGTGCATTTTTTGGAGTATTCTACTTCCATCCGTGCGCGAGAAGGCTTCCAAGCCGTTCTCGAGCGACGTTTGCGCCACAAATTCGGACGATTTGTCCAATTCTGAACTTTTTTTCGCGCTCGATACGTCCCCGGGCGGCTCCAGAGAGCCCAAATTGTCCTCACGCCTGCTGAATACTCCGTTTTTTGCACATCGGATGGCACCCCACCCCAACGTGTCATCGGAAAACAGCGATTCTCGGCGTCCCAAAGATGCCATATCCGCCGCCTCGCGCACGCGGCCATCCTCAATCCGGTACGCACACGTCGCGTATTCGAGCATTGGGCGCGGCTGATGCGTCGCCACAACAACCGTGCAGCCCAGCTCGCGATTTACACGAAACAGCGCGTGCAGGAAATTCTTCTCCGCAACCGGATCAAGCTGAGACGTGGGCTCGTCGAGTAGCAGCACACGCGGACGCAGCGCCAGGACGGCGGCAAGCGACAGCAGCTGCTTGCGGCCACCCGAAAGCGTATCGGTATCACGATGAAGCCAGTCCTCCAGACCAAAGAAATAGCTGGTCTCGGCAACACGGCGGCGCATCTCGTCGCGCGACACACCCAGATTCTCTAGGCCAAACGCCATCTCATGCCACACGGTCTCGCACACAATCTGGTTCTCGGGATCCTGGAACACATAGCCCACGCGCTCCGCCGATGCCCGCACGTCCATGTCGGCAACGTTCTCGCCCAGCACGCGCAGTTCGCCAGTGCGCTCGCCCGCCGGCGCGATCTCGGGCTTGAGCAGCGACAGCAGCGTCGACTTACCCGATCCGGTACCGCCAACAAGCAACGCAAATGCACCTTGGGGAACAGACCAGTCGAGCCCCTCGAGCACCGCAGCATCAGCATCGGGGTAGGCAAAACTAAGGCCTCGCACCTCAATCGCCGGCGCGGCCGAGCCATATGCCACACCCGCCGCCGGGCCCCTATCCAACCGAGCCATCAGCCAAACCTCTTCTCATCAATCGCGTGCAACACGCAAGGCAGCACCATCCAGGCAGCGTACACGACATAGCCCGGCCACGGCGCCGGCACCGAGAGCTGCGGATAAAACGAATACTGCGTCGTCGCGGTCGCCGCCACGGCCACCGCGGCGGCACCAAACAGCGCGAGCCCGACCAGCGCGGCAACGTCGCTGCGCCCCAGTCGATACCGCGCATACGTCGTACGACGTGTCGCGGCACCCCACCCGCGCGAGCGCATCGCGTCCGCGCGCTCCAGCGAATCTTCCATGCCCCAGCCCATCAACACGCTCGACGCCCGCAGGTGCGATCGCACGGGATCGGTGGGCGCGCGGCCCGGCACATCAATCGCATCCTGCACCGCCAGCACCGTACGACCGCGGCGCAAAAACTGCGGGATAAGCCTCATGCACATCGAGATCATGAGCGCAATCACCGGTGCGGCATTGCCCAGCAGCGCGAGTACCTTGTCGTATTCGAGCATCGACGCCGCGGCCTCAAACCACAGCACGCTCGCCACAAACAGCCCGCCCATGCACAGGCCGTATACCATGCTCTCCAGATACACCGCGCGCATGCCAATACGGAACAGCTCCGTCGAGCCCGAGGCGCTAAACAGCGGATTGACCAGCGCGATAATCAAAATCACCGGCAGCTGCCAGCGAAGTGCGCCCAGCGTGCGGGCAGCCCCACGCGTCGCAAATCCATACGCCAGCCCGCCCGCAAGCGACAGCGCAATCAGCACCGGCTGCATCGAGAACATGGTGAGCCCCAGCGTCAGCACTATATAGAGTGCCGGCACAGCCGGATGCGACATCGAGAACGCCGCGACGGGCTCGCCGCCAAACTCCTCTTGTATGTTGTCCACGGGCACCCCCGTCCCCTCGCTCAAACGACAGCTCCGCAGCACCGCCAACGCCGCACGCAAGCAGCGCAAACGCCACGCCGGCGGCGCAAGCCTCAACCGCCGCAAACCAATCGCTACGCGCTCAACATATGCCTGCGGTATCATATTGCGCCGTGTATCGTTTCCAAACACACGTCTCTATAACGTAACAGGAGATCACATGGACGCAACCGCAATTATCCTCGCCGCCGGCGAGGGCACCCGCATGAAGTCGAACCACTGCAAGGTTTCGCACAAGATCCTGGGTAAGCCCATGGTCCAGTGGATCGTCGACGCCACCATCAAGGCCGGCTGCAGCCGCGTCGTGGTCGTCATCGGCAGCCACGCCGACGAGATGCGCGCCCTTATCGACGGCGCCTACGCCAACAGCGCCACCAAGGTCGAGTGCGTCGAGCAGACCGAGCGCCTGGGCACCGGCCACGCCGTAAAGGTCGCGCTCGAGGCCTGCGGCATCGCCGAGGGCCCGGTCGTCGTGCTCAACGGCGACCTGCCGCTCATCACCGCCGACACCGTCGCCAAGTTCGCGCAGACCGTCGCTACCGGCGAGCTCGCCTGCACCGTCATGACCATGACCCCGCCCGACCCCTTCGGCTACGGCCGCATCAAGCTGGGTGCCGACGGCCAGATTGAGCGCATCATCGAGCAGAAGGACTGCACGCCCGAGCAGGCCGCCACGCTGCTCGAGTGCAACGCCGGCTGCTACGCCTTCGACGGCGCGCAGCTCGCCGCCCACATCGACGAGATTGGCAACGACAACGCACAATCCGAGTACTATCTGCCCGACATGCTCGAGATCCTCAAAGGCCACGGCCAGGCAGTCTCCATCTTCCACTGTGACGACTACCGCGACGGCCTGGGCGTCAACAGCCGCATCCAGCTCGCACAGCTTACCGCCATCGCGCGCGACCGCATCAACGAGCATTGGATGGCCGAGGGCGTTACCTTCATCGACCCCACGCAGGCCTGGATCGGCCCCGACGCTACCATCGGCCGCGACACCGTCGTGTGGCCGCAGACGCATCTGATCGGCCACGTCACCGTGGGCGAGGAGTGCCAGCTCGGCCCCAACAGCCGCCTCACCGACACCACCGTCGGCAGCGGCTGCACCATCGACGAGACCATCGCCATCGAAGCCGTCATCGAGAACGGCGTCGACTGCGGCCCGCGCGCCTACCTGCGCCCGGGTACCCACATGCTCGACGGATCCAAGGCCGGAACGCACGTGGAGATCAAGAAGTCCACGATCGGCGAGGGCTCCAAGGTGCCGCACCTGTCCTACATCGGCGACACCACCATGGGCTCCGGCGTCAACGTGGGCGCGGGCTCCATCACCTGCAACTACGACGGCGTGCACAAGCACAAGACCGTCATCGGCAAGGACGCCTTCATCGGTTCCGACACCATGATGGTCGCGCCCGCCCAGATTGGCGACGGCGCGCTCGTGGCCGCCGGCTCCGTCATCACCGAGCCGGTCCCGGCCGACGCACTTGGCCTGGGTCGTGCCCGCCAGGTAAACATTGAGGGCTGGGCCGCCGATTACCGCCGCCGTCTGCACGAGGACGACGAGGTATAACGTTTTACCAAGCACAAAAGGAGCTGTTCCCATGGGGACGGCTCCTTTTTCTATGCTGACCTGCGCGACCGGATGAGTGGTCGGTTCGTGTCCGTTGACGGTAAAGACGTTATCAAGACCCGATTAACCCCGCCGCGCGGTTACAATGCAAAAAGGCATCTATATGGCATTCGATGTATAAAGGAGAAGGGTAATGCCGATTAATGATCCCGAGAAGTCGGAGAATATGCGCAAGTCCATCCGCGTGTATTCCGGTTCCTCCAACCGTCCCCTCGCTCAGAAGATCGCTGAGTACCTTGGGGTCGAGCTTTCGGGCCTTACGCTAAAGCAGTTCGCCAATGGTGAGATTTACGCCCGCTACGACGAGACCGTCCGCGGCGCCGACGTCTTCCTGATTCAGTCCGTGGCCGGCGGCAACGTCAACGACATGCTCATGGAGCTGCTCATCGCCACCGACGCTGCCAAGCGCGCATCCGCCCGCTCCATCACCGCCGTTATCACCCACTACGGCTATGCCCGCCAGGACCGCAAGGCCGGCCCGCGCGAGCCCATCACCGCCCGCCTCGTCGCCAACCTGCTCGAGCGCGCCGGCGTCGACCGCATCATCACCCTCGACCTGCACCAGGGTCAGATCCAGGGCTTCTTCGATATCCCGGTCAACCACCTGTCCGCACTGCCGCTGTTTGGCCAGTACTACAACGCCATGAACTTCGACACCGACAACCTGGTTGTCGTCTCCCCCGATGTGGGCCGCGCCAAGGCCGCCAAGAAGCTGTCCGACATGCTCGGCTGCGACCTGGCCATCGCCCACAAGGGCCGTCCGCGCCACAACGCCGCCGAGGTCATGGGCATCATCGGTGACATCAAGGGCAAGACCTGCATCATCAACGACGACATGATCGACACCGCTGGCACCCTGTGCGCCAACGTCAAGGAGCTCAAGGCTATGGGCGCTGGCGATATCTACGTCTGCGCCACCCACGGTATCTTCTCCGGTCCGGCCATCGAGCGTCTGAACGACGCCCCGATCGTCGAGTGCGTCGTCACCGACGCCATTCCCGTCGAGGTCGGCGGCAAGATCAAGACCATCTCGGTCGCCGAGGAGTTCGCTCAGGCCATCTCCGCCGTTTACCACGAGGAGCCCGTCTCCACGCTCGTCGGCGGCGACTTCGCGCTGTAATCCAACGCGCATCGCATCATCTTTGATGCTTTTAAAGGGTCGGAAGCTCGCTTCCGACCCTTTTTCTATCCCTCGTCAACCCGCCCTGGACAATTAGTTCAGATACGTATTTTTCTAAAGCTCCAAAGGACCGTTCGGAGCCTTCTGACCTCCCCGGCGCATGCCATGCCGTCCAAAGCTCATCGTTTTCGAGTACAACCGCTGCATATTTATCCTCAAATCGCCCTCAAAGGCCCTTAGAAACGCCTCGAACGCCGCTGCCTTATACGTATCTGAACTAACTGTCCAGCAGCTATCGTCAACCTTCGCGGCAGAGCTCAATTTCCTGCAATCCCCTCAACCGATTCCACCGAATTCATAACACCCAGCCGTTCATGGCGCGCAGCGCCCCGCTGAGCGAAAAGAACGGTATGGCGGTCGCATTCTGCCGCCAACTTAGTACGTTATAGCTATGACGACCGTGATTTCACATCTCTCCGCCCTCCGCGCAATTCGTCGCGCACGACGGGCGTACTCTGCCCTACCCTGGGACTTCGTTGATAGCGAACAGCAAGCACATGCCTTGGCTAGCTGTATTCCCAACAATGACGCGATAGACTTTGGTGCACTTTCGATACTCGACGCCTGGAATGAAGATGATTCCGAACTGCTCGATCTTCTCGTTTCAAACGAAGACAACAGACGCCGCGACAGGCGACTTCTTCAGCATATTCTCTCCGCTCCTCTTCCTGAAGGTGCAATTATGCACGTCGAGGCCGACATCTACGCAACGTCTCCCGCCATGACAGCCATGCTTTGTTCCAAAAATGAATCAGTCGCCAAAACCCTGATGCTTCTCATGGAACTGCTCGGAACCTACTCCCTTCCTCCCGGGGCAACATACCCCATTGCCTATGACGGCATCTGGCCCGAGGGCGATGACTACGAAGCGATGGACGACCTCGATTGCCGGGGCGACCAGTCGGCGACCGAACAGCAGAACGAAACCCGCTACGAACAGGCACACTACAAATGCGAGCCCGCCACGACCATCGAAGATCTCGAGGCTGTTGCACAGCTTGCCAAAAGTAGCTCATACACATCGTTTCGCACGGCAGTCAAACTTGCCCGACCCGGATCTGCATCCCCAGCCGAATCCCTAATGTTTGCCGTTCTCGGAGCGCCCATGCGCTTTGGAGGATTCGGATGTTGCAGTCTGCCCATGGGAGGCCTGCTACTCAACTATCGAATCGACTTCGACACTCTTGCGGTCAACATGTCCTCGGGCATCCCCTATGCCATCTGCGACCTATATTGCCCGGCAGCCGGAGTCGACAACGAATACAACGGAATTGGGCATGAGCTTCAAAACGCTCGCATCCACGATGGCAATCGAAATAATGGCCTCAAGGCAATGGGCATCCACGTCCTGGTTATCAATCGCGACCAAATGAAAGACCTTGTTGCACTCGAAGCCTTCGCCCAAACGATGCATCGACTCGCGGGAGTCCGATTCCGATACCGTATCAAGGGCTATCGCAAGCGTCAGGCCGCTTGGCTCAACGCTCTGCGGGCTGGAATCGGCCTTGCGGCGGTCTAAACGGCGAATCACCCGCGCGCCGCCGAACAGGACTGGACAGTTAGTTCAGATACGTATAGATGGACACATTGAATTAGGCTGTTTTGCAGCTATCTCTATACCATTCGCCCTATTTGAAGGCAGGGTAGACTTCAAAACAGCGCCATATGGACTAACTAAAGCTCCGAAACAACGTATCGGCATTGAATTGAGCACTTCGAGTCCTCAGAACTTATACGTATCTGAACTAACTGTCCACCTCTGATTTCGACGGCCGTCCAAACGCCCCTAAACGCCCTCAATTACCCTCCATTTGACAGCGGCAACAGGGTCGCTCACCATAGCAGGCGACAAATCAACGAAAGGATAAACATGGCAGCTGCACAGCCGCTTAAGATTCGCATGGTTGCCGGACTTGGCAACCCTGGCGAGGAATATGCCGAGACCCGTCACAACGCTGGTTTCAAAGCAATCGACGAGCTGGCCCGTCAGGCCGGCGTCACGTACTGGAAAAACCAAGCAGGCGCCGAGGTCGCGCTCATCAACATCAACGATCCCGAGGAAGAGGGCGGTAAGCGCCAGATTGTACTGGTCAAGCCGCAGTCGTATATGAATACCTCGGGTGGCCCCATCTCCAAGCTCTGCCGCGAGTACAAGATCAAGGCCGAGGAGCTGCTCGTAATCCACGACGAGCTCGATATTCCCGCCGGCGACGTCCGCGTTAAGGTGGGCGGCGGCCACGCCGGTCACAACGGCCTGCGCTCCATCATCGACAAGATGGGCAGCCGCGACTTCAGCCGCATCCGCACCGGCATCGGCAACCCTCCCGGCAAGATGGCCGTCGCCGACTACGTTCTTAAGCAGCTGCGCGCCCGCGAGGCCGAGGATTTCCAGGACACCTGCGCCCGCGCGGCCGACGCCGCCGGCCTGGCGATCGTGCACGGCGTGGTCTATGCCCGCGACCATGTCAACGGCGCCGCCTCCGCCAACGGCAAGCACTAAAACCTATCATTTAGGAACAGGTTTATTTTGGCAGGTTTTACCTGCGGAAACGCCCCAGTTGCGGCATCGCAATCAACCGCGCGCCGACATACATGCATAGCACCCCAAAGGGGGCCGGCCTCATCACAACCCGAGGCCGGCCCCATTTGCCGTTTTACCTGATAAAACTGACCAAAATAAACCTCTCCCCTTTGGTAGGCCAAAGTGGATAAACCCTGCTCCCAACAGCCGAAGACACACGTAAGTGACATGTCCATGAGGGTATAATTTGCACCGTATGTCTGCACAACGCCTGTGCGCGTACGGTTTTATTCGGGCTACCGTCCATTTCCGTGGAGGCACGGTTCGGCGGCCCTAACAAGAGAGGGGTTCTATGTATAAGATCCTGGAGAAGACGCAGTTCTCGGAGAAGGTGTTCAAGTTCCGCATCGAGGCGCCTGCAATCGCCAAGCATGCGCACGCTGGACAGTTCCTCATGGTTCGCGCCAACGAGACGGGCGAGCGCGTCCCGTTTACCCTGGCCGGCTGGAACGGTGACGAGGGCTGGGTCGAGTTCATCTTCATGGTGATCGGCAAGACCACCGAAATGCTTTCCACCTACGAGGCCGGCGAGTCGCTGCGCGACGTCGTGGGCCCGCTGGGCGTTCCCACCGAGATGGCCGAGGGCCCCTGCGCCGTCATTGGCGGCGGCGTCGGCCTGGCAATTGCCTTCCCGGTCGCCAAGCACCTGGTCGAGACCGGTCACGAGGTGCACGCCATCATGGGCGCCCGCACCAAGGACCTCCTGCTCATGGAGGACCAGTTCCGCGAGCTCCTCGACGAGGACCACATCCACATCACCACTGACGACGGTTCCTACGGCGAGCAGGGCGTTGTTACCGCTCCGCTGGAGCGCCTACTGCAGGACAAGGCCGTGAGCCAGGTCTTCTGTGTCGGCCCCGTTCCGATGATGAAGTTCTCGACCCTCACCGCCCAGAAGTACGACACCCCCATCACCGCGTCCCTCAACCCCATCATGGTTGACGGCACCGGTATGTGCGGCTGCTGCCGCGTCGAGGTGGGCGGCGTGACCAAGTTCGCTTGCGTCGACGGCCCCGACTTCGATGCCACCCTGGTCGACTGGGATGACCTTCGTGCCCGCCAGGCCGCTTACCGTTCCGAAGAGGGCGAGTCCCTCAAGGCCTATGAGGAAAAGAGCTGCGCATGCCACTAGTTAACGGTCGTTTCGTTGCCGATATGAAGTCGCCCCGCACCCCCGATAACGAGGAGCCGGCTGCCGAGCGCGCCTGCGACTTCCGCCCCGTCGACAAGGGCTTCACCGAGGAGATGGCGCTGGCCGAGGCCGAGCGCTGCCTCAACTGCAAGAAGCCGTTCTGTGTTGAGGGTTGCCCCGTCAACATCAACATTCCCCGCTTTATCGAGCAGATCCGCGCGAAGGACTTCGGCGGCGCTCTCGATACCATCCGCGAGGACTCCATGCTTCCCGCCATCTGCGGCCGCGTCTGCCCGCAGGAGAACCAGTGCGAGGGCAAGTGCATCCGTGGTAAGAAGTCCGAGCCCGTGGCCATCGGCCAGCTCGAGCGCTTCCTGGGTGATCGCCCCGAGCTCGCCTCCACGCCCAAGATGGCCCCCAAGAACGGCAAGAAGGTCGCCGTCGTCGGCTCCGGCCCGTCCGGCATCACCTGCGCCGGCGAGCTCGCCCGTAACGGCTTTGACGTTACCGTCTTCGAGGCCTTCTTCACCGGCGGCGGCGTGCTGGTCTACGGCATCCCCGAGTTCCGTCTGCCCAAGGCGGTCGTCAAGCGCGAGATTGACGGCCTGGAGGACATGGGCGTCAAGTTTGAGTACAACTCCGTCGTGGGCAACATGGCCACGGCCGAGGAGCTGTTCGAGCAGGGCTTCGACGCCATCTACGTGGCGACCGGCGCTGGCCTGCCCAAGTTCCTCAACGTCCCCGGCGAGAACCTGCCCAACGTCTTCTTCGCAAACGAGTACCTCACCCGCGTGAACCTGATGAAGGCCAACAAGTTCCCCGAGTACGACACCCCCACCAAGCACGGCAAGAACGTCGTTGTCTTTGGCGGCGGCAACGTGGCTATGGACGCCGTCCGTACCGCCAAGCGTCTGGGCGCCGAGCACGCCATCATCGCTTACCGCCGTACCGAGGACGAGATGCCCTGCCGTCGCGCCGAGCTGCACCATGCCAAGGCCGAGGGCGTCGAGGTTCTGCCGCTTGTCTCCCCGCTCGAGTTTGTCGCTGGCGAAGACGGCTCCGTGTGCGCCGTCAAGGTCCAGAAGATGGAGCTCGGCGAGCCCGACGAGTCCGGCCGTCGTCGCCCGGTGCCCATCGAGGGCGCCATCGAGGAGATCCCCTGCGACGTCGCGATCTCGGCTATCGGCACCAACGCCAACCCCTTCGCAAAAAAGATCGGCGGCAAGATGGAGCTCAACAAGTGGGGCTACATCGTTGCCGACGAGGAGACCGGCCAGACCACCGATCCCCGCATCTGGGCCGGCGGTGACATCGTCACCGGTGCCGCTACGGTCATTCTGGCGATGGGCGCCGGCAAGAAGGCCGCCGCTTCGATCACCAAGAGCCTGCTGGGCGAGTAATCACCTGCGGCGCTAGCCACCAAACGGCAAAGTCCCCGTCGAGCACACGCCCGGCGGGGACTTTTTTTATGCCGGCCGCCCGATCACCACGATGGGGACAGGCACCTTTGTGGTGGTTGGGGACTTGCCCGGTCGTTTTGTCTCAATCTGTAACAGTTAGGCCCTGTTGAGCCTTGTAGTTGTTACAGATCGAGATATTTCTCCAGCCGCCCCCCGCTTTGTCTCAATCTGTAACAGTTGGAGGCCAAATTCCTCGCTACGTGTTATAGATCGAGACGTTAGGTTGGCGGCCGAACAGTTTGTCTCAATCTGTAACACCTGGAACCCAAATATCTGGCTTGGTGTTACAGATTGAGATCTTGCAAAAGCCGAGAATGGGCGTTGTCGCCAAAACCTAACGCTTGCGACGCTTGGTCGCGGCGATGCCGGCCGCGGCAACGGTTGCGCCGGCGATGCCCAAGGCGGCGACCGTCATCGCGGTGGAGTCACCCGTGCTGGCGAGCTCCGTGCCGCCGGACTTCTTGTCGTTCTCGCCCTTACCCTTGGACTTGTTCGTCGTCACCGTGGTCGTCGTCGAAGTCGAACCGCCCGCAGGTACCCCGGTGCCGCCAGAGCCATCCGCACCGCCGCCCTGCTCGCCGTCGCCAGGCGTCGGGTCCGGATCGGGCGTCGGATCAGGCGCCGCCTCATCGGTCACCGTAATCGTAATGTTCAGACGCTCGGAATACTCGCTGTACGACATGCCAGGGCGCTGTGCCGCAATGCGCACATACATGTTGCTATCGAGCGCAATGGGCTCGGTGTACTTTACACGGCCTTCGTCACGGCAGGGGCAGGTGTCGTTGGTGGTGTACCAAATCGTCGCGCCATCCTCGGCAGAAAGCTCCAGCTTCGTGCCCTTGGGCACCGTAATGTAGTTCTCCTTGGGCGACCATGCACCAAACGTCGTCGCACCAATCGTCGCCACCGGTCGCGCCGGTCGCACTGCCTCGGCAGACACGCGAACGTCGACCTGCTTGGACAGCGCCGTGCCGCCCACCGCCGCCGTCAACGTCGTCAAACCGGGCAGAGCACCATGCAGCACAAACGTCGCCGCACCGTCCTCGCCCGTCACGGCCTGGGTGGCATCGACAGAGCAGATAGCCGAGGACTCCAGCCCAACACTAACCTTGGCGCCCGCAAACGGCTTGCCCGCCTTATCGGTCACGTGCGCCACCAGCTCAAAGTCACTGCCATCAAGCATGGTCACGGCCTGCTCCACGTTGAGTTTGAGTTTGTCGGCACGAACGCCCACGACAAGCTCGCCACTTGCCCAGCGCGCCATGGCCGTGCCGGCGTAGTTGCGAGCACCGTCGAGCTCAAACGCCACCGTCGAGCCCGCCTCACGCGCATCGGCATAGCGAATACGCAGCACGCGTGACAGCGGCTTGCCATTGGGATCGTCCTGCTTGTCGAGCCACGTATACGTCACGTCGCCCAAGCCCTGCGCGCACAATGCGACCAGGGCATCGTCGCTCGCATCCATATACTGCGCAAACTCAACCTCGATGCAATCGGTATAGGCATGGGCCGAAGCTACCTCGGGCGCCGCCGTCGACACCAAGCCAATGTTCACCTCAGTCTGAATCGGCGGCACGCGCAGCCAAGCCGAACGCGCCTCCTCATACCCGTCCTTGGTCACGCGCACTTGATACCAGCCGGTCGGCGTATTCCAGTTGTACGCACCGTCCGCACCCGTTGCAAGCGGATTGTCCTGCTCATACCCCTCGGCATCCCAACGCACCGCATTGGTACCGGCCGCATCGTCGGCGCTCCACAGCTCAACCGCCGCGCCTTCAACCGTATTGGACAGCAGGCCCTCGTACACCACGCCCGCAGGGTCGGGTGCTGCCTTGGCAGGCACATTGCGATAACGCGCCTCGAAGATCGACTGCATCTTCTCGTCCGAGATCAAGCCGTCCTTGTTGGCCTTGTAGACCTCGGCATCGGTCAGCTCGCCCCAGTTGACCGTAATGCGATTCTGGCACGCGCGCTCCACCTGCTCGCAGGCAACATCGTAGGCGCATTCGGCATTGGTCAGCTTAATCGCGCGCTCCGAACCTACGCTGGTCGAAGCTGCATCATAGGCGGCGCCCACCACGGTACCCGCCGAACCGGCCGTCAGCACGCCGGCGATTGTCATAATGGAGCCCACCGCCACATCGGTGCTGTCGTGGCAGAGCTGGCGATACAGCAGATCCTCAAACGCACGCGCCTTCTCCATGGCGTCACGCAGCGCGTAAATGCACTTCCAGTCGTCCTCGGTCTTCTCGGGCTTGGCAAGCAAGCGCGTATGCTGAAGCTCATAGCCCTCGCGCTCGCCCTTCACCTTCTGCATACGGACGTTCACGTTCTCCCAGTTCTTGCTGGCATCGTTCACGCCGTAAATGCCGGTAAAGATGCCGATACCCTGGGTCGCCGCGGGAAACGCCTGGCCGGCCGCCTTCCACGCATCGGTCTTAAAGACCTGTCCGAACATCTCGCACTCGATCTTATAGCTCTTGAGCGAACGGATCGTGCGGATGAGCTTCATATGGGCGCTCACGTCGCCGTTGAGCTTCCAGGCCATGAGCCATCCGCGCACCTTGGAGTTGTTGAGGCTATGGACCACATTCCAGTTGTCGTACAGGTCGTCCAGAATGTCGCACTGCATGGCGATCGAGTTAAACAGAAGCGCCTGGTTCTTGTTGTTATTGGAGTTCTCGATAAATTCCGACTCGATATAGGCCGTCTGCTCGCCATCGGGCGCGGCGACCTTAAAGCCCTTGACGGTATCGTCGTCAGCCGCCTTGTAGCTCAGCGAGCTGCCGAGCGCCTGGCCCAAATCGTTAAACCCGCTCGTCGACTGGCCGTTGTACTCGCTGGCCTTAATGCCCGCACACTTGTTGAGCGCCGCAGCGGTTGCGTCATTCCAGCTTCCGTATTGGTTGAGCTGGCCGATACCCATCGACTGGCCCACCAGATCCTCGGCCTGCTGGGCAATAAACTCCGCTCGCGATGCATGGTCGACGAGCTCCTTGATGGCGGCCGCATCCGCAGCGTTCGCGCCCTGGGCCGCCGCGAGTTCCTGATACCAATCCTCGCTGGTGCCGTAAGCATCCTCAAAGATCATCTTGTCCACATTGACGCCATAGCTGTCGCCCTGCTGGGTCAGCAGCGCCGCCGACCCGCCGACCGCGGCCTTGAGCTCAGCCGCAAACTGCGCGGCCTCGTCGTTGCCAGCACCATCACCCTCGCCGTCGCTGGCGGCAGGGGCGCGACGAGCCTTACGGGCAGCTCCACCTTGGGCTTCGTCCTCTTTACCGTTCTCGTCCTCCTCGGCAAACGCATCAGCGACCATCTGGTCAATCGCGTCGTTAAAGGCCTCGTCGACATCATTAAACGAGTTATCCATCATATACTCGTGCCACTGCTGCACGGCATTCGAGAACTCCTGCTGGCGCTCCTCGGCCGCGGCGGAATGCTTTTTGGCCGAAGCGTTGGCGTCAAAACTCAGCATGGTCATAAGCTGAGCATTGGAGATGCGGTAGGTCTGCGGCATAAAGATCTGCTCAAAGTTGCCGCAGTTCACATAGGTCGAGTCATTCGCCTTGTTAAACTCGTCGAGCAGCTTAAGGTAACCCTCGTCCACATACTCCGCCACATAGCGCACATGGGTGCCCTCGCGCGACTTTTGAGTCAGAGGAATCGTCACCGTCTTGCCATCCACGCAGTCCACGTACAGGTCGAGCGTGTCGGCGGCCTCTTCGTTTCCCACCTCGAGCGTGATATCGAACGTCCAGTAGGCGTTCTTCTTTTGCGGCAGATGGTGGAAGGTCCACAGACTCTTGCCGGTGTCCTTGCCGTCCTTGACCAGGCTTTGCGTACCGCCACGATACGTCACATCAAAGTTCCAGACCGAAGCGCCCGGAACATAGCGCACATAATTGCGAGCCGTTACCTCGGCAGCAGCGGCGGCAGCAGCGGTCGAGCCCACGCGCGCTTCGAGCGTCACACGCTCGGCGGCAAGCGTATCCTGCGGCAGGTCGTATTCAATCTTGGCACGGCCGAGTTTATTGGTCTTGCCGGTGTACTTTGCGGCCGAGGCGCCCACGCCCACGGTAAGCTGCACGCTTTTTCCGGGCGCTGCGTATACGTAGGCCACATTGCCCAGTAGGCTGTGAACGTCGGTGCTGTCGACCTCGATGCGCGATCCGCTAACCTCGAGTGTGGTGCTTCCCAGCGGCAACGTCACCTCGCCCAGCGTAATAAGCGGCGAGATGGCATAGATGCCCGCGGCCTTAGGCTTAAAGCGCACAAACACATCGGCGCCCATGCCCTTATTCATATTGAGAACGAGGTTGTCGCCCTCCCAAGTTGTGTCAGCCCACATGGCCTCGGAGCTGGCGCCGGCTTCGCGAGAGCCTGCGGACACATCCCCGACGGCATCCTTGGCCAGCGGAATCTCAATCTTGGCAGCCTGGCTGTCCTTGAGCTCGTAATGAATGCGCAGCTCGGTCTCCACGCCAACGACCGCGGACGAATCAGCGATAACCGAGCCCGCCGTCAGCCCGCGCTCGGCACGATACGTCTCCACGTCAAACGTGGGGACGTCGAGCGTCACGTCGAGCTGTTTGCCGTCCTCAATCTTCACCTGCTTTTGCGCGATATGCTTACCCACGGTCAGCCCTAGGCGGCTAAACGTGGAATAGCTCGTCGCTTGGATGTCGTAGCTCGTCTTGTTAAAGGCGACGATGGTGTACGAACCGGCCTTAAGGCGCGGCGTCTCGGCCTTCATGATAGGCGTGGTGCCATCGTCTTCGTAACCCATCAGATAGGTGACGCCGTCGGCGACCAGCTTGCCGTCGGACGTACGGAACACCAGCACGCGGTTAGCGCCCTGGTAGTCGCCCTTGGTCGCGACCGTCGCCGTGCCCCAGGGCTTCAAGTCGATATCGACCTTGCCGGCCGAGGGCTTCACCGTCGCCGTCGTCCCACCCAGCTTGAGGCTGTCTTTGGGCTCGAGCGTTATCTCCAGATCCTGGTCCGCGTCGGCAATGGCCTGCGACACCACGAGCGCTGTGCCCTGGATACGGAAGTCGTTTTCCTTGTCACCCTTGGCAGGCTTAAGCGTCTTGCCGCCGTTCTTCACCGTCAGATCGATGTTATCGAGACTATCGAGCTCAATGCGTTCGGTCTTATCCTGGCCCATAATCGGTTCAAGATAGCCCACGTTGAGCTCAATCGCGCGCGAAGCCGGAATCTTGGTAAAGTCCTCCGCCTTAATCTCTCCGATATTCCATGTGCCCGTCATCTGGTCGCCCGGGCGCGCCAGCACCATGTCATAGTAACCGCTGAGCGAAATGCGCAGCGTTGCTGCCGTCTTGGAGAGGACGTTGGCAGCAACGGAGCCGTCGTCGCCAACCGTCAACGGCGTGGACTGCCCCGCCTGCAAGAGCACGGCCGCCGCGCTCTGGGGAAGTTTGCCCGTCACCTGGGCCGCCTCGCCCATCCACTCAAACGTGTAGGCAGGCTTCGAGGAATCGACGGAGTCCTTGCGATCGGCCACGGCATCGGCAAGCTTTTTGACCATCGAGGGGTTGCCAGCCGAATCGGTCGCATAGGCATAGATGGTCTGGCCTTCACCAAAGGGAATCGTATACGTTACGCCATCGATTGTCACGCGCTCATTATAGTCGCCCGGATAGCCCGCCTCACCAAACTGAAGATCGGGGTTCATCACGCGCAGGGCAACGGCATTATGGTTCGTCTCGTTTCCGTATCTCGTGTTCTCAAAAGCTCCCCACTCTATCATTTCCACGCTTTTGGGTAGCACAATCTCTTTGCCGGCAATCGCAGGATCAAGAGAGGCGAACGCGAGCGCCCCGATAGATTTGACACCATCGCCGATCGTCACCGATGACACGTGCGAGCACCCGTCAAAGGCATAGCGCTCAATCCGCTCCACCGTGCCCGGCACGTTGATCTGCGTAAAGGTGAGTACCGTTGTGTCCGAGACATAGAACTGCGGTACGCCGCAATTGGCGAAGGCGCGATAGTCGATAGTCTTAACCGAAGGTGGCAGCGTTGCCACCACATTGTCGTCAAGCTGTTCGCAGCCCTCAAAGGCCTGCTCGGGAATCGTGGTAAAGGCCGCGTTGTTGGGCCAGGTCACCGTGTGAAGTGTCTTGCTTCCAGTAAACGCATTCCAGCCCAGTTCCTCAACCGAATCGGGCAGTGCGATTTCCTTGATGCTGCTGCCGCCCAAACCGCCCACAGAGCGGATATGCGAATCGGGGGCAAACGTAATTGATGTGAGCGCAACGTTTCCCATGCCCTTAAGACTCACGACATTTTTGCCGTCGATGGTCGAGGGCACCTCCAACGTGGTAATGCCCGCGTCGCCATACTCGATAGAAATTTCGTTGGTGAGGCTATCGATCGAGAAGTAGTACTGCGCGGGAGTCTGCTCGCCGGCCACGTAGCCATCATCGTATTCGCCTTTTACGCCCGTAGCGCCCTTCGAGGTCATCCAGAGCCCAAGATCCTCATTCCAGGTTGCTTCGGCTTCGGCGGTCTCCTCCTGCTTCTGCTGCTCGGCGAGTTCCTTGCCCTCGACAAGATCAGTGGCGAGCGTACCCGCAGGTGTGCTCTCGGTCTGCCCGGCGCCCGTTAGGCCCGCCGCCGATGCAATCTCGGAGGGCGGGGGCGTAGGGGTATCACCGCTATCGAGCACTGTGGGGTCGGCGGCGCCGGCATCGGGCGCGGGGTCGGCGGAAGCAGAGTCTGACGTTTGGGCGTCAGCCGAATCGGCGGGAGCGGCGTCGGCTGCTTGGCCGTTATCCGTCTGCACAAAAGTGCCGTCGGTGTTGAGGGCCTCAGCAAACGCGCCCGCGGGAAACGAACCCGTCACCATCGCGAGGGTCACCGTGGCAACCGTCAGCCGTCGGCAAAGCGCTCGAGCAGTAGTCCACCTCATGGTCGTTCCTTTCCTGCAAACCAAAAGTCATCCAGCGTAATCGTTGTCCAAAAACAAAGCGAACGGTAGGTTCATATATACGAACCTACCGTTCTACCTGCGCAAACCACCACAAAGGGGACAGGCACCTTTACGGTGGTTCTGGACTCGGCCGGTCGGTTTGTCTCGATCTGTAACAGCTAGAGGTCAAATTCCCCGCTTGGTGTTACAGATCGAGACATTAGATTGGCGGCCATTCGGTTCATCTCAATCTGTAACATCTAGAGCCGTTTTGGGCAGTTTGGTGTTACAGATCGAGATTTTGCTGAAGCCGAGGATAGGCGCCGTCACCAAAACCTAGCGCTTGCGGCGCTTGGTCGCGGCGATGCCTGCGGCGGCAACGGTTGCGCCGGCGATGCCCAGGGCGGTGACCGTCATCGCGGTGGTGTCGCCCGTGGCGGCCAGGACGGCGGCGGACTTTTTGGCCGGCGTGGCTTTCTCAACCGTCTTGCTCACCGTGGTGGTCGTAGCCGGCTTGGCCGCGGGTTTGGTCTCGGGCTTCACTTCGGGCTTGGTCTCGGGCTTAACCTCAGGCTGCGGTGTCGGCTTGGGATCCGGCGTAGGTTGCGGATCGGGAGTCGGCGTGGCTTCAGGCGTAAAGGTCAGATCGGTGTTGAGCCACAGGGTGTAGATCCAGCCGCTGTCCTCATCGGATACGCTATCCGCGACCTGGTAGCCGCACTCCTGGCCGTTGATCATCAGCTTGGTGTCGGGCGTGAAGTAGAAGCCGCGCGCGGACTTGAGGTAGATGCCGTAGCGATAGGTCACGCCAGGCTTAAAGGCGTCGATGTGATTCGTAATGTTCTGATCCCAGAACTTCTGAGAGTTCACTTCGCTGCCATCGCTGCCCGTCCAGAACTCACACTGAGGAAGGGAGTTGGAGGCCGTCGGAACATTCGCCGTAAAGACCGGCTTGTCGCCCGCCTTAAAGATAGTCGTGGCGCCGTTGATCTCGATAACGTCGATTGCCCGCCATTCATCAATCGGCTGCTCGCACAGCATATTGTCAGTGTGTGGCGCGAAGACGCCGTTGGCGGTCTTGATGTGGTGCGCCCAATGACCGTTGACGTTCATTTCGCAGTCATCAGCCACGGTATTGTCGCCCTTGAGCCTCAGCTCAACGGAATACATGTAGAACTTGCCCTCTTCGAAGTGGTCGATCTTCTTCATGCCCGGCGTGTACATTGCGGGATCGGAATACCAGAAGGCAACGGGCTTGAGCTCCGCAGGGTCGCTGCCATCCATCTCTTCCCAGCACTCATAGGCGATCTCATACTTATCGGCATCGGCGGCAGGAATCGTCGCGGTCGCACGCGGCGCCTCGCCGGGCGCATAGTCGGTTTTCACATCGTTGACGTTTAGATTCTCAAGAGCTTCGTTTTCCGACGAAGCAGGCATCGTAATTGTTTTAATAGCAGGGACATACAGGAATTCTCCGCTTAGACTCGACTTTAC
Source organism: uncultured Collinsella sp. (assembly GCA_958445065.1). Lineage (GTDB taxonomy): Bacteria > Actinomycetota > Coriobacteriia > Coriobacteriales > Coriobacteriaceae > Collinsella. The sequence goes on from CAUCQW010000003.1 coordinate 49,494, forward strand.
GGTTTCCCCGTTTACGGTAACAACGGTTTCATCGCTGAAGGAATATCCGTCTTTTGGCTTCAGCATAAGAGAATACACGTACTCTTTCCCGCTTTTAAACTTTGTAATAGTCGGCAGGGAACCATGTGAGCCGTTATCGGAATACCAGGCAGCAACGGGTTCGTTGTTTTCAAATTCCTGCCAGCATTCATAAGCGATTTCGTATTTATCTGCATCGTAGTTAGGGACACCTGCCGTCGCCTGCGGACCAGTATCCAGCTGCCAATTGAAGTTCGTATTCTGAACATTGGCAAAGGAGATGGATTCCGATTCTGATTCCGCTGCCGGGATAACAAGGCACGCCCTCTCGTAGACATGGGTGCGGGTGTAGTAGTCATCCCGGATCTCGTTAATAGTGGGTTTCCCGGTCGCCTCGGTATCTCCTTTAAAGGCGTCGTCCGGATCACCGATGATGATATTCCCGGGCTCTGTACCCGTATACGTAAGCTTGGATCCATCATAGGTGGTCGTCATCTTGGACTTATTCTCCTTGTACTCCGTAAAGTACTTCTGCTCCTCCTTCTGTCTCTGAATCTTGCTGATATCCAGGGTAAGCGTTGTTTTATTGCTCGCACTGTCATACGCCGCATGGACGATCAAGTCCCCCAGGCCGATAAAAGTCAAAGCGCTACCATCGAGAGCAGACTGGTCTCCATCTACAAGGGCAATCCCCTTCACATACTCAATCGTTTCTTCTTTCTTGATGTCGGTGTAATTGTTCCGCACCGTAATATTGACCCTAACGCCGCTGCCGCCAACAACATCGGTCACACCGCAGGGCATGATGGCGTCATTCGCCGGCGTGGCGGCGTTGTCGCTGGGAGTATTTTGTTCAGCGGGTGCCGCATCGTTGGATTCATCGGTGGCGCCAGTCGGGGCCGTCTGCTGAGGCTCAGCGGTGGCTTGCGCCGCCGGAGCAGCATCGGCTGCAGGCACGGTCGAAGCGGCTGGTGCGGTCGTTGCGGCCGTATCCTCCGCAACCGTCGGCGTCACCGGAGCCGCGGCAACTTCATCCGTCCCAGCGGCGGGATCGGCGCATTCCGTCGCCAGCGCCACGCTCGGCAGCAGCAGCTGGCCGACCATAAGCGCACACGCGCCGGCGCAAGCTATTTTGGCACCCACACAACACCGGGTACCGTGAACCAGCGAGCAGGTGCGCTCACGCTGAGTTTGCTTATCAAAGTGGCTTCCGCACATAACGCCCTCCTTGGTCGTAGGGACACCACCACAAAGGTGCCTGTCCCCTTTGTGGTGGTCCTGTACCACCAAGATGTGTCAAATGACTCCGTATGCCTAGGTTCGTAGATGTGAACCTAGGCCTCTACCTGCGGTTTAATTCAATATGATTTCACCATCGCCACACTCGTCCCGGGAACGCTACAATCGAGGACACGATCATTCGTCCACCCAAAGGACTGTCCTTGAACCTGAGCAAGCCTAAAATTAACGCGCTTTTGGCACTCGCGCTCTTTACCTTCGTCTTCCTTGCCGCCGAGTTTCGCTTCGATATCAATATCGGGCTACTCGCCGGCGCCGAGCGCGTTGTGCTCGCACAGGGCCTTATCCTTGGCGCCAGCGTGATCGGCTTTATCGGATACGCTCCGTTGCTTGATCATGCGCAGCGCAAAGGCCAGCCTCAGGCAGTTGTCAGTGCCGCCGTCCCTATCGCCATCTTGGGGCTGATTCAGATCCAGTCCCCCACGGCCCCGCTTGCCCTCGAGATTCTGGGCTGCCTCGCATTCCTCGGACTCGGCCTGTTAGGCGCCGCAGCGCACCACGCCTTTTCGTTGGCATTCCAAGATGATCCCAAGCTCGCCACCGGTGCGGGAGCGGCCTATGCCGCGGGCATCCTGATGCAGTTCGCCGTCAACCTGCTCAATTGCGGTGGCATCGTCGAGCTCATCGTCCTTGGCGCAGCGACTATCGCCATCTCCGCCCTCAGCGTCGTTCCCCAAAAGGCCGCCGAGAGCTCCAACTCCGCCATCAATCCCTTTATTGAGCCCTCTCATGCCCTCGCCAAACAGTCATGCTGGAGCATCGCGCTCGTCATGATTCTTGCCTGCTTGTTCTCGACCCTCGACAACGTGGTCACACTCTCCAACGCCCACGGCACCATTGCCGTGCAAACCTGGCCGCGCCTCTTTTTGGCGGCAAGCGGCCTTGCCGCCGGTCTTATCTTTGACCTTGCCGAGCGCCGCTACATGGGACTTGTCATGCTCGGCATCGCCGTGCTCTCGACCATTTCCATCCTGGCCGTGGAGGCCGGCGCCGATCCCAACCTGGGCCTTGTCGTCTTTTATCTGAGTTCGGGCTTTTTTGTCACGTTCTTTACCGCCACCTTTACACAGCTGGCACCGCGCATGCATGCGCCCGCCCTCTGGGCCGGCATGGGACGCGCCGCCAACAATGTATGCGCATTCACTACATCGGGCCTCTCGCTGGCGCTCGTAACCTCGGACAACGTTGCCCTCATTATGATCGGCGCGCTCGTTTTGCTCGTCGCCGCCTGCGCGGCATTCGTGGCAGCCGGCCTGTTTCGCCTGCCCCAAACCGAGCAGGAGCGCGAGCGCGAGCAACTGGCAAAAGAAGCACTCACCGCCCCCACCATCGAAGAGCAACGCCAGGCCTTCATCGCCGACCACGCTCTCACCCCGCGCGAAGTCGACGTGCTCATAGCCGTGACCCAGGATGAACGCCCGCTCAAGCAGGTCGCCGAGGAACTCGGCATCTCGATGCGCATGGTACAGCGCCACCTGAGCTCTATCTACCAAAAGACCGACACGCAGACGCGCGCCGGTCTCGCCAAAGCCTTCCCCTCTGCCTAAAACAAAAACCACCACAAAGGCCCCCTTTGCGGTGGTTTGAGCGGAGCAGAAGGCCACTCTGCCAGTTTGTCTCAGTCTGTAACAGATAGGCCCCTAAAAGCAGGCTTATTGTTACAGATCGAGACAGTAAAGGGACACGAAGCGATCCTTCGCAGCAACGACCCTCTAGTAAAGCGATGCGACATATCGGCCAAAGCCTGGCAATGCAAACTCAAAACGTCCTTGTAGAGGCTCTTCAATTACCCCAGCCTCTACCAGACGCTTTTTATACGTTGAAATCGAACCGGAACTCTTCTTAAGCCTCGCTGCCAGCTCTTGCCTGGTCGTCGTCCCAACCGGATTCATTGCACGAAGAAATTCAAGGTCCCCTCGTGAAAGTTCCGCCGCTGTTGAAGCGAAAACTCGCGATTCCAGCTCCTCTTGCGCAAGTTTCGCGCCTCGTTCGACATCCTCAATAGAAACCTCGGAGGCTTGGCGCGAAGCATTCCATGCCCGATACCCCACCAACTGGAACATAAATGGAAAGCCATCGATCGCCTTGGCAGCGAGGTCAATCGCCTCATCAGAAATCGTCTTGCCGCCGTCCTCAATCGTTAGTCGAAACGCTTCTTTTACCTCAGTCGGTGAAATTGATCCCAGCGAATGTTGAGCCGCGCGACGAAGAAACGATGTCGATTTCCCCGTCAGCAGCGCCAGCACGCGAAACGGCAGCCCCGCCATAAGCAAAGCTACCTTTTTATTCTCGCTTACAAAGTGCTGGTAGGTAGTAACAAGCTCCGTCATTTGCGCAAACGATACATCCACTTCGTCAACGGCGATAAGCACCCCGGTGTCAGTCGCTTCAAGCTGAGCAAACAAAGCGTTCATCTTAGTACGCCAGTTAGCGCCCTCAAATTCAACATCGATGTTTTCCCAGCTCATGCTTCCTACGTGGGCAATGCCGACACTGTTCACACGCCTAGAAGCGGGCTTTTCGATCAGATGGGCGGCTGATTCGTTGAGGCGCTGCAAAATGTCTTCGAGCATCCCCTCCGAGGCCGTCACATTCGCTGTAATCCAGCCCTCTTGCTGGGCGCGGTACGACAGATATGCCAAAAGCGCCGTTTTACCTGTACCACGTGCACCATAGAAAACCGAGCAAAGATTGGGATCGGAGTCGTCATTTTCAAACGCCAGCACCATATCATCGATGATTTGCTCACGGCCGGCCATATACGCCGGTACACGTCCGAACATCGGCGTGAATGGATTTGCCTGCCTGTACGCCGTCGGTGCCGCCATAAAGCCTCCCTTGAACTCATACAACTTAATTATGCCCCTACAATCTTTAAGTATTTTGAGCATCTTTGAGTTTTTTGAGCATCTTTGAGTTCTTTGAGTGATCGGCCCCCGCAGAACCAGTTGACTTTCTCCGCCTAAAACAAAAACCACCACAAAGGTGCCTGTCCCCTTTGTGGTGGTTTTTGATCGATTAGCCTTCGAGCTGCGCCACTTTGTAGCGGTAGGCGGCGGCGATGACGTCTTTACAACCCTCGCGGCCCAGCTTGGCGCGGTTGACGACGATGTCCTTGCCGCTCGTCATCTTCCACTTGCCGGCGCTGTAGCGCTTGTAGAATGCCTCGCGCGCCTTCTGCTGCTGTTTAACTAGCTTGGCGCCCTTCTTTTTGTTGAGGCCGCGCTTTTTGCGCACGATCTCGACGCGGTCCTCAAAGGGAGCGGTCACCAATACGGCAATGTGGTTGGGGTTGTTACGCAGCAGGTAATCGGACAGGCGGCCTTCGATAATGCAGCTCTCGGTCTCACCCAGATCCAAAATCACCTGGCTCATCTTTTGGAACAACTTGTCCGAGTACGAACGCGCATCGTAACGGTCGGGCAGAAAAGCCATGTTCTCCACGGCCAGGCGCTCGTCGTAAGCGGCCATCTTGTCGAGCGACTCGCCCGCGCGCAGCGAAGCACGCACCAGCAGCTCGTTATCGTACAGCGGAATCCCCAACTCGTTGGCGAGGATGCGTCCGATCTCGTGGCCCTCGGCACCAAAGTCGCGCGCGATGGTAATGACCACGGGGCTCTTTTTGTTCTCCAGATCGCTCATCGCGATTCCTTTCTAACAAATGAGAAATAGGCGATTCCTGATTCTCATTTTGTCACTTACGACCGTCCTGGTTTCCCAAGTGCGGCAGATTGCCCCGAAAGAGGAGCGCCGCGTACTAAATGTACGCAAGCGACGATTGAGGGGCAAGATGCCGTGCTTGGGGAAGCAGGACTACGCTGCCACAATACGGCGTTGATATGCTCGGACCAGCAACGAGATACCAAAGTTGAGCACAAAGTACATCGCAAACACCAGGCCGTAGAGCATAAGCACCTGCGACAGGTCGATCGCGTGAGCCATCACAACGTTTGCCGTGTACATGAGCTCGGCCACGTTAATGCCCGAAAGATACGAGCTGTCCTTAATGACGGTCGTGCACTGGCTAAACAGCGCCGGAATGATCGTCTTAAACGTCTGCGGCAGAATGATATAGCGCATGGTGGCAAAGAAGCCGAAGCCCTGGCTCTGCGCCGCCTCAAACTGGCCGCGCGGAATCGAGTTGAGGCCGCCACGCACAATCTCGGCCATAACAGCGCTGGTAAACAGCGTAAAGGCGATGGTCGAAATCACAATGTCCAAACCCTGCACCGTAAAGTAGATAAACAGAATCCACAGCAGGTTTGGCGTACAGCGGAACAGCTCGATATAGGCGCTCACCAAAATACGGAACGGGCGGGGCGCATAGCTTTTAACGAGCGCCAGCACCGTGCCAAAGATGAGCGAGAAAAAGATCGACAGCGCCGAGATCTCGATCGTCTTAACAAAGCCGCCCCAAATGTAGAGCAGGTTGGTCGCGTTGAAGATTTCCATGCGCTAGGCCTCCTCTACGTTGTCGAGTCCCAGCTCGGCCAGGCTCACGCCGCGCGGACGCTCCTTGGAGCGGCGCTCGAGCCACTGCACCAGCATGGCGAGCGGAAAGCAGATGATGAAGTACATAAGGCAGCAGACGATGTATCCCTGCAGGTAACCGTACAGACTCACAAAGTTGTCGGAACGGTACATAAGGTCGCCGCCGGCCACAAGCGCCAGCACCGACGTGTTCTTGACCAGGTTGAGCGCCTGGTTACACAGCGGCGGCAGAATAATCTTGAATGTCTGGGGCAGCACGATGTACCAGTACGCCTGCGCACGGGTGAAGCCCTGGCTCTGGGCCGCCTCCATCTGACCGCGCGGAACCGCCTCGATACCAGTGCGGATGACCTCCGAAATGTAGGCCGCGTGATACAGGCCCACACCCAAGAAGCCCAGCACGAACGGCGCGATGCGCACCGGCTGGTCGGCACCGGTTATGGCCTGCAAAAACTGCGGACCAGCCATGTACATAAAGAGCACCTGCACGGGCAACGGGGTGTTCTGGTAAAACTCCACATACACACGGCTTATGGCGCGCAGCACGCGCGAGCGAGTGGTAGAGAACACGCCCAGCAGCGTGCCCAGCACCAGCGATAGCAGCAGGCCGGCAACGACCACCTGCAGCGTCACGCCAAAGCCCTCCCAGAAGGGCCCCATGTTTTGAAATGTCGTCGACCAGCGGTCGGCGTCAAACAATCCTTCGAGCATTTGATTCCTTCCTTGGACGATGCGCCTATACAAGACCCCAGGTCTTGACCTCTTGGTCGAGCCAGCCATCGGCCAGGCGATCGCAAACTACCTGATCGACCACAGCCGAAAGGTCGCAGCCCTTCTTGGTCGCCACGCCGTAGCCCTGCTCGCCAAACTTGACCTCGGGCTGCAGCAGCTCAACGGTCTCGTTCATGTAACCGGCCAGCGTGGAGCGGTCCATGGCAAAGACGTCGATATTGCCGGCGTCGAGCGAACTCTTGATGATGGGATAGCCGCTAAAGGCCCTAAACTCGGGCTTGCAGCTAAAGCCGTTGTCCTTGATCATCTGCTCGATCAGGCCCTGCGTGGTGGCACCCTGGCTCACGCCAATAACCTTGCCGTCCAGGTCCTCAATCGAGGTAAAGCCCGAACGTTTCTTGACCATGAGTCCCACGTAGTCGGTGCGGTACGGCGTCGAAAAATCCCAGCTCTTCTTGCGCTCGTCGGTGATGGTGTAGGTCGCCGCGACCACGTCGAGCTGGCCGTTATCGATCAGTGGGCCGCGCGTCTTGGGCGTTACGTCGGTAAACTCGACAAGCTCCTGGGCGCGGGCCTCCTTGTAGCTCACGCCGAAGACGGCAGCGGCGATCTGGTAGCACAAATCGACTTCCATGCCCTCAAAGCGGCCCTTGGCGGTGTCGTAATAGCCATAGCCGGGAACGTCCTTCTTGACGCCGGCATTCAGATGTCCACGCGACTTAATGGCCGCAAGCTTGGACCCCTTGTCGGAGCCCTCGCCGCGGGTGGAGTTGCCGCAACCGGTAAGCGCGGTCCCCGTCAGCGCAAGCATGCCGGCGCCCGCCAGCTGCAAAAAGTGACGGCGCGACACGGCCGCCCTCGTCATATCCGTCATGTCCATCACCGCGCCTAGTGCAGAATCTTGGACAGGAACTCGCGGCAGCGCGGGTTCTCGGGGTTATCGAAGAAGTGCTCGGGCGTGCCCTCCTCCAGAATGCGGCCGTCCTCCATAAAGATGACGCGGTCGGCCACCTGGCGCGCAAAGCCCATCTCGTGCGTCACGCAGATCATGGTGATGTCCTCCTGCGCGAGCTCAATCATAACGTCCAGAACCTCCTGGACCATCTCGGGGTCGAGCGCCGAAGTCGGCTCGTCAAACAGGATGATGGGCTGCTTGGTGCACAGGGCGCGGGCGATGGCGATGCGCTGCTGCTGACCACCCGAGAGATTCTGCGGATACTCGCCGGCCTTATGCGCCATGCCGACGCGCTTGAGTGCGGCGATGGCGATCTCGGTCGCCTCCTCCTTGCTCTTCTTTTGCAGCTTGATGGGCGCGAGCGTCAGGTTGCCGAGCACCGTCATGTTGGGATACAGGTTGAACTGCTGAAACACCATGGAACTATACTTGCGAGCCATCTCCAGGTGGTTCTTTTTGGTAAGCGGCGTACCGTCGATGATGACCTCGCCCGACGTGGGCTCCTCCAGATAATCGACGCAACGGATGAGCGTCGACTTACCCGAGCCGGAAGGCCCGATCATTACGAGCTTCTCGCCGCGCTTGACGGTGAGGTTGATATCTTTGAGCACATGCAGGTCGCCAAAGTACTTGTTGAGATGCTTGATCTCGATCATGTCTGCCATGTATGTCCCTTCCCTGCGTTTACACGAGTTGAACTATTGTACGGAAAGAACCACGTTTCCGCAGCCCACACTACATTCCCGTAAAGAACCCGCAATCTTCCACCCACTCATTAGGCACTCATTGGGGACAGACTTAAATGAGTACCCGGGAAGTGGGCACTCATTTAAGTCTGTCCCCAATGAGTGCCCTTCAGCTGCCATCAAAAAAGGGGCGCGACCTCGTGGTCAGCGCCCCTCACTATCAGCTATGTGTCGATCGGCCCCTACGCGAGTTTGGCTCCAACGATCTTTGCTGCTGCCGGCTTATCGAAGTTGCCGCCAGTGGCCTTACCCAGAGCGCCCATGACCTGGCCCATCTGCTTCTTGGACGTGGCGCCCAGCTCGGCGATGACCTGCTCGATCAGAGCCTCGAGCTCCTCGCCCGAAACCTGCGCGGGCAGCAGGCTCTCCAGAATCTTGACCTGCTCGGTCAGATTGTCGGTACGCTCCTGGTCGGTACCGGCCTTGATGGACATCTCCAGCGTCTCGCTCGTCTGCTTAATCAGACGTTTGATCATGCTGTTGACGTCTTCCTCGGTCACATCGCGGCGCTCGTTGACCTCGATATTCTTCACCTCGGCCTTGACCTGGCGAATGATAGACAGGCGAACCTTGTCCTTGGCCTTCATGGCCGCAATCATTTCCTTCTGCAGCTCTTCGTTGGTCATCTGCAAATCCTCCTCAATAGTGCGGGCGGCACTCGCACGAGCGCCGCCCCATGATTACTTAGTCGTCGACGAATCGTCGGTCGAACTCTTGGTGACGCCCTTCAGACTGACGTTGTATGGCACGTCTTTGGGCATGGGGTTGACGGTGATGTCGGCATCCTTCTTGTACTGCTCCAGCCACTCGCTGTACGCGGTGCTGACCGCTTGCGTCTTCACCACGTTGGAGACGTACTTTTTGATGGCCTTGGGCACCTGGTTGATGTCATCGACCTGATTATCGACATGGAAGTAGTCGGTGCACTTGATGATGTGGTAGCCATAGGTCGACTCGACGACTTCGCTCACATCGCCCTTGTTGAGTCCCTCGAGCGCCGCCTGGTAGCTGTCGACAAAGGTGGTGAGCTTATCCCAACCCACATCGCCCTTCTTCTCCTTGGAGCCGGTATCGTCGGAGTACTGCTCCACGGCGTCCTCAAAGCTCAGCTCGCCGGAGTTGATCTTGTCCAGGCACTCCTGCGCCTTGGCCTTGGCGGCGGCCTTGTCCTCGTCAGATGCGTCGGAATCAACCTTGATCAGGATGTTCGACGAGCGGCGGGCGTCGTTGTAGCTGGACAGGTTTTCGTTGATGTAATCGACAATCTCGCTGTCCTTGGGCTTGCTCGTGGGCGCGACGGCATCCTTGAGTTTCTGCTGCGCCAGACTCTCCTTGAGTGAGTCCTTGTAGGTGTCCTCGGTATAGCCGTAGGTCTTGAGGGTCTTCTTAAAGGCCTTGGCGCCGCCCGCGCTCTTGCACGCGTCCTTCCAAGCCTTCTCGACCTCCTCGTCAGACACCGTCACGCCGTTCTCCTTCTGTGCCTGTTGAAGCAGAATCTGCTGCGTGTAGGAGTCGATGAGTTGCTTGCGGTACTTCTTGGGCGTGAGGTCGTTGTCAACCAGATACTGCGCCCAATCCTTATCCTTGGTGTAGCCGTAGGACGTGCGCATGCTCATGATCTGCTTGGTCACGGTGTCCTCGGTGAGGTTGGTGCCGTTGATAGTTGCAGCAACACCGCCGGTCAGCTTGTAGCCCGAGGCGTCCTCGGCCTGCGACATAAGGCCGGAGCACGCCATCGCCGAGACGGAAAGCAGCATCGCCAGCACGCCGATGACCACCAGGACGATCTTGACGGTCTTAGACACGTACGTCTTGCGCTGCTTCTTGCGAGAGCTGGAGGCAGCGCGAGCCTGCTGCTCGGGCGTCGGCTCGGGCGCAGGGTTCTTTTTCTTATTTGCCATAGTTGGCCTTTCGCATAACGAATCGAACAAACGCCATTGTGTCACAACGCGGCCCCCGCGGCACGCTTGGTGCATTGGGGGCAGGTTAATCTGCACCATTTTGGTGCAAAGGGGACAGATGTGGCACTTGGGGACGTTCTTTATATGCCGGCACTTGGGGACCGTCCCTTACTGCCGGCAGAAAAGGAACGTCCCCAAGTGCCGACTCAGCCCCACCTTAGAAGTGACGGCGGATGGCGTCGACCATACCCTGGGACGTGGTCTGGCCGAGCACGTCGGCTGCGGCATCGGCGTCCATAAAGATGTTCATGAGCGCCTGCAGGGCCTCGACCTGGCCGCCCGGCTCGGCGATGCCCAGATTGATGACGATCTGCGCCGGCACCGGAGCGCCCATGCCAGCCATAGCGTTGAATGTCACGGGCGCGGCGGGCTTCACCACCGCGATATAGGGCTTGGCCACAAACCCCGGATCGGTATGCGGAATGGCAATGTTTGCCGCCGGCATGGCAAGACCCGTGGGATAGGCATCCTCGCGCGTGCGAACGGCGTCGAGCCAACCGGATGCAATGTAGCCACGTGGTGCAAGCTCGCCCTCAAGCCGCGCGAACACCTCATCCGGCGTCGCACACTCCCAATCAAAAAACACCAGCTCAGGCGTAAACAGTGCTTCGTTATCCGCCATGCGCTCACCTCTCTCATCTAGTCACCTGCGACGTTCTTGAATGACCAGTCGTTAAAGACCGTTCCCGATGACTACCCAAAACAAAAGGTGGCCACGCGCGCCTTGGCGCCAATGACCACCCTGACTACTCGGCTAAATTGTACTGTGCGCCGCTAGCCGCGAGGCGCGTCAATTGCGACCTTGCCGCTCTCCAGCACGTGGACGCGACCGTCGGCGAGCATCTGCACGACCTCGGGATACAGCACGTGCTCAATCGCGTGGATGTGCTCCTCGAGCGTATCGACGTCCCAGCCCTCCTCAACAGCCAGCGCGCGCTGGGCGATGATGGGGCCGTTGTCGTAGATCTCGTTGGCAAAATGCACGGTCACGCCAGTTACCTTGACGCCGCGCGCAAAGGCATCGTCGATCGCATGCGCGCCGGTAAAGCTCGGCAGCAGCGCGGGATGCAGATTGACCACGCGATTGGGGAATGCCGCCAGCAGCGGCGTGTGCACCATGCGCATGTAGCCGGCCATGACCACATACTCGCAACCGCGCTCGAGCAGCTCGTGCGCAATGATCTCGTCGGCGGCGATGGGGTCGGCATAGACATCCTTGGACAGCGTGAGCGTCTGGATGCCCGCGCGCTCAGCGCGCTGCAAACCCTTAGCCGAAGGACGGCTCGACACCACAAGCTCAATCGAAGCGTTGAGCTTGCCGGCGGCGATCAGGTCGATCAGCGCCTGCAGGTTGGTACCCGAACCGCTGATGAGCACACCGATCTTGAGCGGCTCGGCCGTATCGGTGCCGGTCGGACGGGTGTAGGGCACAAAGCCCAGGCTCGCGGCAGCAGTCATCTGCTCGTTAGCGCTCATCGGAGTACACGACCTTACCGGAACCCTCGACGCACTCGCCCACGCGGAACGGCTTCTCGCCCAGCGCGACCAGAGCCTCGGTCACCGCGGCCTCGTCCTCGGGGGCGACGATCAGGCACAGGCCAACGCCCATGTTGAAGGTCTTGCATGCCTCATTGGGCGCGAGCTCGGCCTGGCGCGAGACGTAGGTGATGACGGGCGGAACGTCCCAACCCATCTCGGCGCCGTTACGGGTGACCACGGCGTCAACGTCGTCGGCAAGCGCGCGGTTGAGGTTCTCGGTGATGCCGCCGCCGGTGATGTGGGCGATGGCGTGCACCGGAGCGCCACCGCGCAGCAGCTCCAGAATCGGCTTGACATAGATGCGCGTGGGGGCCAACAGGGCGTCTGCCAGCGAAGCACCGCCGAGCTCCTCGAGCGGACGGCTCAGCTCCTCCGCCTTAGCGGCGGCCTCGGGCGTGCCCGGCTTAATGCCGTCGACGCCGATGACCTTGCGCACGAGCGAGTAGCCGTTGGAGTGCACGCCGGTGGAAGGCAGGCCCAGGATCACATCGCCCGGGCGGACGTTTGCGGGGTCGAGCATCTTGGGACGGTCGACGACGCCCACGGTAAAGCCGGCAAGGTCGTAGTCGGCCGGAGCCATGACGCCGGGGTGCTCGGCCATCTCACCGCCCACGAGCGCGCAGCCCGCGAGCTTACAGCCATCGGCCACGCCCTTGATGATCTTTGCCATGTGCCCGGCCTCGATGTGACCGATGGCAACATAGTCCAGGAAGAACAGCGGCTCGGCGCCCGAAGCCAAAATGTCGTTGACGCACATAGCGACCAGGTCCTGGCCCACCGTCTCGTGACGGTCCATGATCTGGGCAAGCACGAGCTTGGTGCCCACGCCGTCGGTACCGCTAATCAGAATCGGGTCTTCCATATCCTTAAGCGCGGCGGCCGAGAATAAGCCACCAAAGCCACCGATACCGCCGATGACCTCGGGACGGTTGGTGTCCTTAACCATCTGCTTAATAGCGTCAACGGCGCGGCCGCCCTCGGCGGTATCGACGCCGGCATCCTCATACGTCACATGCTTGCTGTCGCTCATCTGAGCCTTCCTCTCCCACTACCGTGGCGCCGCGCGGGCGCCAAACGGTGCTCATAGTTGCGTTCATTTCGGCGCGCGCCATAACAACGCGCGCCGTCATATCAACAAAACAGCAGGTAAAACCTACCAAAATAAACCTGTCCCTACATGGCAGGTTTTAGGCCTCGCCGTGTTCCTCTTCCCAGCTGCGATCGTCGTATTTCTCGACCACGGCGTCGTCATCAACGTGCAGCGGCTTGTCCAGGTTGCGGGGCTTAAAGCCCTCCATGAACTTGTCGCGGCCAAAGCTCTCGGGAATCGCCACGGGGTAGCGGCCGGTAAAGCACGCATCGCAGTAACCGCCCTTGGGCATGACCTTAAGCAGGCCCTCGACCGAAAGGAAGGCCAGCGAATCGGCGCCGATATACTCGCAAATCTCGTCGACCGTCTTGTTGGCGCTGATAAGCTGCGACTGCACGTCGGTATCGATGCCGTAGAAGCACGGCCAGATGACCTCGGGCGAGTTGATGCGGATATGAATCTCCTTGGCGCCAGCGTTGCGCAGCATCTTGACGAGCTGCACCATGGTGGTGCCGCGCACGATGGAGTCGTCGATGACGACCAGGCGCTTGCCCTCGATGTTGTCGCGCAGCGGGTTGAGTTTCATACGCACGCCCATGGCGCGCAGCTCCTGCGTGGGCTCGATAAACGTACGGCCCACGTAGCGGTTCTTGATAAGACCCTCGCCAAAGGGAATACCGCTCTCGTGCGAATACCCCTCCGCGGGCGGCAGGCCGGAGTCGGGCACGCCGATGACCAGATCGGCCTCGACGGGCTCCTCGTGTGCCAGCTGGCGACCCATGTCGTAACGGCAGGCATAGACGCTCTTGCCGTTCATGATGGAGTCGGGGCGGGCAAAGTAGACCTGCTCAAAGATGCAGTTTGCGGGCTCTTCGGCTGCAGGCACGCCCTGCTCGGATACCAGACCCTCGGCGCTGATGCGCAAGATCTCGCCGGGACGGACGTCACGGACGTACTCGGCACCCACGATGTCGAGTGCGCAGGTCTCGGAAGCAACGACCCAGCCGCCGGCGCGCGTGACACGGACGGCGGAGTCGACCGTCGCGGCGCCGTCCTGCGACGGCAGCTGCGAAACGGATGCGGCATCGGCCTGGTCCAGGCCCTCGTCCACCAGCTTGCCCAGCACGAGCGGGCGAATGCCGTGCGGATCTCGGAATGCGTAGAGTGCCTGCTCGTTGATGAGCGTCATGGCGTAGCCGCCGCGCACGAGCTCCATGGTCTTGCGAATGCCCTCGCGCAGATGGCCTGTACGCTGAGTAAAGTAGCCGATAAGCTTAGTCGCGACCTCGGAATCCGAATTGGAGAGGAACGGCACGCCCAGCTCGATCAGCTGGCGGCGCAGCTCGTCGGTGTTAACCAGAGTGCCGTTGTGAGCAAGCGCGATAATGACGCTGTTGATGGTAGAAAGATGCGGCTGCGAGGCTTCCCAGCTCTTGGCACCGGCAGTGCCATAGCGCACGTGGCCCACGGCCAGCTGGCCGGAGAGCGTCGACAGGTCGGCGTTGGAGAACACGCGATCGAGCAGTCCCAGGTCTTTGCGAACCATAACCGTGCCGCCATCACCCACGGCGATTCCCGCCGATTCCTGGCCGCGATGCTGCAGCGCGCGCAGACCAAAGTACGTCAGTCGAGCCACATCGCGATCGGGTGCCCACACACCAAAAATGCCGCATTCCTCATGCAGCTGGTCGGAGTCCGGATCATACGTCGACATGGTCTTCACCTGTCCCGCGGCACGCTCGGCCGCGCGGATGGTTTCTTGAGACATGGCATCCCCTCAGAGCCTCGTTATTTGGCGTTACCTGCCCTATTATACGCACGGCAAGACAAGCACTCCCGCGCATGAACAGCGCTTTTTAAAAGCCCACCGAGCTTATAATCCGTTTTGCAGCCAAACATTTTATTGGGCAGGCGCCTCGGGGCTGACGATCCCGCATACTTCCGTTGCGACGCGTCTTGCCCGCCGTTGGGGCTTGCATTGTTGCAATTGGGACGTTCGTCCTGTCTTTTGGCAGGTCGGCGGCGTATCCTTGTACCTACAGCAAAACGAGAAAGGTTATGTATGGATCGAAACGAACTCGACCCCAGCGTCCCCAGCGCCACGGAGGCCAAGAAGATCCCCCTCATCATTAAGGTATACGCCGTCCTGTGCATCCTGTCCGGCGTGGGCACGCTCCCGTCGGTCGGCGCCTTTATGTGGCAGGTCATCACCGCGCTCATCAACGGCAACGCCGCCGCCAAGCTCGGCGATAACACGCTCGTCGCGGTCGGACTGATTGTCGCCGGCATCATGCTCTCGGCTGCCAGTGCCGTCATCTTGATCATCTTTGGCCTTGACCTCATCAAGAACCAGCGCCGCAATGCCGCCCGTCTGTCCTATATCCTTATCGCGTTTACCGTCGTCGAGCTTTTGGTTGACGTGATGCTCCAGGGCATCGGGCCCTTCTTGCTGCGCCCTGCCATCCAGCTCGGCATCCTCGTCGCACTTTCGGCCACCGTCGACCCCACGCTGCGCCAGGAGCGCGAGCTGCAGCGCCGCCTGCAGGAGATGCTCGACCGCGACGCCGCCGCCGAGGGCATGCTCGGGCGCGATGAAACCGGCGAGGGCTACATCAAGCTCAACTACTTCAACCTGTTCTGGGTATTCTTTGTCTGCTGCGTGCTCGGCCTGGTCCTGGAGGATATCTGGCATATGACCGTCAACGATCCGGGTGTCTACCAGGACCGCGCCGGTATGCTGTTTGGCCCCTTCAGCCCCATCTACGGCTTTGGTGCCGTGCTCATGACCATGGTGCTCAACCGCTTCTATAAAAAGAACCCCATCATCATTTTCCTGGTGAGCGCCCTGCTCGGCGCCAGCTTTGAGGTGTTCGTGGGCTGGTTTATGCAGACCGCGTTTGGCGTGGTCTCGTGGAGCTACTCGCACATAACGCTGTTCGGTATGCCCGACCCGCTCGTGGTCCTCACGGGCGGACGCACCTGCACGGGCTTCGCCTGTCTGTGGGGCCTGGGTGGCCTCATCTGGATCAAGCTGCTGCTGCCGAGGCTGCTCAAGCTCATCAACATGATTCCGTGGAAGAGCCGCTACTCGGCTACCGTCATCTTCACCATCATTATGCTGGTCGATGGCGTTATGACGCTGCAGTCGCTCGATTATTGGTATCAGCGCGTCAACGGCACGGAACCGGATATTCCCGTTGCGCAGTTCTACGGCAAGTACTTCGATAATGACTTTATGGAAAACCGCTTCCAGAGCATGACCATGAGCCCCAAGGATGCGACGCGCGTGTAGCGCCCACCGCGCCCAAAACGCAAAATGCCCGCCGGTATCACACGTACCGGCGGGCATTTTTATAAACGAGCCTTCTATCGACGCAAGCCTCTACGCCTCGCGCTCGACCTCACTCACGCATTCATTCTTGATGGTGCCAACGAGCGCCTGCAGCGCATCGACCACGTGCGGGCGAATGTCCCCGCCGATGAGCACGAGCATGATGTCGTCACCTACGGCAAGCTCGCCGCTTGCCAGCCACACGCGCACATAGCCGATACCCGGCATCGCGCGCGTCGCCTCGATGGCGGCCTGTACCTTGCTGGCGTCGTAGCCGAACACCATGCTGCCCACCTTGTGGCCCGGCGCCACGCCATCGGTCTCGACACCGCGCGCCTCGGCCTTGGGCGTCGCGCGCACCACACCGTTATGTGTCAGATACATACCGCACGCAGGTGCCGACGAATCGGCCTTGGCCTCGCGCAGCCAAGCATCAATCGAAGGCATCGTTTTGCCATTCTCGAGCATCATTTCTCCCTTACCGTCGTCGAGTAGCCAATTTGGAACGGGGCTTTTTTAGCTACTCTCGAACAACTTATTCCTCGACCGGCGTGAGCACCATGACGGCACGCGTGTTGCTCAGCGATAACGAACGACAGGTCACAAGCGTTACGACCTTGGTTGCCGAAGCAGCACGATCAGTGGCATCGCTCGCCACGGCAGAGGCACCGTCGAGCATCTCGGACAGGTAGTTCTTGAGCCCGTCGTCGCCCTCAAAATTGGGCGTGCGCGCCTTGGAGTACGTATCCTCAACGACCTTGGTCGCCAGCGGACGCAGCTTATACGTAGCATCCCGTGTGATGTAGTACACATATTCAATGCTATCGAACGTTGCCTGGTCAGTCGTATCCGAAATCACGTTGAACATCGACCCATCGTTCATATGGTGGCCGTAGATCGTGGTCTGCTGGTCAACCATTCCCGGCGCGGTGTCATCGCTATCCAGGAAAATGGCCCCAGATGCATTGGCCGTACCGTCGAACAGCGTGTTGAGGTATTTGGAGTTGTTGTTGGTCTGCACGACGGGATAGTTGATGTTGGTGCCGGGCGCGTAAATCCAACCCACAACCTCGGGATTCGTCTGGGCAAGTGCATCAAAGTCGATAATCGGCACGCCGCTGGCGTCCTTGTCGCTTATATATTGCTTCTCGATTTTCTGATACGAATCGCTCGCCTGCTTATAGCCAATCTGAGCATTGATAAAGATGGCAGCGGCGGCAACAATCAGACCGATGCCCACGATAATGAGCAGAATAGGAATAATGGAGCGGCGCTTTTTGCGCGGCGGTTCGGTGTAATCCGACGGCGCGGCATGCGATGAAGACCGGGGCGGCTTCTTAGCGGTGCTATAAGACGAAGGGCGATACGCAGCCGGCGTATCCTGACGGCGATGGGACGTCGGCGTTACAGAACGCGGCGCGCGCGACTGCTGAGGAGAGGATGTCCGACCCTGCTGCGCCGCATGGGCAGCACCCGGCTTCGACGGATCGGGAATCTGAGAAGCCTTGAATCGTTTTCCCTGATAGTCGGACATGGCTCTCCTTATACTGCGGCGAAACGGCGGAACGTCTAGGCGTCGGCCATCTCCTGCTTCATCTTCTCGATAACCTTGC
Source organism: uncultured Collinsella sp. (assembly GCA_958445065.1). GTDB lineage: Bacteria > Actinomycetota > Coriobacteriia > Coriobacteriales > Coriobacteriaceae > Collinsella. The sequence goes on from CAUCQW010000003.1 coordinate 67,269, forward strand.
GGTACTCGGGGTCGCATGCGCCCAGAATCTGCGTGGCGTAGATGGCGGCGTTCTTGGCGCCGTTGATGGCAACGCAGGCCACGGGCACGCCCGAAGGCATCTGCACCATCGACAGCAGCGAATCCATGCCGCCCAGGTCACTCGTCTTCATAGGCACACCGATGACCGGCAGCGGCGTAAAGGCAGCCACGACACCACCCAGGTGAGCGGCCTTGCCGGCGGCGGCGATAATCACTTTGATACCGCGATCGGCGGCAGTCGAAGCCCACTCGTGGACCTTCGCCGGCGTGCGATGTGCGCTCGCAATGACGAGCTCATAGGGCACACCGAGCTCCTCGAGCTCGGCGGTGCAGCCTTCCATAACGCCCAGATCGGACTTGGAGCCCATAATGATCCCGACAACCGGCTTCTGATCTGCCATAAACAAAGACCTCCTGTTGAGAGCGGTGACGCGGCGGATCCGCGACCCTTAACTACTGAGAGTAGTATAGCTGCTCCCGTCCCTGCGGTCTTTGTGGCGCTTCGCGGGCGGGCCAGGCTTTATCTTCACTCCGGTTGCTTCGCAAAGTCGTTCAGATAAAGCCTGGCCCGCCCGCGAAGCGCCCTGCGACCTACCGGGAATTGCCATGACGTACGTTGGCTGAAATATTAACGTGGGATACGCCGTTCGAACGAACGGCGTATCCCACACTCACTTTTTATTCAGCCCTAGTCATCGCGCAAAGCCCCTTCCACAGCACACGGTGCACCCGAGTCACCGAAGGCCGGGACGGAGGGGTCGCACTACACCGTGTACTGCGGCAGGTCCTGCAGGGCGATGACGTCCATGCCCATGTCGTTGGCGCTGCCGTGACCCTGCTGGTCCTCACGCACCGCCTCGATGGCGCTCACGTACGTGTTGGCGGCAGACATCGCCGTCACGCAGGTCACGCCGCGGCGCACTGCCTCGGTACGCAACAGATAGCCGTCGCCACGCGAACCTGGGCCGTACGGCGTGTTGACGATCACCGCAATCTTGCCATCGGCGATGAGGTCGCCGATGTTGGGGCGCTCGCCGTCATGCGGGCCGCTAATCTTCTCCACGACCTCGCACGTCACGTTGCCGCCACGCAGCACGCGCGCCGTACCCTCGGTGGAGCAGATGTCAAAGCCCAGGTAGCGCAGGATACGCGCGACCGAAAGGATGTGGCGCTTGTCGCGATCGCACACGCTAATGAACACCTTGCCGGCGCTCGGGTCGGGCAGCTTGTAGTCGATCGCCAGCTGCGTCTTGGCGTATGCCTCGGGATAGCTCTTGGCGATACCCATGACCTCGCCCGTCGACTTCATCTCGGGACCCAGGATAACGTCGGCGCCCGGGAAACGACCCCAGGGCATAACGGCTTCCTTCATGCAGAACCAATCGAGCTGACGCTCGTCGCTCGGCAGGCCCAGGCTGGCGATGGAATCGCCCGCCATGATACGCGCCGCACACTTGGCCAGCGGCACGCCGGTGGCCTTGGAGATAAACGGCACGGTGCGGCTGGCACGCGGGTTGGCCTCGATCACGTAAACGGTCTCGCCCTTGATGGCGTACTGCACGTTAACCAGGCCGCGTACGCCCAGCGCCATCGCGATGCGGCGCGTGGTCTCGCGAAGCTTTGCCTGCAGGCTCTCGCTAAAGCTGAACGGCGGGATGCAGGTCGCAGAGTCGCCGGAGTGAATACCGGCCTCCTCGATATGCTCCAGGATACCGCCGATATAGACCTCTTCGCCATCGCACAGGGCGTCGACATCGGACTCGATCGCGCCCTCCAAGAAGCGGTCCAGATACACCGGGTAGTCGGGGCTAATGCGCGCAGCCTCGGCCATGTAATCGCGCAGGTGCTCGGCATCGTAGGCGATCATCATGCCGCGGCCGCCCAGCACGTAGCTCGGACGTACCAGCAGCGGGTAGCCAATGTGCGCGGCGACGGCCTCGGCCTCCTCAAACGAGGTGGCCTGACCCGCCGGCGGGTACATGATGCCCAGCTTGTCGAGCAGGGCGGCAAAGCGCTCGCGGTCCTCGGCAAAGTCGATGGCATCGGGCTTGGTGCCCATGATGTTGACGCCACTCTCCTCGAGCATGCGCGCCAGCTTAAGCGGGGTCTGGCCGCCAAGCGTCACCACGACGCCGTCGGGGCGCTCAACATCGATAACGTCCATGACGTCCTCGTAGGTAAGCGGCTCAAAGTAAAGGCGGTCGGACGTGTCGTAGTCGGTCGAGACGGTCTCGGGATTGCAGTTGACCATGATGGTCTCAAATCCGCGGGCCGCCAGCGCATAGCTCGCATGCACACAGCAGTAGTCGAACTCGATACCCTGGCCGATACGGTTGGGGCCGGCGCCCAGGATCATCGCCTTGGGCTTGTCCGCCGGCGTGGTCTCGTCGGGAGCCACGCACTTCTTGGCATCCGGACTCGTGCGGTAGATGTTCTCGTACGTCTTGTAGTGGTACTCCGTGGCGCTCGAGAACTCCGCAGCGCAGGTATCGACCGTCTTCATGCTGGGAACCACGCCAAGGCCCTTGCGATAGGCGCGCACAAAGCGCTCGTCCGAGCCGGTCAGCGCGGCGATCTCGGCGTCGCTCGTGCCGTACTGCTTGAGCAAGCGCATCGCGTCGGCGTCGATATCCTCCACACGCAGGCCGCGGATGCTTTCCTGGACCTGCACCATGTCGTTGATACGGTTGAGGTACCACGGATCGATGCCGCAGATGGCATGGATGCGGGTGATGTCCCAGCCACGGCGCAGGGCCTCGACCACAAAGAAGATGCGGTGCTCGGTCGGGGTGCCCACGGCCTGGGCGAGCTCGTCGTCGCTCAGCTTGTCGGCACCCTCCTTGCCACCGGCGCAGATACCCTGGTGACCGTCCTCCAGCGAGCGCATGGCTTTGCCGAAGGCCTCCTCAAAGGTGCGGCCAATCGCCATAATCTCGCCCACTGCCTTCATGCGCGTGGTGAGCGTGGGGTCGGTACCCTTGAACTTCTCGAAGGCAAAGCGCGGCACCTTGACAACGCAGTAGTCAATCGTGGGCTCAAAGCAGGCAGGCGTTGCCTTGGTAATGTCGTTGACGATCTCGTCGAGCGTGTAGCCCACAGCCAGGCGCGCGGCGGCCTTAGCGATGGGGAAACCCGTGGCCTTGGAGGCCAGCGCGGACGAACGGCTCACGCGCGGGTTCATCTCGATGACGATCAAGCGACCGGTCTGGGGGTTCACGGCAAACTGCACGTTGGAGCCGCCGGTCTCGACGCCAATCTTCTCCAAGATGGCGAGCGACGCGACACGCATGCGCTGATACTCAAGGTCGGAGAGCGTCTGCGCCGGCGCCACAGTGATGGAGTCGCCGGTGTGCACGCCCATGGGGTCGAGGTTCTCGATGGAGCACACGATGATGCCGTTGCCGGCGTGGTCACGCATAACCTCCATCTCGTACTCTTTCCAACCCTCGATGGACTCCTCGACCAGCACCTCGTGGGCGGGCGAGAGTTCCAGGCCCTGGCTCACGATGGAGACGAGCTCCTCGTGGGTGTGAGCGATGCCGCCGCCGGCGCCGCCGAGGGTAAAGCTCGGACGCAGTACGCAAGGATATCCCACGCGCTCGGCGATGGCCTCGGCGTCTGCCACGCTGTAGGCATAGCCCGAGCGCGCGACCTCCAGGCCGATCTCGGCCATGGCCTCGTTAAAGAGCTTGCGGTCCTCGCCGCGCTCGATAGCGGCCAGGTCGCAGCCGATCATCTCGACGCCGTACTTGTCGAGCGTGCCGTCCTTTGCCAGTTCGACGGCGGCGTTCAGACCGGTCTGGCCGCCCAGCGTGGGCAGCAGCGCGTCCGGGCGCTCTTTCTTGATTACGCGCTCGATAAATTCGGCAGTGATGGGCTCGACATAGGTGCGGTCGGCCAAGCCCGGGTCGGTCATGATGGTCGCCGGGTTGGAGTTGACCAGGATGACCTCAAAGCCATCCTCCTTGAGCACCTTGCAGGCCTGGGCGCCGGAGTAGTCGAACTCACAGGCCTGGCCGATGACGATGGGGCCCGAACCAATGACGAGGATACGCTTGATGTCAGTACGTTTCGGCATGTTAGTTCTCCTCGGTCTCAGCGGTCTCGGACTCAGCAAAGTTCCAGCCGGCAAGGCGGTCCTTCGCGGGATCGATGTCCAGGTAGTTCTCCTCGCCGTCCATGAGTCGCGTAAAGGCAGTAAAGAGATAGTGGGCATCGGTGGGGCCAGGCGAAGCCTCGGGGTGGTACTGGACCGAGAAGCACGGGGCGTCGAGCAGCTGGATGCCCTCGGCGGTGCCGTCGTTGAGGTTCACATGCGTCAGGCGAATGCGACCAAAGCGCTCGTTCATCACGACCGGCGCGATTCCGCGGCGCACCCAGGCGCGCAGATCTCCATCGGCCGCATGCTCGGTCTCGCCGCCCGAAAGCTCGGGGACAAGCTTGCCCAGACTGGGGAACAGCAGGCCAAAGCCGTGGTTTTGCGCGGTGATCTCCACGCGGCGGCTCACCAGGTTCATGACCGGCTGGTTGCCACCGCGGTGACCGAACTTAAGCTTTTCCATCTGGGCGCCGCAGGCCAGGCTGATCATCTGGTGACCAAGACAAATACCAAAGACCGGCACCTTGCCGATCAGCTGCTGCACCTGCTCGTAGGTCTCCACCACGGCGTCGGGGTCGCCGGGGCCATTGGACAAAAAGACACCGTCGGGATTCATGTCGAGCACCTGCTGGGCGGGCGTATCCCACGGCACGACGGTAAGGTCGCAGCCGGCGCGGACCAGCCCCTCCAGAATACCGCGCTTCACACCGCAGTCGTAGGCGACCACCTTGTGACGGGCAGGAGCGGCAGCCGCAAGTGCAAAGTCATGCGTGGCAGGCAGGTCGACGGCGGCAAAGGCGTGGGGCTCAGGGCAGCTCACGGTCTTGACCAGGTTCTCGCCTACCAGCGTGGGCGCTGCGGCCAGACGCTCGGCAAGCTCGTCGACGTCGAAGATCTCGGTCGAGATAATGCCCATCTTGGAACCATTATCGCGCAGATGGCGCACCAGGGCGCGGGTGTCGACACCCTCGATAGCGACGATGCCGTGAGCGCGCAGGTACTCCGGCACGCTGACGGCCGAGCGCCAGTTAGAAGGCGTGGCGCACATGTCGCGAACGATCATGCCGCGCATAGCCGGAGCGCTCGCAGGGCGCACGGCGTCGCCGGGGAAGGCCGACTGGACGTCGGTCTCGTCGATACCGTAATTGCCGATCTGCGGATAGGTCATGGTTACGATTTGGCCGGCATAACTCGGGTCGGTCATGACCTCAAAGTAGCCCTCGAGCGAGGTGTTGAAGCAGACTTCGCCGGTCGCGGTGCCCTCGGCGCCGCATGCACGTCCATAAAAAATGGTCCCATCCTCAAGATACAGGATGCAGGGACCACAGGTGCCCTTGCTGGTTTTGGCCAGCATACGCTGGCAAAGCTCGCTGGGCGCGAAGGTGCGGGCGGCAGCGCCCGCGGTATGGTTGTTCGCCATAGTTCTCCTTCCCGGTCTCACAGGACCGGCTTAAAGGTGTGTAGTTAGGCCTCGCGGTATTGTAACCGTAAGCATGCCTCATGGCGTTAATTTCATCGAAATGTTTACGAAATGATAATTATGACTTTCTATGCATAATGATTTTTCTAGGACGAGGATTAAAAATCATCCCGCGGGGCTTGTGGCTCACGCGGGATGATGACGTCTTACTTTTTCTTATCCTGCTCCAGCAGTTTGGACGGTGTGCGATCGGGCTTGCCGCCCCGGAAAATCTCGCGGCCATGCAGACGATGCTCCAGGTCACGTTCGGCCTTTTCCTCGTCAATCTTGGTCTGGCTCACCACCGGGTCCTCAATCAACGACGACACCGAGTTCACCTGCTTCTGAATGCGCTCGGCGATGGTGTCATCCATACTCACGATGCGCATCTTCCAGTCGATACTCGTGGCGTTGGATGAGCTCTTGGTCCACACGAACGTCAAAATGGCGCTCTGGTGGCCGCGCGCGGGGAACATGCCAAAGAAGGAATCGTGCTGAATGTTGCTATTCTCGTCGATATAGGCGTGAACGTTATACACCACGCGGTCGATCTTATCGTTGAGCAACGCGTTGGTCGCAAGCGCCGCGGCCTGAATCTGCCCGTTGGACAGCAGCTCGAGCTCGTTGGCAGACGATGTGTCCAACACCGTCACCTCGACCGTGCCCGTGCGTTCATCGGCTTCATCGACGGTAAAATCGAGCGGGAACTGCGTAAAGCCATTGCCCCACTCAAGGCCGCCCTTCAGCGCGGTCGAAACGGTATCGACCGAAACGCTCTCGGACAGGTTGGCGGTGTTCAGGCGACGCATCACGCCGTAGCCAATCTGCATGCCCACGATCAGCACCAAAATACCGATGACCACGGCCATCGCGGTCTTCGTAATGGTATGGCTCACCTGCGAGCCCGAAGGATCGTCCTCGGACAGCGGGTCGATATGTTTTGCCTGGCTCGCGCGGTCCTCGCTGCGCAGCTGCGCTAGCGCCGCTTTGTCACCGCGCTTGACGGCGGCCTCTTTCTCGCGCATGCGCTCGGTACGCTTTTTGGCGAGCGTAGGATCCAAGACGCCGGATGCATCGATTTCGGAGAATAACTCCGTCACTTCTTCCGGAGTCAAAGGGTTCTTGTCAGCCATAAACTTCCTGTCATATCAATCAGTCGAGCTCGTGCGCACGCGCACCTTCGAACTGCATTCGATAGTAACGGGCATAGGTGCCGCCACGGGCGAGAAGCTCCTCGTGCGTGCCACGCTCCACAACGCGACCATGCTCAACGGTCGCAATCTCATCGGCATGCTTAATGGTCGAAAGACGGTGGGCGATGATAATCGTGGTGCGGCCGCGTGCCAGCTCTTCGAGCGACTCCTGCACCGCCTCCTCGCTCTCGTTATCCAAAGCACTCGTCGCCTCGTCTAAAATCAGGATCTTGGGATTCTTGAGAAACACGCGCGCGATGGCAACACGCTGCTTCTGTCCGCCCGAAAGACGGCTGCCGCGCTCGCCCACGACCGTGTCATAGCCCTGTGGAAGCGACTCGATAAAGGCATCGATGTTGGCGCGACGGGCGGCCTCGGCGATCTCTTCCGCCGTAGCGCCCGGCTTGCCGTAGGCGATGTTCTCGCCAATCGTACCGTCAAACAGATAGACATCCTGCTGCACCAGGCCGATGGCGCGGCGCAGGCTCTGCTGCGTCACATCGCGCACGTCCTGACCGTCGATGCTAATGGATCCGGCAGCCACGTCATAAAAGCGCGGCAGCAGCGAACAGGTCGTGGACTTGCCGCCGCCCGAGGGTCCAACCAGCGCGATGGTCTGGCCGGGCTTGATGGACAGATTCATATGGTCGATAACAGGGCGTCCGTCGGCGCCGCCCTCGCCCAACTCAACATCCTCGTAGCTAAAGCACACGTCGTGATACTCCACGGCGCCGGCGGTCACCCGCAGATCCGTGGCGCCCGGCTTGTCCTGGATATCCGGGGCAGTCGAGAGTACCTCGTCCATACGCTTAAAGCCGGCGATGGCCTTCTGATACGTTTCGGCCGAATTGACGAGCGTCTCGAGCGGCGTGCAGAACAGCGAAATATAGAGTGCAAAGGTCGCCATATCGACCGCCTGCAGCTGTCCCTGGGCGACCAGCCAGCCGCCCAGCAGCACCACGATCACATAGAGCACACCCGAGAGCAGGCCATACGTCGCGGTATAGACGCCCATGGCGTGATACATGTTCTCCTTGGACGAAAGATAGCGATTGTTGGAGGCGCGGAACTTGAAGCGTTCGGTCTCCTCATTGGCAAAGCTCTTGACCACGCGCATGCCCGCCAGCGAATCCTGCAGCTGCGCATTGATGCCGCTGATCTTTTTGCGGTTGTCGCTAAAAACCTCGCGCATGCGCATGTTCTGCCAAAACATGACGACCGCAAACGCCGCCGTCACCACGGCCATGGCGAGCGCGAGCACCGGGGCGATGGTAAAGAGGATCACAAACGAGCCGATAATCTCGATGCCGCAGATGATGATCCACTCGGGTACGTGATGCGCCGCCTCGCAGATATCGAACAGGTCGTTGACCACGCGGCTCATCATGTCACCCGAGCTGTTGCGGTCGAAGTACGCAAAGCTAAAGCGCTCATACTGGTCGAACAGGTCCTCGCGCATTTTGGACTCCATGCGCGCGCCCATCACGTGGCCCCAATAGCTCACAAAGTAGCGGCAGGCGCAGCGGACGGCATACATCAGCACCAAGCCCACCGCGATCATGCCGAGCGCCTGCATAATGGCAGCCTGACCCTGAGTAAATAGCCCACCGGTCAAATTACGCAGAATAATAGGAAAAGCAAGGTCAATGGCGGCAAGCACCAGAGCACAAACAGTATCAGCAACAAAAAGCCCCATCTGGGGCTCGTAATACGAAAGAAACCTCTTCAGCATGTGATCCTCAAAGAAATATCAGCAACGTAAGGCCCTGGGACAAAGCAATCAGTAGTACTTGTCCCAGGGCTATCCCCACTCGTTAAAGCTCCGTGCCCCCAAGGCGGTGTGCGATGCTGTCGCAGGCCAAGGCGCCCACGACGGTCTTGGCGTCTTCGATCTTGCCGTCGAGTACGGCGTCGATCAGCTCATGCAGCGGCACCAGGTCCACGTTGACAAACTCGTCATCATCGGGGTTGGGCGCATCAAACTCGAGCTTGGTAGCCAAGTAGATGTGGATAATCTCATCGCAAAAACCACAGGACGTGACAATCGACGTCAAAAAGCGAATGCGACCAGCCCTAAAGCCCGTCTCCTCATGCAGCTCGCGCTTGGCGCAATCGAGCGGGTCCTCGCCTGGATCGAGCTTGCCGGCGGGAATCTCGACCGTCACGCGGTCGATGGCGGTGCGGTACTGACGCACCAGTACGATCTTGCCGCTCTCGGTCAGTGCCACAACAGCCGCCGCACCCGGATGGCGAACGATATCGCGGGCGCTGCGGCGACCGTTGGGCAGCTCAACCTCAAGACGGTGGACGTCGAGGATCTTGCCCTTCCAGGCGCACTCCTCCGAAAGAATCTTCTCGTGCAGCTCGGCATCGTGCGGGTCGTCATCGCCCAGCACCAGCGCCGGCTCGTCAGCGACCTCGCCACCAGGCTCGCCCTCGGCGTGCCCATACACGCGGCTGTCCTCTTCGACGATCTGCGCGTCCACGAGCTCTTCGTTCTTCTCGTCCATCCGTCTCATTCCTCTCGGATTTTAGGCATCCCAGGCGTCGCGGCCGCGCAGCGCGCGCAGGCCGATGTCGTGACGCAGGGTCTTGCCCTCAAAATCAATCTTCTCGCAGGCCTCGTAGGCAAGGTTGCGGGCGTTCTCAAACGTATCGCCCAGCGCGGTCACGGCAAGCACGCGGCCACCATTGGTCACGAGCTGGCCGTCCACCACGGCAGTGCCCGCGTGGTACACGGTCACGTTCTCCATGGCCTCGGCGTCGGCGATACCGGTAATGACCTTGCCTTTCTCGTAGCTGCCGGGATAACCCGCACTCGTCAGGACAACGGCCACGGCCCACTCGTCGCGCCAGTCGAGTTCAATCTGATCGAGCTCGCAGTTGGCGCAGGCGAGCATGACCTCGACCAGGTCGTTCTTAAGGCGCGGCAGAACGACCTGCGTCTCGGGGTCGCCAAAGCGGGCATTGAACTCCAGCACCTTGGGGCCGGCAGGCGTGAGCATAAAGCCGCCGTACAGGCAGCCGCGGTAGTCGATACCCTCGGCAGCGAGCTCGGCCACGGTCTGCTCCATGACCTTCACCATGGTGGCGTGCTCCTCGTCAGTCACGATGGGCACCGGGCTGTAGACGCCCATGCCGCCGGTGTTGGGACCAAGGTCGCCCTCAAGCGCGCGCTTGTGGTCCTGCGAGGTGGCCATGGGGCGCACGGTCTTGCCGTCGGTAAAGGCCAGCAGCGAGCACTCGGGACCAACGAGCATCTCCTCGATAACCACGGTGTTGCCGGCATCGCCAAAGGTGCCGCCAAAGCACTCGCGCACGGCCTCCTCGGCCTGCTCAAGTTCGGTCGCCACGATAACGCCCTTGCCTGCGGCAAGGCCGTCGGCCTTGACGACCAGCGGGGCGCCTTGCTCGCGTACGTAGGCGAGAGCCGAAGCCTCGTCGGTAAACGAGCCGTAGGCTGCCGTCGGAATGCCCGCACGCTCCATGAGCTGCTTGGAGAACAGCTTGGAGCCCTCCATCTGGGCGCCCTCGGCACCCGGGCCAAAGCAGGGAATACCCGCCGCGCGCACGGCGTCGGCCACGCCCGCCACGAGCGGAGCCTCGGGGCCAATTACCACGAGTCCGCATCCGTGGCTCTGCGCAAACGCCGCCACGGCCGCAGGATCGCAGTCGTCGAGAACAACGTTCTCGCCGCAGCTCGCGGTGCCGCCGTTGCCCGGCGCGATGTAGAGCTTGCCGGCGCGCGGTGATGCTGCGAGCTTGGCTGCCAAAGCATGCTCACGGCCGCCGCTGCCCAACAACAGGATGTCGATGGTTTGAGTGTCCGCCTTCAAGGGTGCCTCCTCTATGGATGAATGGCCCGCTCCGCGCGAGCCCCTTGCAAGCAAATATACCCCTCGGCCGCCCACCCGGGCTGCAAAGGGGTATATCGCAATAACCAAATAGTCCCGATTACTTCCAGAATCGGTTGATAATCTGCTCGCGACCAGCGCCAACGCCAATGAACGTCACGCGGGTGTGTGCCAGATCCTCGATAAACGCCACGTAGTCCTGAGCCTCCTGCGGCAGCTCGTCAAAGCTGCGACAACCGGTGATGTCGCACTTCCAGCCAGGGAGCTCCTCGTAGATGGGCTTGGCATGCTCAAAGCGCACCTGATGCTCGGGCACGCTGGTGTAGCGCTCGCCATCGACGTCGTAGGCCACGCACACCTTGATGGTGTCGAAGGCCGAAAGCACGTCGAGCTTGGTCACGGCGATGTCGGTGAGGCCGTTGACGCACGAGGCATAGTTGGCGATAGGGCCGTCAAACCAGCCGCAACGACGACGGCGACCGGTGGTCACGCCGTACTCATAGCCCTCCTCGGTCAGCGTGTGGCCAGCCTCGGACTCATAGGAAAGCTCGGTGGGCATGGGGCCCGAACCGACGCGGGTGATATAGGCCTTCATGACGCCCAGCACGCGATCGACGTTCTTCATGCCGACGCCGGAGCCGGTAATGGCGCCGCCGGCGGTGCAGTTGGAAGACGTCACGTACGGATAGGTGCCGTGGTCGATGTCGAGCAGCGTCGCCTGGGCGCCCTCAAACAGCAGGTCCTTGCCCTCGTCGATCATGTTGTTGAGCAGCAGGCTCGTCTCGGTGATGTAGGGGCGCAGGCGCTCGGCCATCGGCAGGTACTCGTCGCAAATCTGGTCCACGGTGTAGGTGGGCAGGTTGTAGATGAGCTCGAGCTCGGGGTTCACGCGGGCGAGAGCGGTCTCCAGCTTGTCGCGGAACAGCGTCTCGTCCAGCATGTCCTGCATGCGCAGGCCAATGCGGGCCATCTTGTCCTGATAGCACGGACCGATGCCGCGCTTGGTGGTACCGATGTTCTTCTTGCCGAGCTTCTGCTCAAAGGCGCCATCCAGATCGATGTGGTACGGCATGATGACATGCGCGTTGCCACTGATCTTGAGGTTCTTGGTGGTGATGCCGTCGGCCTCGAACATGTCAATCTCCTCAAGGACAACCTTGGGGTTGACGACGCAGCCGTTACCGATCACCGACACGTGGCCGGAATACATGATGCCGGAAGGCACCTGGTGCAGGCCGTACTTCTTGCCGTTGACGACGATGGTGTGACCGGCGTTGTTGCCGCCCGAGTAGCGCACGACAGCATCGAAGTCGCCGGCGACCAGGTCGCAAATCTTACCCTTGCCCTCATCGCCCCACTGGGCACCGACCAAAACGGTTGACGGCATGTTTACTCCTTACATTCATGGCCTGTCTACGCGCCACGCCGGCACGCAGAAGCACAAAACATTCCCAGTATACCCGTGCAACGGGCGCCTGTCCTACTCCTCGGCATGTGCCCCATCAAGCTCATAGAACTTGGTGGATGCCGGCAGGAACATCAGGTCGACGTCGCCGATCGGGCCCGAACGGTTCTTGGCCACGACGATACGCGTAACGCCCTCGTCGGGTCGATCGTCGCGCGAGGCCTCGGCCTCGTCCGCGGAGCGGTCCAAGAACATAACGATATCGGCGTCCTGCTCGATGGAGCCCGATTCACGAAGGTCGGAAAGCTGCGGGCGCTTGCCGGTACGGGATTCGACCTGACGCGAGAGCTGCGACAGCGCGATGAGTGGGATCTTGAGCTCCTTGGCCATGATCTTCAGACCACGCGACATCTCCGAAACCTCGACGGTACGGCTCTCGGAGCGGCGTCCCGGCGGAGGACTCACCAGCTGCAGGTAGTCCAGGATGATGATGGCCTTCTCCTTGTTATGGAGCATGCGACGGCTCTTGGCGCGAATCTCGGTCACTGTGGTGCCGGGCGTATCGTCAATCAGAATATCCAGCTTGGATAAGGTCTGCGTGGCCTCGTTGATATTGGCCCACTGCTCGGGGCTAATGCGGCCCATGCGGAAATCACTGATCGAGATCATGGCATAGGCGCAAATCAGACGCTGGGCAATTTCCTTGCCCGACATCTCCAGCGAGAAGAAGCCGACGGTATAACCAGCAGCGGCAGCGTTAAGTGCCAGGTTCAGAGCGAACGACGTCTTACCTACAGCAGGACGGGCGCCGATGATGATGAGCTGGCCCTCGCGGAAGCCCATGAGCATGCGGTCGAGCGACGGGAAGCCCGTGGGCACGCCCGCAGCCTGGCCACCGGCCTGGCACACTTCCTCGGCCTCGTTATAGGCCTCGACCATAAACTCGGTCAGCGTCTTGTAGCTCGACTTGACCTCGCGCGCCGTAACCTTGAGCAGCTTGCTCTCGGCCAGCTCGACAACCTCTTTGGTGTCGGTGGGGGCGTTATATGCCAGCGCGTTGATCTCGTTGGTGGCGCCGATCAGCTCACGCAGCATCGAATCGCGGCGAACGATGGCGGCATGGTGCTGCCAGTTGACGAGCGACAGGGTCTGACCCATCAACTCCAAAATATACGCTTCGCCGCCCACGGCATCGAGCTTGTTGATGCTTCGCAGATAATCGATCAGCGAGATGGAGTCGATGGGAATGCGGCTGTTGTACATATCGACCATCGCGGTATAGATGGTCTTATGAATGGGCCGGTAGAAGTCATCGGGCTGCAGCTCGACCTGGGCCTCTTCGACCACCTCGGGCGATAGCAGCATAGCGGCCAGTACATTGGCCTCTGCATCTTGGTTTTGGGGAAGACCCAACTTTGAGCCGCGGTCCTCAACCGTCAGCCCGGTCTCCCTATCGTCATATGCCATGAGCATCCTCATTCATATCGCTTGCGAGCATCCATAGTATCAGCCACGGTCCCAAAACGCGCCGCGCGCCGCCAATCATCACCGAACCAAACGGATGAACGGTCCTGTATATAGGACTTCGACGCAACGTTCACCATGACACTCACTCAGCGCAAAAAAACAAAAGGGCGCCCTGGTTTCCCAGAGCGCCCTTCTTAGAACAAGATTGTTGCGTTGCAGCAAATGCTACTCGGCAGCAGCCTCAGTCTCGACCTCGGCGGTCTCGGCCTCGGCGACCTCAGCGGCCTCCTCGACCTCAGCCTCGGCAGCGAGCTCCTCGGCGGTAACGCCGACGAGAACGACAACCTCGGCCTTGATCTCGCGGTACAGCGAGATGGCAACGGTGTGGGCACCGGCAACCTTGATGGGCTTACCGAGCTCGACGCGCTTGCGGTCGATGTCCATACCGAGCTGAGCCTTGATGGCGTCAGCGATCATAGCGGCGGTAACGGAGCCAAAGAGGATGCCTTCGTCGCCGACCTTGACGTCAACGGTGACCGTCTTGCCCTCGAAGGCAGCCTTGGTCTCGTTGGCGGTAGCCAGACGGACGGCCTCGCGCTTGGCGATGTTGTTGCGACGCTCGTCAAGCTGCTTGAGGTTGCCCTTGGTGGCGGCAACAGCGAGCTTCTTGGGGAACAGGAAGTTCTCAGCGTAACCCTGAGCGACCTCTACGACGTCACCCTCGCCGCCCTTGCCCTTGATCTCATCGAGAAGAATAACCTTCATGATGCGTCTCCCTTCTTAGCCGCGGTCGCGGTTGCCACGAGAGGAAACCACGGGGACGGTGTACGGCAGGAGAGCCATCTCGCGGGCGCGCTTGATGGCGTTGGCGATGTCATGCTGATGCTGCGTGCAAGCGCCAGTGACGCGACGGGGCTTGATCTTGCCACGGTCGGTCATGTACTTACGGAGAAGCTGAGTGTCCTTATAGTCGATGAACTCAGTGTTCTCCTTGCAGAACTGGCAGTACTTACGACGCGGCTGACGTGCAGAAAAATCATTAGCCATGTCAAAATACCTTTCATTTGGCAACTTCGGCGAACCGAAGCCGCCTCTCACTCAAAAATAGGTGAACACCCTTAGAACGGGATGTCCTCATCGTAGACGTCGACCGCGGGAGGTGTGGCCACCGGTGCGGCAGGACGTGCTGCGGGCGCGGGAGCTGCGGGGGCGTAACCGCCCTGATCGTAGCCACCCTGGCCACCACGGGAGCTCATAAACTCGATCTCATCGACGATGACCTCAAGCTTGCTCCGGCGCTGGCCGTCGCGCTCCCAAGAGCTGTAGCGCAGCTTGCCCTCGATCGCGACCTTGTTTCCCTTTGCCAGGAAACGGCTCACGGCCTCGGCGCGGGTGCCGAACATAGTGCAGTCGACAAAGTTGGGATAGTCCTCCCACTCGCCAGTCTGCGCGTTACGGCGACGATCGTTGACGGCGACGCCAAAGGACAGAACCTGGGTTCCGCCGGCGGTGGCGCGCAGCTCGGGATCGCGGGTGAGGTTACCGGTGATGTTCACTCGATTGATGCTCATAACTCACTACTTCCTCTTGGGGCACAAGCCCAGTCCAAAACGACAGTCTTACTCCTGGTCGTCGCGACGGACGATCATGTGGCGGACCACAGCGTCGGTGATGCGCAGGACGCGATCAAGCTCGGCGATCTGGGTAGGATCTGCGTGGAAGTTGATGAGGGTGTAGTCACCATCGGTGAGGTCGTTGATCTCGTAGGCGAGCTTGCGCTTGCCCCACTCGTCAACGGAGTCGACCTTGCCAGCGCCCTCAGCGATCGTGGTATCGATACGCTTCATAACAGCGAGACGAGTCTCGGGGTCGAGCGACGGGTCAACAAAGAACAGCAGTTCATAAGCCTTCATATTGTCACCTCCTCTGGGCAAATGTGGCTTCAGGTCGTGAAGGTGCGCCTGAAGCAGGAAAAGACTTGGTAATAATATCTTTCAACCTCCTAGGCTGCAAGAATATGCAGCTACAACCTCATGACCTCCACATATGCCCATGCTTACACAGCACTTCATGCGCGTTCTAACCAAATGCCGACCAAGAACTTGACGGATTTGTGGACAAGATACGGTGCCACGGGGACAAACTGGGTTAAGTCGCAGGTCAGCGGGCGCATGGTTGTGGTCGCAAAATACATACCAGTGGCTCACAGCACCACCCAAAGATTTTTAAATTCATTGCCGAGTCACTTATGAATACCCCTTTTGAACAATTGAGTTAATCAACCACGCTGGTCGGAAGGCGTTTTTTGGTACCTCAAACCCCACTGCAACGCCAAGCGCGGTCAAGCGCTTTAAAAAATGCCAACTTTTCTGTTTGCACTTTGCGATTCCTCGTGTATACTGACTTTCGCATTTAACGGAGAGTTGTCCGAGTGGCCGAAGGAGCACGATTGGAAATCGTGTAGGCGTCAAAAGCGTCTCCAGGGTTCAAATCCCTGACTCTCCGCCAGTTAATTCCAAAGCAGGCCTTTGAGCCTGCTTTGTTTTTACCCCACGCGGAGGGGTGGCAGAGTGGTTGAATGCGGCGGTCTCGAAAACCGTTTGGCCTGTATAAGGTCACGAGGGTTCGAATCCCTCCTCCTCCGCCATTTTGGTTGAAAAAGCTCCCAACAACGGGAGCTTTTTTTGTTTTGAGTCCCTAACAAGCAAATACGGCGGAGGAGGAGGGATTCGAACCCGCCAGGGCGCGGAGCGTAAAGAAAACGCGCCTGTGGCGCGTTTTTAGCGCAGCGCGGTCGGCGTAAGCCGACCGGATAAATTTTGAGCTTCGCTCAAAATTTGGACATCCCTCCTATTCAGCCACGCCCCCATCGCGGTCGATCCCAGCCCCAAATCTCAAACGCGTACATCACCCTCCAAAACCGACATTTTTGACATCTTTGGAGGCTGACGTACATGTTTGGCCCTACGCCCGCATCCAGTCCCGACCGTTTACCGAGCAATAGGGTCGCCAGACCCGTCAACCATGTACTATGTACGGGCATTATCTAAACCCGCAATCAGAAGGACCCTATCTTGCCCATCGTCGCCGCTATGACCGTTACCTCACATGCCTCGGATGCCATGGTCGCTATTCCGTTTTGGCTTGAGATGTTCGCTGTTGTCGCGGCATCGATCTCAGGAGTTCTGGTTGCGCGCGAGCACAAGCTCGACCTGGTGGGCGCCGTCGCGCTCGCCGTGGTCTGTGGCCTGGGCGGCGGTCTTTTGCGCGATATGACGCTGCAGGTGGGCAACGTCTACATCCTCAACCAACCGATGGCGCTCCCGCTTTCCATTGCCACGGCAGCCATCATCTACATTTTCCCGGCAATCGTCGACAAGCCCGAAAAACTCATCCCCCTGCTCGACATCATCTCGGTCGGCATCTATGCCGCCACTGGAGCAGACAAGGCGCTGGTCTACGGCTTTGCGCCGGCGGTGTGCATCATGATGGGCTTTTTCACCGCGGTGGGCGGCGGCATGCTGCGTGACAGCTTTATGGGCGTGGTGCCGGGCATTTTCCAGCGCACCAACTTCTATGCCATCGCAGCCATTGCCGGCTCTGCAAGCTATGTATGCCTTGTCATGAGCGGCGTCGTCAGCAACATCACCGCGTTAATCGTATGCGTTGCGATAACCATGGGACTGCGCTGGCTGTCGCTGCGCTTCGACATCAAAAGCCCCACCGAGGAAGACATCGCACGTTTTTTGCACCGCAAAAAGTAGATTGCGCGGCCTCATCCTTCGAAATACAACCGAGAGGTTCTTTTAGAGCGCCCACGCGTTGGGTACCCTGTTAGGTGCATGTCGAGCATCTGACGAAGGATTCACTATGCCCTGCAATCAATTCCCGTCGACCCAGCGCCATAAAGCGTGGGGCCGCATCACCATCCTATTCGCGCTCATCGTGCTGGCGCTCACCGCACTTCCCACGGCGTCGTTCGCCGGCACGGACACCGCAGGAAACATACTTGCGACCGACAATGACGCCAATCCGTCCGGCGTCGAGGGTGACCTGTACTGGGCAGGCCAGGCTCTCAACTTGGACGATGCGTCCATCGACCGCGATATCATCGCCGCGGGCGATACCCTCTCGATCCGCGACTGCACGGTGGGCGGCGCCGTCCGTCTGGCGGCACGCACTATCGATATCGCCAAAACCACGGTTAATGGCAGCGTCACGGTGGCCGGTCAGCACGTTGTGCTCAATTCCGACAGCGCCGCCAACTGTTTTTACGCGATGGGCGAGACGGTTGCCCTGCGAGGCTCCGCCAAGTCGGCAGCGCTTGCAGGCGATACGGTGACCATCGACGGCACCGTCGAGGGCGATGTCGAGGTTTGGGCCGATAAGCTCGTCTTGGGCAAGAATGCCCGTATTACCGGCACCGTGAACGCGCACGTCTCCGAGGACCCCGAGCGTGCCGCAGGAGCCGAGGTAGGCGCACTCAAGATCGACCGCACCGAGAACGAGAGCGCGGCCACGACCGCTAACAACATCATCGGCGGCATCGTCGCCGCGGCGCTCTCGACCTGCTTTGTCGCCCTGCTGCTCGAGCTCGTCTTTCCGCGTGCAACCGCCAGCGCCGCTGGCATGCTCCACCAGCGCCCCACGCCCCTGTGGGTGAGCGGTCTTCTGGGTACGATTGCTGTCGTCCCCGCCGTCCTACTGCTGATTATCTCTATCGCTGGCCTGTCGCTTGCCGGAACCCTCTTGTGCGGCGTTATCGGCATCGCATTGGTGTCGAGTGCCTTTGCGGGGTGCGCAATCGCCCGCATGGTCGGACACAGCCAGAACCGTTACGCCATGGCGGCCGTGGGCGGCATCGCCGCGGGCGCGCTTACGGCAATCCCCCTCGTAGGCGACTTCATCAGCGGCGTAGCCTTTGTCTTTATGCTCGGCTACATCATCCAAATCATCTGGCGCAACGCCCACCTCAAGCCGCAGCAGGCAGCCAACACACCGGGACTCCCCACCGCTTAGCCGCCAACCGCCACAAAGGGGCCAGGCACCCTTGTGGCGGTGCAGACCAGCTCAATCCCCTTGCACCAAAAAGGGCGCCGACCATTGCGGTCGACGCCCTTTCTTGTTAGTCGCTATAAAGTCCAGCGCTTATTTGTTGACCTGGCCGGCGCGGACGGCAGCCTTCTTGCGGTCGGTGGCGTTGAGTAGACGCTTGCGCAGGCGGATGTTCTTGGGAGTGATCTCGACCAGCTCGTCATCGGCGATGTACTCCAGCGCCTCCTCCAGCGAGAAGGTGCGAGGCGGCACCAGCTGGACGGAGATATCGGAGGTCGAGGAACGCTGGTTGCCCAGGTTCTTGGTACGGGCGATGTTGACGACCATGTCGCCGGCCTTGCTGCGCTCGCCCACGATCATGCCCTCATAGCACTCGGTGCCCGGCTCAACAAACAGCTGGCCGCGCTCCTGCAGCGTGCCCAGGGCATAGGCAACGGCCTTCTCGGTGGTCATGGAGATCATGGCACCGTTCTGACGGTTGCCGATCTCGCCGGCGTAGGGACCGTACTCCAGGAAGGTGTGGTAGAACACGCCCTCGCCGTGGGTGACGTTCATGATGCGGTTCTTAAGGCCCATGATGCCACGCGTCGGGATCTTGAACTCGAGATGCGTCACGATGCCCGAGGTATCCATGCTCGTCATGATGCCACCGGAGGTGCCGAAGACCTCAACGACCTTGCCCGAGTACTCGTCCGGGCACTCGACGACGGCCTGCTCGACAGGCTCCATCTTGTTGCCGTTCTCGTCCTTCTTAAACAGAACGCGCGGACGACCGACCTGGAACTCAAAGCCCTCGCGGCGCATGGACTCCATCAGAACGGACAGGTGCAGAATGCCGCGGCCCGAGACCTCAACGCCGCTCTTGTCCTCGAGCTCCTCGATCTTCATGGTCACGTTGTTCTCGGTCTCGTTGAACAGGCGCTCCTTGAGCTGACGGGCGCCCACGATGTCGCCATCGCGGCCGACGAGCGGGGAGGTCGAAGCCTCGAAGACGATGGACAGGGTCGGCGGGTCGATCTCGATGGGCTCGAGCTCAACGGGGTTCTCGGGGTCGGTGTAGACATCGCCGATATCGGTGCGGTCGATGCCCACGACGGCGGCGATGTCGCCAGCGCCGACTTTCTGGCACTCGGTACGGCCCAGGTAGTCGAAGGTAAAGAGCTGCTTGACGGTAGCGGTAGCGCTGGAGCCGTCGTTCTTGACAACCAAGATCTGGTCGCCCTGGTGAATGGTGCCGGAGTACACGCGGCCGATGCCGATACGGCCGACGAAGTTGGAGTGGTCGATGGTCACGCACTGCATGGCCAGCGGAGCGGTCTCGTCAACCTCGGGTGCGGGCATGTCGTCGATGATCATGTCGAGCAGCGGGTACATGTCCATGTTGCCGTCGTTGGGGTCAAGGCGGGCAAAGCCGTTGACGCCGCTGGCGTAGATGACATGCTCCATGGCAAACTCGAGCTGGTCGTCGGTAGCGCCCAGGTCGGCCATAAGGTCGAGGCAGTCGTTGTAGGCCTTCTCGGGGTTAGCGCCCGGACGGTCGATCTTGTTGATGACGATCATGATCTTAAGGCCGGTGTCGATAGCGTGACGCAGCACGAAGCGGGTCTGGGGCATGGGGCCCTCAAAGGCGTCGACCAGCAGCAGGGCGCCGTCGGCCATACGCAGCACGCGCTCAACCTCGCCGCCGAAGTCGGCGTGGCCCGGGGTGTCGATGACGTTGATCTTAACGTCCTTGTACTCGATAGAGATGTTCTTGGCGAGAATCGTAATGCCGCGCTCGCGCTCCTGGTCGTTGGAATCCAGGACGCGGTCCTCGACCTGCTGGTTAGCACGGAAGGCGTCCGTGGCACGCAGGAGCTTGTCGACCATCGTCGTCTTGCCGTGGTCGACGTGGGCGATGATGGCGATGTTCCTCAGATTGTCTACGCGCATGTAGTTCCCCTATCTTCTATCCATATACAAACGGCACGCGTATGCGGCCCGCCCAGCGATACAACGCTCAGCGGGAATATTGAGCCTTTTACCGAAAACTCGTTTATTTTAGCGATTTTAGATAAGAGGGGTTTCCTCACCTGCAGGTTCAGGGTCACTCCACATAAAACCATCGCCGGCACCCATGCCCTCATACAGCACGTATGCCGAAAAACCGCTCTCGAGCGTGGTTTCGAAGAAGCTCACGAGCAGAGCATCGTGATAGCCGCCGTCAATCTCGACGCAGCCGGTGTAGCCGATGGCATAGCGGGCGATACGGCCCAGGCCCTCGTCCTTAAGACCCATCTTGTGCTCGGAGATAAAGTTGGTGGCAGCCTCCAGGCATGCCTCCTCGCCATCTTCGTCGAGCGCGGCCAGATAGCGGTTGGAAGCGGCGTCCTCAATTGCCACAACCACGCCCGGGTTCTCGCCCGCGGCCAGGTCGTCCAAGAAGGCGCCAATCAGATCGCACACCATGGCGTCGAGCTCGGCGGAGACGTTACCGGCGTCCTGCATATCCTGTGCCATCTTTAGACCTTCCCATCGAGTCCGGCGTCGTTACAGTTCTTGTGCCTCGGCAGCGATCTTGGCGGCAGCGTCGCGGGCGCGCATCATATCCATCGCGCGCTTGTCGAGTACCTTGATCTGGTTGGTCAGCATTACCGCATCGACCACACCCCAGATCACCAAGCCTGTTGAAATCGAAAACCCAAGCGCACCAACTGTACCACGAAGACGAGAACAGATTACCGCGACAAGGGCGGAGATGATAACCATCTTGATAAACGAGCCGCGGCGTTCGCGAAGCGTGCGGGCCTGCGTCACATAGGCAATGCGAGCCGCCTCAGAAGCCTCCGAGCGCATCTGGGCCTCGCGGGCGATCGCAGCCGCCTCGGCCGACATACCGCCGGCCATCAGCGAACGCTCCGCATCCTGGCCGCCCCGCATTTAGAAATCATCGGGGGAGAGCGTATGGACGAACTCGTCGAACTTCTCGAACTCCTGCTCGTCGTCAACTTCCTCGGCATGGGCAGAAACGGTACCCAGGCGATTCATGATGTCGTCCTCCACAAACATGGGAGCATTGCTGCGCACGGCAAGGGCGATGGCATCGCTGGGGCGGGCATCGATCTTGCGCTCCTCGCCATCGGCCAGCACGACGATCGTCGCGTAGAACACCGGCGGCTCGGCGCGGACGATCTCGATGCGCTCGAGCTTGGCGCCCAGGGCGTCAACGGTATCGAGCAGCAGGTCATGGGTAATCGGGCGCTCGGCGCGGCCGCTATCGATGCCGCGGCTGATGGCAGCAGCTTCAAACGAACCAGTCTGAATGGAAAGGGAACGCAGTGGCGCGGGCGAGTCCGATTTACTGCTGCGCTCACGAAGCACGATAAGCGATGGCACGGGACCGGCGGCCATGACGATGGTCTCTATGTCGACACGAACCATGGAACACCTCCGGTACGTAGCGGTTAACACGCGGCAGCCCGCCGCATTGAATAGCTATACTACCCAATCTTTCGCACAGCACACAAAACCAAAATGAGATTTATCGCAGACAAGAAAAAGCCCCGAGGCAACGCCCCGGGGCTCTTCACAGTTTTGATGGTGGACCTGACAAGATTCGAACTTGTGACCTCCCGGTTATCAGCCGGACGCTCTAACCAACTGAGCTACAGGTCCATCATGGTGGAGGTTAGGGGGATCGAACCCCTGACCTCAGGCTTGCAAAGCCCGCGCTCTCCCAGCTGAGCTAAACCCCCACGGAGACAGTAATAAACACCCCAGCGGCGACTCGGCTCTCGCTGGGGTGTTTATTGCGAAAGAAAGTGGTGGACCTGACAAGATTCGAACTTGTGACCTCCCGGTTATCAGCCGGACGCTCTAACCAACTGAGCTACAGGTCCATCGCGCAAGGGATATATTAGACGAGTCGTTACGCGCGCGTCAACAACTTTTTTGAAAATCTTTGAGGGGTGTCGGCCCCGGCTGCCCGTCGGCATGCGAAGTCGCCTGCTCGGACAGTCCTGCTCGCACGGAGAGCACATTAAGTGCTCTCCGGCTCGTGCGGAACTCGCGATCGACTTCGCATGCCGCCGGGCAGCCGGGGCCGACGCGAGGTTCAAGATTGTCAAAAAAGCGGTCGGCGCGCAGTGCGCCGACCGCCGATATATGGGGTCTGATATTTTCTACCAGCTAGTTCCTCTTACTCGTCTAGGAGATCCTCTGGCATGTCGTTGCCGTCGCCTAGATCGACAGGGGTTTCTTCGGGGGCAGAGCCGTCTTCTGTGGCTTCGCCTTCGGGCTTCTCCTTGGCGGCCGTCATGCGGGCTACGGCGCAGATGCGGTCGTTGTCGTCGACGGTCATCATCTTGACACCCTGGGTGGCGCGGCCGGTCTGGCTGATCTCGTCGGTCTTGACGCGAATGACCGTCGCGCCCTCCGTCACGATGAACAGCTCGTGCTGCGGGCCCACCGTCTTCATGGCCGCGAGGTTGCCCTTACGTTCGGTCATTTGGATGGTGTAGACGCCCTGGCCGCCGCGATTCTGCTCCGGGTAGTCCGCGACCGGCGTGCGCTTGCCGTAGCCGCGCTCGGTGATGACGAATAGATCGCCGTTGCCGTTAGTGACTTCCATGCCCAGAACGCTCACGCCGTCCTTCATACCGATACCGCGAACGCCGCTAGTATCGCGGCCGGTGGCGCGCACCTGCTCCTCGGAGAACATGATCGCCTTGCCCGCGGTGGTGGCCAGGATAATCTTGTCGCCCTCGCGCACGCGGCGCACGTTCAGCAGCGCGTCGTCGTCACGCAGGTTGATAGCGATCAGGCCGTCGCGGCGGCTGCGGTCATATGCGCTCATCACGGTCTTCTTGACCATGCCGCTCTTGGTGGCAAACATCAGGTACTCGTCGGCAGGGAACTCGCGGCAGCTGATGACGCTCGCGATCTTCTCGCCCTCCTCGAAGGGCAGCAGGTTGACGATTGCGGTACCGCGCGCCTGGCGCGTACCCACCGGCAGCTCGTGCACCTTCAGGCGATAGACCTTACCCTTGCTCGAGAAGAACAGCACGTACTCGTGCGTGGACGCGATGAACATCTCGTCGATGACGTCGTCCTCTTTGAGGTTGACGCCCGACACGCCCTTGCCGCCGCGCTTCTGGGCGCGGTAGGCGGCCACCGGGATGCGCTTGACATAGCCGGTGTGGGTGATGGTCACGACCATGTCCTCATCGGCAATGAGGTCCTCGACGTCCAGGTCCTTCTCGACATGGCTGATCTCGGTGCGGCGCTTATCGCCGAACTTCTTGGAGATCTCGCGCATCTCTTCCTTAATGACGCCCAGGATCTTCTCCTCGTGCGCCAGCAGGTCCTCGTAGTAGGCGATGGCGCGGCGCAGGCCGTCCAGCTCTTCCTGGATCTTGTCGCGCTCCAGGCCGGTCAGGCGGCGCAGCTTCATCTCGAGGATGGCCGTGGTCTGCTCGGGCGTAAAGCCAAAGCGCTCGATCAGGCGGCTGCTGGCCTCAGAGTCGGTCTGCGAGGAGCGGATGATGCTGATGACCTCGTCGATATGGTCGAGAGCCATCAGGTAGCCCTCGAGGATATGGGCACGCGCCTGGGCCTTCTTGAGATCAAAGCGGGTGCGGCGGGTGACTACGTCGACCTGGTGGTCGATGTAGTGCTGCAGCATCTCGCGCAGGCTCAGGCATTTGGGAACGCCGTTGACAAGTGCCAGGTTGTTGGCGCCAAAGGTCGTCTGCAGCGAGGTGTACTTATACAGATTGTTGAGCACGACCTGCGGAATGACGCCCTTCTTGAGCTCGATGACCAGACGGATACCCTTCTGGTTGGACTCATCGCGCATATCCGAGATGCCCTCGATGCGCTTATCGTTGACGAGCTGGGCGATCTTCTCCTGCAGGGTGCCCTTGTTGACCATGTAGGGAATCTCGGTAAAGACCAAGCGGCTGCGACCGGTCTTGGTGGACTCCACGTGCGCCTTGGCACGCACGGTAATGGAGCCGCGGCCGGTCTCGTAGCTCTGCTTAATGCCGGCGCTGCCCATGATGATGGCGCCGGTGGGGAAGTCCGGACCGGGCATGATCTGCATGAGCTCGTCGACAGTGGCCTCGGGGTTGTCGATCAGGTAGCAGGTGGCCTCGATCGCCTCGGTGAGGTTATGCGGGGCGATGTTGGTGGCCATGCCGACGGCGATGCCCTGGCTACCGTTGACCAGCAGGTTGGGGAAGCGCGCGGGCAGTGCCTGGGGCTCGGCGAGCGACTCATCGTAGTTGGGCTGCCAGTCGACGGTATCCTTCTGCAGGTCGCGCAGCAGCTCCATGGCGGGCTTTGCCAGGCGGCTCTCGGTGTAACGCATGGCGGCGGCGCCGTCGCCATCGATGTTGCCAAAGTTGCCGTGACCGTCGATGAGCGGCGTGCGCATGGAGAACCACTGCGCCAGGCGGACCATGGCCTCGTAGACCGCGAAGTCACCGTGCGGATGGTACTTACCGATAACTTCGCCGACCGTCCAGGCCGACTTCTTGTGCGGACGGTTGGGGTAGATGCCGCTCTCGTTCATGGCGTACAGGATGCGACGGTGCACCGGCTTTAAGCCATCGCGCACGTCCGGCAGGGCGCGCGCCGTGATGACCGACATCGAGTACTCGATGAACGACTGCTTCATCTCGCGGCCGAACTCCGAAATCTGGAGCTGACCGCCGTTGATATCCTCGCCGGCCGAGGCGCCACGGTCGACTTCGCCAAAGCTCTCCTCGAGCTCGGCGTCGTCGTCCTCTTCCTCATCATCGGCATCGGGGTTATAGGCGTCCGGATCGCCGTCCTCGCCCTGCTCAGCACGGGCAAGCAGGCGCTTCAGATCATCGGGCATGCCGGCGTCGCCGGCCTCGTCCATACCCTCGTTATTATTGATATCGTCTGCCACGTTACCTCCTCATGGTTTGCGTGGTCCATTAGTTCCCTACCACGGAGACGGATTACCGGGAATGCCGGATAACCCTCCTAGGTTTTCCAGGTGCCCCAGGTTGCCCTGAAGGATGAGGGCGCACGCCTTGCGTGCGGCGCCCGAAATCCTGAAGGGCAAGATGGGGTGCCTGGGAAAGCTAGGCGTCAAGGAAACGCGCGTCGTGGGCGTGTTTCTCGATATATTCGCGGCGATAGCCGACCTCGGAACCCATCAGTTCGCGCACGGCGCGATCCGCCACCACGGCGTCCTCGATCGACACACGCTGCAGAATGCGGGTCTTGGGGTCCATCGTCGTCGAGGCAAGCTGCTTGGGGTCCATCTCGCCCAAGCCCTTGTAGCGCTGGACGGTATAGCCCTTGCGCTTTTTGGTAATCTTGCCGTCCTTGGCCTTGCCGTCCTCGTCGTTATCGTCGGGGTTCAGGCCCAGACTCTGGATGGTGTCGCGCAGGATCTCGTCTTCGGGCTGGCGGCCGTTGGGATACACGTAGTGGATCTTGTTGCGCACCTTAATGCCAAAGATGGGCGGGCAGGCAACATAGACGTAGCCGGCATCGATCAGCGGACGCATGTACTTGTAGAAGAACGTCAGCAGCAGGATGCGGATATGCGCACCGTCGACGTCTGCATCGGTCATGATGATGATCTTGTGGTAGCGCGCCTTGGTGATATCGAAGTCGCCGCCGTCGCCGGCACTCGTCGTGACGCCGCAGCCGATCGCGGTAATCAGCGACTGGATGGTGTCACTAGAGAACGCGCGATGGTCACCAACGCGTTCGACGTTCAAAATCTTGCCGCGCAGGGGCAGAATCGCCTGGATGTCTCGGCGACGGCCGTCCTTGGCCGAACCGCCTGCCGAGTCGCCCTCTACGATGAAGAGCTCGGTCAGCTCGGCATCGCGCACCGAGCAGTCAGCGAGCTTACCGGGCAGGGACGCCGTCTCGAGCAGGCTCTTGCGGCGGGTCGCCTCGCGCGCCTTGCGGGCGGCATTGCGCGCTTTGCAAGCCTGCTGCGCCTTCTTGACGATCTCGCGAGCGGGCTTGGGATGCTCCTCCAAGTAATCGGCGAGGCCGTCGGTCACGATCTTGAGCGTCAGCGCTCGCATATAGGAGCTGCCGAGTTTGGCCTTGGTCTGGCCCTCAAACTGCGGATCGGGCAGCTTGACCGAGATAACGGCCGAAAGGCCCTCGCGCACATCGTCGCCGGTCAGGTTGGCATCTTTTTCCTTGAGCAGGTTCTGCTTGCGCGCGTAATCGTTGATCACGCGGGTGAGTGCGGTGCGGAAGCCCTCAAGGTGCATGCCGCCCTCGGGAGTGTAGATGTCGTTGGCGAACGACATGACGTTCTCGCCGTAGCCGCTATTCCACTGCAGGGAAACCTCGACCTCGCCCATCTTGGCCACAGGCGCGTCCGGGTCCGATTTGCCCTCGATGTAGATGGGCTCCTTAAAGGTCTCGGGGACGTCCTTGCCCTCGTTGAGGAACTTGACGAAGTCGATGATGCCGCCCTCGTAGCAAAACTCCTCCACGTGGGGAGTCGCCTCGCGCTCGTCGGTCAGCACGATCTTGAGGTTCTTGTTGAGGAACGCCGTCTCCTGCAGACGGTTGTGCAGCGTATCGAAATCGTAGATGCAGGTCTCGAAGATCTCGTCGTCGGGCCAGAAGGTGACGGTGGTGCCCGTCGAATCCGAGGTGCCCACGACCTCCATCTTCTTGACGGTCTTGCCGCGCGAGAATTCCATCTCGTAGGTGTTGCCATCGCGACGAACCTGAACGACCACGCGCTTGGACAGTGCGTTGACGACGGAGATGCCCACGCCGTGCAGGCCGCCCGAGACCTTATAGGCCGAGTTATCGAACTTACCGCCGGCGTGCAAGATCGTCATGACGACCTCGAGCGTCGGGATCTTTTTAACAGGGTGCTCGTCGACGGGGATGCCGCGCCCGTTGTCGACGACCGTGATGGAGTTGTCGGCGTGGACCGTCACCTGGATCTCGGTGCAGAAACCGGCCATGGCCTCGTCGACGGAGTTGTCAACGATCTCCCACACCAGGTGATGCAGACCGCTGGCGCTCGTCGAGCCGATATACATGCCCGGGCGCTTACGAACGGCCTCGAGACCTTCGAGAATCTTAATCTCGCCGCCATCGTAATCGTTTTCGTTTGCCACACGTCCTCCTTCAGTCAAGAAAATGTGTACAGCCTTACTAGTTTATCGTAAAAAAATACCCTCGGGAACGAGGGTATTTGGCTCTACAAGGCCACCAGATGCGATTTAAGGCTCTTTTTTGCTTTGCACGCCCTTGGCCCACTCGGCACTGGCTCTCATGGCGTTCTCGAGGGCCTCGCGCAGTTTTTGGTCTTCGATGGGCGCCACTTGGCGCTCAATCTCGGTGCGCTCGGCATCGCTGAGGTCGGCGTGCGGAGCCGGCGGGCGCTCGGTCGGCGCCGGGCGCAGGCGCTCCTTGGCGGCGGGTGGCGTGTGACCGGGCGCGGTGGTTTTGAACACCAGGCCGTCCACATGCGCACCGGCGCGCTCCATGCGCGCGCGGATGATCTCGCGCAACAGCGTCATTTCCTGCGTCCACGAGGGCGAGTCGAGATATACCAGCAGCTCATTGGACTCGGGCAGGTAGCGCAGACCCGTCACATGCCGCCCCTCGCGCGTGCCCGAGCACACCGCGTTCCACGCGCGATAGACCGCACGCGACTCCTCGGCGGCCTCCATCTGCGCACGGCGCTCAGGGGTCGCAGCCGCCAGGATGCGCTGGCGCTCTGCGTTCAAAAAGCCACTGAAGGCGACCGTCTCGCTCTCGCGCTCGTAATTAGCACGTCTCACCCATGCTCACCACCTTGGCTCGATCAAGCAGGTCATCGGTAAAGTACCCCAGGTTGGTCGTGGTTATGACCGTCTGGATATCATCGCCGATCAGCCGCAGGAAAGCGCCGCGACGCTCGCCGTCGAGCTCGCTCATCACGTCGTCCAAAAGCAGCAGTGGGGCGGTGCCCAGGACATCGCGAGCCACGGCCACCTCGGCCACCTTCCAGGACAGCACCAACGTTCGCTGCTGTCCTTGGCTGGCAAATGAACGGGCGGAGCGACCCGCCACGGTAAATTCAATCTCGTCGCGATGCGGTCCCACCAACGTCACGCCGCGGCGAATTTCCTCGTCGGCGTGCTCATCAAGGGCGGCCAGCATGCGCTCGTACGCCCAGCCCTTCAGCTCTTCGCGATCCTCGACCTGGGGTAAATCCCCCAGCGTGGACGCATAGGACACGTTGGCGGCTTCACCGGACGCTACTTGCCCGTAGGCAGCGCGCACATGGCCCGCCAGCCGGTCGAGCAGGGCCAACCGGTGCACGAGCAGGGCCGAGCCCGCGCGGGCAATCGATTCGTTCCACGCGCCGAGCATCTCGCGGCAGCACCAGGCCTCCTTGAGCAGGGCGTTACGCTGGGTCACGCAGCGCCCATAGGTGTTCGCAAGATCGGCATAGCGTGCGCTCAGTTGCATGCCAAAGTCATCGAGGGCGGCGCGGCGCACACTGGCGCCCCGCTTAACCATGTCCAGATGGTCGGGGCAAAACAGCACGCTCGGCAGAACCCCGCGCACACCGGCGGCAGAGCATCTCTTGCCGTTGCGGCTAAACGAGCGCTTACCGTCCTCCGCGCTCAGTCCCATATCAAGCACGCGACCGTCGCCCTCGAGTCTCAGCTCGACCTTGCACGAGCCCACGCCGTCATGGACGAGCTCAGCTGCGGTCGGATGCCTAAACGAGGCGCCGCTCGTCAGCAGCTGCAGCGCCTCTATGAGATTGGTCTTTCCCGCCGCGTTGGGTCCCGCAAGTATCGTCACGCCCTCGTCCAGGGCAAGGCGATAGCTATCGAAGCTGCGGTAGTGCGCGACGGAAAGATCGCGGGCGAATATGGTCATGGCGCAGCGCTAGATGCGGACCGGCATGACTAGGTACAGGTAGTTGATCTTGTCGTAGGACTTGAAGATGCCCGCCTGCGAGTAGCTCTTGAGCTCCAGCGTGATCTCCTTCTCCTTGGACAGGGCATTGAGGCAGCCGAAGATGTAGTGGTAGTTGAAGGCGATGGTACCCGACTCGCCCTCGGCCTCGACATCGATCGTCTCCTGCGCAAGGTCCTGGTCATTGGAAATGGAGGACAGGCCCATCTGCCCGTTCTCGACATCGATCTCGAACTTGACGGCGGGGTTGGCGCTCGCGATAACGGCCACGCGCTTGAGGGCGGCGTTAAAGGCGGCGACGTCGATCTTGACGCTCGTCACGCACGAATCGGGGATGAGCTGCTTGTAGTTGGGGTACACGCCCTCGATGCGGCGCGACACGTAGGTGGTGTTGCCGGCCTCGAAGACGACCTGGGTGTCGGTAGCCCCGATCATAATGGTCGCCTGGCTGGCCATGATGTTCAGCGCGTCGTTAAAGGCGTCGGCTGGAACGTTGAGCTCAAAGGAGCCCTCGAGGGTCGAGGTCTCGACCTGCGTATCGCACACGGCCAAGCGGAAGGAATCGGTCGCCACCAGGCGCACGGTGTTGTTCTCGACCTTCATGTGCACACCGCCCAGGATGGGGCGGGCCTTGTCGGTCGAGGTGACGCGCCACACGCGGCCGACCATTTCGGACAAGATATCGGTCGGCAGCTCCACGGCACTCTCGATGGCATAGGCCGGAAACTCGGGGAAGTCATTGGCATCGAGTGTGTTCAGGCGGAAAGAGCTCTTCTCGCAACTAATCAGCACCTGGCGCTCGGACAGCTCAAAGGTGACCGGAGCATCGGGGAGGGTCTTGGTGATATTGGAGAGCATCTTACAGGGGATAACCATCTCGCCCTCTTCTTCGACATGCGCCGCGATGCGATGACGGATCGAGATGGTGTAGTTAGAGGTCTGGAATTCCAAGATGCCGTCTTGCGCCTTGACGAGCACGCCCGACAGGATGGGAAGGGTGGATGCCGAAGCGACACCCTTCATAACGACGCCGATGGCTTGTGTAAGCGAGCTCTGGCTGACGGTGAACTTCATCTTTTAATACCTTTCTATAGATATAAATATCTTAATAATAGTAATAGCACTGACGAAACTGTTGATTACTCCCAAAGACGCAGGTCAGACCCAGAAAGAGAATCGACATCAACCTGTGTGCAACAGGGGTGGTTTTCCACGTTCAAAACCTGCGCAAAACTTTTCATCACCGCGGGTTGGGTTTTAGACACCTTATGCCCGTGGTTTCGACAAGTTTTCAACAGGTGTCTCTATTTCCCTACGAGCGCAGTGTAATTTTATCGCGCAGCGACTTGAGGTCTTCGGTGACGGTGCGGTCTTCCTGGATCATCTTCTGGACCTTTTTGTAACTCGTGCTGACGGTCGAGTGGTTGCGGTTGCCAAATTCGGCGCCCACCGCCGTGGTCGTCATCTCGCACATCTCGATGGCCAGGTAGATAGCGATATGGCGTGCTTTGGCGATATTGGCGTTGCGACGCGGGCCGATGAGCTCCTCGTGCGTCACGCCGTACTGCTCTTCGATGACGGATTGAACCGTCTGGACGTTGATCTTTTTGGCCGATGTGTCGAAGTACTGGCTGGCGATGGCGTCGATATCGTCAAAGGTGAGCTCCCCGCCCTCGCGCTCGCGGTCGCCCGCCTCGCCGGCGCAGCGCTCGCAAAAGCTCTCGAGTTCGCGGATGTTGGTGCCCGAGACCTCTGCCATGTGTTTAAAGTGCTCGTCGGTCAGGTGCCCGCCGTCGCCCCCGTAGGCCGCCAGCAACGAGTCGTCGCCTGCCTCGGGAGCGGCGACGATGGTGTTCTCGTAATAGCGCTGCAAGATCTTGTATTTCATCTCGTAGCTGGGCTCTGCGACCAGGCAGAGCATGCCGGCGTTGAAGCGGCTGGTCAGACGCTCGTCCATGCTCAGGTCCTTGGGGGCGCGGTCTGCCGCGATGACGACCTTCTTGTTGTTGCGGATGAACTCGTCCATGAGCTGGAAAAAGTAGTCCACGCTCGCGCGCTTGCCGATGATGTTTTGGATGTCATCGATGATGAGCACGTCCACGCCGTGGTATGCCTGCATGATAGGGGCGTTGCTCTTCTTTTGGCGGTCGAACTCGGTCATCAGGTCGTCCAGATATGCCTGGGAGTTGGCATACTTGACCTTGATCTCGGGCGACTTCTCGGCGAGCTCGTTTTTGATGGCAAGCAGCAGGTGCGTCTTGCCCAGGCCCGATTTGCCGTAGATGAACAGTGATGTGCACGTGCCGCGCTCGTCCGCGAGGGCGGCAAACTTGAGTGCCGAGCGATAGGCATGGCTGTTCTCGGGGCCGTAGACAAAGTTCTCAAAGGTAAATTTTGAGTTCGCGGCGAGCGGGGCTCCATCCGCATTCTGCTCGGCCGGTACGGTCGGTGCTGGCATGGGTGAAGCGGGGGTCGCAGCTTGCGTGGACTTAGTCGGCGCTCCGCCCTTCATCTGGTTCATCATGCGACGAAAATCATCGGCCGAGAGCGTGTTCTTGATTGCAATGCCCGAATCCGCGCCCGCCGCTGCGTCGTGAGCGATGGGCATGTGCGTGACGGGCGCGTTCGTTGACGTCGCCGCCGCGGTCGGCAACGGTGTCATGGTTTCACGGGAAACATCGCCGTGCTGGTGCTCGATTGTCGGCACGTCGCCTGCGGAGGCCGGCGCCGCCGGGGAAGCAGCGAGGGCCGTGGCGGGCGCCGTCGCGGCAGCGGATTCCGTCGCGGCGCCTTGCGGTGCCACGATGTCGAGCGCAATCGGTGCAAAGGCGATTTCTTCCAGATAGGCCTCAATGGTCGGCTGATGCTTTTTGAGCTGCGCGATGGCAAAGCGCGAGGGGGCCTCGATCGTGAGCGTATCTTCGGTTAGGCTTATGGCGCGCGATTGCCCCAGCATGTTGATGAGGCGTGCATCTTGGCCGTCGCGCTGGCAAAAGGCGATGGCATCCCCCAGGATGATGCTTGCTTCCTCGTCCACTATCTCTCCCGTTCTTTAGCTCTGAGCTCGCACGCGAGCGGCGCCGAGTTCGGTCAGATGGTATTTCTGGCCATGCTTGATGACCAAGCCGGCCTGCGCCAAGTCATTGAGCGTGCGTGACCAAGTGGGGGCCGAGTTTCCAAACGCCCTCGCCAGATCGGTAGCACCGCACGCTTGATTTTGCGCCAGATAGCCCAGCGCGGCGTTGCCGCGATCGCTTACGAACACGTCCGGTTGTGGCTGCGCATACTGATTTGCTGCATTAGGATACATCATTTGAGCTGCTGGTTGTTGAGAACTCTGCATCGGCGGCATTTGCTGTTGAAAACTTTGAGGCCACTGTTGGTAAGGCTGCGGAGGCATCTGCTGGGCCCAGGGGTTGTACTGCTGCTGCGGCATCTGCTGGTACGGCTGCTGATATCCCTGCTGGTACTGCTGCGGGAACTGCTGGCCATACCCCAGTGGCTGCATCTGCTGATATGGATATCCCTGTTGGTACGGCTGATAGCCCATTTGCTGGCTACCCGGTGCCCCCGTCGCCTGCTGCATTGCTGCTGTATCCTGATCCGCCAGCGGCATGGCCTGTGGCACGTTTGGCGGCATCGACATCGATGCCGCCTGGGGCTCTTGTGTAGGAAGCATTCCGGGCTGCTGCATCTGTCCCACGCGGGGCTGCATCTGTTGCGTTGCCATGGGCTGCTGCGCAAAAGCTCCCGGCAGGGGATATGCGGGCTGCTCCGTCTCGGGCCGCACGGCAGCACCGCGCCCACCGGCGCGTTCGATTTCCTGCACGCGTTTAGGGTCCAGGCTTACCGTAACCACGGTGCCGTTGCCCATATTGTCCTCGATGGACACGGCCCCGCCGGCGTTTTCCAAATACTCCTGCACCATGGGAAACCCTGCTCCTGTTCCACGGATATAGCGCTTCATCTTGCTGTTTGCGCTGGTAACGCCAAAGTCGAAAGCGCGCTCCTTGTCGTCGATGCCGGGTCCTTGATCAGCAAAGCGGATGGTGTCTCCGCCGTCCAGAATCGAGATGATGGGCTCGGCAAAGTGTGCGTGGATAAAGTTTTCGACAATCTCGCGGATGACCATGAGCGAGATGTGGCCACCTTGCTCTTTCATACACTGGTAGACGGTGTTGGTCGTCTCTTCCAAATACGTGCGGACATCTTGCGGATCAATGACGATCACACGCGGTGTCGACAGCATGTCGTCATAGACGGCGATGCGCGCGGCGTACATGGCTTTTGGCGCCTGCGTGGTCGTCTGCTCGCCTTCCTTACGCTCTTCGCGCACGCCAGTGATGTGCTCGTTGTCGGGTGCCGGGTCTCCGGAATCGACCATGGTGTAAAAGTCGTCAGACATGCCGCTCGCAATCTTTCAAAAGGTTTCGAACAAATAGTAGCTCACCGTGCAATGTTTCTCATCTTTCGACAACTTTTCAAAACCTGTTGAAAACTTTGGAAAACGGACGAAAAGTTCTCAACATTGCCAACATGACCTGTTGAAAACTCGATGAAATATCGTGAAAAGTTGCCATGTACCGCTAAATCGAGCTCGGCTTATGGGGGAACCGTGTGAACTGCGCAACCTTTTACCTTTGATTTCTTGACATTTGAACATTGATTTCCCTACAATCTTCAAGCTCACGTGTCTATATCTGCGTCCGCGCCCCCGCGGACACTCGAAATGCAGCAGGAGGAACTTAAGATGAAGCGTACGTATCAGCCTAATAAGCGTAAGCGTGCCAAGACCCATGGCTTCCGTGCCCGTATGGCCACCAAGGGTGGTCGTGCCGTGCTCGCCCGTCGTCGCGCCAAGGGCCGCAAGCGTCTCACTGTCTAGCAGCGATACACACATCTCGCATGAAGACTATTAAGTCTCGGCAAGATTTCGAGCATGTGTTCAGTCAGGGGCGTCGTTTCAATCACCCTCTGATTCGAATGACCATATGTGAATCGGTTGGCGAAGGCGACTCCGGAAGGGTCGCCTTCGTTGGTGCTAAACGGCTCGGTTGTGCTGTCGTGCGCAACCGTTCTAAGCGTGTGATGCGCGAGGCCGCCCGCAGCTGTGGATTTCCCGTTGCGGGTTATGACATCATCTTGTTCGCAACTCCCAAGACGAGGGTTTCCTCGCCGCAGGAGATGGACAATGCATTGCGTTCGCTTATGAAACGCGCCGGCGTTGCCGGGGAGGAGCGATGAGCAATCACGTTTTGCGACGTGTTGCCATCGCTCCTATTCGCATATATCAACAGGTTATTTCGCCCTTATTGCCTGACGCCTGCATTTATTACCCAACGTGCTCGCAATACGCCGTCCAGGCGATTGAGAAGTACGGTGTTTTGAGAGGCTGCTGGCTTGCCGTGAGGCGCATCGCTCGCTGCAATCCCCTGCACGTCGGCGGTTATGACCCTGTGCCCTAGCGGGCACTCGCTATCGGAGGAAAACTTACATGTGGGATTGGATCGTTAACATCCTTTTCGAGCTGCTCAAGCTCATCCAGACCTTTGCGGTCGACTGGGGCCTGTCCATTATCATCCTGGTGGTCATCATCCGTCTGCTGCTGACGCCGCTTATGCTCAAGTCGACTAAGTCGACGGCACGCATGCAGGTGCTGCAGCCTAAGATGCTCGAGATCCAGGAGCGCTATGCCGACGATCCCCAGCGTCAGGCCGAGGAAATGCAGAAGTTCTACAGCGAGAACAAGTTCAACCCGATGGCTGGTTGTCTGCCGCTGTTGATTCAGATGCCTGTCCTGTTCGCCCTATTTACGCTGCTGCGTAACCTGCCGGACTACTTTAACGACGGCACGTTCTCGTTCTTTAATATTCTGCCCGACCTGACCACCACGCCGAGTGCCTCCTTTGCCGATGGCTTTATGGTCGCGCTGCCTGCGCTGGTCTGCCTGATCCTGTTCGCTGTCCTGACCCTGATTCCGCAGCTCTATATGTCGCGCAACCAGACCGGCCAGCAGGCTCAGAGCATGCGTATGATGGCCGTTGTCATGACGGTCATGATGCTTTGGATGGGCTGGAGCCTTCCCGTTGGTGTTCTGCTGTACTACGACGTCTCGTCTGCTTGGCAGGTTATCCAGCAGATTTTTGTGACGCAGAAGGTCATCGACAAGGCGAAGGCCGATGAGGAGGAGCGCCTTAAGAACGCGCCGCTGCAGGTTGAGGTCACTCGTCGCGAGAAGAAGCCGCGCCCGCACAAGAAGAAGTAGCGGGATATCAATCTTATTTAGGTACCTAACTTTTGGAGTACGTTATGTCTGAAGAGATCATCGAGGATATGCTTGAGGAGGTTGCCCCGCAGGTCGCGGGCGATTATCCCGAGATTGCACAGCGCTACAAGGCCGGTGAAGAGCTGACCGACGAGGAGCTCGACACCATTGCCGATGTCGCGATTTCCATCCTGCGTTCCATCCTTTCGCACTTCGATGCCGACAACTCTCCTATCGATGAGTATGAGGGCGACGAGGGTGAGCTGATTCTGGATGTAACGGCTCCCGACCTTGCTGTTCTCATTGGCCGTCATGGTCGCACCCTTGATGCCCTTCAGGTTATGCTCTCTTTGCTAGTGAGCCGCAAGCTTGGCTTTAGGTATCCGGTTGTAGTGGACGTCGAGGGATACAAGAGCCGCCGTCAGGACAAGGTTGCCTCCATGGCTCAGTCTGCAGCCGAGCGTGCCATCCGCACTCATAAGAGTGTTTCGCTTCCGCCCATGAATGCCTATGAGCGTCGACTGGTTCACATTGCACTTCGTGGCAATGATGCCGTCGATACTCATTCTGAGGGTTCTGACCCCGATCGCCATGTGGTGATTGTTGCTCGATAATCTGCTCGAGCTTATGCTAAGGGGACGTGGTTTCCACGTCCCCTTTTTTTGTCAAAAGTTCTCGATACACTGATTTTTGTCAGAAAGGAGCTTTCGTTGTTAGTACTTACTGATCAGCAGGCTGACAAGATGTTGAGTCGTCTAACTTCTTATTGCAAAGAGTATTCCTTGAGCGTAACTGATGTTGAGCTGAGGAAATGTATTCAGCATTTGGATTTGGTTCTGGAATCAAATAAGACAACCAATCTCACACGTATTCTTAACGTAGAAGATGCTGCAGTGCTTCATATCCTCGACTCACTTGTGTTGCTCCCCTATATCAATAAGGCTCCTGAGGGAGCTTTGCTCGATATGGGAACAGGTGCGGGCTTCCCAGGTATTCCTTTAACCATAACCACACATCGTAAAGCTACTTATATTGACTCTGTTGGCAAGAAGGTTGATGCTGTCAATTCTTTTGTTCATGCTCTTGGATTGAAACATGCTCATGCGGTCCATGATCGTCTTGAAGAATATGCTCGAAGCCATAAGAAGCAGTTCTCTGTCGTAACTGCCCGCGCACTGGCTCCTCTACCGATTCTTGTTGAGTATGCAGCTCCGTTCCTCAAGGATGGAGGGCTATTTGTTATCACCAAGGGCAATCCTTTGGATGAGGAGCTTGCTTCCGGCATGTCAGCAGCTAAGATTTGTGGCTTCACTTTGCTTCTGAATGACGCAATCGATTTGCCTGAGGGCTTGGGCCACAGAGAGTTCATTGTTCTTAAAAAGAGTCATCCAGCATCCGTTTCATTGCCTCGTGCAAATGGCATGGCAAAGAAGAATCCGCTTGCCTAGATGTTTCACGTGAAACATAATGGATACTAACAACTTGCAGTGTTTCACGTGAAACATGGCGGTTGATATCGAATCGGAATGTTTCACGTGAAACATCCTCCGTTTGACAGCTTTAATACACACCAGGAGGGACCGTGGGATTTCGCGACGTTAAGCGTTCTAAGAACGCAAAGGACACGCGTATCATTGCAATCATCAATCAAAAAGGCGGCGTCGGTAAGTCAACGACGGCTGTAAACCTTGCAGCAGCACTGGGTGAGCAGGGTCGTAAGACACTGATTGTCGATTTTGATCCGCAGGGAAACAGTACAAGTGGATTTGGAATTGAAAAAGAAGACCTTGATCACTGCATCTATGATGCATTGTTGAATGATGTGCCGGCAGAATCGCTTGTTCTTGATACAAATTGCAAAAAGGTATTCGTAATTCCAGCTACGATTCAGCTTGCAGGTGCCGAAATTGAGCTCGTAAGCGCAATTGCTCGTGAAACCCGCCTCAAAGATTTGCTTGAGCCGATTCAGGACGAGTTCGATTTTATTTTCATTGACTGTCCTCCTTCGCTCGGCCTGCTTACTATCAATGCCTTGACCGCAGCAGACAGCGTTTTGATTCCGATCCAGTGCGAGTACTACGCACTCGAGGGCGTTACGAAGCTGCTAGAGTCAATGAAGATGGTCAAATCACGTCTGAACAAGGGCTTAGACACCTATGGTGTGCTTATGACCATGTATGACTCGCGTACTTCTCTATCGAATCAGGTTGTTGATGAGGTTCAATCGTACTTTGGTGATAAGGCATTTAAGACGCTAATCCCCCGTACGGTTAAAATCTCCGAAGCTCCGTCTTTTGGAGAACCGGTAATTACCTATGCACCTCAAAATAAGGGTGCAAAAGCGTATATGAACCTTGCAAAAGAGGTGATCAAGCGTGCCTAGTGTAAAGAAACGTGGCGGATTGGGACGTGGACTCAATGCTTTGGTCTCAGAGGCCGAGTATGAGACCGGTGGTTCTGCTGTATCTGCTTCAAATGCCGCATCTGTAACAAAACTACCTATTGAGGATATCGTTCCCAACCCTAATCAACCGCGAATTCATTTTAATGAAACTGAACTTCGCGAGTTGAGCGAGTCAATCCAAGAGCATGGCGTTTTGCAGCCGCTCTTGGTTCGCAAGCATGGAAACGGCTATGAGATTATCGCTGGTGAGCGTCGTTACCAGGCGTCAAAGCTTGCTGGTCTTGAGGAGCTGCCTGTCATCATTAAAGATGTTAATGATGAAGAGATGCTGGCTCTTGCTCTTATCGAAAACCTTCAGCGTTCTGATCTGAATCCCGTCGAAGAGGCTAAGGGCTATCGCCAGCTCATTGATGCCAGCGGTATGACCCAGGAGGCATTGTCGAAGGCAGTAAGCAAATCACGCTCTGCAATTACAAATTCGTTGCGCCTTCTTGATCTCCCCGTAGTAGTTCAGCAGATGATTTTTGAGGGTAAACTTACTGCTGGTCATGCACGTGCGATTCTTGCAGTTCCCTATGAGGATGCTCGAATTCGACTTGCAGAAAAGGTTGTTGCAGAGGGCCTTTCCGTAAGAGCGACAGAAAATCTTGCTCCATTGTTTTCTGCCGGAGAGACACCTAAGTCACCGCGGCCTGCAACGCCTCAGTCTTTTAAAAAGGCTGCGCGTGTACTTCGTCAGGTATTTAATACCAACGTGCGTGTGAAGAGCTCGCGTGGAAAGAATAAGATTGAGATTGAGTTTAAAGACGAGGAAGAGCTCTCTCGTATTCTTGGTGAAATGATTCAGTTTGATCAAGGGGGCCAAGATGAGGAATAAGATTTTTACTGCGATTGCATTGGCGACGACTGTCGCGGCTGGTGCCTTTGCTGGCTATAAGATCGCGACAGACGATGAACTTCGAGGTCGTTTGCTTCGTGGCGCGCAAGATATCGTTGATACGTCCAAGAAGAAAATGGATGTTATGACAGAAGATGTTGCCATGCGCACTGCTCAGGTAACGAAAAATCCTAAGATTAATCAAGGTTGGGTTAGCAACCAATGGGAAAATGTAGGCTATTAGGTACCTAACAATTACCCTGCATATTTTAAGGGACCCTTGTCTGATTTATGAGACAAGGGCCCCTTATTTTGTCCGTAAAAAATGGGAAAGGTAGCAGCTGCTTCAAAATTGAGGTCAATAAATGAAACGGCCCCGGTTGCATATCCTGCAACCGGGGCCGTTCGATGTTTCACATGAAACGTTTTGGAGTGCGACTCCCCTATGCGTTCTTCTGAACTTTAAAGCGCTGTTTCAGCTGTCCGCAAGCGGCGTCAATATCGTTACCACGGGAGTTACGAATCGTGGTCTCGATGCCACGGGACTCAAGACGACGCTGAAGATCCTCAACCTTATGAATCGGCGACGGCTTGAGCGGGCTGCCCTCGATGTCGTTAAGTTGAATCAGGTTAACGTGGCACAGCGTTCCCTCGCAGAAGTCGCAGAGTGCCTGCATCTCGGGATTCGTATCGTTGACGCCTTCGATCATGGCATACTCATAGGTCGGGCGGCGGCCAGTCTTCTCGGTGTAGGGCTGAAGCGCCTCGTGAAGGCGAAGCAGCGTGTACTTCTTAACACCGGGCATGAGCTTATTGCGCGTCGACTGGATGGCGGAATGCAGGGAAACGGCAAGCGTGAACTGCTCGGGGATATCGGCAAATTTGCGAATACCGGGAATAACGCCGCTGGTAGAGACGGTGAGGTGACGAGCGCCGATACCGATGCCATCGGGGTCGTTGAGGATACGCAATGCCTTGAGAACCTCGTCGTAGTTGGCAAACGGCTCGCCCTGGCCCATGAAGACAACGCTTGTGGCACGCTCGCCAAAGTCGTTGGATACATGAAGCACCTGGTCGACGATCTCTTGAGCGGTCAGAGAGCGCTTGAGGCCGTTGAGACCGGTAGCGCAAAAGGCGCAGCCCATGCCGCAGCCTGCCTGGGTGGAAACGCAGACGGAAAGTTTGTTGCGACGGGGCATGCCGACAGTCTCGACGGAAATGCCATCGTGGTACTCGAGCAGATACTTGCGCGAGCCATCTTTGGAAACCTGCTTGGTGAGTTCAGTCGGCGTATCAAAGGCAAAAGCCTCTTTAAGCTGCTCACGGAAAGCCTTGGGAAGGTTGGTCATATCGTCAAACGAACAAACGTTCTTCTCAAAGACCCATTCGATGAGCTGCTTCGCGCGGAAGGCGGGCTGGCCAAGTTCGGCCACGAGCTCGCGAATATCGTTTTGGCTCAAGTCGCGAATGTCCTGAGATTTAGTCCTGGGATTCATGGAAGCCTTTCGATTTTGGGGAAACGTAGAGGGTATCGCTACAATATGGTATCAGCTGCAGAAATTATAGAGGAGGAGTCTGCCCATGCCGGGTAAAAGCCTAGAGAACATGCACGTAGCGGTCTTGGCGGGCGGTCATTCCGCCGAGCGCGAGATCTCGCTCGATTCGGGAAAGAACGTTGTTGTGGCACTGAAGGAAGCCGGCTACACCTCGGTGGAGCTGCTTGACACGGCCGCTGATGACTTTATGGTAACCATGGCGACCGGCGGATTCGATGTGGCATTTATCGCCATGCACGGCGCCGGCGGTGAGGATGGCGCCATGCAGGGTGCCATGGAGACCCTGGGTATCCCCTACACGGCCTCGGGCGTACTTGCCAGCGCCTGCGGTGCCGACAAGGAGGTCTCTAAGCTCCTATACGCCAAGGCGGGCATTCCCATTGCCCCCGGCCTCGCGCTCGAGGTGGGCGATGAAGTCGATATCGATCATATCGTCGAGGTTTGTGGCGAGCGCTGCTTTGTGAAGCCGGCCGTCAACGGTTCCAGCTATGGCATTTCCCTGGTCCATGAGCCCTCCGAGCTGCCCGCGGCAATCGCCAAGGCGTTTGAGTACGGCGACAAAGTGCTGGTCGAGAAGTGCATCGAGGGTACCGAGATCACCGTCGGCGTATACGGCGAAGATGACGTGCGCGCCCTGCCGATTGTCGAGATTCGTAAGCCCGAGGACTGCGAGTTCTACGATCTGGACGTGAAGTATGTCGACCCTACGGATATCCATCGCATTCCGGCGCAGATTTCACCCGAGAATTACGCTCGCGCTCAGGAACTTGCCTGTGCCGCTCACAAGGCCCTCGGTTGCCTGGGTATCTCGCGCAGCGACTTTATTGTGAGCGAAGACGGTCCCATTATCCTCGAGACCAATACCATTCCCGGCATGACCGATACGTCGCTGTATCCGGATGAGATCCGCCACACCGACGACATGACGTTCCCGCAGGTCTGTGACAGCCTGATCCGTATGGGCCTTCGTCGAGCGGGCATTGCATGCTAATCGAGGACGCGGTTTCGTCAGGAACGCCGCAGTTTGTCATCGACTCCTATGCCACGCTTGCCGACCGCGCCAAAACGCAGTCCTTCGGCCTTATCGAGGAAGATGTGATTGTCCTCGATACCGAGACCACGGGTCTTTCGGTGCAGGACAACGAGCTGATCGAGATCTCGGCGGCCCGTCTTTCGGGCCGCGAGGTCATCGACCGCTTCGATACCTTCGTGCATCCCAAACAGCTGATTCCCGCCGAGATTACCGAGCTCACGAGCATTACAAATGCCGATGTGGCAGATGCCCCGTCGGCGGTTGAGGCCGTCGCCGCTCTCGCCGATTTTGTCGGTGGCTGCCCGGTGATCGCACACAACGCCACGTTCGACCGCTCGTTTATCGAGTCGGTCAAAGGCGGCGTCAACGTGAGCGATATTTGGATCGATTCGCTGGCGCTGTCGCGCATCGCGCTTCCGCGCCTGGCCTCGCACAAGCTGTCTTTTATGGCCGATCTGTTTGGCTGCGACTCGGTATCACACCGTGCCAATGCCGACGTCGACGCCCTGTGTGGCGTATGGCGCGTGTTGCTCGTGGCGCTCACCGACTTGCCCCAGGGCCTCATGGCGCGCCTAGCCGACATGCATCCGGACGTGCCTTGGTCCTATCGTCCTATCTTCTCATTCTTGGCAGGGCAGAACCCTGGTTCTATCTTCTCTCTCAGCGCCGCTCGTGTTGACGTTCTCAAGGCCGATCGCGCCGACGATCGGGTGGACGCCGATGAACTGCCGGTTCTCAAGATGCCGAGTCGTGAGGAGATTGAGGCAGACTATGCGCCAGGTGGCCTAGTCAATCGCATGTATCCCACCTACGAGCCGCGTGATGAGCAGATCGCGATGGCGCTCGAGGTCCGCGATGCGCTGGTCACGGGCACTCATCGAGTAATTGAGGCAGGCACAGGCGTCGGCAAATCGATGGCCTATCTGGTACCTTTTGCCGAGGCAGCGCGCCGTAACAACATCACGGTTGGTATTGCGACCAAATCGAACAATCTTGCCGACCAGCTCATGTACCATGAGCTGCCAAAACTTGCCGAGCAACTGGACGGTGGTCTGTCATTTTGCGCGCTCAAGGGCTATGACCACTATCCGTGCCTGCGCAAGCTAGAGCGCATGAGCCGCAGCCAGGTCGAGATTACCACCAAGCGCGATCCGGCGGACACGCTCACGGCGGTCGCGGTCATTATGGCGTACGTCTGCCAATCAGCCGATGGCGACCTCGACTCGCTCGGCATTCGGTGGCGCAGCGTCAACCGTCCCGACTTTACGACGGCCTCGCGCGAGTGCGCTCGTCGCCTCTGCCCGTTTTTCCCTGATAAATGTTTGGTCCACGGCGCTCGCCGTCGTGCGGCGCATGCCGATGTGGTGGTCACCAACCATTCCCTGCTGTTCCGCAGCGTCGCGGCCGAGGGCAGGATTTTGCCTCCGATTCGTCATTGGGTAATCGACGAGGCCCATTCCATCGAGCGCGAGGCGCGCCGTCAGTGGGCGCGCGTGGTGTCGGCGGACGAATCACGCGTTCTGTTTGAGCGTCTGGGTGGCTCGAGCACCGGCGCGCTAAGCCAGGTTTCCCGTGATTTGGCAACCTCCGAGGGCTCTACGCTCTATCTGGGCCTTACTGCCAAGGCGACGTCGACGGTTGCGCGCGCGAGCATGGCAATCGCCGACGTGTTCGATGGCGTTCGCGAGCTCGGCCGCCGTGCGCGTGGGGGTTATGACAATGCCAATCTATGGATTGGCCCCGAGCTGCGCGAATCTGACGACTGGCATGATTTCTTACAGTCGGCCTACACTGGCATCGACGCATTGGAACAAGCTGACAAGAGCGTCGACGCGCTGGTGCAAGCCGTCGCCGCCGACAAGCCCGAGGTTGTTGTCGACCTGGGTGATATCTCGCGCCGCCTGCACGAGCTGGCCGAGAACCTCAAACTCATCATTGATGGCACCGATGAACACTACGTGTATTCGCTGCAGGTCAATCGCAGACTTCGTGCCGGCGGAGAGTCGATGACCGCAGAGCGCATCGACATTGGCGAGGCTTTGGCAACCGAGTGGCTACCCGAGGTTCACACGGCTATCTTTGCCTCGGCGACCATGACGGTGTCCAAAAGCTTTGAGCACTTTAACCATGCGGTCGGCCTTGATCGCATCGGTGCTTCAACGTCGTCATCGCTGCACTTGGATTCGAGCTACGACTTCGATTCGAACATGGCTGTAGTCGTTGCGGGCGATATCCCCGATCCGCGCGATCGTGAGAGCTATCTTACGGCGCTCGACCGCGTACTGGTCGACGCCCATCTTGCTATGGGCGGATCGGTGCTCACGTTGTTCACCAATCGGCGCGACATGGAGGACCTATACGCCCGCGTTGAGCCCAAGATGGCCCGTGCGGGTCTGGAGCTCAACTGCCAGCAGCGCAACTCATCTCCTCGTCGCCTGCGCGACCGGTTTATCAACGAACCGACCTCGTCGCTTTTTGCGCTCAAGGCCTTCTGGGAGGGGTTTGATGCCAGCGGTGAGACGCTGCGCTGCGTCATCATTCCCAAGTTGCCGTTCTCGAGCCCCACGGACCCGCTCTCGTGCGAGCGCAACCTGCGCGAAGACCGCGCATGGGCGCGCTATTCGCTGCCCGAGGCGGT
Source organism: uncultured Collinsella sp. (assembly GCA_958445065.1). Taxonomy (GTDB): domain Bacteria; phylum Actinomycetota; class Coriobacteriia; order Coriobacteriales; family Coriobacteriaceae; genus Collinsella. The sequence continues at coordinate 111,520 of CAUCQW010000003.1, forward strand.
GCTCGAGGTTAAGCAGGCCGCGGGGCGTTTGATTCGCTCGTCGACCGATAGCGGTGTGCTGATCTTGGCGGATCCTCGCCTGGTGACGAAGGGCTATGGCAAGAAGTTCTTAACGTCGCTGCCCACGAGCTCCTACCAGCGCATCGAATCGGCGCAGATCGGGCACTATCTACAGCTGTGGCGTGCACGCCACGAGCGGCGGCGCTAAAGCGGACAGAAGAGGGTTTTTGCCATATCGCACAGACGCTTTGACAGGGCGGGGTCATCCAAGATGCGGATGGCTCCGCCCGCTGCGATTATCTGGCTCAGCAGCCAACGCTCGGAGCCGTAATGTACGGTTACCGTTGCCATGTCTGTCCCGCTGCGCTCGATGAGGGTGATGCCGGCCCAGTCCAGATGCTCCGCCATATCGAATGGCATCAAGAGCTTTGCGCTACGCTGCGTCCGGGCAAGGGAATCGTGGAGGGATGCAACGTCCGGTGCGTGAGGCACGACGGAGTCTTCCGTCAAGGCGAGTCCCTCGATTTTATCCATGCGATAGGTGCGCTGCTCATCGACCGCGATGTCCCAGGCAATCAGATATGTTTGGTCGCCGTTTGCTGTAATGCGCAAGGGGTCGACCAGACGCTCGCGTGGCCGCGCATCGTCCATCGAGCGATACGAGATACGACAGCGAACGCCGTCCTGAATGGCGCAGCTCAGCTGCTGCCAGTGCGATCCGTGGTTGACGGTGTCAAAGACGTGCTGGTTATAGCCGAGCTCTTCGGGTAGAAGAGCATGTCGAATTCGAGCCGCCGCCTGGGGCTCGATCCCCAACGATTCAAGTTCGTGGTTGAGCACAGCGCCCTCGGCGGCACTCAGGCGCAGCGGTAGTACACGCCCGGCGTCACCGGTGAGGACCACGCGCTCGCCGTGGCATTCGCAGATGATACGCGCACCCGATTCTCGGTCCGCGAGCGTCGAGACGATCTCGAGAATCTCGTCGAGCGACGCCCCCGTGATGTCAAAGCGACTGCAAATCTCGGTTCGTGTCATGCCGCTCTCGCCGGCGGCGTAGAGGGCCTCCATGATGTCGATGGCGCGCGAGAGCCTCTGCTCGCTGGTGAGTTTACGCACGGGCATGCTCGTGCACCGTCCTTTCAATGAGGTGGTTCCACGCCTGCTTGAGCGATTTGGGGGCCATGGGCCTCATGCCGTCCATGGCGTGGGCCATGCAAAATGAGGCGGCGGCTTCAAGATCGCGCACGTCAACGGTCCAAGTCCATCCCGAATCGGTGTGTGCGAGCTCACCTCGCCCGCGCGTGAGGCCGTTGATCATATCGATCTGCGTCTGCGGGGCGAACGAGAACGTAGCCGCAACGGGCGGGCGGTCGGCAAAATCGAATTCAAAGAACAGGTAGTCGTTGAGATTGAAGTCTGCAGGGATGGCGTAGGCCTTCGAAGGACGCCAAGCGCGAACGATACGGTCGCAGCGGAATGTCCTGATGTCGTCGGTGGCATTGTCGAGGCCGCAGAAGTACGCAACGCCCTCGCGCTCGAACATGCCGTAGACGCAGACGGTACGCTCTTTCTGCTCACCGCGTCCGTTCTGATATAAAAATCGCAGCGCGCATCGCTCGGCAAAGGCGCTCCATACCGCATCGACGGTGGGAGAGCGGCGGATCGGTGCTTCGTCCGCCGTCGTCCTGCCGGTGAGGTAGGCAATCTTGGAACGAATATCGGCAAGCGGCGCGGCAAAAGTGGATGAGCCGGCCGCTATTGTCTGGTCGATAGCGTTGAGCAGGATATCGGCGTCGTCTGCGGTGATGAGGCCGCCTGCCGCAAACGTGTGCTCGCGGTCGATTGTCCATGAGCTTTCCTCGGTCTCCTGCGCGCCGGCGGGGCGAACTTCCTTGATTAAGATGCCGCGTTCGAGCAGTTTGTCACGATCGCGCCGAAACTTGCGCTTATCCGAGTCGATATTGCCCGAGCCATATCCCAGGTCAGAATCCAAGACGATCTGCTCGGTCGTCAGCGGTTCGGGGGAGCTGTTGAGTACAAAGAAAAGATTGAGGATGCGCTGAGCCGTTTTATCGAAACTGGGCTCCGAATTCCCCTTTTTAATTGTCGCGGTCGCGTCGCTTGCCGTCATAGAGTCCTCGCATGAGAAGGTGGTTTGCTGCCATGATTTTAGTCCGATATGGAGATTAGGCTATATCCTTGTCCGCTCGGGGCGTTAAGATGGCCCGAATTCGGTCGTTTGCGCTCGCTCGGGGTATACTTTCGACTATATACGGTTCTAATGTGCATGCATTGGGCCTATTTGTCGGATTATGGATGTGGAGCGCACATGGCGAACACCCAGAACTATATTAACCACCTGCTGCAGAACACCGGCATCACGCCGGCATGCAGCGAAGAAGAGCGCTTGGCTGCCGAGGATATCGCTCAGATCTTCCGCAACCACGGCTTTGATCCCGAGGTTCAGGAGTTCAATGCCCCGGCGCCCAGCAGGTTGGCATTTGCCGTTACCGGTATTCTTGCGTTTGCCGGCGCCCTGCTGATGGGCATCGGCGGCGGCATCGGCTTGGTCGGCTCCTTGCTGGCCATTGTCGGCGCCGTTCTTTACGTGCTCGAGCGCACGGGCCACCCCGTGGTTTCGCGCCTGGGCAAGACGGGCGTGAGCCAAAATGTCATCGCCTACCACAAGGCCTCGGGCCCGCTCGCGTCTCCGCGCAACCGCCCGGTGGTCGTTGTCGCACACTACGACTCTCCCCGTGCTGAGCTGCTCGCCCGCGAGCCCTATGCTTCGTATCGTGCGCTCATCGCCAAGCTGTTGCCCGTTGCCACGGTTGCCCCTGCTGCCGTTGCCATCTTGCGTATCCTGCCGCTCCCCGGCGCGCTCAAGGTTCTGCTGTGGATTGTCGCGATCCTCGCTTCCCTCGTTGCGCTCGCCAGCGCGGCAAACATCATTTCTAACCGTTTTGTGCTTCCCTATACGTCCGGCGCAGTGTGCAACAAGTCTTCTGTCGCCGCTATGCTCGGCGTTATGGACAACGTTGCTCCCTTCCAGGGCGAAAACGAGTTTCCCGACGATGTTCCGTTCGATACCTATTTTGGGGAGCAGAAGCGTCGTGCCGAGGAGATGGCGCGCGCAGCAGCGGAGTATGCCGCGGCCCAACAGCAAAACGACTACGGCAACACCATCGAGTATGAAGAGCCTACCTACGCCGAGGACGAGTTCGGTCAGCCGATTGCTCCCGACGCTCAGACCGAGCCCGAACAGGGCGAGGCTTTCGACGAGCAGATCGAGGGCTTTGAGGGTGCGTCTGCCGACGAGACGCTGATTGGCGCCATCGTGCCCGAGGATCAGAATCAGGCTGTCCAGGCCGAAGAGTTCAATGACGAGGTTCCCACTGCCGAGCCGGCGGAGGAGCCTGTCGCGGCCGAGCCCGAGCCCAGGCTCTATCGCAATGCCGCCGGCAACATCCGCTTTGGTTCGGATGCCATCCGTGCGCTCGGAATGCTTCCCGAGTCCTGCACGCTCGATTACGAGGAAGGCGAGGAGCCGACGTTTGAGCCCGAGCCTGCCCCCGTCGTGACTGCATCTGCGCCCGTTGTCGCCGTGGATGATGAGTCTGCCGCGGTTGCCGCTGCCGTTGCCGAGCCCGAGGCGGTGTCCGCGATCGATCCCGCGGCAGGACTGGACATTTTGGCTCCCGCCGCGCCGGCGCAAGACGTTACGGACGAGCCTGACGACGATTACGCTGAACAGCCGAGGCGCGTGTCTTACGAGAGCGATACTGATTTCTCGGCCGAGATTCCCGCGGCAACGCCCCATGCCGATATTGCATCCGCGTTCTCTTCGATTGGCGCCAGCGCTTCCAACTTCTTTAAGGGTGCGCTTGCAAAGGGCAGGAAATTTGTCGACGATTTCGAGGGGAAGCGCGCTGCCGCACGCGAGGCTGCCGAGCAGGAGGCTATCGCTCAGCAGCAGGCAGCCGAGGCGGCACGTGAGCGCGCGGCGCAAGAGTTCGAGCAGAACGAGGCTATGCAGTCCGTGCCTGTCGACGCCGCCGAAGCTACAACGTCCTTTGAGGCTCAGCAGCACGTCGATAGCACCATGTCGTTTGATGCCGCGCAGTTCGATTCCACGATAACGTTTGAAAAGCAAGGCACCGCGATTGCCGAGCCCCTTCCTGTTTCCGATGAGCAGGGCGACGCGGCAGACGATGACGAGCCTATTGATGCTGCCGAAATCCAAGATGTCGCCGGGCACGAGCCCGTCGAGGTCAACTGTGACGAAGGGCAATACGCGGCAGCCGATCAAGGTGATTCGACCGAGGTCGAGCAGGAGGAAGTGCCTGCGGTTTCCGAGGCTCCCGAGACAGATGGGTCGAGGCCTTACTCCACGCAGATTTTCACCATGCCGATCCCGAGTGGTTCCGGTGCCACGGTTGCCGATGTCGCTCCCACTCAGGACGAAACGGTCGATTCCCTTATGGCCCAGATTTCCTCCCAAGCATCGCCGCGTCCGCAGATGAATGTTCCCGATCCGGCGTCGGCACCGTCGCCTGCACCCTCCTCGTCTCCGCTGGCTTCGGTCCCCGATCCGTCGCTGCCGTCGATGAAGCAGACAAACGTTGCGTCTCGCACGTCGCTGTTCGACCTTCCCGATCCCTCCGCACAGGTCAACGACCCCTTTGCTACCGCTCAGGGTCCCGAACCCACATCGGCACCCGTTGCGCCTCCTATGCCCGTTGCGTCGGGCGCACAGCCGATCGAGACCATTTCGGCTCCCGCCCCTGCGGCACCTAAGTCTCGCAAGCGCGGCCTGGGCGGCCTGTTCGGTCGTAAAAAGAAAAACGAACAGGACAGCATGAGTGACTGGCTGGGCGTCGAAGACGATTACGATGCCAAGAAGTCCGGTCGCGGCATCGGTTCGTGGGATAATTTCGAGGACGATAACGATGGCTGGAAGGGCGGCGCTACGTCTTCCGACGGTGCTTCTTCCGAAGATATGCTCTCGGCTGTCGCTTCTATGGGCGACGATGAGCTGCTCGGTCACGATATCTGGTTTGTGGCAACGGGCGCCTCGGATTGTGATGGCGCCGGTATGAAGGCCTTCTTGGCTTCGCATCGCGATAAGCTCCGCGGCGTCTTCTTCATCAATCTTGAATCCGTCGGCGCCGGTAGGCTTTCGGTGGTGACGGTTGAGGGCGAACAGCAGCTGCTCAAGGGCGATCGCCGCATCATGAACCTGGTCAGCAAGGTGTGCAAGTCGTTCCATGTCGATTGTGGCGCGCTCGAGATGCCCTATGCCAAGACCGATGCCTACGCCGCGCTCGAGGCGAGCCGCCGAGCCCTCACCATCGCCGGCGTGGACGGCACGCGTCTGGCTTGCGCTCGTACCGAGGACGACCTGCCCCACAATGTCAACCCGACGAACATTGCCACGGTATCCGAGGTCGTGACCGAGGTTATCCGCCGTTCGTAGACGGAGCTCTAAGGAGTCAACGTGTTTTCGTATATTAAGCGCCATTGGCCTGTCTACGTGATTTTGACCTTGATTGCCATTGCGTTAGGGTTTGGAGCTGCCTACATCGTGGGCGCGAAGGGCTCGACCCCCGCCTCCGCAATCAGCGAAGAGGTGGAGCAAGAACAGAGCACGGGTGCCGATGGGATTCCTGAGTCCGAGCAAGCAATCGTTGATGGTGGATCTTCGTCTGCAGAGTAGATGCGGCGATTTAAATGATTGAAAGCGGGCGAGCCGGGGGACTGGCTCGCCCGCTTTTTCATCGCGCTAGCGCTTCTTTGGGATTGACCTAAGGCGAGCGAACCATAGGGCTGCGGCACCCGAGGTCAGGAGCGCGGTGATGCAAGCGGCGATGGGAGCTGACCCTGTTGCCGGTAGGTCCTGCGGTAGGGTACAGCGTTGAATGACACTGTCCTCGTCATGTGACTCAAGTTTATCGCCGCCGCCGTTGCGGCAAAGATCGACGCGTGCGCTGTTGGTGAGTGCAGTTTGGGGTGTGTAAGCCGACGTTGCCTGCATGTGCACGACTGCGCCCCGAGCATCTGTGCCAAGGATTGCTTTGGCATCGTCAAGGTCGTCGTGCTCATCTTTGAGATCATCACGGGTCCAAGAATCCGTATCGCTTCGAGTCGTAAAGTCGGCGGCTACCGCACCGTATTCAATGCGAATGCCCGTCACGACGGTATTGGATGAAAGGTCGAGTTCTTTCGCCTCGAGTGTGGCGGATTCCGTGGTCGAGACATCCGCCTTCCAGAGGTGCCAGCCGTCGTAATCGACGAGGCGGCAATCTTCACCCAGACTCTCTTTTACTTCGTCGGACTCAAGCCAAGGATTTTCGTGCCCATCGTCAAGCGTCGCGTTTGCCGGCTCATCGACGTCTGTCGAGTCCAACGGCGTCGTGCGATACCACACGTTGCACAGACCGTTGAGGTCGCCGATGGCGACGGGGGTTTCGATTGAGACGAATCTCGCCGTGCCGTCTTTGGCGCACTCAAGATCATCGGTAATCGTAAACTCATCAACCCAAGTAGCGGAATCGTTTCGAGCATCGATGGTATAGGAGAAAAGCCCATCCGTATTGGTTTGCATCGCGGCGCGGTTTTTTCCATCGCCGTTAGCCAACAGACCCTTCCCGATAGGTTGGACAAGTTCCTGACGCTTGTCGACCTGTCCTTTGATCTCGATGGGCGCATCCTTCATCGCGACGGATTGGACTTCTCCCGTATCCTTTATTTCAAACGTTATCTCCTCGGCAAGGTCATAGGTCCGCGGAGACATCGTTTCGCGCAACGAGTAGGTACCGGGTGCAAGATGTTCGATGCGGTGCGGCTTGTCGGATGAGGTCCAGGAGTCTATTTCGGTTTTATCGGGACCATATAAGGTGAGCTGTGCGCCTTTCACTTCCTGCTCTCCGCTTGCATCGACCTTGGAGATATCAACCTTGGTGTAATCGTCGGATACGTTAAGCCGTGCTTCCACAACGGGTGTTTTCTGGTCGGCATAGGTAAGGTCGACGATATGATGCGTCCGGTCGAGCAAGAAGCCGGTCGGCGCTTGAGTCTCGACAACCTCGTAGCGTGCGGTGCCAGATCCCAGCGGGAGGTCGTCCGCGCGTGCTTCTCCAGTTTCATCCGTCGTGACGGTAGCGACAGCCTCGCCGTCGAGCGCGGCAATGCTACCGTCGGGGCGCACGATATCACCTGAGGCACGGATCTCAAAGATGGCGCCCGCGAGGCTGCTGCCGTCTACGGCATCGGTTTTAACGATCCTGATGTTTCCGGTCGCGGCGTGGTCATAATACGAGACGATTGCAACGGGCGTTAGGTTTATATCGGCGGGTATGTTTACCTCGATCTCTCCGCCGACAAGATAGGGCTCTTTGGCCGAGGTTTCGCGTACATAATAGGTGCCCGGCACGAGCGATTCGGGCAGTGTGACGGTGCCGGTCGCGTCAGTCGTAAAGGTGTCCATTACGTTATGTGCTGGATACCAGCATGTTTGTGAGACAGGTTTGTGATTGCTGTCGAGGAGTTGGAAGGTGAATCCGGCTAGGGGAACAGAGGCGCCTGTTTGGGCATCGCGTTTTACAATCTGGAGATGCATCGACAGAGCGTGGTTGTCCACGATATATTGAAGCTCGGCGCCGTCGGAAATCTGATTGGCCTCGACGGTCCATTCCCCCGCACGTTTAAAACCCTCGGGGACGGTTTCCGGAACCTCACGAACCGTGTAGCCGGCGCGGTCGTATGGGACGGCTCCGTGGACACCGGCTGGTCGCTTGCCTGTGCCGAACCATGCTTCGGGCTGGTCTTTGGTGGAGGCAAAGCCATAGATGTTTGTAGTCAGTGTGCCAACAACCTGCTGAGAGCTGTTACTGACAACCTCAAAGACAACATCTCCTGCCGGCTGCTCCAGGCCGGATTGATCGCTATTGCCGTAGTCCTTGAATTTGGAAATCTCAAGGTCAAACGCAATGGGGATATTGGAAACGCGAGATTCGATCTCGACCACGCCTGAATCGCCGAGTTGGTCGGCTCCAACGGTGTAAGACCAACTGTCACCGGAGGGCAAATAGCCCTCGGGCGCCTTCGATTCATAGATGGTAAAGGTTCCCAGGGGGACATCGGTGAGGGTAGCTCGACCGCTTTCATCGGTCCTGAGAGTTTGTGTCCATCCAGGGGTTGATTGCGATACGCACACGAATTCTGCTCCTGCGAGCGAAGCTCCAACTTGGGGGCCTGCATTCGTTGCGGCGTCGAGCTTTACAATGCGCAAGGTAATGGTGCCGGGTTGTTCATCAATGGTGACGTATCCGCCGTTATTCGTCGTGGTAAAGGCAATGCGATCGTGCAGGGGGATATAACCAGCTGGCGCTGTTATCTCAACTAGGTAGTATGCCGTGTTGGGTAGGAGTGTTGCCTGCGCTCGACCGTTGCTGTCCATCTGGACGGTGCCGACACGCGCGCCGCTGGCGCTCTCAAAAACATCGAATGTTGCCCCGTCAAACTGATAAGTATTGTTTCCGCTGGTAATGGCAGCGTTTGCAGACTGCTTTTGGAAGGAAACAGAGACCGCCGGCAGTACATAGAGCATGTCTTGACGTTTGCTGCCGCCCGATACGGTTCCTATATAGCGCCGCGCGCGGTGCGGAGCGGCTTTGATGCTTCCTGATTTTGCGCTGTCGTGGAGCCACCGCGCAGCCGCCACGACTTCATTGTCGGCGGTAAAGTGCCCGCTCTTGGTTTTGCCCTGAGCGGTTGTGTAGGAGTAGGTGCCGTCGACATGGGTAGTGCCGTTGAGCATCCATACGGCAAGCTGGGTGGCGGCGCGGGCGCGATCGGGTGAAAGATGGTAACCGCCAAACGACGTGGCGGTAGGATATCCGTGACAAACGATTGCCGCGAACTCGTCGTCGAGCCACACCCAGCCTTGATCAAAGTTGAGCCATGGGCCGCCCGGCTTGGTGGGGCCGGGGCGCTCCTGGTTCATGCAGTAGGCAATCGAGGCGTCTTGAGCTTCATACTTGCCGATGAAGAAGGGCCCACAATCATCGCTAATAGTGCGGAAGCCGAGCTGGTCGTAGCCATCGACGGCAAATGCGGCTCCCGGTGCCAGACAGCCGAAAAGCAGGAAGAGGAGCAGGAGCAGCGGACCTGTTGCGATTGCGCTGTGGACAGAGTGCGTGGGTGCGTTGGACATGGCTGCTCCTTATCCCTCGTGCGCCGCATGGGGAGGTTGCGACGCGTAGGATGAGGCTACCCCCGAGGTTCATGCGGGTAAGTACCGGAGCCTGACCAAAAGCTTGCCCAATTCCTGACAAATTGAGCTCAAATACAACAATCAGGCAAAAGCGCAGGTAGAAGATAGGGAGAACAGGAGGTCAAAGGTCCTCATCTCCACAATTGATGCGATTTTCAAACGAATCTCCACAGTTAAAACAAGCATCACCACCCTTGTATCGAACAAGACAACCGCGATATACTAGCCAACACACAAGCGGGCATCGCCAAGTGGTAAGGCATCAGCTTCCCAAGCTGACACTCGCGGGTTCGAGTCCCGTTGCCCGCTCCATTCGAATTTCAGGCACGGTAACGTTTCGTTACTGTGCCTTTTTCAATAAAGTGCCGGGACTCGAACCCGACAGGGTGCGAGCGTTAAATAAACGCGAAGCGTTTATAGCGAGCAGGCAAGGTCGCCGATAGGCGACCGCAGCCGGTGCGGATTTGCGAAGCAAATACGCGGACGTCCCGTCGTCCGCTCCATCGAGCGCGGGAGACCTTGGGACGGCCAATTCAACAAAGTCTTCCCCATCGTCTCCGTGAATCCGAGGAGATCGACCGCAGCCGGTGCGGATTTGCGAAGCAAATACGCGGACGTCCCGTTGCCCGCTCCATCAGCCAAGGGGGATGTTGGGACACTCGGTTCGATCCGGTCTCCTTCGGCGGCTTTGCGGACCGGGGCATGCTGACCACAGCCGGTGTGCGTCCGCGACGCGGGCGCGCGGACGTCCCGTTGCCCGCTCCAATTCCAAAATGTTAGGTTAATGCCTGCTGCCCATACTTGCACCTGCGCACGGTACAATGGTTGGGTTACGACCAACGTGCCAATAACCAAAAAGGAGCCGCTATGATCGATCGCTATACCCGCCCGGAGATGGGACACATCTTCTCCCTCGAGAACAAGTACGCCATTTGGCAGGAGATCGAGGTCCTGGCCTGTGAGGCCCAGGCGGAGCTCGGCAAGATCGGCATTTCTAAAGACGAAGCCCAGTGGATCCGCGACCATGCCAACTTTGAGAAGGCAAAGGTCGACGAGATCGAGGAGGTCACGCGCCACGACGTCATCGCCTTCCTGACCAACATGAAGGAGTACATCGACGCCGATGTTCCCGAGGGCGACCCCAAGCCCAGCCGCTGGGTTCACTATGGCATGACCAGCTCCGATCTGGGCGACACGGCTCTGTGCTACCAGCTCACCCAGGCCTGCGACCTGATCATCGAGGACGTCAAGAAGCTCGGCGAGATTTGCAAGCGTCGCGCCTTTGAGGAGCGCAACACGCTCTGTGCCGGCCGCACTCATGGCATCCACGCCGAGCCGATGACCTTCGGCATGAAGTTCGGCTCTTGGGCCTGGGAACTCAAGCGCGATCTGGATCGTCTTGAGGACGCCCGCAAGAATGTTGCCTTCGGTGCCATCTCGGGCGCTGTTGGCACGTACAGCTCCATCGAACCGTTTGTCGAGGAGTATGTCTGCGAGCACCTGGGTCTGGTTCACGACCCGCTGTCCACGCAGGTTATCAGCCGCGACCATCACGCCTATCTCGCCGGCGTTCTCGCCACCACCGCGGCCACCTGCGAGCGCATCGCTACCGAGGTTCGCAATCTGCAGAAGACCGATACCCTCGAGGCCGAGGAGCCGTTCCGCAAGGGTCAAAAGGGCAGCTCCGCCATGCCGCACAAGCGCAACCCGATCACCATGGAGAAGGTCTGCGGTCTGTCGCGCGTCGTGAAGTCCAACGCCCAGGTTGCCTTCGATAACGTCGCCCTGTGGCACGAGCGTGACATTTCGCACTCCTCTGCCGAGCGTGTCGCCCAGGCCGACAGCTTCATCGCCCTCGACCACATGTTCCAGTGCCTCATCCGCGTTATCGACGGCCTGCAGCTGTACCCTGCCCGCATGATGGCCAACCTCAATAAGACCCGCGGCCTCATCTTCTCCTCCAAGGTGCTGCTGGCCCTCGTCGACACGGGCATCACCCGCGAGGACGCGTACGCCATTGTGCAGGAGAACGCCATGGCAACCTGGCGCGAGGTGCAGGATTGTGTCTCCGGCCCCACCTTTAAGGAGCGTCTCGAGGCCGACCCGCGCTGCACCGTCAGTCAGGAGAAGCTCGACGAGATCTTTGATCCGTGGGACTTCCTCACCCGTATCGACACGGTCTTTGATCGTCTGGAGCAGCTGAGCTTCGAGTAGGTTCGGGCATAACGTTAGCTTTTTAGGGCGCTTTGCTGGTAATGTGTGTTGCCGGCAAAGCGCCTCGTTGCATTTAGGGAAAGACGGGGATAATAGTCGTCTCGAATAACATTCTGAGAGGGGATCGCATGATTTCGTTTGATTACAAGCCGCAGGGTGTATGCTCTCGCAATATTCACCTTGACCTTTCCGATGACGGCAGCAAGGTGCTGGGCGTTGAGTTTACCGGCGGCTGCGATGGCAACCTCAAGGCCATCTCCAAACTGGTCGAGGGCGCTCCTGCTGACCGTGTGATCGAGGTTCTTGCCGGCAATACCTGCGGCATGAAGAAGACCTCTTGCGCCGATCAGCTTACGCGCGCTATCGAGGCCGCTCGCGCCGAGATCGCCTAATGGGTATCGCCGACCACATCAAGAACGGAATATCGCGTCGCGGCTTTGTGCTCGGTGGAGCTGCCGCGGGCGCTGCCACGGTGCTTGCCGGATGTTCGAAAAAAACAGGCACCAGTGATGATGCCGCTGGCGAGCCGCAGGTTATCAAGGACGATTCGAAGATTGTCTCGATCACTGATGAGTACGAGGCAGTTGACATCGATCTTGAGCCGGCGGCATCGTGGACGCTGCCGCTGGGCACGTTGCTGTACTACTGCGATGGTGACTATGCTGCGGCAATGATGGCGCCCGCATCGGCACTGCACGCCAACACACTCGGTGTGCTCAACCTGGGCGATGGCTCGCTTACCACATTAATTGAGAATCCTATCGAGGGCACGGGATATGCTTTTTACGATGTCCGTGCCGGCGACGGCGTGTTTGCGTGGGTTGAGATGAACTTTGCCAGTTCATCGTGGAAGCTCTACGCTCAAAATCTGTCGGGCGCTTCGCTCTCTGGCGACGTGGTTGAGCTCGATCGAGGTGGCAAGGACTACGATCCGCCACTGTTTACGACGTTCGGGTCATCAGCCATCTGGTATAAAATGCCTTCGGCAGGCGGCAATAAAACGAGTAGTGATTCGTTTTGCTATCGTCGCTCGCTTGATGAATCCAAGGCCGAGACAATTTGGAAATCGACGGGCCGCTTTGCGTCGGCCCCGCGCGTGAGCGACGGCATTTTGACCATCTCGCCGCGTGTCCGCAACGACGAGGGCGTCTACTACGGCATAACGGCAATCGATCTGACCGATGGCAACAACACCAAACGTGCCCAGCTAGTCCTTCCCTCGTCAGTCTCGCCTTTCGAGGCCGTATATATGGGCGATACCTTCGTGTTTTCTATCGAGGCGACCTATAGTGGCGTGGGCAGCCTGGGCAACATGGGCACGTATATCGGTAATGAGGGAGGGCCATACCTCTTCCTGTCCCGCGAGCCGCTCGCATGTGCTGCCGGCAAGAAGAATAAATATCTCGTTAAGGTACAGGCATCGCATTTTCTCATCGACACCTCTGCCAAGACCTATGGCTCGCTACTGTCGCCCGACCGCGCTTTGGAATATGGCGATTATCCAGCTACGGCGGGAAAATCGGACTCATTTCTTACGTACGCCACGGTGCGCAACAGCCAGGGTATACCCGAGACGGTCACCGCACGCCTATTCTCTCTTTAAGCTTAGAGGGGTTAAAAAGGCGCCAACAGGGGAATAAACGCGTTGTAATTGTGAGTACCGCCCGCCGAGCTGCCGCGTCATAGTGGCATCCGGCGGGCTCAGGTGCGTTAAAATGGGCTTGTTCTTAGCTGATTGAGACAGGGGGGCCGTGTTATGGCTTCAGATGCAAAAAAGATTCTGCTGGTCGAGGATGAGAAGGCAATCCGTGACGCCGTCGCTGCCTATCTCGAGCGCGAAGGCTACTGGGTTGTGGGTGTCGGCGACGGCCAGTCCGCGATCGAGGAGTTCGAGAAGCATCAGTTTGACCTGGTCGTGCTCGACCTTATGCTCCCCAAGATCCCCGGCGAGCGCGTTTGCCGCACCATTCGCGATACCTCGGATGTCCCCATCATCATGCTGACTGCCAAGGGCGAGATCGAGGACCGTATTATCGGTCTTGAGCTCGGCGCCGACGACTATCTGATTAAGCCGTTCTCGCCGCGCGAGCTTGTCGCGCGCGTTCGCGCTCTGTTCCGCCGTGCCCATCAGGCCGACGAGCCAGCCGTCGAGGTACTCGACTTCGGCGATCTGGTCATCGATATCTCGGGCCACAAGATTTTGGTCGAGGGCAAGGAAGTCGACCTGACGGCTTCCGAGTTTAAGCTGCTCACCACGCTTGCCCGTCACCCCGGTCGCGTCTACAACCGCATGGAGCTGGTCGAGAAGGTGCTCGGCTACGACTTTGAGGGCTATGAGCGCACCATCGATAGCCACGTGAAGAACCTTCGCGCCAAGCTGGGCGATGATCCCAAGAAGCCCAAGTGGCTCTACACCGTCCACGGTGTCGGCTATCGCTTCGAGGCTCCGGCCAAGACCGATAAGTCGGACGAGAAATAGGGAAATCACATATGACACCTGCGCGCTTTGAAATCGGACAAAAGCACAAGCAGGAGAGCGAGGCGGGTTCCAAGGCTAGTTGGAACACGCCTCGCTCCGATTCACGGCCAACGATGAGCTATCCCTCGCGCATGGCACTTGCTTTTGCTCTGACATCGCTCATGACGGTATTGGTGCTGGTGGGCGTGGTCTCTGTTGTGTGGGGCACGGTCTTTTCGGATTACACGCGCTCCAATATCGTCGAAATCGCAAATTCCGCTGCCGAAAAGCTTGCGACGTCGTATGAGGAAAACGGCAATTGGACTGCGGGCGAGCTACGTACGGTCGCGACATCAAGTTTGGTGTCCGACGACCTGAGTATGCAGGTCGTCAACAAGAAAGGCGTTGTCGTTTATGACGACTCATGGCCTTCGGCAAGCGCGACCGCCGATGTGCGCGAGAACGAATCGCCGTCGAGCAGCTCGAGCGGGAAAAAAGCATCGCATAGTCCGGTCTCGTCGGCTCCCACCGGCTCCGATAGCGTTGCAAACGTCGAAATCATAACGTCTTCCGGCGAGCATGTCGGACAAGTAAAGCTGTGGGCCATCGGCTCCGATGCCTTGCTCACCAAGGCAGATTCTGCGTTTAGGGAGAAGACCTTTAACGCCATGGCCCTTGCTGCGGTTGTTGCAGTTTGCATTTCGGTCGTTATCGGATCACTCGTGTCGCGCATGCTCACCAAGCCGATTCACCGTATTACCAGCACGGCCAAGCAAATTCGCGATGGCGATCTGTCTGCTCGTACGGGCTTGCGCGGCGATGACGAGATCGATCAACTGGGCGAGACATTCGATGAGATGGCCACATCGCTCGAGAAGGATATGAAACACGAGAAACGTTTGACCTCGGACGTGGCTCACGAACTTCGCACTCCGCTTATGGCCATGCTCGCAACGGTCGAGGCCATGCAGGATGGCGTATATCCTACCGACGATGAGCACTTGGAGACTGTTGCTTCCGAGACGCGTCGCCTGGCTCGTCTGGTGCAGCAGATGCTCGACCTGTCGCGCATGGAAAACAGCACGGCCCCGCTCAACCTTGAGCCGGTGGACATGGTTCCTTTCGTGCGTTCCATCGTCAATGCCCAGGAGCGCCTGTTTGTCGACCGCGATCTGCGCTTGCGCTTTGCTGACGAGACCCAAGGTCACGACGATGTCGTCGAAGCCGATCCCGACATGATCACACAATGCGTCATCAATCTCATGAGCAACGCCATGCGCTACACCCCCGAGGGCGGTTGGGTCGTGGTGTCGGTGCTCAGTGACCGCAAACACGTCAGCATCGCCGTTTCTGATACCGGCATCGGTATTGCCAAGGATGACTTGTCGCGCATCTTCGGCCGTTTTTGGCGCGCCGATGCCAGCCGTGCCCGTGAGGCGGGCGGTCTGGGCGTGGGCCTCGCCGTGACTAAACAGATCGTCGAGCGCCATCACGGCTACATATCCGTGGAGTCGGAGCTTGGAAAGGGTACGACTTTTACGATTCATCTGCCTCGCGAGCACACGGCGGACGCGGCATCTACTACAATGGAGCACTAGCTTTTCGCTATTCGGTGAAGGAGGGGTTTCGTCCCTGCCGCTCCGAGTTTGCGAAAACGTGCGGGAAAGAACCCGCATTACTGTCGTATTTTGGTAAGGAGTGACTCACGTGACAACGATGGAGCGTCGTCCGGATTCCCGTGGCAAGGTTCGTGATATCTACGATGCCGGTGAAAACCTGCTGATGGTCGCCACCGACCGCATTTCTGCGTTCGACTTCATTCTTCCCGACGAGATTCCGTTTAAGGGAGAGGTGCTCAACCGCATCTCGGCATTCTGGTTCGATAAGTTTGCCGACATCGTTCCCAACCACCTCGTTTCCATCGACCCGGCGGATTTCCCTGAGGAGTTTGCTGAGTATCGTGACTACCTCGCCGGCCGCGCCATGCTGGTTAAGAAGGCCCAGACGATTCCTATCGAGTGCATCGTCCGCGGCTATCTGACCGGTTCGGGCAAGAAGACCTACGACGAGAACGGCACCGTCTGCGGCATCCAGCTGCCTGAGGGCCTGACCGAGGCTTCCAAGCTTCCCGAGCCGCTGTTTACGCCGTCCACGAAGGCCGAGATCGGTGACCACGACGAGAACATCTCGTTCGAGCGTTGCTGCGAGATCGTGGGCGAGGACATCGCCACGCAGATTCGCGACCTTTCCCTCAAGATCTACAAGGCTGCCGCCGAGTATGCAGCGACCCGTGGCATCATCATTGCCGACACCAAGTTCGAGTTCGGTGTCATCGATGGCAAGGTTACGCTGATCGACGAGTGCCTCACGCCCGACTCCAGCCGTTTCTGGCCTGCCGCCAGCTACGAGGAGGGCAAGATTCAGCCCAGCTACGACAAGCAATTCGTCCGCAATTGGCTCAAAGCCAACTGGGATATGACGGGGGAGACCCCGCACCTGCCCGCCGAGGTCATCGATGGCACGTCCGAGCGCTATCGCGAGGCCTTCCAGATCATCACGGGCTCCCAGTTCACAAGCATGAAGGAGAACGCATAAGTGAGTACCCGTAGCGCCACGAACAAGCGCACGCAATCCCACGAGGTTACCGGGGTTGCGCGCAAGTCCGCTGCATCCGCCAAGCCCGCCCGTCAGGCAGCGAGCTCTGTCCGCGTCGTGCCGGCTTCGTCTAAGGCACGCCGCAAAGAGCTCGAGAAGGGCGAGAATCTCGAGGGCCTCTCTAAAGAGGAGAAGCGCGCCCGCAAGGCTAAGCAGCGCGCCAAGGAGGACCGCATCTACACGGTGTCGAATATCCTTCTCAAGCAGGATGAGGACTACACCAAGCGCCGTCGTATCTGGTGGGCCGTGCTTACTATCGGCATGGTACTCGTCGTGGCAATTTGGGCTTCGCTCTACTTCGCTCCCGCTGGCATGGTGTCCAGCCCTGTCCAGATGGTCGGCATCGTTTTGTCCTACGTCGTCATTTTGGGTGACTTTATTTACGACTTCGTTCGTATTCGTCCCCTGCGTAACATGTACCGCACGCAGGCCGAGGGCATGTCCGAGAACAAGCTCAACGCTCTTATTGAGCGCGCGGCTGCCGAGGAGGACAAAAAGGACTCCAAGAAGAAATAGCGTTTGCATGCATACTTATCGCTAAGATATAAGGCGCGTCGTTTTTGCGGCGCGCTTTTTACTGTTCTATAGATAGATGGAGTGGCACATGATTCGAGCTGCCCTGACGGTCGAAGAAGCTCTGGAGGGCATGAAGGCCCTGGAGCCCAAGATTAAAAACTATGCGCGTCTGGTTGTCCGCAAGGGCGTAAACGTCAAGCCCGGCCAGGAGGTTGTCGTTCAGTCTCCGGTCGAGTGCGCGCCTTTTGCCCGCGTGGTGGTCGCGGAGGCTTATGCCGCCGGCGCTGGCCACGTGACGGTCATTTGGGCCGATGATGCCGTGACGAGGCTCACGTACGAGCATGTCGATAAAAGCTATTTTGAGCAGACGCCCGAGTGGAAGCGCATGCAGCTGGATTCCCTGGCCCAGGATGGTGCCTGCTTTGTCTTTATCGAGGGGGCGGATCCTGCGGCCCTCAAGGGCATCGATCCAGCCAAGCCGGCCGCGGCATCCAAGGCGAGGAATACGCAATGCAAAGTTTTCCGCCGTGGACTGGATTACAACATCAATCCGTGGTGCATCGCCGGCGCTCCGGTCGTGGCTTGGGCGCACGAGGTGTTCCCGGGAGACGCCGATGAGGTTGCAATCTATAAGCTGTGGAATGCGATTCTGCACACCGCGCGCGCCGATGGCCAGGACCCAGAGAGCGACTGGGAACTCCATGACGCCGCATTCGAAAAGAACCTGCGTTTTCTGAACGACAATCGTTTCGACTACCTGCATTACGCCGCGGCAAATGGAACCGATCTGACGATTGGCATGACGAAAGGTCACGAGTGGGCCGGCGGCAAGGGCAAGACGCCCGAAGGGCACCCCTTCTTCCCCAACATTCCCACCGAGGAAGTCTTCACTTCGCCCGATCGCATGCGCGCCGACGGTATCGTGTACTCGGCCATGCCGCTCATCCACCATGGCAATAAGGTCGACGATTTTTGGATTAAGTTCGAGGGCGGCCGCGTAGTGGACTACGATGCCCGTGTGGGCAAGGCAACGCTCGCAAGCATCATCGATACTGACGAGGGCGCTGCTCACCTGGGAGAGGTCGCGCTCATCTCCAAGAACACGCCGATCCGCGAAAGTGGCGTACTGTTCTATGATACGCTCTATGACGAGAACGCTAGCTGCCATCTCGCGCTAGGTGTCGGTTTCCCCGAATGCATCGAGGGTGGGTATGACATGTCCAAGGAAGAGCTCCTGGAGCATGGCGTTAACGTCTCGAGCACGCACGTCGATTTTATGATTGGCACGGACGACATCGATATTACGGGCATTACGCCTGATGGACGTGAAGTTGTGATTTTCCAGAACGGCCAATGGAGTTGGGAATAGTCCCAGACCGTGGTACAATGCCACCCGCGGGCCGTTAGCTCAGCTGGCAGAGCAGGGGACTTTTAATCCCAAGGTCCAGGGTTCGAACCCCTGACGGCCCACCATAGAATGGAAAAGCGACTGGCGGATGCCGGCCGCTTTTTTGTTGCCGCGACGCGGGTTCGAACCCGAAAGGGCGCGGAGCTGAGTAAACGCGTGAGCGTTTGCCAGCGCAGCGCGCAAGGCGCGAAGCGCCGCAGCGGCCGCCTGCGGAGCAGGCTGAACCCCTGACGGCCCACCCAAAGTAAGGAATACGAAATGAAAACAAATAGATACGGAATTAGCGGCAGCACATTAAAGATAATAGCAGCCATTTCGATGGTTCTCGATCATGTAAGCAGGATCGTCCTGACCAATGGAATCATGACTCACGCATCGTACAGTCAGATATCAGACGAACAGTGGGCGATTCTAAGCGAGGCTTCGGATGTGCTTCATGTTCTTGGCAGAATTGCATTTCCCTTATTTTGCTTTTTGATAGTTGAGGGATTTTTGCATACTCATGACTTAAAGAAGTACCTGCGAAATATGCTTGTCTTCGCAATCATTGCGGAGCCCATATACGATTTCGTCCAAACCGGGCAACTATTTGACCTTCGGCAACAAAATGTTATGTGTGAGCTCCTGCTTTCCTTGGTCTTTTTGATTGTTCTGGAAAAGATACAAAGTCTTTCAAAACGGAAAAGATACATCGCAGAAACTGCTCTGATTGTTTTGACAGCACTGGCAGCTGAATACACTAAACTAGATGGCGGTGTGTATGGCATTATGCTTGTGGCCGCATTCTATTTATTCCACGACAGCAAGGCCAAGATGTTCTTTGCTGCAGTATGTGCAGTGCTCCTTTCGTCATGCCATATAGTTGGCGGCGGATTTGAGTTTGCTACAGCTAATGTACTTAATCCTGATGTTGCTGCCGCGGTCGTTTCGTTGCTGCTTATCAATCTTTATAATGGTAAGCGAGGGCTGAAGCTCAAATATTTCTTCTACATTTTCTATCCGGCACATCTTGCTCTGCTTTATGGTGTTTCACTTATTGTTTTGAACTGTCTTTAAAAACTCTCAAACAAGTCTCTGAAAACGGAAACAAATTGACTCTAAGACTGCTTGTAAATTTCCGGAAGACCTGAGAGATGCGAGGATAGGCAACGAGGGTTGCAGAGAGATGCTTCTCAGTTCTCTGGCGGATCGCACGTATCTGTATGAGGATCACTTCCACATACTCATTAATAACAGTGATAAACACGGCAGATCCTCAAAACATGAGGCTGTGGAGGTCGAACGATGCTTCGAAAGCATGAATGGCAGCGAGAAAATGAGTTCGGAAGCGCCCTCTGGATGATCCAGCATAGAATAGAAAGCGATCGGCTCCGGCTGGTCGCTTTTTTGTTGCCGCGCCACGGGTTCGAACCCGAACTTCTCTATATATAAGAACGCTTGGCGAACAAAACCTGCCTTTTACCGACGGGAAACAAATAGCTGATGCTTTTGGAGTAAAGTGGCGCTCCAGAGATGACCGATGCCTTAACACCTATAAACCAGCTGGTCATCGCCAATATCAGAAGCCAATGCTTCAGTTTTAACCTCAGTGATGCGACTGAGGGACCTATTCATTTGTGAACAAAATATGGAGTGCGCGATTCCCGCCCCCGGCGCCCCTCCGGTCTGGCAATATATCTCCTTGCCGCGCGGCCCGGTGGAACCGGATGAGCCGCAAAGCGTGCACCTTGAGAACCGGATACTGCGAGGATGGACACATTCAGTGTCGCATCCGGGCAGACATCGAACCATTTGAAATGGTCTAACTTGGATTTGTTTTTCGCAAGGCCGCCGAGAGGCGGCCCCGAGAAATTCCTTTTCCTATACTAGAACCATATGAATCGAACGGAACCGATCAGCGATGAACTGAGAGGACCGGACGGGCTCGAAGCCCAGATATTTTGGACGGAGAGTTCGATCCTGGCTCAGGATGAACGCTGGCGGCGCGCCTAACACATGCAAGTCGAACGGCACCCCTCTCCGGAGGGAAGCGAGTGGCGAACGGCTGAGTAACACGTGGAGAACCTGCCCCCTCCCCCGGGATAGCCGCCCGAAAGGACGGGTAATACCGGATACCCCGGGGTGCCGCATGGCACCCCGGCTAAAGCCCCGACGGGAGGGGATGGCTCCGCGGCCCATCAGGTAGACGGCGGGGTGACGGCCCACCGTGCCGACAACGGGTAGCCGGGTTGAGAGACCGACCGGCCAGATTGGGACTGAGACACGGCCCAGACTCCTACGGGAGGCAGCAGTGGGGAATCTTGCGCAATGGGGGGAACCCTGACGCAGCGACGCCGCGTGCGGGACGGAGGCCTTCGGGTCGTAAACCGCTTTCAGCAGGGAAGAGTCAAGACTGTACCTGCAGAAGAAGCCCCGGCTAACTACGTGCCAGCAGCCGCGGTAATACGTAGGGGGCGAGCGTTATCCGGATTCATTGGGCGTAAAGCGCGCGTAGGCGGCCCGGCAGGCCGGGGGTCGAAGCGGGGGGCTCAACCCCCCGAAGCCCCCGGAACCTCCGCGGCTTGGGTCCGGTAGGGGAGGGTGGAACACCCGGTGTAGCGGTGGAATGCGCAGATATCGGGTGGAACACCGGTGGCGAAGGCGGCCCTCTGGGCCGAGACCGACGCTGAGGCGCGAAAGCTGGGGGAGCGAACAGGATTAGATACCCTGGTAGTCCCAGCCGTAAACGATGGACGCTAGGTGTGGGGGGACGATCCCCCCGTGCCGCAGCCAACGCATTAAGCGTCCCGCCTGGGGAGTACGGCCGCAAGGCTAAAACTCAAAGGAATTGACGGGGGCCCGCACAAGCAGCGGAGCATGTGGCTTAATTCGAAGCAACGCGAAGAACCTTACCAGGGCTTGACATATGGGTGAAGCGGGGGAGACCCCGTGGCCGAGAGGAGCCCATACAGGTGGTGCATGGCTGTCGTCAGCTCGTGTCGTGAGATGTTGGGTTAAGTCCCGCAACGAGCGCAACCCCCGCCGCGTGTTGCCATCGGGTGATGCCGGGAACCCACGCGGGACCGCCGCCGTCAAGGCGGAGGAGGGCGGGGACGACGTCAAGTCATCATGCCCCTTATGCCCTGGGCTGCACACGTGCTACAATGGCCGGTACAGAGGGATGCCACCCCGCGAGGGGGAGCGGATCCCGGAAAGCCGGCCCCAGTTCGGATTGGGGGCTGCAACCCGCCCCCATGAAGTCGGAGTTGCTAGTAATCGCGGATCAGCATGCCGCGGTGAATGCGTTCCCGGGCCTTGTACACACCGCCCGTCACACCACCCGAGTCGTCTGCACCCGAAGTCGCCGGCCCAACCGAGAGGGGGGAGGCGCCGAAGGTGTGGAGGGTGAGGGGGGTGAAGTCGTAACAAGGTAGCCGTACCGGAAGGTGCGGCTGGATCACCTCCTTTCTAGGGAGATACGTTCTTAGAGAGACAAACTTTAACTCGAATGGAGGGCAGGAGCCCGTCCGGTAGATGTCGCCCGGAGGAAGTCCCCGCAGCACCCGGTCCCCGGGGTCGCACCCGCGTACCTTGAGAGCCGCATAGCGATAGGAGAGAGATGGAAGAGGTTCTCTTCCAGACTCGATTCTTTTCTGCGATTTATCAGACAGAATGATAGCAATCATTCATCCGATCCAAACAAGAAGAATTCACTTATATATGAGTGAGGAGCATCTGATCGCGAGCACAGTACAACACACTGTGCCGCGGTATGAGATACCCGAATTGCGACATACGAGCGCTATTCATGATATCGATTAATTAGATTAATTAGCGACACGTGGATATCCCGCGGGCCCGAGAGCGGTCCCGCAAGATACCACGGGCGCACGGCGGATGCCTTGGCACAGGGAGCCGATGAAGGACGCGGCAAGCTGCGATAATCCCCGGCGAGGAGCACACATCCCTCGACCCGGGGGTCTCCGAATGGGCGAACCCATCCACAGAGGTGTGGATATCCCCACCCCGAACACATAGGGGCGGGGAGGACAACCCGGGGAACTGAAACATCTAAGTACCCGGAGGAGAGGAAATCAATCTCGAGACTCCCCGAGTAGCGGCGAGCGAAAGGGGACCGATGGCCAAACCGTCGAGCGGGCATACCCGGCAGGGGTTCCGCCGACGGGGTTGCAGGGCCGCGCATCCGGGGGCTGCCGCCCCCGGGCGCAGGTCCGGCTGGGGAGCGGAACGGCATGGGAGGGCCGGCCGCAGCGGGTGACAGCCCCGTACGCGAACCCAGACCGGACGGCGCGACGCGGTCCCTGAGTAGGGCCGGGCACGTGAAACCCGGTCCGAACCTGGGTGGACCACCATCCAAGCCTGAGTACTACCCTGTGACCGATAGCGCACCAGTACCGTGAGGGAAAGGTGAAAAGCACCCCGGGAGGGGAGTGAAACAGTACCTGAAACCGTGCGCCCACGAGCAGTCGGAGCAACTTTACGTTGTGACGGCGTGCCTTTTGTAGAATGAGCCAGCGAGTCGCTGGCGCGGGGCGAGGTTAACCGAAAGGGAGCCGGAGCGAAAGCGAGCCTTAACAGGGCGACTTGAGTCCCGCGCCGCGGACGCGAAGCCGGGTGAGCTATCCGTGGGCAGGCTGAAGCGGGGGTAAGACCCCGTGGAGGGCCGAACGCACGTCGGTTGAAAACGGCGGCGATGACCTGCGGATAGGGGTGAAAGGCCAATCAAACCCGGAGATATCTCGTTCTCCCCGAAATAGCTTTAGGGCTAGCGTCGCGCGTTCACCGCCGGAGGTAGAGCACCGGATGGACGAGGGGGCTTCGCCGCCTACCGAATCCAACCGAACTCCGAATGCCGGCGGCCCAGAGCGCGGCAGTCAGAGCATGTGGGCTAAGCTGTGTGCTCGAGAGGGAAACAGCCCGGACCGCCCGCTAAGGTCCCCAAGTTCCAGCCGAGTGGCAAAGGATGTGCGTCCGCCCAGACAACCAGGATGTTGGCTTAGAAGCAGCCATCCATTCAAAGAGTGCGTAACAGCTCACTGGTCGAGTGGACATGCGCCGACAATACACGGGGCTAAGCTGGACACCGAAGCGGCGGGATTTTGATTTTCAGAATCGGTAGGGGAGCTTCCCATGGGCGGTGAAGCCGCCGGGCGACCGGCGGTGGAGCGCATGGGAGTGAGAATGCTGGCATGAGTAGCGAGAGACGAGAGAGTAACTCGTCCGCCGTGAACCCGAGGTTTCCTGGGCAAGGCTAATCCTCCCAGGGTCAGTCGGGGGCTAAGGCGAGGCCGGAAGGCGTAGCCGACGCGCAGCAGGCAGACATTCCTGCACCGCGCACGCGGCGCTACGACCGACGGGGCGACGGATGGGGGTGGCTCGGCGGGGTTCTGGACGTCCCCGTGATGGAGCGCGGCCCGCGGACCAGGGAAATCCGGTCCGCACGAGGGCGAGGCTCCGGACGAAGCACTTAAGCGAAGCGAGTGAGCCCGAGGTCCCTAGAAAAACCCCTAGGCAGGCGCGTGCGCGCCCGTACCGCAAACCGACACAGGTGGGTGGGTAGAACATACCGAGGCGATCGGGTCAACCATGGTCAAGGAACTCGGCACAATGGCCCCGTAACTTCGGGAGAAGGGGTGCCCGCGCGTACGTGAACGGACTTGCTCCGGGAGCGGAGGCGGGCCGCAGTGGAGAGGCCCAAGCGACTGTTTACCAAAAACACAGGACTCTGCAGAAGCCGCAAGGCGACGTATAGGGTCTGACGCCTGCCCGGTGCCGGAAGGTCACGCGGAGGAGTTAGCTTTCGAGCGAAGCCCCGAAGCCAAGCCCCGGTAAACGGCGGCCGTAACTATAACGGTCCTAAGGTAGCGAAATTCCTTGTCGGGTAAGTTCCGACCTGCACGAAAGGCGCAACGACTTGGGCGCTGTCTCGACCATGGACCCGGTGAAATTGCACTGGTCGTGAAGATGCGACTTACCCGCGGAAGGACGGAAAGACCCCGTGAACCTTCACTGCAGCTTGGCATTGGCCGCTGGTCCCGCGTGTAGAGGATAGGCAGGAGGCGAAGATCCGGAGGCGCCAGCCCCCGGGGAGCCGCCCTTGGAATACTGCCCTCGCGCGACCGGCGTCCTAACCCGAGGCCGTCAACCGGCTCGGGGACCGTGCCAGGCGGGCAGTTTGACTGGGGCGGTCGCCTCCTAAAGGGTAACGGAGGCGCGCGAAGGTCCGCTCGGGACGGTCGGCAACCGTCCTTTTGAATGCAAGAGTACAAGCGGGCTTGACTGCGAGGCCCACAAGCCGAGCAGGTGCGAAAGCAGGCTCTAGTGATCCGGCGGCCCCGAGTGGGTGGGCCGTCGCTCAACGGATAAAAGGTACTCCGGGGATAACAGGCTGATCTTGCCCAAGAGTCCACATCGACGGCAAGGTTTGGCACCTCGATGTCGGCTCATCGCATCCTGGGGCTGGAGCAGGTCCCAAGGGTACGGCTGTTCGCCGTTTAAAGCGGTACGCGAGCTGGGTTCAGAACGTCGTGAGACAGTTCGGTCCCTATCCTCCGTGGGCGCAGGAGAATCGATGGAGGCTGCCCCCAGTACGAGAGGACCGGGGTGGACGCACCTCCGGTGAACCGGTTGTCGACCAACGGCACGGCCGGGTAGCCGCGTGCGGCGCGGATAACCGCTGAAGGCATCTAAGCGGGAAGCCGTTCCAGGGATTAGTTCTCCTTCCGGTAAGGGCCCAGGTAGACTACCTGGTCGATAGACGGCAGGTGCAAGGCTGGCGACAGCCTCAGCCGAGCCGCACTAATCGCCCGAGCTCTTCCGGAACCGCACCTCGCGGCCCGCGGGACCCAGCGCTCATGCGCGGTCCGGGCACGAGGATGCCCCCGAGTCACCTCCCCTATGCGCCATGCGGCCCCCAGGGCACGTGAGAGAGACACCGGACACCGTAACGGTGGGCGCCGCCCACCGGTCAGCGGCCAGAGCATGGGGGGCACGCCCGGTCCCGTTCCGAACCCGGAAGCTAAGCCCCATCGCGCCGAGAGTACTGCGGGG
>CAUCQW010000004.1 GCA_958445065.1 uncultured Collinsella sp.
GGCATCGACCTGCGCCGATGCCCCTAAAGTAGACACACATTTTGTCCTATAAGCCTGAAAACATCCCGCAGACCAGAAACGCCCCCGTTCGCAGCTCCGAAGGAGCAGAACGGGGGCGTTTCATTGGTCGAGGACGTTTTCAGGGGTTAGCCCGTACGGCCTTCGGGGGAGTGCGTCCGCTACTCAGCCATCTGAGCCTGGACGGCGGTGATGGCCACGACACCCACGATGTCGTCGGCAGAGCAGCCGCGCGAAAGGTCGTTGACCGGCTTGGCGATGCCCTGCAGGATGGGGCCGTAGGCGTCAGCGCCGGCGAAGCGCTGGACCAGCTTGTAGCCGATGTTGCCGGCCTCGAGGTCGGGGAACACCAGCACGTTGGCCTTGCCGGCAACGGAGGAGCCGGGAGCCTTGAGCTGGGCGACGGTGGGGACGATAGCGGCATCGAGCTGCAGGTCGCCGTCGATGGCGAGCTCGGGAGCCTTCTCCTTGCAGAACTTCACGGCCTCCTGGACCTTCTTGGCGACCTCGCCACCGGCGGAGCCCATGGTGGAGTAGGAGAGCATAGCCACGTGCGGCTCAACGTTGCCCATAAAGGTGGACCAGGAGTGCGCGGAGGCGATTGCAATCTCGGAGAGCTCGTCAGAGGACGGGTTGATGTTGAGGCCGCAGTCGGCGAAGATCAGCGTGCCGTCGGTACCGAACTGCGGGGTGTCGGTGCACATCACGAAGAAGGCCGAGACCAGCTTGGTGCCCGGGGCGGTCTTGAGGATCTGAAGCGCGGGGCGCAGGGTGTCGGCCGTGGAGTGGCAGGCGCCGGAGACCAGGCCGTCGGCGTCGCCCATCTTGACCATCATGGTGCCAAAGTAGGTGGCGTCCATCACCTGGGCGCGAGCCTGCTCGATGGTGACACCCTTCTTGGCGCGGAGCTCGGCAAACTTCTGCGCATACTCCTCGTGCTTCTCGGCGTTGCGCGGGTCGATGACGGTGGCGCCGGGAACGTCGATCTCGTCAGGGTTGCCCAGGATGACGAGCTTTGCCAGGCCCTCCTCGATGATTTTGTTTGCCGCGACAATGGTACGCGGATCCTCGCCCTCGGGCAGGATGATGGTCTTAAGGTCGGCCTTGGCGGCAGACTTCATACGGTTTAGGAAATCGCTCATGTTACTCCTTACAAGCGTTTCGCTAAGCTCCAGGCGCCCGGCTGTACACGAATAAACCCGCTGCTAGCGGGTTTACCTTTCAATTATGTACGCCGCGGTGCTTGAGCTTTCCTTGTGTGGCAAGCTCATTATAGGACGCATTAGCGCTATAATCGCTCTGATAAATATGTCTCGACGTATGTTCGAGAAAAAGCCCAGTTAAAAAGCGTGTGGCTTTTGACAAGGAGTATCGATGCAGATTACCTCAGGCCTGCCTGAAGGCTTTAATGCCGGTGCGTACGACATGATCGTTGTCGGCGCCGGTTATGCCGGTGCCGTTTGCGCCCGCCGTCTCGCCGAGACCATCGGCTATCGTGTTGCCGTTTTGGAGCGCCGTAGCCACATTGCGGGTAACGCCTACGACTGCACTGACGAGGCGGGAATCCTGGTCCACGAGTATGGTCCGCACATCTACCATACCTTTAACGAGCGCGTGCATAACTTCCTGTCGCGCTTTACCAAGTGGACGGACTACCAGCACAAGGTGCTCGCCAACATCAACGGTACCCTTATGCCCGTGCCCTTTAACCATGCGAGCCTTAAGCTTGCCTTTGGCGATGAGCGCGGCGAGGAACTGTATCAGAAGCTCGTGGAGACCTTTGGCAAGGACGTCAAGGTGCCCATCATGGAGCTGCGCAAGAAGAACGACCCGGATCTTGCCGAGGTCGCCGATTACGTCTACGAGAACGTCTTTTTGCATTACACCATGAAGCAGTGGGGCCAGACGCCCGACCAGATCGACCCCTCGATCACCGGCCGCGTTCCCGTCTTTGTGGGCGATGACGATCGCTACTTCCCGCAGGCTCCTTTCCAGGGCATGCCGCAGGACGGCTATACCGCGCTGTTCGAGCATATGCTCGATCACGATCTGATTGATGTGTTCTGCGACGTGGACGCCCGTGACCTCTTTGAAATCGACGAGACCACCGTCAAGATTGACGGCAAGGTCTATGGTGGCGAGATCGTCTACACCGGTCCACTCGACGAGCTGTTCAACCTCGACCTGGGCGCGCTGCCGTACCGCACGCTCGATATGAAGTTCGAGACGCTCGATATGGACCAGTTCCAGCCCGTGGGCACCGTCAACTACACCACGAGCGAGGACTACACGCGTATCACCGAGTTCAAGAACATGACCGGTCAGGTCCTGCCCGGCAAGACCACCATCATGAAGGAGTACTCCAAGGCCTATACGCCCGGCTCGGGCGAGACGCCGTACTACGCTATCCTGGAGCCCGAGAACCGTGAGCTCTACGAGCGCTATCTTGAGCGCGTCCAGAACCTGACGAACTTCCACCCGGTGGGTCGTCTGGCCGAGTATCGTTACTACGATATGGACGCCGTGACCAATTCCGCCCTCGATCTTTCGGATGAGATTATCGCCTGCCATGCATAAAGTCATAACATTCGGTATTCCCTCGTATAACGCCGCCAAGGACATGGACCATTGCATCACCTCCATCTTGGAGGGGAGCAATTACGCCACCGATATCGAGATTATCGTGGTGGACGACGGCTCCAAGGACGAGACGGCCGCCAAGGCCGACGAGTGGGAGGCACGTTATCCCGGTATCATTCGCGCGGTACAACAGGAGAACGGTGGCCACGGTATTGCCGTCCTTTCGGGTCTGCGCGAGGCACAGGGCACCTACTACAAGGTTGTCGACTCGGATGACTGGCTCGACGCTGCGGCTCTTTCGACCATGCTGTCGATTCTGCGTGGCTTTGAAGAGCGCGATCAGCGCGTTGACCTGTTTATCTCGAACTACGTGTACGAGAAGGTTTACGAGGGCACGCATACCGCTATTGGCTACAAATTTGCCCTGCCGCGCAAAAAGATCTTTTCCTGGGATCAGATCGGTCATTTCCGCCTGGACCAGAACCTACTCATGCACAGCCTGTGCTATCGCACGGATGTGCTGCGCGAGTCCAACCTTCCCATGCCGCCGCACACGTTCTATGTGGACAACATCTACGCCTACGTGCCGCTGCCGCGTTGCAAGACCATGTACTACGCCGACATCGACCTCTATCGCTACTTTATCGGTCGCGAGGGCCAGAGTGTCAACGAGGCCACGATGGTCAAGCGTCTGGACCAGCAGTTCCGTGTGACGCGCATCATGATGGAGTCGTACCACCTGTACAGCGATGTTGAGTCGTCGCGTCTGCGCTCGTACATGATGGGCTATTTCACCATGATGATGGCGATCTGCTCGGTGCTCACCAAGCTTTCCGAGGAAGATTGCGCCGACGAGCGCCTAAAGACGCTGTGGAATGATTTGAAGGCCTACGACGAGCGCATGTATCGTCGTGCCCGCTACGGCGTGGTCGGGTTCTTCACCAATCTGCGCGGACGGGCCGGAGACAAAACCACACTCGGCCTATACCGTCTTGCCTCAAAGATCTTCAAATTCAACTAGCTGCCGAGTAATCGCTGCTGATAGGTTGACTGGGCCCCTTGGCCTTTAGTTTGCTACTGCGAACAGTCCTGCTCGCACGGAAAGCACATTAAGTGCTTTCCGGCTCGTGCGGAACTTGTATCAAACTAAAGGCCAAGGGGCCTCTGCTATAAGAATCGATTGTCAGGTTATTTGAATTTGAAGATCTTCGACGCGCGGTACACAGGGGCCTGGGCTGAAAAAATATTAGTTGGTAGTCGGTCGGAGGCGGGCGGGCATTACGTTTGTCGCGAGTTCCGCATGCAAAGAAGGCCACTTAATGTGGCCTTCGTCTTGCATAGGACTGTAGAGCAGCAAACGTAATGCCCGCCCGCCTCCGACCGACGGTCGAGTGAGATTACTTCGCAGCACCTGGGATTCCGTGGGAGGTTTTGGCGGTTTTGGCTCCGTTTGCGATGGCAGTTTCCAGGGCCCTTACTGCGAGCATGCCCAGCAGGTCTAGGGGAACGGCGGCGCTTGCCTGGGCGCCCAGTTTGCCGCTGGCGAGGGTGTAGATGGTGTCGCCGTCGTTGGTGGTGTGTGTGGGGCGGATGGCGTGTGCGTAGGCGTCTGCGGCCATCTGGGAGACCTTGGTGGCTTGTGCCTTAGTGAGTTCCACGTTGGTGACGATGCAGCTGATGGTGGTGTTGGTGCGGTCGAGCGGCATCTGCATGGATCCGGCGGCGGCAAAGGCTGCGAGTTCCATGTCGACGATCTGGTCGCTATCGGCTGCGGCGCGCATGCCGGAGACCCACTCGCCGGTGAAGGGGTCGACAACGTTGCCGCAGGCGTTGACCGAGACCACGGCGCCCACCTTGATGGGGCCGAGTGCCACGGCGGCAGCTCCAAGGCCGGCCTTCATGCAGGTGGCAGGCCCCATGAGCTTACCCACGGTAGCGCCCGTGCCGGCGCCTACGTTGCCCTGTTCGAGCTTGGTGGGGGTGTGGTCGAGTGCTTCGCGCACGGCGGCGATGCCGGCCTCAATGTCGGGGCGCACGGTGGGGTTACCAAAGGCAAGGTCGAAGATACAGCTGGAGCACACGATAGGCACCTGCGTGGGGCCGACGGGAAGGCCGATGCCGCGGCTCTCAAGCTCGCGAGCGACGCCGCTTGCAGCTTCGAGGCCAAAGGCCGATCCGCCCGAAAGGCAGACGGCGTGGACCTTGTCGACGGTGTTCTCGGGTCGTAGCAGGTCGGTCTCGCGCGAAGCGGGAGCGCCACCGCGTACGTCAACGCCGCCGGTGGCGCCCTCGGGTGCCACGATTACGGTGCAACCGGTGCCGGCCTCCTCGTCCGTATAGTTGCCATAGCAAAAGCCATCGACATCGCAGACGTCAATGGCCTCGAGCAGTGTATCCATGTTTAACTCCTATCGGTTTTCCGCCGCGCCTTGTGCCCGGTCGGGATCCGTACGGTACGCCAAAATTGTAGGCGCTGGGGAATACCCAGCGCCAGATGCAATTACGAGAGTTTTTGAATCGCGCGCGCGACGCGGGCGATGGGTAGGCCCACTACGTTATAGAAGTCGCCCGAAATATCGTGCACGAGCATGCGGCCGCCTGTGCCCTGGATGCCGTAGGCGCCTGCCTTATCCATGGGCTCACCCGAGGCAACGTAGTGCTCGATCTGCTCGTCGGTGAGCTCGTAGAACGTCACGTCGGTCACATCGACAAACGACAGGCTCTCGGCGGCATGCGGGGCGGCCGTATCGCCTGCCTTAACGATGCAGACGCCGGTTGCGACCTGGTGCGTGCGGCCCGAAAGCTCACGGAGCATGGTGCGCGCCTCGTCCTCGGTTGCCGGCTTGCCCAAAATCTTGCCGTCGAAGGTGACGATGGTGTCGGCCGCGACGGTCAACTCATTGGGCTCGGCATACTCGGCAGCAACGGCAGCCGCCTTGGCGCGTGCCAAGCGCTCGACAAGCGTGAGCGGGGGCTCGCCATCAAAGGGCGTTTCGTCGATATCCGCGGGAATCACGCGAATGTTGTAGCCTGCCTCGCGCATCAGCTCTATGCGGCGCGGCGATTGGGAAGCCAAAATCATAGTTGGATGCCCTCGGCGACCTTCTCGACGGCCTTGTCGCCGGCGAGCGTGCGCAGCAGCTCCAATGCAAAGGGGAGTGACTGTGCCATGCCGCTGGCAGTGATGATGTTGCCGTCTTGCGTGACCTTCTCGCCAGTATAGGCGCCTTCGGGGAAGCTTTTCTCAAAGCCAGGGAAGCACGTGGCGTGGTGCCCCTCGAGTAGGTCGAGCTCGCCCAGGATAAACGGGGCGGCGCAGATGGCGGCGACGTGCTTGGTCGCGGCGAACTCGCAGACCACGTCGCAGACACGCTGATCGGCGCGCAGGTTGGTGGCACCGGGCAGGCCGCCGGGCAGCACGACGCAGTCGTACTCGTCAAAGTTGATCTCATCAAAGAGCGCATCGCAGGTCACGGGGATCTGCAGCGAGCTTACGACCTCACGCGTGGGCATAATCGAGACGAGCGTGGCACGCACGCCGCCGCGACGCATGACATCGACCATGGTCAAGCATTCAATAGTTTCAAAGCCATCGGCGGCGAGAACGGCAACGCTGGGCATGAGGGTTCCTTTCATAGGCGGCATACAATTAGCCGTCTTATACCCCGAAGACCTCCGCTTGCCACGCTCGATTTCCCAATGATTTTTCTGAGCAATGATTAAGTGGCTAGTTGCGCCTAAGGTGGACGACGGTCTCGCAGTGGAAGGTTTGTGGGAACAGGTCGACTGGCGTGATCTTTACGGGGGAGAAGGTGCCTTCTTCGACAAAGCGTTTGAGATCGCGCGCCAGGGTGGCCGGGTCGCAGCTCACGTAGGCGACATCGCGAGCACTCGTGCTGGCGATAAGGTCGATCGCCTCGGGGGCGAGGCCTGCGCGCGGCGGGTCGACCACCAAGATGTCGGCATCCTGGTCGGGGAACTCGCGCACCGCGTCTCCGCCAATGACGTCGACGTTATCAAGCTTGTTGATTTCCAGGTTACGGCGTAGATCGCGCACGGCGGGGCCGTAGGCCTCGACGGCAGCGACAAAGTCGCAGCGGCGGGCGAGCGGCAGGGTAAAGGTGCCGGCACCGCAGTACAGGTCCACGGCAAGCTCGTCTTCCTGCGGGTCGAGCGCTTCCATGACAAGATCGATCAAAATCTCGGCACCCTTGGTGTTGACCTGGAAAAAAGACGGGGCAGACAAGCGCATCTGACCCTCGGCGATATTCTCGGTCCATGAGCCCTCTCCGGCGAGCATTTCGACCTTGGAGACACGGCGGGCCTTCTTTTCGCCCTTGCTCATCACGCGCACGATGCTCGTGGGATGAGCGGCGTCCGCCAGCACGCGGGAGACCTGCGAGCGCGGAAAAGAGCCTGTGGGCGTCCAGAGTGCGACCTCGAGTGCCTTGGTGCGGCGCGATGCGCGAATGCCCACGCGTTCGAGCCCCAAGTCATGGCTGCCGCTTAGATAGTTGAGTGCGCCGACGACCGATTTGAGTGCCTTCGGGAAGCGCTTATCGAACAGCGGACACATATCGACGGTCACGATTTTGCTGGGGTCGACACCGTGCATGCCAAGGCGCACGCGACCGTTGACGACGGTCGGTTCGAGCTCGATTTTATTGCGGTAGCCCCAGTCGTCCTTGGTGTGGCAGATGGGCTGTACCAACTCATCGACCTGCTCAGGAGCGAACTTGCCGATGCGCTCGAGCGTGGAGCGCAGGTTTTGCTCCTTGGCGGCGAGCTGTGCCGTGCGTGAGAGATTGCCCCACGAGCAGCCGCCGCAGATGCCAACGAAGGGGCAGGGAGGCTGAATGCGATCGGGGCTTGGCTCCAGAATCTCGGTGGGGCGGGCGCGCATGAACGACTTGCCGTCCTGTACGACCTCGGCCTCGACGGTGTCGCCTGCCACGGCGCCCTGCACAAAGACGGCCTTGCCGTTGTCGGCGTGCGCCAGCCCGTCGGCGCCGTAGGTCATCGATTCTATAGTGAGCTTCATATCCCTGCCTGTCATTCGCGTTGTTGTCCGCACCATGGTAGCAGGGAAAAGCACCCCGCATCCGAGGCTTTCCTCAAATGCGGGGCGCTTCTACAAACTGCTTCTACAAACGACTATTTCGTCTTGCCGGTAATGAGTGTCTTAAGACCCAGGCCGATCAGGCCCAGGCCCATGCGCACGCGACCGGGGCGATGGCGCTCGATGGCTTTGGTCTTGCCGGCGGGCTTCTTGCGACGGGCATTCGTCTCGGGTGCGGGCTTGGTGACCTGCGGCTCGGGCTGAGGTGCAGGTGCAGGCTCGGGCTCAATGACGGTCGCCTGGACCTTCTGAACCTCGGGTGTTGCCGGCTGCGGCTCAGGAGCAGGGGCGGGCTTTGCCTCGGCGGCGGCCTCGGCGTTGCGATAGGCACGCTCCAGCAGGGCTTCCTGTGAGTTGAAGGGCTTCTCACCCTCTGCGCGCTTCACGGGGACCCAGGTGCCGTCGCTCGTGAGGCTGCGGGCCTTCACGTTGTCGCGCAGCTGCATACTCATGTATTCGTGCACCAGGGCGCGGCAGGTGGGGTCGAGCACGGGGAAGGCGATTTCCACGCGGTGCTCGGTGTTGCGCGTCATCATGTCGGCCGAGCTCAGATAGATCATGTCCGAGTCCACGCCAAAGGCGTAAACGCGCGCATGCTCCAAAAAGCGCCCGACGATAGAACGGACATGCACGTTCTCGGTCTTGCCGGCAACGCCCGGCTTGAGGCACGAGATGCCGCGGATGATCATGTCAACGCGGACTCCTGCGCACGATGCCTCGGCGATCTTGTCGATGACCTCGCGGTCGGTGAGCGAGTTGAGCTTAAAGAACACACGGGCGGGCTCGCCAACGAGGGCGCGCTGGATCTCGCGATCCAGGCCGCGCATGATGAGCGGCTTCAGGCCGACCGGCGCCACGCCCAGGAAGCGGTAATCGCCGCGCAGGTTGCCCAGCGACAGGTTGCGGAAGAACAAGTTGGCGTCCTCGCCGATGCCGGGATGGGCGGTCATGAGCATAAAGTCGCTGTAGAGCTTGGCCGTCTTCTCGTTAAAGTTGCCGGTGCCCAACAGCGTCAGGCGTGTAAGTGCCATGCCCTCGCGATAGGTGAGCTGGCAGATCTTGGAGTGACACTTAAATCCTTCGGAGCCGTAGATGACGGTGCAGCCTGCCTCTTCCAGACGCTCGGCCCACTCGATGTTGTTCTGCTCGTCGAAGCGGGCGCGGAGCTCCATGAGCACCGTGACCTCTTTGCCGTTCTCGGCGGCATCGATCAGCGACTCGCACAGGCGGCTCTGCTTGGCCACGCGGTAGAGCGTGATGCGCAGCGAGATACACTCGGGGTCGTAGGCGGCCTCGTGCACCAGATCCAGGAAGGGGTTCATGGCCTCATAGGGATAAAAGAGCAGCTTGTCGTGCTGAAGTACCTGCTCGCGGATGGAGCGGGTCATATCGATGGTGGGGTTGGGCTGTGGCTTAAACGGCGTAAAGAGCAGCTCGTTGCGCAGGTGCTCGGGAATCTTGCCCTCAATGCCAAAGACATAGTCCAGGTTGAGCGGGATATCGCAGGTAAAGACCGAGCGACGTGAGAGCTCGAGCGCCTTGCGGATAGTCTTGAGCGTTGCTTTTTCGAGTGAGCCCGAGACGGCGAGCACCACCGGCTGCAGGCGCAGGCGCTTCTTGAGGATGCGCTTCATATGCTGGCGGTAGTCCTCTTCCTCCTCGACGCCCTCGCCGTCCGGATCGATGTCGGCGTTGCGGGTGACGCGGATGAGCGCACGGTCGAGCGGCTTATAGGAGCCAAAGCAGCTATCCAGGCAGGCGAGGATGACATCCTCGAGCAAGATGTAGGAGTAGGTGCCGGTGGGCGAGGGGATCTCGACCACGCGGTTCATCGAGGCGGGAATCTCGATTAGGCCCAGCAGGCTCTCCTCGTCGGTGACGCCGTCCAGGCCACAAGCTAGATAGAGTGCGCCGTTGCGCAGGTTGGGGAAGGGGTGGCGCGGGTCAATGACCAGCGGCGAGATGACCGGCGACACGTAGGCCTGGAAGTAGCGGGTTACAAAGGTGCGCTCCTCGGGCGTAAGCGAATCGATGCGGGCGCGGTGAACGCCCAGGGTGTCGAGCTTGCCCTCGATGCTCTTAAAGATGGACTCCCAACGGGTAAGGAGCCCGGGCATTTCGGCCATGACAGCATCGACCTGTTCGGAGGCGGTCATATTGCTCTTGTTGTCGACAGGTTGCTTTTTGAGCTCGGCGAGGTCAGACAGGCCACCCACGCGCACCATAAGGAACTCATCGAGGTTTGACTCGAAGATCGAGACGAACTTAAGGCGCTCGAACAACGGCACGGACTCATCAAAAGCCTCGTCGAGCACACGGTTGTCAAAGCGTAGCCAGCTGAGCTCTCGGTTCTGCGTGTACGAGAAGTCGCGCGGCGGTTTGCGCAGCTTTGCGGCGGCCTGCTTTTTTTCGATTTTGCTCGGCATATGCATCTGTCCGTTCAGTCCCCGCAGGGGACGGTAGCCTAACACTATTCACTATTGTCTCAATTTAGTCGACTTGCGGCACGGACGTATTGTGCGAACGGTATCTTTACCTACTTCTTACGCTGTCAAGCATGCAACTAACTGCCTGACTCGTTTTGAAAACAATCTATATCCATACTCAACTGGTGAGAATGTATGAATAAGAATGATTGCGAGCTGAATATAATCGAATCCAAATCGAATCATGGACAAACGACATATATATGCAGAAAACCGTTTTAGCTATGCAATTCCTAAACATGAAAATATTTGTACAATCTGGCTTAATTCCTTAGAAAAAAGAACGTTTACCTTTGAAAACCTGCTTTAGAGAACCGAAGTGCATCATGGGGGAATCATATGCGATATACCGTTCATCGCACTTTGCTGACCGTTCGGGGGCGAGGTGGAATTGCGGGTGGTTTTTGGATATAACTAGAGCTGTCAGCAAGCAGCGTCCCATACGGAGGGGCGCTGATACATTCGGCCAGTAAGGCCCGAAAGAAAGGTAGGAGGCCATGACGAAAGGTCTGCACGTGCCTTCCGAGATCGGCAAGCTCAGGAAGGTCTGCCTGCACCGTCCCGGCGACGAGCTCCTCAACCTGCCGCCCGACGAGCTCGAGCGACTCCTGTTCGACGACGTCCCGTTCCTGGAGGTCGCACAGCAGGAGCACGACACCTTCGCCCAGATCCTGAGGGACCAGGGCGTGGAGGTCCTCTACCTCGAGAACCTCGTCGCCGAGGTGTTCGACCAGGTCCCCGGCGCCCGCGCCGAGTTCACCGACCAGTACATCGCCGAGGCAGGCATCCGCGGCCAGCACATGCCGCAGATCGTCCGCGAGAAGCTGGACTCCATCGAGGACAACCTCGAGTTCGTCAAGAAGACCATGGCCGGCATGACCAAGGCCGAGATCGACATGCCCCTCACGGCGTCCACGACCCTCGATTCCCTGGTCAACTCCGAGTCCGAGTCCGACCTGATCATCGACCCGATGCCCAACCTCTACTTCACCCGCGACCCGTTCGCGGTCGTCGGCGAGGGCGTCAACCTCAACCGCATGTACTCGGTCACCCGCAACCGCGAGACCCTGTACGGCAAGTACATCTTCAAGTACCACCCCGACTACAAGGACGTCTCGCTGTACTTCCGCCGCGACTGCCAGTTCCACACCGAGGGCGGCGACGTGCTGAACATCAACGAGAAGACCCTCGCCGTCGGCATCTCCCAGCGCACCCAGGCCGCCGCGATCGACATCATGGCCCAGAACATCTTCTGGAACTCCGACTCCAAGGTCGAGCGCATCCTGGCCTTCGACATCCCGGTCTCGCGCGCCTTCATGCACCTCGACACGGTCTTCACCCAGATCGACGTCGATAAGTTCACGATCCACCCCGCCATCATGGGCACCCTGCGCGTCTACGAGCTGACCGCCGGCAAGAACCCGGGCGACGTGAACATCCGCCTGATCGAGGACACCCTCGAGCACGTCCTGGAGGACGCCACCGGCGTCGACCAGGTCAAGCTGATCCCCTGCGGCGGCGGCGACCCGATCGCGGCCTCCCGCGAGCAGTGGAACGACGGCTCCAACACCCTGTGCGTCGAGCCCGGCAAGATCTGCGTCTACGCCCGCAACACCGTCACCAACGACGTGCTGTACAAGGAGGGCCTGGACCTTCTCGTCGTGCCCTCCGCCGAGCTCTCCCGCGGCCGCGGCGGCCCGCGCTGCATGAGCATGCCCTTCTGGCGCGAGGACCTCTAAGGTTTTCAAAGACCCGTACAGGTCTTAAAACAAACGTCTAACTGCCATTAGATGTCTCCCATTGGGGCGGTGCGAATCTTTCGCACCGCCCCATTCTTGTATGAGGAACGTCAACACGATTGGATGACTGCTTTTGTAAGGAGCTTGGCCATGGATATCAAGACAATCGGCGTTGAGGAATGGCTTAACGTTTGGGAGAAGAGCGCTACGTGGGATATCGCCCAGTCGACAATCTCCTCGCTTACCATGGGCGAGCTGCGCGCGCTCGACGAACAGGACGGCGCCACGTTCTATGAGCGTCTGGACCGCGAGAAGATGAACTACGGCTGGATCGAGGGTTCGCCGGAGTTTAAGGTCGAGGTTGCCAAGCTGTATCGTCGCGAGGTCGATCCCGATCACATCTTGCAGACCAATGGCTGCACGGGCGCCAACCTTAACGCCATCATGGCCGTGGTCGAGCCAGGCGACCATGTGATTGCCGAGTGGCCCACCTATGCGCCGCTCTATGAGATCCCGCGTACGCTCGGCGCCGTGGTCGAGTATTGGGAGCTTCGCGAGGAACTCGGATGGAAACCCGATATCGAACAGCTCAAGCGCTTGGTGCGCCCCAACACGAAGCTTATCTGCATCAATAACGCATCGAACCCCATCGGAACGGTGCTTGATGCCGATACGCTCGGCCAGATTGCCGAGATCGCCCGCTCGGTTGGCGCCTATGTGCTGTGCGACGAGGTGTACCTGCCGCTTGAGAACACCGAGGACTTTTTGTCGATGGCCGATGTGTACGAGAAGGCCATCGTCACCAACTCGGTGTCCAAGACCTATTCGACGCCTGCGGCCCGCGTGGGCTGGGTTGTGGCAGACGAAGAGGTATCTAACCGCATTCGCACGTACCGCGACTACACCATGATTTGCGGCGGCGTGTTCAACGACGCCCTGGCGACCTATGTGCTCGAGCACAAGGACAAGATCCTCGAGCGCAACCGCAAGATCGTGTTTGGAAACCGCGATATCGCGCAGGCTTGGATCGACACGCAGCATCGTGTCTCCTGGACGGCCCCGCAGGGTGTGTCCACCTCGTTTATCCAGCTGGACATTCCCGAGGATGACGAGGAGTTCTGCAAGCGCCTGCTGTCCGAGAGGGGAGTGCTGCTGGTACCTGGCAGCCGCTTTGAGCTTCCCTGTGGCGCACGCCTGGGCTACTGCGCGAGCGAGGACGTTCTGCGCGAGGGCCTGAGGCTTTTGGGCGAGGCGCTGGCGGAGTTCGATCGCTAGGATTCCGACGGCTCTCAAGGCCGCTCAAATCTGCCTACGATTATCGATAACAGTCCCGTTTCCCATGAGGGGAGCGGGACTGTTTTTCTATACCGAGAAGTCAAGTTGTTACAAATGGAGACGTAAGATCGATTGGGTATTCGACGGGCCTTATACTGAGCTTCCGGTGAACGGCATCCAACGTCTGGTAAACGGTAGTCTGTTTGCCAAAAATGAATAGGACGAACTTCTAACTGAATAAAAATCAAAATGGTTGAGACACAGCGAGAATTGCGAATTCTATTCATATCGTTGCGCGAAATATGCAATTTGAGGGTGGTTTAACAAAGATTAGTTTCAATTGATTCCTCGGTTAAAAAGGCATTTAAGCACGTAAATACACTTTATTAAATCAAAGTGTGCCATGCGTGAAGTATATGTGTATGCCGTTCACCCCCCATATAAAACCGTTCGGGGGCGAGGTGGAAGTATGGACTGATTTTGGATATAAATATGTCGTCAGCAATAACGCCTCACACGGAGGGGCGCTAACGAATCGGCCCTGACAGGGGCCCGAAAGAAAGGTAGGAGGCCATGACGAAAGGTCTGCACGTGCCTTCCGAGATCGGCAAGCTCAGGAAGGTCTGCCTGCACCGTCCCGGCGACGAGCTCCTCAACCTGCCGCCCGACGAGCTCGAGCGACTCCTGTTCGACGACGTCCCGTTCCTGGAGGTCGCACAGCAGGAGCACGACACCTTCGCCCAGATCCTGAGGGACCAGGGCGTGGAGGTCCTCTACCTCGAGAACCTCGTCGCCGAGGTGTTCGACCAGGTCCCCGGCGCCCGCGCCGAGTTCACCGACCAGTACATCGCCGAGGCAGGCATCCGCGGCCAGCACATGCCGCAGATCGTCCGCGAGAAGCTGGACTCCATCGAGGACAACCTCGAGTTCGTCAAGAAGACCATGGCCGGCATGACCAAGGCCGAGATCGACATGCCCCTCACGGCGTCCACGACCCTCGATTCCCTGGTCAACTCCGAGTCCGAGTCCGACCTGATCATCGACCCGATGCCCAACCTCTACTTCACCCGCGACCCGTTCGCGGTCGTCGGCGAGGGCGTCAACCTCAACCGCATGTACTCGGTCACCCGCAACCGCGAGACCCTGTACGGCAAGTACATCTTCAAGTACCACCCCGACTACAAGGACGTCTCGCTGTACTTCCGCCGCGACTGCCAGTTCCACACCGAGGGCGGCGACGTGCTGAACATCAACGAGAAGACCCTCGCCGTCGGCATCTCCCAGCGCACCCAGGCCGCCGCGATCGACATCATGGCCCAGAACATCTTCTGGAACTCCGACTCCAAGGTCGAGCGCATCCTGGCCTTCGACATCCCGGTCTCGCGCGCCTTCATGCACCTCGACACGGTCTTCACCCAGATCGACGTCGATAAGTTCACGATCCACCCCGCCATCATGGGCACCCTGCGCGTCTACGAGCTGACCGCCGGCAAGAACCCGGGCGACGTGAACATCCGCCTGATCGAGGACACCCTCGAGCACGTCCTGGAGGACGCCACCGGCGTCGACCAGGTCAAGCTGATCCCCTGCGGCGGCGGCGACCCGATCGCGGCCTCCCGCGAGCAGTGGAACGACGGCTCCAACACCCTGTGCGTCGAGCCCGGCAAGATCTGCGTCTACGCCCGCAACACCGTCACCAACGACGTGCTGTACAAGGAGGGCCTGGACCTTCTCGTCGTGCCCTCCGCCGAGCTCTCCCGCGGCCGCGGCGGCCCGCGCTGCATGAGCATGCCCTTCTGGCGCGAGGACCTCTAAGTCTTTCCGTTTCCGGTGCGGTCTCCCTACAACCGCACCGGTTTCGCCCGTCAAACGGGCAACACTGATACTTATGTAATTCATTTCTTCGAAAGGATTCGAACCATGGGTGTTAACCTCTCCGGCCGTAGCTTCCTCAAGCTCCTTGACCTCACCACCGAGGAGATCGAGTACCTGCTCAAGCTCTCCAAGAACTTCAAGGACATGAAGCGCGCTGGCGTTCCGCACCGCTATCTCGAGGGCAAGAACATCGTTCTGCTCTTCCAGAAGACCTCCACTCGTACCCGCTGCGCCTTCGAGGTCGGCGGCATGGATCTGGGCATGGGCGTCACCTACCTCGATCCGGGTTCGTCGCAGATGGGCAAGAAGGAGTCCATCGAGGACACCGCCCGCGTTCTCGGCCGCATGTATGACGGCATCGAGTTCCGTGGCTTTGCCCAGGACGACGTCGAGGAGCTCGCTGCTAAGTCCGGCGTGCCCGTGTGGAACGGCCTGACCACCGAGTGGCACCCCACCCAGATGCTCGCCGACATCCTGACCGTCCAGGAGAACTTCAACTACGACATCAAGGGCAAGACTCTCGTCTTCATGGGCGACTGCAAGAACAACGTCGCTCGCTCCCTCATGGTTGTCTGCTCCAAGCTCGGCATGAACTTCGTGGCCTGCGGCCCCGAGGAGTGCATGCCCGCTGACGACGTCATCGAGGCCTGCAAGCCCATCGCCGAGGCCAACGGCTGCACCATCAAGCTGACCACCGACGTCAAGGACGGCGTCACCGGTGCCGACGTTATCTACACCGACGTGTGGGTCTCCATGGGCGAGCCCGACGAGGTCTGGGCCGAGCGCATCGCTCAGCTCACCCCGTATCGTGTCACCTCCGAGGTCATGGCTATGGCCAACCCGGGTGCCATCTTCCTGCACTGCCTGCCCAGCTTCCACGACACCAACACCACCATTGGCGCCGAGAAGTGCGAGCAGTTCGGCATCACCGAGCAGGAGGTCACCGACGAGGTCTTCGAGAGCCCCGCTTCCAAGGTCTTCGACGAGGCCGAGAACCGCATGCACACCATCAAGGCTGTCATGTACGCTACGCTCAAGTAAGAGCATCTAGCATCTCGCTCGGGGTGTATTGTTGAACACCCCGAGCGGCTTTATCTGGTAAAAATCTCGCATCGAGCGGCAGGCACGGCACGGAAGAGCCGCTTCGGGCGAGATCAGTAAATGATTTATGAAGGGGGGATGAGAACTATGACTGAGACCGCTAAGAAAAAGCGCGGTATGCCTTCATCGTTCACCATTCTTCTTGCTCTGCTGGCAATTGTTGCAGTTGTTACCGTTATCGT
Source organism: uncultured Collinsella sp. (assembly GCA_958445065.1). GTDB lineage: Bacteria > Actinomycetota > Coriobacteriia > Coriobacteriales > Coriobacteriaceae > Collinsella. Next base: position 16,376 of record CAUCQW010000004.1, read on the forward strand.
CTCCGGCACGTCCGGCGGCGCGGTTACTGCCGCCCGTCTGAGCGATTTCTGCACCGCCCCGATTAAGGGCTTCGCTGACGCTCTGCCCGTCTGCCTCTTCGTTATGATCCTGGGCGGCTTCCTTGGTATGATGACCGAGACCGGCGCTCTGGACAACGGCATCGCCGTCCTGGTGCAGAAGCTTAAGGGCAACGAGATCATGCTCATTCCCGTGCTGATGCTCATCTTCTCCCTCGGTGGTACCACCTATGGTATGTGCGAGGAGACCGTTCCCTTCTACGCCCTGCTCGCCGCTACCATGATGGCTGCCGGCTTCGACCCGATGGTCGGCGCCGCTACCGTCCTGCTCGGCGCTGGCTGCGGCTGCTTGGGCTCCACGGTTAACCCGTTCGCCGTCGGCGCTGCCGTCGACGCCCTGACCGGCGTTGACATTGCCGTGAACCAGTCCATCATCATCGGCCTCGGTGCCGTCCTGTGGCTTGTTACCACCGTCATGTCCATCGTCTTCGTGATGAACTATGCCAAGAAGGTCAAGGCTGACAAGGGTTCCACCATCCTCTCGATGCAGGAGCTCAAGGACGCCGAGGAGGCACATGGCAAGGCTGCTTCCGAGGTCCACAAGGAGGTCAAGCTCACCGGTCGTCAGAAGGGTGTTCTGATCGCCTTCGCCTTCACCTTCGTCGTCATGATCGTCGGCTTCATCCCGCTGGCCGACCTCAACGAGGGCGTCGCCAACTTCTTTGACGCTGGCGCTGTCTACGATGCCGACGGTAATGCTGTCGTCCAGGGCTGGTCTGCCCTGATCACCGGCCTGCCCATTGGCCAGTGGTACTTCGACGAGGCTTCCACCTGGTTCTTCCTCATGGCTATCCTGATCGGTATCATCGGTGGCCTGTCCGAGAAGCAGATCGTCAACACCTTCATCACCGGCGCTGCCGACATGATGTCCGTTGTTCTCGTCATCGCCCTCGCCCGTGGCATCTCCGTCCTCATGGCTAGCACCGGCCTCGACGTCTTCGTCCTCGACGCTGCCGCCAATGCCCTGGCTGGCCTGTCCGGCGTGATCTTCGCTCCCATGAGCTTCCTGGTCTACTTCGGCCTGTCCTTCCTGATTCCTTCGACCTCCGGTATGGCCACCGTCTCCATGCCCATCATGGGACCGCTGGCTGTTAAGCTCGGCTTCTCGCCCGAGGTCATGGTCATGATCTTCTCCGCCGCCATCGGTGTCGTGAACCTGTTCACCCCGACCTCCGGCGCCATCATGGGCGGTCTCGCCCTGGCCAAGATCGAGTGGACGACCTGGCTCAAGTTTGCCCTTAAGCTCATCGTCGCGCTCTCCGTCGTCTGCGCCGTCATCCTGACCGTCGCCTGCGTGCTGCTCTAAGTACCCAACGGGTACCCCACGGAAACCTTGACGATCCTGTAGAGGATCACCTGGTCATCGTCTGTCCGGTGGGGTCAACCCACCGGTAGACTCCTACCTTTAGCCCCCTCCCGTTCCGTGCGCGGGAGGGGGCGCACTTATGTTGCGCGGTTCTACGAACCGCGCAACCAGTCGACGCTGCGCGCCGCCCAGGACGACAATTTGTCATTCAAAAGGCAAGGCATGACCAGAAGGTCTATGCCTTGCCTTTTTCATGCCAACTTGTGCGTCCTGGGCGGCGCTCGCTGTCCGTCCTCTACCCGCGGCGCTTTCCATTGTTGGTGCAGGGGGGCGCTTTATGATGCAAAGGGGTCAGGTTAGTTTGCGCCAAAAAGGGGAAGTTGCGGTGGAATAGTTCCTGTTTGGCCGTCTTGAGGGGTTAAACGGGAACTATTTCACCGCAACTTATCGATGGCGTGTTTGGTTGGTGCCTGTTGATGGCCTGGGCTTCGGGGAGGGTCTGCTCCGTTATAATCGCCTAGAACATTAAATGGAAACGGGACGGGAGCCATACATGCGCCAGGGTTTCGACAACGCGAAGTATATCGAGCTGCAGGCCGCTCATATTAAGGAGCGCATCTCGCAGTTTGGCGGCAAGCTGTATTTGGAGTTTGGCGGCAAGCTGTTTGACGACTATCACGCGAGCCGCGTGCTGCCGGGTTTTGAGCCGGACAGCAAGTTTCGCATGCTCAAGAGCATAGCCGACGACGTCGAGGTCATCATCGCCATTAACGCGAACCACATCGAGAAGAACAAGGCTCGCGGTGACCTGGGCATTACCTATGACGAGGACGTTTTGCGCCTGGTCGACCTGTTCCGCGGCAATGGTTTTGCTGTCGCGGCCGTGGTCATCACCCAGTACGCCGGCCAGCCCGCCGCCGACGTCTTCCGTAATCGCCTAAACGCGCTCGGTATTCCCGCCAAGCTGCACTATCCCATCGAGGGCTATCCCCACGACGTCGATCTGATCGTGTCCGACGACGGCTACGGCAAGAACGAGTTTGTCGAGACCACCCGTCCGCTCGTCGTGGTCACCGCGCCGGGTCCTGGCTCGGGTAAGCTCGCCACCTGCCTGTCGCAGCTCTATCACGAGCACAAACACGGCACCGCCGCCGGCTACGCCAAGTTCGAGACTTTCCCGGTCTGGAATCTGCCCCTCACGCATCCGGTCAACATCGCCTATGAGGCCGCCACGGCCGACCTTGACGATGCCAATATCATCGACTCCTTCCACTTGGAGGCCTACAACAAGACCACGGTCAACTACAACCGTGACGTCGAGGCCTTCCCGGTGGTCCGTGCCCTGATGGAAAAGATCCTGGGCAAGAGCCCCTACCAGAGCCCCACCGACATGGGTGTTAATATGGTCGGCTTTGCCATCACCGATGACGATGCCTGTCGCGACGCTTCCAAGATGGAGATTGTCCGCCGCTACTTTACCGCGGTCGAAAATGTGCGCCGTACCGGCGTGGGCGATGAACAGGTTGATCGTCTCAAGATCATTATGAAGAAGGCCGGTATCGACAAGAATTACTCGCCGGCACGCTCGGCCGCCCTTACCAGGGAGCAGCTGACGGGTGGCCCCGTAGGCGCCATGGTCATGCCCGACGGCTCCGTGGTGACCGGCAAGACTTCCACGCGCCTGGGCTCCGCGAGCTCGCTCATCATGAATGCACTTAAGCATGTCTCGGGCGTTGACCTTGAGCTCGAGGTCATCAGCGATGAGGCGATCGAGCCTATCAGCAAGCTCAAGACGCATTTCCTGGGTAGCAAGAACCCGCGCCTGCACACCGACGAGACGCTTATGGCGCTCTCGATCACCTCGGCAACGAGCGAGACGGCGGCCCGCGTCCTTTCGGGCCTGGAGCAGCTGCGCGGGTGCGATGCCTTCTTTAGCGTGATCATCTCGCCGACGGACGAGACGGTGTTGCGCAAGCTGGGCATCAACGTGTGCTGCGAGCCCAAGTTCGAGCGCCGTGGTTTCTTCCACCGCTAAGCCTGGATAAATTGGTCTGAAAGGGGCACATCGGGTATGCATTCGGTGTGCCCCTTTTATCAACAAAGCTACCGTTTAACCTAAAAATAGCCCGCTTACCTGCCTATAAGCGATTTGGGCGGTATACAATAACCCTAATTGTTTCATCCTTTTGCGGGGATGCCGCATGATGGATGTTGCCGGCCATCATGGGGTGTGCCGGTCGCGCACGGTGCAAGTGATGCCCGTGCTCGGTTTGAGGAGGCTGCCATGGCTGGCAAGGGTCGTGCGAGTGTCAACGATATGAAGCGTGTCGAGGTGCAGGTGCTGATGGAGATCGCACAGCTGTCCGAAGACAACGGCGGATTTTATGGCTTTTCGCGCAAGACGCTTGCCGAGCGTGTGGGGGTGTCTCCGTATCGCGCCCGCGCGGCAATTGAACGCTTGGAATCCGAAGACATCATCGAGGTCGTCTCGCGCTACAGCGACGACGGCGGCCAGCTCGCAAATGGTATTTGTCTCACGGAGCGTGGCGAGTGGTATCTAGAGGGCGTCCGTGCCGGCATGCTCGTGCGGGACTTGATCAAGGACGAAGTCGTCGATCGATAACAGCGTGCATTCATAGTGGAAGCGACGCCGTCTGGGCAACCGGACGGCGTTTTGTTTCGAGATGGAGAAATACGATTGCGCGTAAGAAAAAATGCGTACGGCGCGCGTCGCGAGTATTACAATGAAGATCCGTAAGATGTGTATGGACAACTTCTACGGGAAGCGCAGGTAATTCAATATGACCAAGCATGTGTTCGTGACCGGCGGCGTGGTTTCGTCTCTGGGCAAGGGTATTACCGCGGCCTCGCTGGGCCGTCTGCTCAAGTCGCGCGGCTACAAGGTAACGATGCAAAAGGCCGACCCGTATCTGAACGTCGACCCCGGCACCATGAGCCCGTTCCAGCATGGTGAGGTCTTTGTGACCGAGGACGGCTACGAGTCCGATCTGGACCTGGGCCACTACGAGCGCTTTATTGACGAGAACCTGACCCGCGATTCCAACTTTACGACTGGTGCCATCTATAAGAGCCTGATCGCCCGTGAACGTCGCGGTGACTTTTTGGGCGGTACCGTGCAGGTGATTCCGCACGTCACGAACGCCATTAAGGATAAGTTCCGTCGTATTGAGGAACAGACCGGCTCCGACGTGGTCATCACTGAGTTGGGCGGCACCATCGGCGACATCGAGTCGCAGCCGTTTGTGGAGGCTATCCGCCAGTATCGCAAGGAGGCCGGCCCCGAGAACGTCTGCTACATCCACGTGTCGCTCGTTCCCTATATCGCCGCCGCCCACGAGGTCAAGACCAAGCCGACGCAGCACTCCGTTAAGGAGCTCCGCAGCTTTGGTATCCAGCCCGATATTATCGTTCTGCGCTCCGACCACCATATCGACGATGCCATTCGCGGCAAGATCGCAAGCTTCTGCGACGTCGACACCGACTGTGTCTTTACCAACGAGGACTGCGCGAGCATCTACGATGTTCCGCAGCTGCTTGCCGAGCAGGACTTTGACCTTCGCATTTGCGAGCGCCTGGGTTTGGACCCGCGTGAGCGCGACATGAGTGAGTGGAACGAGTTCCTGCGCAAGCAGAATCACGCCAACCATCACGCCGACAAGGTGAAGATCGCCGTCGTGGGCAAGTATACGCAGCTGCCCGATGCGTACCTGTCGGTTATCGAGGCCCTGCACCACGCGGGCGTGTTCTACGATCGCCACGTTGACGTGCAGCTGGTCGACGGCGAGAGCCTCGACGAGCAGAACGTCTCCGAGGTTCTGGGTGACGCCTCGGGCATCTTGGTCCCTGGCGGCTTTGGCAAGCGCGCCCTGGAGGGCAAGATCCTCGCGGCCGAGTTCGCCCGCGAGCACAAGATTCCGTATCTGGGCATTTGCCTGGGTATGCAGGTTGCCGTGTGCGAGTTCGCCCGCAACGTGGTCGGCCTTGCCGGTGCCAGCTCTTCCGAGTTCGATCCGGATGGCCCGTATAGTGTCATCGATCTGATGAGCTCGCAGGAGGACGTGACCGAGAAGGGCGGCACCATGCGTCTGGGTGCCTATCCGTGCAAGCTTGCTGCCGATTCCCTCGCGCGCGAGGCCTATGGCGAGGAGCTCGTCTACGAGCGTCACCGTCACCGTTTTGAGTTCAACAACGCCTTCCGTGACCAGCTCGAGGACGCCGGTCTGGTTATCTCGGGTCTTTCGCCCGACGAGCGTCTGGTCGAGATGGTCGAGCTGCCGCGCGACGTACATCCGTGGTATGTGGCCACCCAGGCTCATCCCGAGTTCAAGAGCCGTCCGACCAACCCGCAGCCGCTGTTCCGCGAGTTCGTGCGCGCCTCGATCGGCCAGCACGAGGGTGTCGACCGTCTGCAGGTGACGCCCAAGAACCTCGCTACGGACTAAGGGTGCCGGCGAATAAGGAACATACCGAAGCTACTCCCTCGTCGCTCGCTGTGGCGGCGGGGGAGTATCTCGATTACCTCGCGGTCGAGCGGGGCTTGGCGCGCAATACGATTGCGGCCTACCGTCGTGACCTGACGACGTACTGCGCCTATCTGGGGCGGGCGGGCATTGTGTCTTTTGAAGAGGTGACCCGTCAGGTCGTGGAGGACTTTGTTGCCGATCGCCGCGACGGAGGCTATTCCGACGCCTCGGTGGAGCGCGCGCTTGCTGCCGTGAAGGGCCTGCATGCCTTTTTGGTGCGCGATGGGGCCGTGGCCCAAAACCCGACGGCAGCGTTGCGCCTGTCCAAAAAGGCAGATCGCCTGCCGGAATACCTTTCGGTAGAGGATGTCTCGGCACTGCTCGATCAAGACTTTCCCGAGGGCGAGATGGGACTGCGCGATCATGCCATCTTGGAAGTGCTTTACGGCTGCGGCTTGCGCGTGAGCGAGCTGGTTGGGCTCGATGTGGGCGATATCCATATTGATGACGGGTTTGTCCTGGTGCGCGGTAAGGGCTCCAAGGAGCGTCTGGCCCCGTTGGTGGGAAGCGCGGCGCGTGCCCTGACACACTATATAGGTGACGGGCGCACTCTCCTGGCCGCCCATGCTCGCGGGACGGAGACCTTGGCGGTCTTTTTAAATAAGAACGGGCGTCGCCTGTCGCGCCAGGCCGTGCATGCGATATGCGAGCGGTATGGGCGTCAGGTGGGGCTGGTGGGGCTCCATCCCCATACCTTGCGCCACTCCTTTGCCACTCATATGCTCGCGGGCGGTGCCGACCTGCGTGTGCTGCAGGAGATTTTGGGCCATGCCGATATTTCGACCACGCAGGTCTACACGCATGTCGACCGCACGCAACTGACCGAGGTCTATCTGGCGGCGCATCCGCTGGCACATCGCTAGCACCTCGCTGACCTGCATATTTATAAATATTAAGGGGGACGGGCCCCAGATTGCCGAGATGCACTTTTGCGCGCACGGGCAATCTGGGGCCCGTCCCATTTTTCGCTAGACACCGACGCGGTGGTGGGCCGTGTGTACCGTGGGTGGGGGAGTTTGGGGGCGATGTGAACGGTGTGTAAAGGGACGTAAAAATCGCCTCAAGGTCAACTTGAAGGTTGAGGTTCGCGGGCGTGGTTCTACAGGTGGCATCCCGCCTTTGCTGCAAACACAACATATTGTGTTTTCGAACATATGCTCGGGGGTGTTTTACAACATATTGGGGGTGGAATAGTGGGGTGGGGTGGGGGAAGGGGTGGGGAAAGGTGTTGAAAAATGGGGCGGTTCCCCATATTATTGATGACGTCGACAGGCGGGGTGGTTCCCCGCGTACGTGCCATCTGAGTAACCGAGGGGAGGGCGCACATGGGAATGACGGGTGCATATGAGCGCAATCTCGATGCAAAAGGTCGTCTATCCCTGCCTGCACCCCTTCGTGAGGAGCTTGGAGAGCACGTTCGCGTGTTCAAAGCCCTGGATGTCGATGCTCTGTACGTGTTCTCTGCCGAGGCCTTCGATAAGTGGGTCGAAGGACTCTTCGCGGGTCGTGAGGGCCACGAGGGTTTTAACCCGCGTGACATTAACGACCAGAAGCTCATGAGGGCGATCAACAAGCGCACCACGTCGATGGATGTGGACAGCGCGGGTCGTATCGGTCTTTCTGAGTCTCTCCGCAAGCAGGCGAACCTCGACCGCGAGGTCACGGTTGTGGGTAACTACGACCACCTTGAGGTTTGGGACCGCGCTACGGCCGATGAGGACGATGACGACGAGGCCCTGCTGGACCTCTTCTTCTCGTAAGGGCAAGGCATGAGTAACGGATGGAGCGTGGGATCTTGACACAAGAATATCGGCATGAACCTGTCATGCTCGGCGAAGTGCTTGAGTCGCTGCAGCTAAAGAGCGGCTCCGTCGTCTGCGACTGCACCCTTGGCGGTGCCGGCCATTCGGTAAAGATGGCCGCGCAGGTGGGGGAGACCGGCCTTTTGCTCGGCGTCGATCAGGACGACATGGCCCTCGAGGCCGCTGGCGCCCGTCTGGACCGCGAGGTTCCCGGCGTACCGCACCAGCTGCTGAAGGGCAACTTCGGCGACTTGGACGAGCTGCTTTGCTCGGCCGAGGTGCCCGGGGTCGATGGCTTCCTGTTCGACTTGGGCGTTTCGTCGCCGCAACTCGATATCCCTGGCAGGGGCTTTTCGTACAACGAGGACGCCCCATTGGACATGCGGATGGATCCGGGTAACAACACCTTAAACGCAGCTGAGGTCATCAACACCTATAACGAACACGACCTCGCCCGGATTCTACGCGTCTACGGCGAAGAGAAGTTCGCCTCGCAGATCGCGCGTGAGATCGTGCGCCGCCGCGAGCATGAGCCGATCGAAACCACCGGTCAGTTTGTCGAGATCATCAAGGCTGGTATCCCCGCTGCCGCTCGTCGGCATGGCGGACACCCAGCCAAGAAGAGTTTCCAGGCCATTCGCATCGAGGTCAATCACGAACTCGATGTGCTCGAGCGAGGGCTTGACGCCGCCACAAGGTGGCTCAACCCGGGCGGACGCATCTGCGTTATCTCGTATCACTCGCTCGAGGACCGTATCGTAAAGAACCACTTTAAGGAGATGAGCCAGGGGTGCACGTGTCCGCCGGAGATTCCGGTGTGCGTGTGCGGCAACGTGCCGATACTCAAGGTCATCACCCGCAAACCCTTGGTTGCCCAACCCGATGAGGTTGCGCGCAATCCTCGGGCGAGATCAGCCAAGATCCGCGTGGCGCAGCGTCTGTAGACGCGACCGCGCGATATTGGACCTCCCGCTCGTACCACAAACGAAGCTTAAACACACTACCAACGTACTCGGGATGGGAGGCGGCATATCATGGGCTACAACAACTCAAACGCAGCACTCGCCTATGATATGAACGCCATGCCCGCCTATCGTGAGGCACCGCAGGCCCCCGCTGCTCCCCGCGAGCAGCGCACACCGCGCTTTGATGTCTACACGGGCGCGGGCCGTCAGGCAAACCAGGCGGTAAGCCCGGTTTTCATGAGCGTTCTTAAAACGTTTTGCATCATTGCGGCCATCTTCATGACGATCGGTGTCGCCCGCGTGGCGCTCGCCGGCGTTACGGCCCAGGTGCTCAACAGCAACGCCGCGCTTACCAACACGCTTGAGAAGGCGACCGACGAGAGCTCCGACCTGGAGGTCATGCATTCGGTCTATGGTGCCGACACGCGCATTCGCGACCTTGCGGGCGCTTATGGCATGGTGGAGCCCAGCGAGAGCGTTACACTTGATTTTTCGCAGGATGCAGCCGCGGGCGCTAGCTCGACCGCGACCGCTCAGTAACAAGACGGTAGCTGAGTATGACAAATGACTATCGCCGCGGTTCCGATGGGGGCCGCGGTTCTGGACGTCCCTCGTCGCGGGGACGTTCTGGTTATCAAGGAACGGGTCGGCAATCTTACAACGCCGGGCAGTCCCGTGGCAACGACCCGGCGTCGCGACTTCGCGGCTCGGGCGGCCCTCAAGTGCATAACACCAGGTCGCGCAAGAGTTCGTCGACCGAATGGCTCACGGGCACGCCTCTGCCTCGCCGCAAAGCCGTCATGGGCTTCATTGGGCTTGGCTTGGGCTTGGGCGTCTTTCGCCTTGCCGACTATCAAATTGTCGAAGCCGATAAACTGCGCGAGCGTGCCGATGCGCGCCGCCTGCTTGCGCAGACCCTCTATGCCAAACGTGGCACCATCTACGACCGCAACGGTAACGTGCTGGCGTCGTCGGTCGAATGTCGCAACATCGCCGTGAACCCCCAGCTTGTCGAGGATGTTGACAAGACGGTGTCGGCGCTGGTCAAGGCAACTGGAATCGATAAAAAGACCTGCCGCAAGCTCGTTGAGTCCGATGGAACCTGGGTGTATATCAAGCGCCAGGTGGACGAAGACGACGCTGCGGCGCTGGAGAAGAAGAACCTGCCCGGCGTGCTTTTTGAGCAGGCCATGAAGCGCGTATATCCATACGGCAATCTGGCATCGCAGGTGCTGGGTGTAGTGAATGTAGACAACGACGGCTTGACGGGTCTCGAAAAGCAATACAACAAGCTTCTGACCGGCACGAACGGTTCTCTCGTACGCGAGCGCGCGAGGGACGGCAGCTATATCGCGGGCGGTGCCTATAAAAAGGTGGCTGCGGTCGACGGCGTTGATATCGTGACGACGCTCGATGTCAATATACAGCGTGCTGCCGAGGACGCCCTGGCCGAGGCGGTCGAAAAGACCAAGGCCAAGAATGGCTCGGCCTTGGTCACCGATCCCACGACGGGCGAGATTCTGGCGGCATGCTCGTATCCGACATATGACCAGACCGATCTGGAAAACGCCAAGACCGAGGACATGAACTTGCGCCTGGTTACCGATGCCTACGAGCCCGGCTCGGTCTTTAAGACACTTGTGGCCGGTGCCGGCTTCGACTTGGGCGCCGTGCGTTCGAGCACGTCGTTTGAGGTGCCGGCGAGCATCAAGGTGGGCGACGATACCGTCACCGATGCCGACAAGCGCGACTACGCCATGACCATGGATGTGCGCGAGATGATGCGCCGTTCGTCCAACGTGGGATTTGTCCTGGTGGGGCGCAAGATCGGTGCCGACGACTTTGCTGCCTATGTGGACAAGTGGGGCATCGGTCACAGCTCTGGTGTCGATTTTCCGGGCGAGAGCCTGGGCATCGTCAAGGAGCGCGACCAGTACGACGGCGCCACGCTGGGCTCGATGAGCTTTGGCCAGGCGCTGTCCGTCTCGCCGATTGAGGTCGCACGTGCCGTGGGCGGCATCGCGAACGGCGGCGTGATGATGACTCCGCACTTCTATAAGTCCAGCAAGGGCGATGAGAAGGACTGGGGCGAAGGCGAGCGTGCGATATCGGACGACGCTGCCGCCCAGGTGACATCGTGCATGCAGACGGTCGTGTCCGAAGGCACGGGCGTTGGCGGTGCGGTCGATGGCTATGACGTGGCGGGCAAGACCGGTACGGCCGAGCGTGCTGACGAGAACGGCGGTTACCTCAAGGAGAACTACATGTCGTCCTTTATGGGCTTTGCACCGGCGCAATCGCCCAAGGTGCTGTGCTATATCACACTCGATGGAACGCCGAGCGGCTCGGATGCCGCCGCGGTGCCATTCCAGTCCATTATGGCCAACGCACTCGACGTGCTGGGTATCCCGCGCACGAAGTAGGGGGTTACAATCTTTGGGGCGTGGTTTGTTGTCCCATATGAGGGGTGTTCACATGCCCTGCACCACGCATGCGCGGCGCTGGGATACAATACGCCGATAGCATTATTTAGGTTTACAGGGGAGCTGCAATGATAGAGATCGCCGTCAACAACCTCGCGGCCGCAACAGGGGCCCGAACCGTGACGGGAGAAGTCGATCGGGTATGCCGCGGGTGCGTTATCGACTCGCGCCAGGTCGAGGAAGGGACGATTTTCGTCGCCTTTCCCGGTGAAAACGTCGACGGCAATGATTTTGCTTCCCGTGCCGTCCAGTCGGGTGCCGGTGCCGTCGTGATGACGCGTGAGCCCGAGACCGAGCTGGTCTCGCTGGCGCAGGACAAGGGCTGTGCCATCTTGCTGACCGATGATCCCGAGGAGTTTCTGCTGCGTTTGGCGCACGCGTATCGCCTGGAGCTTGGCTGCCTGGTCGTTGGCATTACCGGTTCCATCGGCAAGACGACGACCAAGGACGTTCTCGCCGCTGTGCTCGCCAAGCGCTATCGTGTCTGGGCCACCAAGGGCAATTTCAATAACCTGATCGGCATGCCGCTCACGGTGCTTTCCGCTCCGGCCGATACCGAGGTCCTGGTGCTCGAGATGGGCATGAACCATTTCCACGAGATCGAGCGCCTGTCTCTGTCTGCCAATCCCAACCTTGCCATCGTGAGCAAGATCGGCACCTCTCATATCGGCATTTTGGGCAGCCGCGAGAACATCGCCCGCGCTAAGGCCGAGATTGTCCAGGGCATGTGCGCCGCCGGCGACTATTTGCCGCTGCTGGTTTTGGGCGGCGAGGACGATTTTACGCCGTTCATTCGCGATACGTTCGCCCAGCCTGCTGGTATCGACGTGATGCTGGCCGGTGTCTCGGACGATGATGAGGTCCGCGCCCGCGACGTTCGCGTTGATGACGAGGGCCGTCCGGTCTTTACGCTCGATTTTGGCCAGGGCGAGACAATCGATACCATGCTTGCCATCCCCGGCGTGCAGTCCGTTCCTAATGCCGTTAAGGCCGCCGCGGTTGCCTATCGCCTGGGCGTGACGCCCGAGCAGATCGATGCTGCCTTTAGGGGTCTTACGATCACCGGGCACCGCCAGGAGATCAAGCGCGCCAAGATCGGTGCACGCATCATCGACGATTCCTATAACGCCAGCGCCGAATCGATGGCAGCCGGCCTCGATCTGCTGTGCTCGCTTTCGTGCACGGGGTCTCGCATGGCGATCCTGGGCGAGATGGGCGAGATGGGCGATGAGGCTCCTCGCATGCATGAGCTCGTGGGCGCCTATGCCGCCGCCAAGAAGCTCGACATGCTGGCGTGCGTGGGTGGTGAGCTGGCCCAGCTTATGGCCGATGCCGCGCGCATGATGGGCATGGACGAGGACCGCATCCAGGTGTTCTCCGATTATCAGCAGGTGCTCGACCGCATGGGCGGCGCGCTTGAAAAACATGATGTTGTACTGGTCAAGGGTTCCCGCTTTGTTGAGCTCGACCGCTTTGTGGAAGGTGTGTGCTAGCCCATGTTCGGCAATCCCTCGTATCCAACGTATCAGGCTTTTTTGGGGCTTGGCATCGCCGCAGCCATTGCGCTGCTGCTCATGCCGTGGTGGATCAAGCTGCTCAAGGTCGAGGGTATCGGCCAGCAGGTTCGTGCCGACGGCCCCAAGCGTCATTTGGTTAAGCAGGGAACGCCCACCATGGGTGGCGTTGTCATCCTCGTCGCGATCTCGCTGACCTGCCTGCTGATGGGCAAGCTCACCACCGAGCTCGTACTCGTGCTGCTCGCCACGCTGGCGACCGGCGTGCTGGGCCTGATCGACGACCTGACCTCCGTTACGCATGGGCGCTCGCTCGGTCTGACGCCCCATGCCAAGATGATCGGCCTAACCATTATCTGTGTCACCTTTACGGTACTTGCCGTCAACTGGTGCGGCGTCGCCCCCGAGATTCGTTTTCCCGGTGGGTTGACGATTGACCTTGGCGTGCTTTCGACTACCATCTGCGGCCATTCGTTCCCGTGGCTCTATATTGTCTTTTGCTGGCTGATGATTGCCGGTCTTTCTAATGCCGTGAACTTGACCGATGGCCTTGACGGTCTTGCTGGCGGCACCTCCATGATCGCCATGCTCGCCATGGCTGCCATGGCGTTTTTGCACGGAGACGTGAACCTGTCCATCTTCTGCACCGCGTGTGCCGGTGCCTGCCTGGGCTTTCTGTGGTTCAACTGCTATCCGGCGAGCATCTTTATGGGTGATACCGGCTCGCTTGCTCTGGGTGCCGCGTTTGCCTGTACGTCCATCATGACTAACACCGAGGTCGTCTCCCTTATCATCGGTGGCCTGTTTATCGTTGAGACCCTGTCGGTCATGATTCAGGTTGTCTACTTCCACTTTACGCACAAGCGCGTCTTCCTTATGGCGCCCATCCATCATCATTTCGAAAAGAAGGGTTGGGCCGAGACCAAGGTCGTCATCCGTTTTTGGATTATCGCTGCGGCATTTGGTGCCGTTGGCCTTGCCCTGTTCTTCCAGTTGGGATAGTGGTCTTTCATGCCTCTTGCTGATGTCTTTAGCCTGCTCGTTTTGGGTCAGGGCAAATCCGGTCTCGATGTCGCCCGCTGGGCGCTGGCACATCCAGAGCGCGTAAGCGCCGTTACCGTGTATGGCGGCGGCACCTCTGAGCCCAATGACGCCACGCGTGCGCTCGAGGCTGCCGGTGCGTCGTTTGTCTATGGGACCGAACAGGTCGAGGGCGCCTATGACGTATGCGTGACGTGCCCGGGCATCTCGGAGTTCTCGGGCTTCTTTAAGGCCGGGCGCGAGCATGCCGCCCAGATTATGGGTGAGCCCGAGTTTGCCTATCGCCTGTCGCCCGATAACTGGATTGCCATCACGGGCACCAACGGCAAGACGACCACCACGTCGCTGACCGATTATCTGCTCAAGGCTTCCGGTGAGGCCAGTGTAGCTGTCGGCAACATCGGCGAGCCGCCTATCAACGAGATTGACGGCCGAGCCCACAACGAGTGGTTTGTGGCTGAGCTCTCGAGCTATCAGATTGCTACGACCACCGAGCTCCACCCTCGCGTGGCGGTGCTGCTCAACATCACTCCCGACCACTTGGGCTGGCATAAGAGCCATAAGAACTATGCGCTTGCCAAGATCAAACTGTTTGACAATATGGTCGATGACGATCTGATGGTCGTCGACGTCGAAGACGCCGGCATTCACGAGTTCGATGAGTACATCTACATGCCGGGTCGTCGCATCTGCAAGGTCGCTTTTGACGAGCCCGAGGGTGCAGACGCCGCCTTTGTGCGCGACGGCAAAATGGTCGTGCGCCTGAAGGGCGTCGAGACCCCGCTCATCGCTACATCCGAGCTCAAGATCTCGGGCCATCACAATGTTATCAATGCCCTGTGCGCTGCCACGGCTGTCCTGGCCGTCGGTGCCAATCCCGAGGGCATTTGCCGCGGTCTGGCCTCGTTCCAGCCGCTCGAGCACCGCGTGGAGCCGTGCGGCGAGATTGACGGAGTGCGCTACGTCAACGATTCCAAGGCGACCAACACCGACGCGGTCGAGAAGGCACTGACGGCATTTCCCGATGACAACGTGATCTTGCTGCTCGGCGGCCACGATAAGGGCACGCCGCTCACGGACTTCGCGCGCGTCGTTATGGATAACGTGCGCTCGGTCGTCTGCTTTGGCGATGCGCGCGAGCGCTTTACCGCCGCTATGGACGAGGCCGATGTCGATGGCGATGTGGATATCGCCCAAGCGGATGACCTACGCGATGCCGTGGACGTTGCCCGTTCGCTGTCGAGCCGTGGCGACGTGATCTTACTTTCTCCTGCCTGCTCTTCGTTCGATGAGTTCTCGGGCTATGAGGAGCGCGGCCGCGTGTTTAAGGACTACGTGGCTCAGCTTGCCGCTGCAGCGAAATCGCAAATGGAATAGGGGTTGCCGGTGAGAGAGGAGAGCCCCCGACAAGGTATGAGGAGGCCCGACTCGGACCGTGCTTCCTCGCGGCGTAGCGCACCGCGTTCCGGTCGCGGCGGGCAGTCGTTTAGCGAACGCTATATTGCCGGCGTTCCCGCCCGCATCATGCGCCCCCGTCTGATATTCATGGCCTGTCTGTTTATCTTGGTGTGTTTTGGCCTGCTGATGGTGTACTCGGCGTCTTCGGTCGAGGCGCTGCACGAGAATGGCTCAGCGACGTTTTTTCTGGGTCGACAGGCTGCGTTTGCCGTGGTCGGTGTTCTGGCGCTGATTGCCATCGTGCGCGTTTTGCCGGACAGCTGGTTTGGGGAGGATGTGCTCAGGATCTTCCTCATCGGCATGATAGGGCTACTGCTTCTGGTGTTCTTGGTGGGCAGCGGCAGCCGTGGCGCCACGCGCTGGCTCAACATCGCCGGTATTCAGTTCCAGCCTTCCGAGTTTTTAAAGCCATTTGCCATTGCGTATTCGGCCATCATGCTTGATCGCTTCTTTTCGCCCGGTGGCAACATCAACGAATTCCTTCGCAAGATGGGCATCTACCTGGGCATTTCGCTCTTTCTGATCTTTATCCAGCCCGATTTCGGTACCGTCCTGATCATCCTGCTGACCCTCATGTGCATGGCGTTGTTTGCGGGTCTCGACCCCAAATTTATCATCGGCGTGATAATCTTCGGCATTCTCGTGATCGTGATTGCGCTTGTTGCAGAGCCGTACCGTATGGTGCGTATTCAGGTTGCCTTGAACCCTTGGGCCGACGAGTATGGTGACGGCTATCAGGCCACGCTTGCCATCATGGCCTTTGCCTCGGGCGGTCTGTTCGGCCGTGGCATCGGCAACTCAACCATGAAGTACTCGTATCTGCCCGAGGCGCACAACGACTACATCTTGGCCATCATTGGCGAGGAAGTCGGTTTTGTCGGAACCGTGCTGTTCTTCTTGGTGTTTGCGATGCTGATCTACTCGGCGTTTCGCATTGCCGAGCAGGCGACCGATCGTCGGGGCGCGCTCATGGCGTCTGGCTCCGCGGTCATTCTCGCGGTGCAGTTTTTGATCAATGCGCTGGGCATCCTCAACGTGTTTCCCATGACGGGCAAACCGTTGCCGTTTATTAGCTACGGCGGTTCGTCGATTATTGTGTCGCTTATGCTTGCCGGTCTGATCCTGCGCGTTTCGTACGAGAGCGCCCGTCGCGATGAGTACGACCGTCGCCGCGAGAGCTTTGCCGTTATGGATGAGAGTACCGCCGGCGTGCCCCACGTACGCGGCGAGCGATCTTCGCGTAACGGCTTTACCGTTCTGGATGGCTCTGCGACCGAGCCGGCAGCCCGTCCGCGTCAGCGAACGGTGCCGCAAGGTCGTCCGCAGCGCCCCAGCCCTCGCAGCGCGGGCGGCGGATATAATCGAATCGATTTGAACTCGGACCCGTCGGCGCGTTTGCGCACCGACGACCAGGGACCGCGTGTACGAAGGGACTACCATGACCGATAAGATGACCGTTGCTATTGCAGCCGGCGGCACGGCAGGACACATTAACCCCGCGCTCGCTTTGGCCGAGGAGCTG
Organism: uncultured Collinsella sp.; assembly: GCA_958445065.1. Lineage (GTDB taxonomy): Bacteria > Actinomycetota > Coriobacteriia > Coriobacteriales > Coriobacteriaceae > Collinsella. The sequence continues at coordinate 33,089 of CAUCQW010000004.1, forward strand.
CATGACCGTGGCCACCACGTTGTGTTCGTGGGCCAGTCGCGCAAGCTCGAGGGTCGTCTGGTCCCCAAGGCTGGGTTTGATTTTGTGCCCATTACGGTCACGGGCTTCGACCGCTCCCGTCCCTGGACGGCGCTGACCTCGCTGTGGCGTGTCAACAAGGCCAAGCGTGCGCTCGCCAGTCATTTCTCAAAGGTCGGCAAGCCCGATGCTGCCATCGGTTTTGGTGCCTATGTCGAGGTTCCGCTGCTGGGGTGGTGCAAGGGCGCAGGCGTTCCGTATCTGCTACATGAGCAGAACTCTGTTCCGGGCCTGGCCAACAAGATGATGAACTCCCACGCCGCTCGCGTGTGCATCTCGGTGCCGGCAGCGCGCTCGGTCTTTGAGCGCGAAGGTGACCCTGACCACGTGCTCATGACCGGCAACCCCGTACGTCGCTCGGTGATCGAGGGCGATCGCGCTCGCGGCCGCAAGGCACTTGGCGTTCCCGAGGACGCTACGCTGCTGCTCGTCTTTGGCGGTTCACTTGGCGCCCAGCACCTCAACGAGCGCGCGGTTTCGCTCAAAAACGAGCTGCTTTCGCGCAAGAACCTCTATGTGTTGCATTCGACGGGTGCCGACGGCTTTGAGGAGACCGAGCGCGCTTTGGCGCTGACGCCCGAGGAGGCGAAGCGTTACCGCGTCCAGCCTTACATCGACAACATGGGCGATATGCTGGCTGCTGCCGATTTGGTGCTCTCGCGTTCGGGTGCATCGAGCGTGGCCGAGATCGCTGCGCTCGCCGTGCCCTCGATACTCGTGCCGTATCCGCATGCGACGGCCGACCACCAAACCACCAATGCCCGTTATCTGGTCGACGCCGGGGCCGGCGTGCTCTGTGCCGATGCCGATATCGACGGTTCTGCCTTTGCCGATGAGCTGCTGCACCTGGTCGATGACGCGGCAGAGCGCGACGTCATGCGTCAGGCGGCGCGTGGTCTGGCTCAGGATAGGGCCGCCGCTCTTCTGGCCGATGCGGTAGAGGGTTTGCGTTAGTTAGACGGGATATCGTCGGTCGCCCTCGCGCTGATGCGGTAGGTGCGGTACAGTTAACGGGTTACAGGCAGTGTTTACGCAAGGAGTACACGAGCACATGGCTGATTCCCAGACTGCAACCTCCGCGCCCGAGTTTAAGAGCGCCCACTTTATCGGTATCGGCGGCGCCGGCATGAGCGGCATCGCCCTCGTTCTGCACGAGCGCGGTTATGCCGTTACCGGCTCCGACCTTAAGACGTCACGTTATATCCGCCAGCTTACACGCGCTGGTGTGAAGGTGCATGTGGGCCATGAGGCAGCCACGATCGACGAGGTCAAGCCCGACGTGGTTGTTGTCTCCACCGCTATTCCGGAGTCCAACCCTGAGCTCGTGCGCGCTCGCGAGCTGGGCATTCCCGTGTGGCCCCGTGCCAAGATGCTCTCTGCTTTGGGCCACGGCTACACTACCGTCGCTGTTGCCGGCACGCATGGCAAGACCACCACGTCTTCGATGTGCGCCACCATGCTCGACCGCATGGGTCTGGATCCGAGCTTCTTGATCGGCGGCATCGTCGAGGGCTATGACACGAACGGCAAGAACGGCTCGGGAGACTACTTTGTCGCCGAGGCCGACGAGTCCGACAGCTCCTTCCTGTTCCTGAACCCCAACGTGGTCATTGTGACCAACGTCGAGGCCGACCACCTCGATCACTACTCGGGTATCGAGGAGATCGAGGCAACTTTCGCCAAATTCATGAGCCTGGTGGGCGAGGACGGCACCGTCATCGTCTGCGGCGAGGACCCGCATCTGGTCGAGCTCGCCAAGTCGACGGGCCGTCACGTGCTTTCCTACGGCTTTGCCGAGAGCAACGACATCGTCTGCGTGCACCCGGATGTCAAGGGCATCCAGAGTGACTTTATCGTTCGCTTTGAGGACGGCACTGAGCACGCTGTGGAGATCAAGAGCAATCCCGGTCGCCACAACATGCTCAACGCCACGGCCGTGCTCACCGTCGCCCATGTCCTGGGCCTTGACATCGACGCCGCCGCCAAGGCGCTCTCGAGCTTTGAGGGCGTCCGCCGTCGCTTTACCCACGTGGGCGATATCGATGGCATCACCGTGGTCGATGATTACGGCCATCACCCCACCGAGATCAAGGCGACGCTTGCCGCCGCTTCGTCGCTGGGCTACAAGCACGTCGACGTCGTGTTCCAGCCGCACCGCTATTCGCGCCTGCAGGCCCTGTGCGACGACTTTGCCGATGCATTTGCCAATGCCGATAAACTGCTGCTGATTGATGTGTTCTCGGCTGGCGAGATGCCCATTCCGGGTGTCACCTCTAAGATGCTCGCCGATGCCGTGCGCGCCAAGCATCCTGGCAAGGAGGTCGTGTACTGCTCCAGCCGTCTTGAGCTCAATCAGGAGCTCGAGCAGATGGTGGGCGAGGGCGACCTGCTGCTCACCATGGGTGCCGGCGACGTTACGACCGTCGGTCCCGAGTTCATTGAGTATCTGACTGCCAAGAAAGACGCTTAAGTCTAATGGGTCTGTTTAACGCCGTCATGGCGCTCTCGGGCATGATCGACACGGATGTGATCGAGGACGAGCGCCTTGCGCGTCATACGAGCTATCGTATCGGCGGCAAGGCCGACCTCTTTGTGACGTGCCATAGCTATCATGCCCTTCGCCGCGCCGTGGCGGTGCTCGATCGCGAGCAGGTGCCGTGGGTCATCATCGGCAAGGGCTCCAATCTGCTGGTTGCCGATGGCGGTTATCGCGGTGCCGTCATTTCGCTCGGACGTGAGTTTCAGCGCACGGTTGTTGCCGATGACGGTTGTACGCTGACGGTCGGTGCGGGCGTGATGTTTGCGCGCCTGGTCAACGATGCCCTGTCGCGTAGCCTCTCGGGCCTTGAGTTTGCCGTTGGCATTCCTGGTTCGGTCGGCGGTGCGATATCTATGAATGCCGGCACACGGACCGAGTGGATTGGCTCGCTGGTTGAGGATGTCGTAACGTTTGACCCGGCATCCGGTATCAAGCATTATGCGGGGTCCGAGATCACTTGGGGCTACCGCGAATGTAGCCTTCCCCGCAATGAGATCATCCTCGAGTGCGTGTTCAAGCTTAAACCGGCACCCAAGGCCGACATTCGCGAGCGCATGGAGCGGTACCTTACAAGGCGCAAGCGTACGCAGCCCATGGGTCGCGCATCCTGCGGGTCTGTCTTTCGCAACCCGCCCGATGCGAGTGTGGGCAAGCTTATCGAGGATTGTGGATTAAAGGGTTTTTCAATTGGCGGCGCGGAAGTTTCGCCCGTTCACGCTAATTTTATCGTTAATAACGGAACTGCCTCGGCCGATGACGTTGCCGCGGTTATCAGACATGTGCACGGAAAGGTGAGGGAGGCGTATGGCATCGAGCTCAGACCGGAAGTTAAATTCCTCGGCTTCTAGAGCATCGAAACCCACCTTCCGCCGCGCCGGAGGGCGTTCCGGCGCGCCTGCCAAACCTCAACGCAATACCGTCGCGCACTCTAAGTCTGTCGGGCATGCTCGACAGACCAGTCGTCCGGTCGTCGGCTCGCAGCTCGGTAATCGTCCAGCCGCAAAAAAGTCCTCGCGTCCCTCGGTGACGTCAAAGCCTGTTATGGGCGCCAAGCCTGCCCGTCCCATGGCAGCTCCCAAGCCCTCGACGGGAACTAAAGCGGCGCGTCCAGGTCGCACGCTGGGCGCATCGAAACCGCGCTCGCTGACATCGGTGCCGGCTACCGCCAAGAAGCCTTCGAGTAAAAAAGGTTTCAACCCGTTATCTTCACTTGGAGCGATGGCAAATAAAACATCAGACGCCGCTTCTGTCGTTACAGGCAAAGGCAAAATCGTGGGCGGCGTTCTGGCCGTCTTGGCCGTGCTCGTCGTCGTTGCCATCGTGGTGATCAACTCTGGATTGTTTACTGCCACTGATATTCAGATTCAAGGCAGCGAGCATGTGACGAAGCACGATGCTATCCAGCTGATCGACTTGCCCGAGGGAACGTCGCTTTTTAACGTCGATCCCGACCAGATTACCGAGGATCTCAAGCAGAACCCGTGGGTTTCGGGCGTGGATGTCCAGCGCCAGTTTCCCCATACGCTTATCATCACGCCGACGGAGCGTAAAGTTATCGCCATTGCGTATATCAGCTCCGACGACCTTGCCTGGGCTATCGGAGACGATGACACCTGGATCGCCCCGCTGTCGACGTCGGTCGAAGTGGACGACCAGGGCAACGTCATCACGACAGGGCAGGGCTCAAATACCTTGACCGGAATCGATGCCGCGCTGGCGCTCGCCAAGCATTATGGCGCGGTGTTGTTGACTGATGTCTCGGCGGATGTCGCTCCGGTTTCCGGCCAGGCGGTTAACTCCAAAGCCGTTAAGGCCGGCCTGGATTATGTGCGTGGTTTTTCGAGCGAGTTCTTGGGACAAGTCAAGGATATTTCCACGCCTTCGGTCGAAGCCATCTCGGCAAACCTCAATAACGGCATTGAGGTGTCGCTGGGCGATTCGGACGATATCGCCAAGAAGGAACGCGTAGTCACCAAGTTGCTTTCGCAGGTAGAGGGCGTAACGTATATCAATGTGCGCTCTCCGGGCAACTACACATTTAGGAATGCTCCGACCTCGTAGCGCTGGTTGATGCTTTGTTGAGGGGCCATACCACGCCGTTTATCTGGTTTGTTTGGTTTTCACGGTCAATTATTTGACTGATACGTTCATAATGTGCAAACATAATACGGTTTACCTTTGCATTTACTTTCAACCTGAAGGTTAATGTGCGCAGGGGTCGACCCATGCTATGGCTATAACCTTTGTTCGGAGGACCGACATGCACGAGACAGAGATCAACAACTACCTTGCCGTCATTAAGGTGGTCGGCGTCGGCGGCGGCGGTACCAACGCGGTCAATCGAATGATCGAAGAGGGCATCCGCGGCGTCGAGTTTGTTGCCATCAACACCGATGCTCAGGCACTCGCGATCTCTGATGCCGATATCAAGGTGCACATCGGCACCGACCTTACCCGCGGCCTGGGCGCCGGCGCCAATCCCGAGGTTGGTCGCAAGGCTGCCGATGAGTCCCGCGACGACATTGCCGAGGCGCTTGCTGGCGCCGACATGGTGTTTATCACCTGCGGTGAGGGCGGTGGCACCGGTACCGGCGCTGCTCCCATCGTTGCCGATATCGCGATGAACGAGGTCGGCGCACTGACCGTCGCCGTCGTGACCAAGCCCTTCACCTTCGAGGGCCGCAAGCGCAAGAAGAGCGCCGAGGAGGGCATCAAGACCCTCTCCGATTGCGTCGACACCATGATCGTCATCCCTAACGATAAGCTGCTCGACATCGCCGAGAAGAAGACCACCATGCTCGAGGCCTTCGCGATTGCCGATGGCGTCCTTTCCCAGGGCACCCAGGGCATCACCGACCTCATCACCGTCCCCGGTATCATCAACCTGGACTTCGCCGATGTTAAGACCATCATGAAGCAGGCCGGTACCGCCATGATGGGTATCGGTACCTCTTCTGGGGATACACGTGCCGTCGACGCTGCCCAGCAGGCCATCTCCAGCCCGCTGCTCGAGAGCTCCATCGATGGTGCCACGCGCGTGCTGCTCTCCATCGCTGGTTCCAAGGACCTGGGCATCCAGGAGATCAGCGACGCCGCCGACGTTGTCGCCAATGCCGTTGACCCCGAGGCCAACATCATCTTCGGTACCGTTGTTGACGAGTCCCTGGGCGACCAGGTGCGCATCACCGTTATCGCCACGGGCTTCTCTGACTCCAACGTCAACCGTCAGGACGAGCTCTTTGCTGCTCAGCAGTCTCAGAGCAAGGTAGCTGCTTCCGCTGAGCCGCAGCGCACTGCTCCGGCTGCCAGCCCGGCTCAGGCCGCCCCGACTCGCAACGTCGGTGGTACCGAGCTGCCCAACTTTGGCAACGACCAGTTTGAGCTTCCCGACTTCCTCAAGCGCGGTAGCTTCTAGTTCGTTTTTCTCAACGACCTGTACGGGGTGTGTCCATTTGGATGCACCCCGTTTTGTTTCTCGTTTGTAAACGAAAGCCTCCAATCTCCTTACGTTCCCTTTACGTTTGGTCCCTACCGCTGCGGGTATCCTTTTAAGGAAGTATGACAGCCGTATAAACGCGGACTGCGCGGCGACGCCGCGATACTTGTGTTATTAGGAGGCTTTAGTATGGCAGCACGTGCGGACAGGGTTTCGCGTGTCGACCATGATGGAGTTACGTTGGTGGAGGGCGCGACGCACAATGTCCGCTTTGCCTTCACCGAGCGCACCGGTGGCGTTTCCGATGATGCGTACTCCTCGCTCAACCTGGGCTCGCATGTAGGCGATGACCCCTTTGCTGTTCAAGAAAATCGTCGTCGAGCGCTCGAAGCCATGGGCGCCGCTGAGTGCGAGCATAATCTGCTCGTGCCCAATCAAGTACATGGTGACCATATCGTTACGGTGACCTCGAACGGCGCCGACGATCTTGAGGCTATTCGCGAGCAGATTGCCGAGGGCTGCGATGCCATCGTCTGCACGGCCCATGAGGTACCCGTGATGCTTTGCTTTGCCGATTGCGTTCCCGTGGTGCTGGTTGCTCCCAACGGTTTTGCCGTGGTGCATTCCGGATGGAAGGGCACGATTGCGCGCATTTCCGCCAAGGCGTGCCAGGCGCTCTGCGAGGCGGCTGGTTGCAATGCGAGCGATGTTTCTGCCTATATCGGTCCCCATATCCTGGGTGACGAGTACGAGGTTTCCCAGGAGCTCATGGACCGCTTTGCTGCCGAGTTCTCGTGCGTCGATGCGGGCGCTTCTCGCATGCTCGATCTATCTGCCGCCATTCGTGAGGCGCTGGTAGATGTCGGTGTCGATGCGGATGGGATTGTGGATACCCAGCTTTCGACCGTGCGTCAGAACGACCGCTTTTATTCCTACCGCAACGAGGGCGGCACCTGCGGGCGCCATGCTGCGATCGGCGTGATGCTATGAGAAAGATCGTATCGATCCTGAGCGCCGCTGTGCTTACGCTTACGCTGTGCGCCTGTTCTTCGGGATCTTCTACCTCTTCCATTACTGTCGCCGGCTCCACGACCTGCCTTCCTATCGCCGAGATTGCGGCCGAGGGCTTTAAGGAGGAGACCGGCATCGACGTGCTCGTTTCCGGTTTGGGTTCTTCCGCTGGCATCGAGGCCGTCAGCGCTGGCACGGCCGATATCGCCAGTTCCTCCCGTGGACTCAATGCCGACGAACAGGATCTGGGCCTGACTCCCATCGTCATTGCCCACGACGGTATCGCGGTCATCGTGAACGACGATAACCCGGTCGATAACCTCTCGACCGAGCAGCTCCGCGATATTTACGCCGGCAAGATCACCAACTGGAAAGAAGTCGGTGGCGAGGACCTGAGGATTCAGGTTATCAACCGAGATGAGGCGTCCGGCACGCGTGAGGCCTTTCGCACCATCGTGATGGACGGCACCCCCTTCGATCGCCGCTCGGCCGTTCTTTCGGGCACGGGCCAGGTGCGCGACGTGGTATCTCGTTCGCGCGGTGCCATTGGCTACATTTCGCTGGGCTTCGTCGATAGCCTCAACGCCAAGACCTCGGTCAAGGCCGTCTCGGTCAATCATGTTGAGGCGTCCGAGAAGACGGTCGCGAGCGGCGGCTATCCCATCTCGCGCGACCTTTACTTCTTTGTTAAGGGTGCGCCTTCGCAGCAGGCGCAGGATTACATCGACTACGTGACGTCCGAAAAGATGGACAAGCAGATTCGCGAGGCGGGCTTTATCCCCGTCACCAACGACGAGAAGGGGAGTGAGTAGCATGGAAGCACAGGAAAACTCCCAGACTGAGCAGAATGCTCAGGCACCCAAGAAGCGCGAGCTGGCTCTCGTATCGCGCAGTACCTATATCAAGGAGAAGGCGCTGCAGTGGATCTTCTTTGCCTGCGCGTTCTTGGCGGTCGTTACCGTCATCCTAATTTTTGTCTTTACCACGTACTCGGCGCTGCCCGTCTTTACTGACATCGGTCTGGCGGACTTCTTTAGCTTTACGTGGGCGCCCTCTGAGGGCCACTACGGCATCATGTCGCTGCTTGCCGGCTCAGGTCTGGTGACCGTCGGTGCGCTCGCCATGGGCGTGCCGCTAGGTGTGGGTACGGCCGTATACCTGGTCGAAATCGCCGGCAAGCGCGTGCGCAAGCTCATCAGCCCTGCCGTCGACCTGCTGGCGGGCATTCCCTCCATCATCTACGGCTTCTTTGGCATGGTCATCATCCGTCCGTTTATCGCGCAGCTGACCGGCGGCCTTGGCTTTGGCGCACTGACAGCGTGGTTCGTGCTCGCCATCATGATCGTCCCCACCATCACCACGCTCACCATCGATGCCCTCAATTCCATTCCCATGGGTATTCGCGAAGCTTCCTATGCCATGGGCGCCACCAAGTGGCAGACCATCTACAAGGTCGTGCTGCCGGCCGCCAAGCTGGGCATTGTGGACGCCATCGTTTTGGGCATGGGGCGCGCCATCGGCGAGACCATGGCCGTGCTCATGGTCGTGGGCAATGCTCCGGTCATTCCCGATAGCATCGCGAGCCCCATCTCGACGCTCACGAGCCAGATTGCGCTCGACATGAGCTACTCCTCGGGCTTGCACCGTTCGGCGCTCTTTGGCATGGGTGTGGTCCTGTTTATCATCTCCGCCGCGCTGGTGGGCATTGTCCGTCTGATTTCCAAGAAGAAGAGGGGGTAGGCTATGTCCGATTCCGTTGACACGACGGTCGATACGACCTCGTCGCGCGAGCGCATCAAGCGTGCCCTTTCCCACGGCAAGAAGGGCCGCATCAACAAGGACCTGTCCAACAAACTCATGCTCGGCGTGTTCCGCGTTGCGGCCTATATCACTACGCTGGTGTTGGTCGCCATTATCGCCTACGTGGTCATCAACGGCTTGCCGCATATCTCGCTTGACTTTATCTTTGGTTGGCCCCAGGGCGTCAACGCCGAAGGCGGTATTTGGCCCACGATCGTCTCGACCATCTACGTGACGGTGCTTGCCATGCTCATCTGCACGCCGATTGCCGTGCTGGCGGCCGTCTATCTTGCCGAATACGCCAAGCAGGGTAAGGTCGTCGAGCTCATTCGCTATGCTGCCGACGCTTTGGCCTCGGTGCCCTCCATCGTTATGGGCCTGTTTGGCTACGCCTTGTTTGTCGAGGCCATGGGCTTGGGTCTTTCGATGGTCTCGGCCGCTTTGGCGCTCGCGCTCTTGATGCTTCCCATCGTCATGCGCACCACCGAGGAGGCCATTCGCGCCGTGCCGCGCTATATCCGTTGGGGCGCGTACGGCCTGGGCGCCACCAAGTGGCAGGTTGTCTCCAAGATCGTGCTTCCTTCTGCCTTTGGCCGTATTGCCACGGGCATCGTCCTCGCCATCGGCCGTGCCATTGGCGAGACCGCGGTGGTGCTCTACACCATGGGCCAAGCCATCAATCTACCTATTTCGCCGCTCGATTCCGGCCGCCCCATGACGGTTCACCTGTACCTGCTTGCAAACGACGGCATCAACATGAACGCAGCCTACGGCACCGCGCTCTTGCTGATGGTGATCATTCTGGCCTTCAACCTGTTTGCGCGCTTCCTGTCGCGCAAGCGTCGCTAGTTAAGGAGTCCCATGTCCGTTTATCAGTCCGCTCCCACGCTGGAGCAAGCGGCCATTACGGCCAAGGATTTCAACTTTTGGTACGGTGACTTTCATGCGCTGACGGGGCTTGACCTCAACATCGCCAAAAACGCCATCACCTCCTTCATTGGCCCTTCGGGCTGCGGCAAGTCGACGTTTTTGCGCTGCATCAACCGCATGAATGACCTGATCGAGGGTACGCGCGTCGAGGGCGCCATGACGCTCGACGGCAACGATATCTATGCCGAGGGTGTCGACCCGGTCGATCTCCGTCGTCGCGTGGGCATGATCTTTCAGCAGCCCAACCCGTTTCCCAAATCCATCTACGAGAATGTCGCCTTTGGCCCTCGTCTGCAGGGCGTGACTAGCAAAAGCGACCTCGATGACATCGTGGAAGAATCGCTCAAGCGCGCCAACCTCTGGAAAGAGGTATCCAATCAGCTCAACAAGGATGGTTTGGCGCTCTCGGGCGGTCAGCAGCAGCGTCTGTGCATCGCGCGTGTGCTTGCGGTGCAACCCGATGTCCTCCTGATGGACGAGCCCTGCTCCGCCATCGACCCCACGTCCGTCTCTAAGGTCGAGGATCTGATGGCCGAGCTGGCGCCCGAGATGACGATCATCATCGTCACGCATTCTATGCAGCAGGCAGCTCGTATCAGCGACTACACCGCATTCTTCTTGCAGGAAGTTGCCGGCGAGCCCGCCACGCTCATCGAGTATGGTCAAACCGACGCGATCTTCACCAGCCCGGTGGACTCGCGGACGGAAGACTATATCACCGGCCGCTTTGGCTGATCGGTGCGACTAGTCCCAAGCCGATCGGACCTGGTCCGGTGCGTATTCACTGTGCGGGCGGCATGACCGCACCCAACTGATTGGAGTGAACCATGCGCAAACTGTTTTCCCGTCAGCTCATCGAGGCCCGTCACGAGATGCTGAGCATCTATGAGGCCGTCGATCTGGCTCTCCACGATGCCGTGAAGGCCTATGTGACCGACGACCGCAAGCTCGCCACCAAGACCAAGAAACGAACGCTTTCGATTGACGCGCGCTGCGCCAACCTGGAGGCCGTCTGCTACAACCTGATCGCCACGCAGTCACCGGTCGCCTCCGACTTCCGCCTGCTTCAGACGATCATCTACGTCGACTTTAACCTGCAGCGCATGACCGATAAGGTCCGTCAGATCTGCCGTGCCACGCGTCATATGATCAAGGCCGACATCTCGCTGCCCCAGGAGCTTGTCGGCACGGTCAAGGCCGAGGCTGAGGCCGTCTACCAGGTGCTGGGCTCTTCGCTTTCTGCACTCGTCACCAATGATATGTCCATCATCTGCAACCTGGCCGTCGAGGACGAGCCAGTGCACGCCGCCTACGAGAAGTTCTTCCGCACCTTTAACCGTATGGATACGGGCGACTTTATGGACGACGACAGCAACTATGACGACCTGCGCCGCGCCATCATGGTTTCGCGCTACCTCGATCGCATCGCTTCGATTTCCATCGATGCCGCTTGCCGTCTGACCTTCCTGTTGACTGGTCAGCGTATGAACGCCGGCGATATCGCCCGTGTGGACGAGGATGAGCTCGAGAGCATGCGCGTGCCTTCGGGCGAGGGTGTTATCATGAGGCCCGCCGTCGACGCGCGCTACGTTGCCAAGGTGCCCGTTAACGAGGTCAGCGAGGGTCTTCGCTACCTGCTCGATCATCTTGAGGACGAGGACGATGGCGAGGACGACGAGGAGTAAGTAGCCCCGTTCGTCGAAAGATTGTAAATACCTAAGTGAGCGCGGCCTTGCACATGCGGGGCCGCGCTCTTGCGTTAGCATGGGACTACTTGTTTGGCTGTCAGCGGAGGCGATTAGCAATGGATAACTATTTGGACTTGATGCGCGCTCGCCGCGAGCAGATTCTGGAACGTTTTTATGCGGCGCTCGATCGCGCGGGCCGCCCCCACGACGCCGCGCGCCTCATTGCCGTGTCCAAGACCGTTGGTGTCGATGAGACCGTTGCCGCCATCCAGGCGGGGTATCGCCATTTTGCCGAGAACCGCCCGCAGGAGCTGGTTCGCAAGCTCACGGGTCTGGCGGAGCATCCGGAGCTGCCCGAGGTGCGCTTCGATATGATCGGCAACCTGCAGACCAATAAGATCAATGCGGTGCTGGGCTCAGCCGAGCTGATTCACTCGGTGGGTTCGCTGCATCTGGCGCAGGCGATCTCGAGCCGTGCTGTCCGCAAGATTGAGGCAGGCGAGCTCGCCGGTCCCCAGCGTGTGCTCATCGAGGTCAATGTGAGTGGTGAGGAGTCGAAGGGAGGCTTTTCGCCCGATGAGATTCGCGCCGCCGCGGGTGAGCTTGCGGAACTTGAGGGAATTTGCGTACAGGGGCTTATGACTATGGCGCCCCGGGGGAATAAGGATGTGGCACGCCGCACCTTTGCGGGGCTTCGTGAGCTGAGGGATGAGCTGGAGGCGGCGCATCCCGATTTGAACCTGCCTGAGCTTTCCTGCGGCATGAGCGAGGACTTTGAGCCTGCCCTTGAGGAGGGCTCTACGCTCGTTCGCCTGGGCAGGGTAGTATTTAGCCCGGAGTTTGCAGTAAAATAAGGCTCTGAAGTGCGCACTGATTATCGGGGCGCCTGCACTAAACCGCGAGAGGACACAACCATGGGCTTCCTTGACGAGATTAAAAATAAGATGCACCTGGGCGGCCAGCAGGGTTACGACCAGGGTTATGGCCAGGACGACGACTACGGCTACGATGACGGCTATGACGATAGTTATCAGGGCAACGGCTACAGCGGTGCTTCGGGCGAGGGCTTCTACACCCAAGACGAGCCGAGCAACGGCCTGCTTGGTCAGACGCGCCGCGGTGAAGCTGAGTCGGTTGCCGTGTATACGCGCTCCGGTCAGCTGGTCGGCGATGACTCCCGCCATGCCACGACGTATAACCCGCCTTCGCGCTCGCAGGACAGTGTTGCGAGCGGTTATCGTCCTGGTGCCTATGACACGCCGTCGAGCTACGCCGAGAACACCCGCGCCCGTGCCGCCGCTGCACCCGCGCCTGCACCGAGCGATGCCTCGGCCTATGCGAGCAATATCATCAACGCCACGCCGCAGCTGCCGGCCTATGTCCTGCGCCCCGAGAGCTATGACGACGTGGAGACTGTGGTGCGCCGCGTTCGCACCAAGCAGCCTGTCGCACTGATTTTTGTGGGCGTACGCACCGAAGTTGCCAAGCGCGTCTTGGACTTCTCTTACGGCTTTGCCTGCGGTCTGGGCGCCACGGTCAAGGAGGTAGGCGACCGCGTGTTCATGGTGCTGCCCGCCGGTTGCGAGGTCAAAGATTCCGATCTCAAGAAGCTTCGTGCGGACGGCTACCTTAAGTAAAGACAAGACGAGGAGATTCCCATCAACATCTACACTATCGTCCAGCTGGTCAACACGCTGTTCAACTTCTATTCCACGCTCATTGTCGTCTACTGCTTTATGACGTGGATTCCCATGAAGCAGGGTGGTTTGCTTCAGGATATTGCCGCGGTGCTTGATAGCGTGTGCGGTCCGTGGCTCAACCTGTTCCGTCGTTTCATCCCGCCGATGGGCGGTATCGATTTTTCGCCGGTCGTTGCGATTATTGCGTTGCAGTTGGTGCAGAGGCTGGTTCTGCAGCTTCTTATAGGTATACTCGTGTAGAACTGACTTAGTAACTTACGTCGGGCGCGTAGCGCCGAGGCGATGAAAAAGGAGACTTGTTATGGCTATTACCCCTGCAGACATCCAGGCTCAGACTTTCTCTGAGGCCAAGCGTGGCTACGATCCTGCTGAGGTCGACGTCTTCTTGGAGACGCTGTCCTCCGAGGTTGACGCTATGCTCGCTAAGATCGTCGACCTTAAGGGTCGTCTGACTGCTACCGAGCAGCAGCTTGCCGATGCGCAGGCTCAGCTTGCCCAGGCTCAGGATGCCACCGCCCAGGCCGTTCCTGCCGCCCCCGTGGCTGCTCCCGCCCCTGACTTCTCCGCTCAGGAGCGCCAGATTTCTGCTGCCCTGATCGCTGCCCAGCAGACCGCTGAGACCATCGTTAACGATGCCAACGAGAACGCTGAGCGTATCCGCAACGAGGCTGACGCCAAGGCCCGCGAGGTTATCCGCCAGGCTCTGACCGAGAAGCAGGCCGAGCTCGAGGAGATCGATCGTCTCAAGGCTTCCCGTGAGGAGTTCAAGGCAGAGTATCTCAAGCTCATCCAGCACTTCATGGACGATGCCCAGAACTCCTTCCCGGCCGACCTCATGGCCTCCACGCCGGTCGGTTCTGCCGCTTCTCCTGCAGTGACTGTTCCCGCCGAGCCGCTGCCCGTCGCTGACCCGGTTGTCCCCGTGGCCGATCCTTTCGCCCCGATCGACAACTTTGCCGCCGACGACTTGGACTAACATTCGTCCTACAATTTAGTGCCTAGAAAGGACCCGCACCTTGCGGGTCCTTTTTTATGACTGTGCAGGGGCGCGCAACATAAAAAACCGAGCCCTGCACATAGTGGCGCAGAACTCGGCAAATGGGTGAGCGGTAAAAGGTAGGTTTTAGGGCATGTGCCAAAAACTACTTGAGGAGGAAGTTGGAGAGGGGAATGGTGCGGGCCTCGCGATGCTCGGGATCGGCGATGTGGTCGGCAGGATAGCCACAGACGAGCATGTGATAGGGATAGACGCCCTTGGGCAGGTTGAACTGCTCCTGTGCCACCTCAGGCTTAAAATGGCATACCCAGCACGTTCCCAGGCCCTGCTCGGTGGCCTCCATCATCATCTGGTCGCACACGATGGACGTATCGATTTCACTGGAATTCATCTGGTCATACGGGCGCACCCAAGCATCATCGGTAACGCTGCAAATAAGGAAGACAAGCGGAGCCCCAAAGATAGACCCATCACGAGCAAACCGAGGCTGACAAGCAGCAGCCTTCTCCAACAGCTCAGGCGTATCCAGCACCATCACACGGGCTGGATGATTATTACAAGCAGAAGGAGCAATACGCCCAGCCTCAACAATGGCATCCACCACAGCCTGCTCCACAGCCCGATCTTCAAACTCACGACAAGAATACCGACCCCGAGCCAGATCCAAATAAGACATACAAGCCCTCCAACAATTTAATAACGAAATAAAAGACAACCAAAGGGTACCCAGAGCAACATTCAGCCAAACGCTCAGCGCTGCCCAAAGTCATGACTGATGCCAAAGACGCTTTCAACCAAAGCCACCATGCATTCGGCCTATTAGCCCAGGTTCCCAATGGTGATACGTAAGGCGAAGGCCCGACACCTATTTACTTTCGAACGACTCTGCCACGCAGCCGGAGTGAGAAAGCAAATAGGTGCCGGGCCTTCGCCGGTGGGACGCGTACCACTAATTAACCGCTTTTGAACGACTCTGCTTGCAGCCGGAGTGAAAAAGGTATTAGTGGTCGGGCCCGCGACCGGTGGGATACGTGCCCCCAATTAACTGTTCTTCATGACAATCGAATCCACGACATCGGCCACATTCTCGCAGCAGTCGGCGCAGTACTCCAGGAAGGCGTACACGTCACGCCAAGCGATGACCTCGAGCGGGTCCTTGCCGTTAACGTGCAGGTTGCGCATGGCGTTGATGTAGAGCTCGTCGGCCTCGGACTCGATGGTGTTGATCTGGATGACGAGCTCGCGCAGCGTTTTGGACTTGCGGTAGTTGGGAAGCTCGACCATAAGGTCCTTCATGGCGCGGCAGGCATCGGTTACCTTGTGGGCGATGACGATGGCGTCGGGATGGATGCTCTGGATGTTGGTGAAGTAGACGCGCTGCACGACGCCCTCGATACGGTCGAGCACGGTGTCGAGCGAGCAGCTCATCAGGTCCAGGTCCTCGCGCTCAAGCGGGGTGATAAAGGCCGTGAGCAGGGCGTCCTCAAGCTCATGGTGCTTCTTGTCGGCCGCATGCTCGATCGCGTGCATCTTGTCGAGCATATCGTGAATCTTTGCAGGATCGAAGTTCTCGAAAATCTTGGTAAGCAGCTCGGCGGCCTGGACGGCAAGGTCGGCGCAGGCGACGTAGTTGTCAAAGTAGAACGAATCGGGTTTCTTTGCCATGAGTGGGTCCTTTCGAGGCGAAGACGGGTGGGCGAAGTATTACGGTCCGGATGGACGCTCGGTGTGGCTAGAGGAACATCATGAACAGCTTGGCCATGACAAAGCTGATGAGTCCGCAGGCGGGGAAGGTGAAGAACCAGGTGAACATCATGTCCTTGACGACGCCGAAGTTGATGGCCGAAAGGCGCTTGACGGCGCCGACGCCCATGATGGCGCAGGTCTTGATGTGGGTGGAGGACACAGGGATACCGGTAAGGGTGGCAAGCAGCAGATTCGCGGCGCCTGCGAGGTCGGCGGAGAAGCCCTGATACTTCTCGAGCTTGACCATGCTCTGGCCGACGGACTTGATGATGCGCTCGCCGCCCACGCTGGTGCCGATGCCCATGGTGGCCGAGCACAGCAGCATAATCCAGATGGGGATGCCGGCATCGCCGACGCTCGTCTGGCCGCTGGCAAAGGCCACGCCTAAAAAGAGCACGCCGATGAACTTCTGTCCATCTTGCGCGCCGTGCATAAAGCTCATGGCCGCAGCGCTCGCGATCTGAGCGTATTTAAAGAAGACATTGGCACGTCGCCTGTTGGCGGCGGCGAAAAGAATCGAGACGAGCTTGCACAGGACCCAGCCCATGACAAAGCCCAGGCCGATGGAGAGCGCCAGGCCGTAGATGACCTTCATCCACTCGTGGACGTTGACGCTGCTCGCACCGCCGAGGGCGATGGCGGCACCGGTCAGGCCGGCGATAAGGCTGTGGCTTTGCGAGGTGGGGATGCCAAAACGCGACGCTGTGGCGCCGTAGACGACGATGGAGAACAGCGCCGCGCACAGGCAGGCGAGCGCCATGGTACTGTTTCCGCCAAAGTCGACAATATGGGAGATGGTGTTGGCGACGCTCGCGTTAAAGTGCGTCATGATGAGCACGCCGAGGAAGTTGAATGCGGCACTCATGAGAATGGCGGCGCGGGCGGGCATGCAACGCGTAGTGACGCAGGTTGCGATGGCGTTGGGTGCGTCGGTCCATCCATTGACGAAGATGGCGCCGAGCGCGAGGATCACGGTGACGGCAAGGACTGGGTTCGACACAAGTTGGCCGAGGAAGGTTGAGAACGTTACGTCCATATATGGGCTTTCTCGAAGTTTGCAGGCACGTTACAGAAACATGATAAATCGTATCACCTCCCGCGGGTTTCTTTACCGAGTTCTGATGGGAGCAGTGAATTTTTTGGCACTAAAATTGAATATTATCCATGTTGACCGCGGGTGTTCTTTTTGCTAACACGCCATGCGGACACATGCGATCGCTCCGACACCCCAAAACCACAGCCTGTTCGCTTTACAACATGCAAACATGCGTTCGATAATAGGAGGCATGGAATATCGACAGACAGACGGCAAAACTCGGCGCGTGCACAAGCAGTATGTGGACGTCGTGGCTCGCATCCTCGCGGGCGGACAGGTTGTGCCGGTCGCCGTCTGCTGGGTCGACGGCCGTTGTTTTACGATCGACGAAATTATCTCGACCACCGGGTTTGGCCTGACGGTTCACGGCATTCGTACGGCAACCTATAAGGTACGTTTTGGCGGACATGCGACCGAGTTGTATCTGGAGGACCAAACGCGTGAGCGGGCGGACGGCTCGCAGGCGCACGTGATGCGTTGGTGGGTCTGGGCTTTTGATCGTACGCTCGAGGGCGAGCGCCGCAGGTAAGAGCGCGCGGCATTCGGGTACAATGGCAGGAATCTTGTCACCTACGGCGCTGTTGTGGCGCTTTTTGAAAGGACGAAGTATGAACGATATCCAAGGCTATCAGAACGGCCCCATCGAGACCGGCGCAAGCCGCGCCAAGGAGATGTCGCCGCGCGCGTACAATCTTGCCATGTCCGCCCTCATCTTCTTGGGCTTTTGCGCCATGGGCGCCGGCGCCTACTTTACGAGCACCATGGCGTTTGTCCGCATGATGATGAGCGGCGCCGCCCTGCCACTGGTCTTTGGCTCGTTTATTTTAACCATCGTCGGCATGGTCATGATGTCGGCTGCTGCGGGCAAGCAGTCCGTGGGTCTGTCCCTTGTGGGCTACGTAATCTTTGCGAGTACCTTTGGCCTGACCGCGTCCTTTGGCCTTGCCAACTACGACCTGCCCACCATCAACACTGCCTTTATCGCCACGGCCGCCATCACCTTTGTCTTTGGCGCCTTGGGCGTGACGTTCCCCAAGTTTTTCCAGCGCGTATATGGCATCGGCTTTGGCATTCTGCTCGCCACTATTCTGGTTGAGATCGTGCTGATGTTTATGGGCGTCTCGCAGACCATCACCGACCTGATCGTGATCGTGGTGTTCGCCGGCTTTATTGGCTACGACACCTATGTTGCCACGACGGTGCCGCCCACGCTGCCCAATGCGGTGCTCATGGCGTCCAATCTGTTCGTGGACATTATCAACGTGTTCCTGCGCATCCTGAACATCCTCGGTCGTCGCGACTAGTGCGGGGGGATTGCAGCGTTTCTTGTCGGACGCGGTAAAACGATGTGAAAGGCGGTCCTGTGGGGCCGTCTTTTTTGTAGCGGCGGGGTATCATGGATGGGAAAAGCCGATAGCGGCAGCGACAGGAAAGGTGACCACTTATGGCAGACGTCGACAACAGGAACCGTAACCGCAGGTCCAACCGAGCGGGTCAGCCCAATCCCAAGCGCGAGGCCCGTGCCAAGGCCGCCGAGCGCCATGTGGCGACTGTGTCCGAAGCGTTCGCCAAGGATATCGAGCGTTCGCTTGCCGGTGTTCGCGAGTTTGACGGCATGCCCGCCGGCTTTGTCGCGGCGATGAAGGCCAAGGTTCAGAAGGCAGCGGCTGCTGAGGAGCAAGCTGCCGAGGACGTCGAGGCCGCTGTCGATGTCGAGGTGGCGCCCGAGCCCGTCGAGGAGGCCACCGAAGCCGAGTCTGCGCCCGCCGAGGAGCCTGCGGAGACCGAGCCCGCGCCTGCCGCCGAGGAGCCCGCTCCGGTCCTGCCCGAGGTCACCGTGCTCGACGCCTCTGCCACGCAGGCCATTCTGGACAACGGCCGCGGCTATGCGCAGTTCTGCGACATGGCTGTGCTCGCCTTTGCCTCGTTCACCAACCCGGGCGGTGGCTATATTCAGGGTTATCTGGGCCAGGAGGCCACGCTGTGCGCCGATTCGTATCTGTACAACGTTCTCGATAAGCAGCGCAAATGGTACGGCGAGAACCGTCGCCGCAACATCAACTGCGAGCTTTACCGAAACCGTGCGCTGGTGGTGCCTGCGGTGCGCTTCGACCGCAACCACGTGCATGCATACGCCGACGTGATCGTGGCCGCCGCGCCCAACGTTAAGCGCGCCCGCCAGGAGTATCGCGTGAGCGACGATGCTCTGCTGGATGCCCTGCACGACCGCATTCGCTTTGTGCTTGCCATCTGCGACGAGCTGGGTCGCGAGAAGCTCGTACTGGGTGCTTGGGGCTGCGACAACAACGGCTTTGACGCAGAGGCCGTGGCCGAGCTCTTCCGCAAGGAGCTCGCGTCGGGCGACTTTAAGGTCAAGCAAGTCTTCTTTGCCGTGCCTTCTACGCGCTGGGATGAGGATTTTGCCAAGTTCGAGCACGTGCTGGCAAACTTCCCCGAGCGCAACGAGGAGTCCTATGCCCAGGTTGCCGCTCGCGCTGCGGCAGCTCACGCCGCCGAGCAGGCCCAGGCTGCTACCGAGGATGATGAGGGCGAGGACGATTGGCGCAAGTACCTGTAATCGGTACGTGCTGACAGATAGGTCGAGCCGACGGGAGAGGCTGCTTCCGTCGGCTTTTTACTGAGCGAGGGGCTTACGATGAAAAACGTTCTATGCTTTGGCGACAGCAACACCTATGGTTACGATCCGGCGGGCATGCGCGACGGCACCGCGGTGCGCTATGCGCAGGATGTGCGCTGGTGCGGCGTGGCCCAACGTGACTTAGGCGAGGGCTGGCATGTAATTGAAGAAGGCCTCAACGGCCGCACGACGGTACGCGACGACATGTGCCATCTGGACACCAATCTTAACGGCATCCGCGCACTTCCGATGCTGCTCGAGGCCCATAAGCCGCTGGACGCCATTGTGATCATGCTGGGCACCAACGACTGTAAGACGGTCTTTAACGTGACAGCTTCCGATATCGCCCGTGGCGCCATGGCGCTGATTCGCGCCGTCCGCGCGTTTCCGTGGACCGACGCTGCGCCTTGTCCGCGCATTCTGCTGATGGCGCCTATCAAGATTAAGCCGCAGATCGCCGACGTATATATGACCGATTTTGACGAGCATTCCGTAGAAGCCTCGGAACATTTTGGTGAGTACTACGCGCATGTGGCTGAGCAGTTTGGCTGCGACTTTTTGAATGCCGCCGACTTTGCCGAGCCGGGCGATATCGACTATCTGCATATGATGCCCGAAAGCCATGAGAGCCTGGGTCACGCCGTGGCAGCCAAGCTCCAAGAGATGCTCGGAGAGTAGCGCGACCCCAAACCACCGCAAAGGGGGCGGGCGCCTTTGCGGTGGCTTGGGCTGTGAATCTTAATACTGCCACATGTGGTTGACGGGGCCGGAGCCTTTGCCCATGTCAAAGCCGGCGGCGAGAGCGCCGGTTAGGTAGGCCTTGCCGGCGTTGATGGCGTCGGCAAGTTCCATGCCCTGGGCCAGCGCGCAGGCGATGGCGGACGAAAGCGTGCAGCCAGTGCCATGCGTGTTGCCGGTCTCGATGCGCTTGTGGCGGAACCACGTGGTGAGTGGATCGCCCAGGTGGTTGCCCTCGTCATCGAGCGGCGCGGGCTCTGCTAGCACATCGTTTGCCTCGTTGACAAAATGCCCGCCCTTAACGAGGGACGCGCAGCCATAGCGGCGGGTGAGAAGCATGGCGGCATTTTGCTGCGTGCGCTCGGAATCGACCTCGTAATCGAGCAGCGCCATAGCCTCGGGAATGTTGGGCGTGATGACGGTCGCCAACGGGAACAGGCGGCGGGTGAGTGCCTCAGAGGCATCCTCGGCAATGAGGCGAGCGCCCGAGGTGGCGACCATGACGGGGTCGACGACCACGTTCGTTGCGTTCCAGGCGCTCAAGCGGTCGGCGATGACTTCGATAATCTCGACAGAAGAAACCATGCCGATCTTGACGGCGCTCGGGCGAATATCGTCAAAGACGGCGTCAATTTGCGCGGCTACGATATCTGGCGAGATATCCTGCACGGCGGTGACGCCCAGTGTGTTTTGCGCTGTGATGGCGGTGATGGCCGTCTCGGCATACAGGCGGTGGGCCGTGATGGTCTTAATGTCTGCCTGAATGCCGGCGCCACCGCTGGAATCGGATCCTGCGATGGATAGAACGGCGGGTACCTTACTGCGATCCATGTTCGCTCCCTTGTCCGGTCGGATTCAAATGGGTCTTTTACCCCGCATTATAAAGATGCCCGGGCCGGCTGTATTCCGAACCCGGGCGGGCGATGCAATCTTTACGCAAATGTAAGCAATTGTTCACAAGTCAACAATAGATGGGTGTTGCAGCGGGCTTGCGGGCGATTGCCACGTAAAGGCTAATCCTCCATGCCAAGATCAATCGTCGTACCTTCGAACACCTTGTTGACGGTGCGGACGGCGCACATCTTGCCACACATGGTGCAAGTGCCCTCGGTGGCGGCGGGGGATTCCTCGTAGCGCTTCTTACCGGTGACCGGGTCGAGAGCACACTTCCACATGGCATCCCAGTCGAGTTTGCGGCGTGCCTGGCCCATCTTGTCGTCCATGTCGCGGGCGTGGGGCACCTTCTTGGCGATATCGGCGGCGTGCGCGGCAATCTTGGTGGCCATGAGGCCATCGAGCACGTCCTGGGCGTTGGGTAGGCACAGGTGCTCGGCGGGCGTCACGTAGCACAGGAAGTCGGCGCCCGAGCTCGCGGAGATGGCGCCGCCGATGGCTGCGGTGATGTGGTCGTAGCCCACACCGATATCGGTCACCAGCGGCCCGAGCACATAGAACGGGGCGTTGTGGCACAGGCGCTTCTGCAGTTTCATGTTGGCGGCGATCTCGTCGAGCGCCATGTGACCCGGGCCCTCGACCATGACCTGGACGCCGGCGGCCCAGGCGCGCTTGCACAGCTTGCCCAGCTCGATCATCTCGGCGGTCTCGGTTGCGTCGTTGGAGTCGTAGAGGCAGCCCGGGCGGCAGGAGTCGCCAAGCGAAATCGTCACGTCGTACTCGTGGCAGATCTCGAGCACCTCGTCGTAGAACTCGTAGAAGGGGTTCTCATTGCCGGTGACCTCCATCCAGCCAAACAGCAGCGAGCCGCCGCGGCTGACGATGTTCATGAGGCGGCCGGTCTCCTTAAAGGTCTTGATGACCGACTTGTTGATGCCGCAGTGGATGGTCATGAAGTCCACGCCGTCCTCGGCGTGCGCGCGAACGACCTCGAGCAGGTCGTCCTTGGTGAGCTTGACCAGCGGCTTTTCCATGTAGCCGATGGCGTCGTACATGGGGACGGTGCCCACCATAAGCGGCGTCTCGTCGATGAGCTGCTGGCGGAACTGGCGCGTCTTGCCCGAGTTGGAGAGGTCCATGATGGCGTCGGCGCCAAAGTCCTCGGCAATCTTGACCTTCTTCCATTCCTCGGCGGCATCGGCCTTGTCGCCCGAGATGCCCAAGTTCACGTTGACCTTGGTGGACAGGCCCTCGCCGACACCAAAGGCGCGCATCCCCTTTTTGATATGCACGATGTTGGCGGGAATGGCGATGCGGCCGTCTGCCACGCGCTCGCGGATGTACTCGGGGTCGCGATGTTCGCGCTCGGCGACCTCTTTCATCTGAGGTGTGATCTGCCCAGCGCGGGCGAAGTCGATTTGCGTGACGAGCTTGGGCTCGGTCTGTGTGCTCATTGGCACGGCTCCCTTCGTTGGCATTACCCATATCAGGTTTGCGGGTCAGGGCGGGCGCGCCCAGTCTCAGCCTGCCGTCTTGTCCTGCAAGCTCCCCGTTTATGTGGTGGGCTCAAGTATAGCTCGAATGGGTACGATTGACGCGATGAGCATGCCCGTGGGGAGGCGAACATGGAAGACAAGCATCTATATCGAGAGACACAGTGGGACGTGTCGGCCGAGGAGGGCCGTGCCCATCATGGGCTGGTCGCAATCGGTTTTGCGATCCTTGTCGTGATGGTGATTGCCTGTTGTATCTGGACGTTTGGTGGTCGTGGCGGCGCTGCCTGGGAGTTCGAGGCTGATGATAGCCTACCGATTATGACGGTGAGGAGTACTGGCGGTAATGCCAATACGCTCGCCGTTCCGGGCGATTATTGGTACCCGCGCGATGAGTTTGTGCAGTTGCAGCTGAGTGGTGGGTCCATTCCAGGTGAAGAAATCGAACGCGTGACGTTTGACGCGGCGCTCAAAACGCTCACGGTGAAGCTCAAAGATCAAGGAGATGTGCCCACGACCATGGATATCGCCCTGACGGAATGGCGTCTGGAGCCTCCGACGGGTGTCAAGGCGTCCGATGTGGAGCATGTCAAGATTACCTATCAGGACGGCTCGACAAGCGAGATTGCCAAGGCAGACGGCTTGGCGGAATAGCGGGATGTTCACCGAATATCATGAAAGCATGCCGAGGTGGAGTTCGGCGCTGGCGACAGGCATTTAGAATGCCTGCTCGTTGATGAAGACCAGGCTATCTGGGGACGAGAGCTCGGGGACATAGCGGTAGCCAAGGTTGAACTCGGTAAGACCGGCGGCGTCCTCGACCTTGTTTTCCGCCATCCAGCGGACCATCGAACCGCGTGCCTTTTTGCTGGCGGTCGATCGTTGGATGGGCTTATCGTTGCGGACGCCTTCGCCAAAAAAGCAGGTGATAACCGTTGTATCCTGTGCAGCATGGGGCAGGACAGCTTTGGCGTATTCCACGCTGGCAAGGTTGACGATAGTGGTGTCGGAACCGGCCGGCGCAATTACCTGCGCAAGTCGATTCCCCCAGAAGGCATAGAGGTCGCGAGCGCCGTCGACGGCGAGCTTCGCCCCCATTTCGAGCCGATAGGGAGACACGCCGTGGAAGGGGCGCACGCATCCGTAGAGTCCCGAGAGGATCCAGAGATGGTTTTGCAGCCAGTCGAGCTGCGCGGCATCCATCACCTCGGGTGCCATGCTCTGGTATTGAATGCCGTGATAGGACATGACGGCGGGGGAGATTCGACGCGCGATATCGGGATCTGCGAGATCGGTATCGCTCAGGACGGGCATAAATTCGTGAAGCGTATCCAGACACGTTGTGAGCAGCCTGTCGCTCACGTTCCACAGCGCCTGCAGGCCGCCGCTGCCTTCATTTCGTTCGATATCTAGCAGTGCGTGGTGGAGGCGAGCCGTCTCGTGCGCAAAAGGTGGAATGCCCAGGACTTCAAAAGCATCTTGGGCCGCGCGCATCTGCTTGGCGGGCGAAATGATGACCTGCAGCATGGACTCTCCTCTGCCAAAAAAGTTGCGGTGGAATACGGTCTGTTTTGGCCGTTTATGGGCCAGTTTAGTCCGTATTTCACCGCAAGTTATAAAGGACTGGTTAGGCGCGCTCGAGGAAGGCCTTGTAGCCGCGATAGGCCTCGTAGATATCGGCCTTGTTGGCGACCTCCCACAGGGCGTGCATGGACAGGACGGCAACACCGGAGTCGATGACGTTCATGCCGTACTTGGCCATGATGTAGGCGATGGTGCCGCCGCCGCCCGCGTTGACGCGACCGAGCTCGCAGGTCTGGAAGTCCACGCCGGCCTCGTCCATGATGTCGCGGACGAGGGCCACGTACTCGGCGTCGGCGTCGTTTGAACCGCCCTTGCCGCGGCTGCCCGTGTACTTGTTGAAGCACAGACCGCGACCCATGAAGGCGGCGTTCTTGGTCTCGAACTTGCCGGCGTAGCCCGGGTCGAAGCCGGCGGACACGTCGGAGGAAAGCATGCGGCTGCGGGCGAGCGCGCGGCGCAGGGCCAGCGGGCTATCCTCGCCGGCGAGCGTCATGATCTCGGCGACGGTGTTCTCGAAGAAGCGGCTTGTCATGCCAGTGGCACCCACGGAACCGATCTCCTCTTTGTCGACGATGAGTGTGATGCTCGTGCGCTCCACGTTGGCGACGTTGATCTGGGCGAGCATGGACGGATAGGCGCAGACGCGGTCGTCGTGGCCATAGCCCAGAATCATGGAGCGGTCGAGGCCCATGTCGCGGGCGGGACCGGCGGGCACGACCTCGATCTCGGCGGAGAGGAAGTCCTCCTCCTCGACGTCATACTGCTCCTTGAGGATGTCCAGGAACATCTGCTTGACGGGCTCCTTGGGAGCGTCCTTGTCGTCCTCGTCAAACTTGACAGGGCGGCCGCCCACGATCACGTCGAGGATCTCGGCGTCGACGGCGTCCTTGGCGGGCTTGGCCATCTGCTCGCTCGAGAGGTGAATCAGCAGGTCGGAGATGGTAAAGACCGGGTCGTCGGCCTTGTCGCCGATGTTGATGTCGACGGTGGTGCCGTCCTTTTTGCAGATGACGCCCACGAGTGCAAGCGGGGAGGCCACCCAGTGGTAGCTCTTGACGCCGCCATAATAGTGCGTGTCGAGATAGGCCATGTCGCCGGCCTCGAAAGCGGGGTTCTGCTTAAGGTCCAGGCGCGGCGAGTCCACGTGGGCGCCCAGGATGTTAAAGCCCTGCTCGAGCGGGGCGGTGCCCAGGTTGACGAGCATAAGGTCCTTGCCGTGGTTGGCGGCGTACACCTTGTCGCCTGCCTTGAGCGCACGGCCCTCGGCGATCACGGTCTCCAGATTGACGTAGCCCGCCTCCTCGGCCATCTTGATGCCGGTCTTGACGCACAGGCGCTCGGTCTTGTTCTCGCTCAAAAACTGCTTATAGCCGCGGCAAAGCTCCTCGAGCTCCTCGATTTGCTGTGGCGTGTACTTTTTCCATGCGCAGGGACGCTCCATGACGCAGGCTCCTTTCGGATCGATCGTGCTGGTTGATGTACCGTGAGCCATCGTATCACGCGCGGGCGCGCGGTGGCGGGGGAGCTTGATGTGCGGTGGCCGCGGGGCGGGGAGCGTGTAAACTGGAGTGAGCAAACCGTGCCCAGCCCAAAGCGAGGTATTCAATATGTCTGACAAGCGCCGTACCTTTGCCGTCATCGACGGCAACTCGCTCATGCATCGCGCCTTCCACGCCGTGCCGCCCACCATGAACGCGCCGGACGGTCGCCCCACCAACGCGATCTTTGGCTTTTTGAATATGTTCCTCAAGATGATTGACGCCTTTAACCCCGACGGTGTGGTCGTGGCGTTTGACAAGGGCAAGCCGCGTGTGCGCATGGAGATGCTGCCGCAGTACAAGGCCCAGCGTCCGCCCATGGACCCCGATCTGCACGCGCAGTTTCCCATGATTAAGGAGCTGCTCGCCGCGCTCAACGTGCCGATCTTGCAGTCCGAGGGCTGGGAAGGCGATGACATCCTGGGCACTATGGCGCGCCTGGGCGAGCAAGCCGGCTGTGACATGCTGCTGGTGACCGGTGATCGCGATATGTATCAGCTCGTGACCGAGCACGTCAACGTGGTCTCGACCCGCAAGGGCCTGTCCGACGTGGCGATTATGACGCCCGAGAGCGTGGACGATCTGTATCACGGCATCACGCCGGCGCTCGTGCCCGATTTTTACGGTCTGAAGGGCGACACGTCCGATAACATCCCCGGCGTGCCGGGCATCGGCCCCAAAAAGGCGAGCGCGCTCATTGCGCAGTACGGTAGCCTGGACGAGGTCATCGCACATGCCGACGAGGTCAAGGGCAAGATGGGCGAAAACCTGCGTGCGCACATCGATGATGCCCTGCTGAGCCGCAAGGTTGCGACCATTCGCACCGATGCGCCTGTCGAGCTCGACTTTGACGAAACGTCCTTCCCGGCGTTTTCTGCCGACGAAGTGTCCGCGGCGCTGGGCGTACTCGGCATTACGGCCATGCAGAACCGTTTCTTGTCGCTCATCGGTGGCGAGGGTGGGGCTGCGGCCGCCGCCAGCACGTTTGAGATTCCCCCCGTTATGCGCGCTGCCGCCGGCGATGCCGAGGCGCTCGCTGCCGCTGCCGACGAAATCGCTCGTGCGATCGAGGCAGGCGAGTGGATTGCCGCCGTGGTGGACGATGACAAGGAGGAGGGCGCGCTTTTCGGCCTGACACGCACGCTTTGGCTGGCGACGTCCAAGGGGCTGCTTGCGCTTGAGGAGGGCGATGGCGGCACCACTGCCGTAGTCCATGGCTTCAACTTCGCCCACGGCGTGATCGCCGGTGTGCTTGCTCGCCTGTTTATGGGGGGCCGCGTGGCGTGCCCGGATATGAAAGCACTGCTGCATGAGCTTTCGCCCATCGATTCTTCTGAGCCCGAGCTCATGGATCCGCTGGCAGTCGATTCCACGCGCATCTTCGACACCGTGGTCGCGGCCTACCTGTTGGATTCCGACCGCTCCGAGTTTGACGAGGCGTATCTGGCCGATACCTATCTGCAGATGGCGCTGCCTGCGGCGCGCGGTGCAGAGGGCGCCGGCGAGGACGCTCCTGCGCCCGCCGCTCGCACGGTGGCCTTGACGTTGGCGCTGGTCGCACCACTGCGCGACCGCATGGCCCGCGAGAACGCCGCCAACGTGTTCGATGGGATCGAGATGCCACTCGTGCCGGTGCTTGCCAAGATGGAGCGCGCAGGCATGCTCGTGGACCCCGACCGTCTGCATAGTCTGTCCGAGGGACTTGCTACCCAGATTGCCGAGGTCGAGCGCAGCATTCGCGACCTGGCAGGTGACGAGACCTTTAACATCGGTAGCCCCATGCAGCTCTCGCACGTGCTGTTTGACGTTATGGGGCTTCCGACCAAGGGCCTCAAGAAGACCAAGCGCGGCTATTATTCGACCAACGCCAAGGTGTTGAGCGATCTTGCTCGCGACCACGAGATCGTGCGTTTGATCTTGGACTGGCGTGAGAAGTCCAAGATTAAGTCGACCTATCTGGACACGCTGGGCCCGCTGCGCCGTGGTGACGGTCGCGTGCACACCACGTACAACCAGACCATCACCGCGACGGGGCGTCTGTCTTCGAGCGACCCCAATCTGCAAAACATTCCGACGCGCTCGGAGCTGGGGCGTACCGTCAAGACGGCGTTCTCGGCGGGCGAGGGCAGCGTCTTTTTGGCGGTGGACTACTCGCAGATCGAGCTGCGTCTGCTCGCGCATCTTTCGGGTGATGAACATCTGGTACGTGCCTTTAACGAGGGCGAGGACTTCCATGCCGAGACGGCCGCGCGCGTATTTGGCGTGCCGGTGTCCGAGGTAACGCCCGACCTGCGCAGCCGCGCCAAGGCCGTGAACTTTGGCATCGTGTACGGCCAGCAGGCCTATGGCCTGTCGCAGTCGCTGCATATCTCGATGGCCGAAGCGCGCGACATGATCGACCGCTACTACGAGGCCTATCCGGGCGTGCGCACGTTCCTCGACGATGTGGTGGCGCGCGCCAAGCAAACGGGTTACGCCGAGACCATGTACGGCCGCCGTCGCCATATTCCCGAGCTCAAGGCCAAAAACCCACAGCTCCGCGGCTTTGGCGAGCGCACGGCTATGAACCACCCCATGCAGGGCACCGCGGCCGACATCATCAAGATCGCCATGGCCCGCGTAAGCCGCCGCCTGGAAGAAGAGGGCTTTGCTGCCCACATGATTCTGCAGGTACACGACGAACTGGACTTTGAGTGCCCCGTCGACGAAGTCGAGCGCCTGACCGCCATGGTCCGCGACGCCATGGAGCACGTAGTAGACCTCCGCGTACCGTTGATCGCCGAAGCCAGCACCGGCATAACCTGGGCCGACGCCAAATAGGAAAGCAACCACAGTTCCAAAGTAACCAAAAACAGAAGGACGCCCCTTATCAACAAGGAGCGTCCTTCGTTCAATTAAATTCAGTCAAAGTATCTAGGCGCCAAGACGCTATCTAGGCGGCAAGCAAGTCACCGCAGGACCTGGCCGGGTGGCATGGGTTAACTTTTCGTAGATTCCGCACGCAAAGAAAGCCACTTAATGTGGCTTTCGTCTTGCGCAGGACCTGACCGAGCGAAAAGTTAACCCATGCCACCCGGCCAGGTCCGACGAGCGCGTTAGCGAGCCGCCAAGATGGCGTCGATGAGCGTCAGTACGCCCCCGTCGTTGTTGCTCGGAATGCGCCACTTGGCGTGCGCGTTCATGTGCTCCTCGGCATTGTCCACGATAAAGCTGTGGCCGACGCGCTCGAGCATGGGGATGTCGTTGTAGGTATCGCCCACGGCGGCGGCATCGGCAATATCGATGCCCAGGTGCTCGCACAGGTGCGCGACGCCGGCGCCCTTGTCGACACCCAGGTTCATAAAGTCGATCCACTCGCGCCCGGCGTTGGTGACGTAGAGCTTGTCCGAGAACTCGGGGCTATAGGTCTCGCGGAAAGCGGGCTCGGCGTCGTAGCCGGGGAAGAAGACCGAAATCTTGTTGGACTCGAAATCAATGCCCTCAAAGCTGTCGACGTAGTTGATTGTGTTGTAGTAGACGCTGATCTCGTCGTGGTACTGATGGTCGCGGGCAAGCACGTAGAACTCGTCGAAGCAGCACAGGACGGGGACAGCGCGCGGATCCTCCGAGGCGCGGCTCAGGACCTGCTGATACAGCTCCACGTCAATATTGCTCTTATAGATATAGCTGCCGCGATAGATCACGCACGCTCCGTTGTCGGGACAAAAAGCGAGGCGGTTCTTGATGCCCTCGAACATCTCTTCGAGCTTGGGGGCTGGACGTCCGCTGGCGGGGCAGAATACGATGCCGGCGTCGGCGAGCTTGTCCAAGCGCTCATCAAGACCCTGCGGCAACACGCGCTCGTCGGTCAGCAGCGTCTTGTCCATGTCGACGGCGATGAGCTTAATGTTTCCGATATTGGCGTCCGATTCGTAAGTTTGCATAAAAGCGAGCCTTTCGTTTCGAGATTGTTTCAGACGTTATAACCATCAACTCGTAGTCGGCCGTATTTTCGCAGGAACGGAGCGTATTTGCACCACGCTTCACAAACTAATGAAAAAACTTTTCAGAAATTTGAATTTGTCGCTTGTGCTGCGGGCACTTTAGCGTAATATAGCGAACATCGAAAACGGAGACGGAAAAACAACCGCTTACCGAGGAAAAGGTACCGTTTACGATATTAGAATTGCGCCCGGCGATACGTGAAAGGAGAGGCAGATGCAGTTCGTAAAGATCATCACCACTGCAGACAATGCCATCCGACGCCAGCGCGCAATTTCCCGACGACGATAACAATCGTCTCTGTCCGCATGGGGCGCAATGCCTCAACAGAGTCATTTTGAGGTCGTTGGGTTTTAGCACGACATAGCCGCATGTTTCTAGGGCATGCCTGTGATGCATTCTGCTGAATAACCTGATATTGCACGGTTTTTGACCTCAAGGTGACTTGCAACTGACCGATGTTCTAACTAGCTACCAAGGGCGAAAGGAAACAGCCATGAGCAAGGAAAAAGTCGTTCTCGCATATTCCGGTGGTCTTGATACATCCGTATGTGTCAAGTGGCTCCAGGACGAGAAGAATCTCGATGTCGTTTGTGTCTGCGGCAATGTGGGCCAGGAGGAGACCGGCCTGGACGCCAAGAAGCAGAAGGCGCTTGACCTGGGCGTTCTCGATTGCCAGGTGCTCGACCTGCGCGACGAGTTCTCCGATGAGTTCCTGACCAAGGCCATCGCCGCAAACTCCATGTACGAGAACAAGTACCCGCTGCTTTCCGCCCTGTCTCGCCCGCTGCTCGCCAAGAAGCTTGTCGAGGTCGCTCACGAGTTTGGCGCGACCTACGTCGCACACGGCTGCACCGGCAAGGGTAACGACCAGGTTCGTTTTGAGGCTGCCGTCAAGGCGCTCGACCCCGAGCTTAAGGTCATCGCCCCGGTTCGCGAGTGGGATCTGAAGTGCCGTCCCGACGAGGTTGCCTATGCCCACGCCCACAACGTGCCGGTTCCCGAGGGTGCCAACGACAACCCCTATTCCATCGACGACAACCTGTGGGGTCGTGCCATTGAGTGCGGCCACCTGGAGGATCCCTGGAACGAGCCGCTCGACGACGCCTGGGTTATGACCAAGAATCCTGAGGACACGCCCGACACCCCGACGTATACCGAGATTGAGTTTGAGGCCGGCAAGCCCGTCGCCGTCGACGGCAAGAAGATGAAGCTCTCCGAGATCGTCATCGCCCTCAACAAGATCTCCGGCGACAACGGCTTTGGCCGCCTCGACCTGGTCGAGGATCGTCTGGTGGGCCTTAAGAGCCGCGAGTGCTACGAGGTTCCCGGCGCCCTGACGCTCATCACCGCCCACAAGGCGCTCGAGGACATCTGCGTCGAGGGCGACCTGCTCAAGACCAAGATTAAGCTCGAGCAGGATTGGGCCACCGCCGTGTATAACGGCCAGTGGTACAGCCCGCTCAAGAACGCGCTCGACGCCTTTATGGCCGATACCCAGAAGTTCGTGACCGGTACCGTCCGTCTGAAGTTCTTTAAGGGCAACTGCCATGTCGTCGGCCGCAAGAGCCCCTTCAGCCTCTACGACTACGGTCTGGCTACCTACGACCGCGACACCACGTTTGACGAGAAGGCCAGCGCCGGCTTTATCGAGATCGACACGCTGTCGCTCAAGACGTGGGCCAAGGTCCAGGGTCCCAGCTCTGCTGCTGCTCAGGCCTAAGGCTTTTCCTTCCCTTGGTATCCGCGCGGCCCATCCGCGTGATACAAAACGGGCGCACGGGGTCCCTACCTTTCGTTATGCTTGCTGACACTTCTTAACATCGGTGGCCCCTACGTTCCGCCCGCATATATGATGCCGCGTCTGCGGCTGAGTCCGAGCCCCGCCGGGGTTGTCCGGCGGGGCTCCTTCTATCAATTTGGCGGCTCTGCGCCTATATATATGAGGAGTATCCATTATGTTCAATGCTATCGCGCATGCTTTACTTGCCCTCGCGCTCGAGCTCGATGCTGCAAAGGTCGAGGACGTCCCTATGAGCCTGAAGGCCTGGATCGATGGTTCGCAGGGCAACATTCGGAGGGAGACGTTGGGCGCCAAGTGCATGGTGCGTCACTTCTTTGCAAATTAGCTATATGGCCCCGCGCACGGTGGGGAATATGCAAAACTAGCGATTGAAAAATCGCTTTAGCGATATGGCGCATTGCTTTGGGCGCTTGTTTTGGTATTTGGAGAAAGGAGACGGTTCCATGGCTCTTTGGGGCGGTCGTTTTGAGGCGGGCGTGGCCGAGGTCACGCAGGAGTTTGGCGCGTCGCTGCCGGTCGACAAACATCTCTATAAGCAGGATATCGCCGGCTCTAAGGCGCATGCCAAGATGCTGGCGGCCCAGGGCATCATCAGTGTCGAGGACGAGCAAGCGATAGCCGAGGGTCTGACCGGAATCGAACAGGATATCGATGCCGGCAACTTCACCTTTGACATCAACGACGAGGACATTCATATGTCCATCGAGAGTGAGCTGACGCGTCGCATCGGCGAGGCTGGCAAGCGCTTGCATACCGGACGTTCGCGCAACGACCAGGTGGCGACCGACACGCGCCTGGGTGTCAAGGCGCTGGCCAAGGAGCTCATGGAGGCCAATCTTGAGCTGCGCCATGTGCTGGTGGATGCGGCCAAGAAGTACGACAAGGTGATTCTGCCGGGCTACACGCACATGCAGCATGCTCAGCCCGTGCTGTTGTCGCATCATCTGCTGGCGTATTCCTGGATGTTCGCGCGCGACTTTACACGCCTGAAGGCCGCCTTTGATGCCGCCGACAACTGCCCGCTGGGCGCTGCCGCGCTTGCCGGTACGAGCTATCCGCTCGATCGCCAGATGACGGCTGCCGAACTTGGCTTTGCGGGTGTGATTCCCAACTCGCTCGATGCGGTTTCCGACCGTGATTTCCTACTCGATCTGCATTACGCCGGCTCTGTCATGGCGATGCACCTGTCGCGTCTTTCCGAGGAGATCGTGCTGTGGTCGAGCTCCGAATTTGGCTTTATCACGCTTTCCGACTCGTACTCCACCGGCTCGTCCATCATGCCGCAGAAGAAGAATCCCGACTTTGCCGAGCTTATCCGCGGCAAGAGCGGCCGTGTGTATGGCAACCTGGTGCAGCTGCTCGTGACCATGAAGGGCCTGCCGCTTGCTTATAACAAGGACTTGCAGGAGGACAAGGAGGGCGCGCTCGATACCGCTCACACGCTCATGCAGTGCCTGTCCGTTATGGCCGGTATGATTTCGACCTGGACCGTCAACGAGGATGCCATGGCGCGCGAGTGCGGCGTGGGGCACCTTGCCGCCACCGATGTTGCCGATTACCTGGCCAAGCGTGGTCTGCCGTTCCGTGAGGCGCATGCCGTGGTGGGCCATCTGGTCCTGATGTGCGAGAAGCGTGGCTGCAATCTTGAGGACCTGCCGTTTGAGGTGTTCCAGGAGGCAAGCCCGCTCTTTGAGCGCGACATTACCGAGGCGCTCGACATCCCGTCGATTGTCGCCGCGCGCACGACCGAGGGCGGCACCGCTCCTGCCGCCGTTGCCGTGCAGCTGCAGCGTGCCGAGTCACAGTTCGTGGCCGACGAGGGCGTGTTTGGATCGCTGACCAAGGTCGTCGAGATGGGCCACGGGGCAAAGTAGAGGTTTGGCTGAAGACGTATTGTCCATTTATTGATAAATCGTTTTCGCTTTACGGGCGCCTGCTGATGTGGGCGCCCGTATTTTGTTGCTATGGGGGAGGGGTTTGTCGAGAACTTCTGTAGGACCTTTGGGCAGGTTGTGAAGGGGGTACGTTCGCGGGTGGCAACCGACCGTCTGCTCTGTTCGGTGCGGTTGATAGGCGGTCGGATGGTACTCTAATCGGGCTTCGAAACAGAAGTGACACATATGGAGCGCTTTAATAAATTGCAGCGTTTCAATAAACAGCTTTTTGTTTAACTGCAGCTAAAACTCTGTTACGATGCAGTCCAGGCGGGTGCCGGAATGGGACTTGGGCACGCGCGAACCTACTTGAAAGGCTACTTTTATGGCTATCGAGAAGACCTTCATCATGATTAAGCCCGACGCCGTGCGCGACCGCAAGATCGGCGAGATCGTTGCTCGCATTGAGCGCAGCGGCCTTGTCATCGAGCGCATGGAGATGACCACGCTCGAGCGCGCTACCGTCGAGGAGCACTACGCCCATCTGGCCGACAAGCCCTTCTTTGGCAGTCTCTGCGACTTTATGACGAGCGGTCCGGTCGTCAAGATGGTCGTTTCCGGTCTCTCCGCTGTCTCCAAGATGCGCACCCTTATGGGCGCTACTAACCCGCTTGATGCTGCCCCCGGCACCATTCGCGGCGACTTTGCTGTCGATGTCAACGCCAACGTGATCCACGGCTCCGACTGCCTGGAGAACGCCGAGATCGAGATTAAGCGCTTCTTTGGCTAAACCAGCTTTGACTCCTTAAAGCTGTTAGCGTGTGGCTTTGGCGCCGCGGAATTCCATCCGCGGCGCCCTTTTTATTCCAAAATGTATGAAGGGGCCCGCTCGGACATGAGTTCCGAGCGGGCCCCTGCTGTTAGCTTGTGGTACTGAGTAGTTTAGGCCTCGTCGACGACCTTGAGTCCGCGGGTCTGGTCGATCTCGTTGAGGAGATTGACGCGACGCTCGTGGCGGCCGCCCTCAAACTCGGCGTCGAGCCACTCGTCGACGATCATCTTGGCAAGCTCGGAGCCCACGACACGGGCACCAAAGGCGAGCACGTTGGTATTGTTGTGCATGCGGGAGAGCTTGGCGCTGAAGGGCTCGGAGCACACGACGGCGCGTACGCCCTCGACCTTGTTGGCAGCCAGGCTGATACCGACGCCGGTGCCGCAGATCAGGATGCCCAGGTCGACGTCGCCGTTGGCAACGGCCTTACCAACCTTGTAGCCGGCGATGGGGTAGTCAAAGCTCTCGGAGGTGTCGGTGCCAAAGTTCACGACCTCGCAGCCGCGCTCCTTTAGGTGCTCGGAGATGATGTTCTTGAGCTCGACGGCGGCGTGGTCGTTACCGATACCGATCTTCATGGATGGTTCCTCTCTGGTCTGTGCGGCGGAATTGCTAAAGGTTTTACCGCGTTCGACTGCATGATAGCGCGACTTTTGTGTAAACGCTCGGGCGTTTTTTGGTCAAACGCTTTAGCATGCAACAAGACTTACTTCTCATGAATTAATGCCGTCAGTTTGCGCTTGAACGCCGTCCGCCGGAACTTGGGTTGCGGTTTTTGATGCATTGTTATCAAATAAATAGAGTTAACTATTATTGAGAGCCCAGTCCGTTATGTAAGCAGGAGATACCTATGTCTACCGATTCCATTCGCGATGCCGCTTTTTGCGATGTCTTGAACCGCGAGCTTGTCTGCGCGCTCGGCTGCACCGAGCCCATTGCCGTTGCCTATGCAGCGGCGCTGGCGAGCCAGACGCTTGGCTGCGAGCCCGAGCATATGGATGTTGCCTGTTCGGGCAATATCATCAAGAACGTCAAGAGCGTGACCGTGCCCAACTCGGGCGGCATGCATGGTATTGAGGCGGCGGCCGTGCTGGGTGCCGTGGGCGGCGACGCCAAGAGCGCGCTCGAGGTGCTCGAGAGCGTTGACGATAAAGACCGTGCGCGCGTGGCCGATCTCCTCGCTGACGCCGGCTACTGCGATGTGTCGCTTGTCGAGGGTGTGCCCAACCTCTACATCAAGGTGACTGCCACGGCCGGGGGCCATACCGCGGTCGTCGAGATTACCGACCACCACACCAATGTCACGTGCCATACGCTCGACGGTATTCCAGTATGCGGCAAGTCGGCGGGGGAGTGTGCCGCCTGCGCCGAGCGCGTCGTGGCCGAGCGTGCGGCAGATAGCGCTGACACGCCCATGTCGATTGAGTCCATCATCGACTTTATCGAGGACGGTGACATTGAGGACGCCCGCGTTGCCGTTGAGCGTCAGATCGAACTGAACGGTGCGATTAGCGCCGAGGGCCTGGCGCACGCTTGGGGTGCCGAGGTGGGCCGCACACTGCTGGGCGCACGTGCCGATGACGTCGCCTGCCGTGCCCGTGCCCGTGCAGCCGCTGGGTCCGACGCCCGCATGAACGGCTGCGCGCTGCCGGTCGCCATCGTGTGCGGCTCGGGCAATCAGGGCATTACTTGCGCGCTGCCTGTTATGGAGTATGCCGAGTACCTGCGCTGCGACCATGAACGCCTGGTTCGTGCCGTGATGCTGTCCGATCTGATCGCCGTGCATATCAAGAGCTATATTGGTGCGCTCTCGGCGTTTTGTGGCGCTATTTGCGCTGCGTGCGGTGCCGGCGCCGCGATTACCTGGCTGTGCGGTGGCACGCACGAGCAGATTGGTGCGACGGTCTCGAACACGCTCGGTAACGTGGGCGGCATCGTGTGCGATGGCGCCAAGGCAAGCTGTGCCGCCAAGATTTCCGCTGCCGTTGATGCGGCGATTCTGGGCCACGATATGGCCATGCAGGGCCGCGGCTTCCGTGCCGGTGAGGGCCTGATCCAGGATACCGTCGAGCAGACAATCGCCAGCATGGGCTATGTGGGCCGTGTGGGTATGAAGGACACCGACGTCGAGATCCTCAACATCATGATTGGCAAAACCCAGGTGTGCTAGTTACGCGGTTTTACCAAACCGCGTAACCAGTCGACGCTGCAAACGCCCCTAAGCGGCAATCTGCCTTTCAATCGTCGGGCATGGCCAGAAGGCCTATGCCCTCCTCTTTCAAGGCACATTGCTCGCTTAGGGGCATTTTCGCTGACTTGTGCTCAACCTGCGGCGATATTTGGTTTGGAGCGAGGGGTCCTACGACAGTTCGTGGGCTACTTGGTGCTCGTAGAAGGCCTCGATTACGGCGTTAAAGTCGCGGGCGAAGTCTTCCATGGTTCCGCGCCAGGTGGCTCGGCTGGGCTTGCCTTGGCCCACATAGGCAGTCTGAATGCCGCAGGCGGGGCTGGGGAAGTCGCGTTTGGGATCGTTGCCCACCATGAGGACCTCGTGCGGCTCGAGCCCCATCACCTGAAGCTGCTCTAGATAGTAGGTGGCATCGGGCTTGCAGCGGGTGGTGTTTCCCATGTGCGTGACGAGCTCAAAGGGGGCGTCGGCCAGATCGCCCCAACCCATGCGGCACTCGATGGCCCCCTGCGGAAAGCTGGGGTTGGTGAAGAGCGCGCAGCGCAGTCCTGCATCCTGTACGGCCTGAAGCGCGGCGTGTGCGCCCGGCATGGCGTGGGCGTTGATGACATCGTCGTTCTTGTACGGCAGGACTTCGCGGTCGTAGTAGGTAAACGCCTCGTAGATAAGTGGGTCCGAGAGGCAAATGCCGCACCGGCGCTCAACCTCTTCTTGGTAGAACTCCAGATTGGTGCGATTATCCGTGCCGCTTCGGCGATTCGCGTTGAGGTCGACCAAGATGGTGCCGAGGCGTGCCATCGTGCCACCGTGGCTGCGGCGACCGATATCCGCGAGCATCGACGAGACATCCTTAAAATATCGAAGGATGAATGCATTGAGGTTGATGCTAAGAAGCGTTTCGTCCATATCGAAAACGACTGCTTTGAGCACGCGGGCACCTTTCTCGAAAAATCGTTCCAGAATCGTTGGCTCCGGATACTTTACCCTAAAGGTGTATGGGCAAACTGCTTATCGTCAAGTTGTGGAGACAGCTGTCCATAAGATTACGAAAAAGTCTTCACACGAGTAAAAAAACGCAGTTCACGCTTGAAATCGAACCCATTTCCCCGTAACCTATACAAACGTGATTGCATAAGCGTCACATTAGTATCTGTCGGCTCCCGAGTGTTCCTAAACGTTGTGTGCTTGTCGCACCCTTCTGTAGGTCCTAGCAATCGGGGCCCCGTAGTTCGAAAGGGGTCCACCTTTGAGTGAGATTCAGAACTCGTCCATTTTCTCTCTTGACGATGTCAACGAGGAGGAGATGAACAACCTCATCGACGGTACGATTACCGACTTTGATGAGGGCGATCTCGTTAACGGCACTGTCGTTAAGATCGAGCATGACGAGGTGCTCGTTGACATCGGATTCAAGTCCGAGGGCGTTATCCCGGTCCGCGAGCTGTCCATCCGCAAGGACGCTAACCCTGCAGACATCGTTGCACTCGGTGATCCCATCGAGGCCCTGGTTCTCCAGAAGGAGGACAAGGACGGTCGTCTGGTCCTGTCCAAGAAGCGTGCCGAGTACGAGCGTGCTTGGAACCGCATCGAGGAGAAGTTCAACTCTGGCGAGAACGTCGAGGGCGAGGTTATCGAGGTTGTCAAGGGCGGCCTGATCCTCGACATCGGCCTGCGTGGCTTCCTGCCCGCTTCCCTCGTCGACCTCCGTCGCGTCAAGGACCTCACCTCTTACATGGGCACCCGCATCGAGGCCCGCGTTATCGAGATGGACCGCAACCGCAACAACGTCGTCCTCTCCCGTCGCGTCGTGCTCGAGGAGTCCCGTAAGGCCGAGCGCTCCGAGATCCTGTCCAAGCTCAAGTCTGGCATGCGTCTCCAGGGCACCGTTTCCTCCATCGTCGACTTCGGCGCCTTCGTCGACCTCGGCGGTATCGACGGCCTCATCCACATCTCCGAGCTCTCCTGGAACCACGTCAACCATCCTTCCGAGGTTGTCAAGGTCGGCCAGGAGGTCGAGGTCGAGGTTCTCGACGTCGATCTCAACCGTGAGCGCATCTCCCTGGGTCTCAAGCAGACCACCGAGGATCCGTGGCGCGCACTGGTCAAGAAGTACCCCGTCGGCGCTATCGTCGAGGGCACTGTGACCAAGCTTGTCCCGTTCGGCGCTTTCGTCGACCTGGGCGAGGGCATCGAGGGCCTGGTGCACATCTCCGAGATGGCCAACAAGCACGTCGATCAGCCTTCTCAGGTCACCCATGTGGGCGACAAGGTTCAGGTCAAGGTCATGGAGATCGACCTCGACCGTCGTCGTATCTCCCTGTCCATGAAGTCCGCTGCTGAGACTCTGGGTGTCGAGATCGAGGTTACCCCGCTGCCTTCCGAGAAGAAGGACGAGGAGACCGACGCCGAGTAAATCGGTTTGACGATCACTTGTTTTAAGGGACCCGTCCGCAATGGACGGGTCCCTTTTTGCATTTGGTGCCGAGATGCATGATGCTGCCCATGCTATCCACAAGCTATTTGGTTGTCGGTGCATGAAAAAATGCCGACATCCCGCCTCGGGGAGGAGACGGGAACACACCGAGTAGACGGAGGGGTGTGGAGCGCGGTCGCGTCTCGACTGACGACGTTGCCCATCGACAGGACCATTGTAG
Organism: uncultured Collinsella sp.; assembly: GCA_958445065.1. Lineage (GTDB taxonomy): Bacteria > Actinomycetota > Coriobacteriia > Coriobacteriales > Coriobacteriaceae > Collinsella. The sequence continues at coordinate 72,328 of CAUCQW010000004.1, forward strand.
CGCATGGCGGTTCTTGGTTTATCGTGTCGAGCGTTTGCGTTGTGCCATTGCCTGCGGCAACGGTGTGTTACACTCTTGCACTGCTGAGTGGGCCAGACGGTCGCGCGATGTGCTGCTTGCAGTACGCGTGAGGAAAGTCCGGGCTCCAGAGGGCGGGATGCCGGCTAACGGCCGGGCGGAGTGATCCGACGGAAAGCGCCGCAGAAAAGAAGACTCCCACCTGCGCCGCAAGGCGTAAAGGGAAAAGCTGAAACGGTGGTGTAAGAGACCACCAGCGTCGTGGCAACACGGCGGCTTGGCAAGCCCCATCCGGAGCAAGCGCGAATAGGAACGCTATGGGCCGGCCCGGTCCGCGTTCGGGTAGCGTGCGTGGAGCTGCACGGTAACGTGCAGACAAGATAAATGACCGTTCACGACAGAACCCGGCTTATAGGCCCACTTGGCAACTATGTTGACGCTGCGAACCCGTCAGCGCGGCAATCTGCCTTACAAGCCTTCGGGCATGCCCATAAGGTCAATGCCCTCGTCTTTCAAGGCACCTTGCTCGCGCTGACGGGTTCTCGCTGTTGGTGACGGCATTATTGGCGTTTCCGTTCTTGTCGGCGAGGACAACGGTTCTGTCTTTGCCGTATTATTGAGGCTGTTTGTTGCTTTGCTTGTTGTTGAGGGGCTTTGTTGGACAGCTATTTTACTCTGCAATCGAATATTGAGGCTTCGGGCGAGTTTGTGGACCGCAAGAGCCGTTTTATTGCCCAACTGGTCCATATTGAGTCCGAGGATGAGGCGAATGCCTTTATCGAGATGGTTCGCAAGCGTCATTACGACGCTCGACACAATGTTCCCGCGTGGATTTTAGTCGATGGACGCGAGCGCCAGAGCGATGATGGTGAGCCGAGCCGCACGAGCGGTATGCCGACGCTCGAGGTGTTGCGTGGCGCGGAACTCAAAAATGTTTGCTGCGTAGTGACGCGCTATTTTGGTGGCACGCTGTTAGGGCCCGGTGGCTTGGTGCGCGCCTATACCGCGGCGACGCAGGCGGCGGTGGCCGCGGCTCAGGAGGCCGGACAGATCGTTGAGATGACGAGCGTTGTGCCCGTTGATGTTCATGTGGCCTATCCGCAATACGAACAGGTGCTTCGCCTGGCGCAGGATTCGGGCGCCAAGGTTTCGGATACCGATTACGCGGATGCCGTGACGATTCATTTGGTGTTTAAGGCGGGGGAGCAGGAGCCGTTTTGCGCTAAGATGCGCGAGCTTATGGCGGGGCGCGAGGAGATTGAGGTCGGCGCCCCCGAATTTGCCGAGTTCTAACGGCGACGGCCAGCGTACTTTTGGATGGATCCCAAGCGCACGCCGGCCTTTGTTTTTCCGTTGCTGCCGTTTACTCGGCGAGCTGCTTTAGCACATCGCAGGCGATCGCGACGGCATCGTCGATGCAGCCAGGGCAGCTGCGGAGCGGACCCTTGTCCGATCCGATGCCCTTGAGCGTGCCGCAGACGGTCGTCGTGTTCTTCTCGCCAAATCGCTTGGCAATCTCGCGCGACAGCTTGTAGGTCTGGCCCTTGGTCTTGGGGTTTTCCATGCCGTCGCTCATCACAAAGCCCATGATGGCCACGGCGCCCGAGATGGCACCGCAGGTTTCGGTCATGCCGCCCATGCCGGCGCCAAAGCCCTCGGTGAGGGTAAAGGCGGTCTGGGGGTCGAGCCCGACGGCAGGTGCGAGCGTGCAGGCGACGGCCTGGGCGCAGTTAAAGCCACGGGCGTGGTATTCGGCAGCCTGAGCCTGACAGGCGGTGATGTCGAGCTGGGCCGTATCGATTTGCTTCATCGTTGTCTCCTTGGTCACGGTGTACCTGCCTATGGTACCCGTGACGGGGCATGCAATCATCGAGAGCTTCATGTATGCCTCGTTTTTATCTATCGAACAAATGCCCAAGGCTTGAGATAAATACCCCTGATCAATTTGTCCCTTAACCTACCTTGGGGATGGGTTGAGAGGGGTGCAGGGTAGCGGTATTGTGAACCGAATAAAACTAAAACCCAGGCAAGGGAGCTAGATATGAGCGAGCAGACCATCGGTACTACATGTGTCCAGGGCGGCTATCACCCGGGAGATGCCGAGCCGCGCCAGGTGCCCATCTACCAGTCCACCACGTGGAAATACGACACGTCCGAGCACATGGGCAAGCTGTTTGACCTAGAGGAGTCGGGCTACTTCTACAGCCGTCTGCAGAACCCCACGTGCGATCTGGTTGCCGCCAAGATCTGCGAGATGGAGGGAGGCACTGCCGCGATGCTCACGAGCTCGGGCATGGCTGCGAATTTCCTCGCGATCTTTAACGTGGCCGGTGCCGGCGATCATGTGGTCGCGAGTTCTGCCATTTACGGCGGTACGTATAACCTGCTCGCCCACACCATGGGCCGCATGGGCGTGACCTGCACGTTCGTCGCCCCCGACTGCACTGATGAGGAGCTCGAGGCAGCCTTTGAGCCCAATACCAAGCTCGTCTTTGGCGAGACGATCGCCAATCCCGCCCTCGCCGTGCTCGATATTGAGCGCTTTGCCAAGGCCGCGCACGACCACGGCGTGCCGCTGATGGTCGACAACACCTTCCCGACGCCCGTGATGTGCCGTCCCTTTGAGTGGGGCGCCGACATCGTTACGCACTCCACCACCAAGTACATGGATGGACATGCTGCCTACCTGGGCGGCGTGATCGTTGACCACGGCCAGTTTGACTGGATGGCCCATGCGGATAAGTTCCCGGGTCTCACCACGCCCGACGAGAGCTACCACGGCGTGACGTATGCCAAGAAGTTCGGTCGCGAGGGCGCCTTCATTACCAAGGCCACCGCGCAGCTCATGCGCGACCTCGGCCCCATGCAGAACCCGCAGGCGGCCTTCTTCCTGAACAGCTCGCTCGAGAGCCTGCATGTGCGCATGCCGCGTCATTGTGAGAACGGCCTGGCCGTTGCCAAGTTCCTGCAGAGTCATCCCAAGGTACGCTTCGTGAGCTATCCGGGCCTAGAGGGCGATAAGTACTATGACATCGCTCAGAAGTACATGCCCAACGGTACCTGCGGCGTTGTGAGCTTTGGCTTTAACGGTGGTCGCGCGGCGGCTGAGACCTTTATGAAGAGCCTTAAGCTCGCCCAGATCGCCACGCATGTGGCCGACGCCCGCACTTGCTGCCTGCATCCCGCTAATGCCACGCACCGCCAGATGAACGATGAGGAGCTCATCGCCTGTGGCATCTCCGCCGATATGGTACGCCTGTCGTGCGGCCTCGAGGACACGGCCGACTTGATTGCCGACCTTGAGCAGGCACTCGAGCAGTGCTAGGCTAGCGTTCGCATAAGGCGCCGATGCTGGCAGAAAGCTTCGGCGACCTTTCGTTCCGATTCCGTAGGCGGGGCCCCAATCGCGGCTGTTTGCTGGCGATTGGGGCCCCGTTTTTGCCTTGCGCCACTCGAAAGGATGGATATGGAGAAAACCGCAGAGCAGCTGCGCCGCGAGCACATTGCCCTTGAGGGCGACACCCATGGCAAGAACAAATGGGCGATTCTGTTTACCGTGCTCATCATGACGTTTATGTCGTGTCTGGATTCGACCGTCGTGACCGTGGCGTTGCCCGTGATGCAAAAGGAGCTGGGCGTGGGCCTCGACCGCATCCAGCTGGTGAGCTCGGTGTACCTGCTTGCGACATGCGTGGCTATGCTGCCGTTTGGCCGCTTGGGCGACGTGCGCGGCAAGGTGGGCGTATTCCAGCTGGGCGTAATCGTTTTTACGGCCGGCTCGCTGCTTTGCGGCCTTTCGGGTTCGCTCGAGGTTCTTATCCTGGCACGCATTGTTCAGGGCGTCGGTTGCGCGGCGGCCATGGCTAACAACATGGGCATCATCACCGAGTCGTTTCCGGCGCGCGAGCGCGGTCGTGCCATGGGTATTCTCGCGACCTTTGTGGCCCTCGGCATGATGTGTGGCCCCGTGCTCGGCGGCATGCTGGTGGCAAGCTTTCCCTGGGAGAGTATCTTCCTCATCAACCTGCCTATTGGCGTGATCTCGTTTATCGTGGGGCTCTACACACTGCCGCATGTTTGGCCAGAGGTCGGCGAACGCCCCATGCCCCTTGCCGAGGCCGCTCGTCGCTGCTTTGCAAATTCGGCCTTCACCATCAACCTTGCCTGCATGCTCATTGTGTTCGTTGGTATTGGCGCATCCGAGTTTATCCTGCCGTTCTATTTTCAGGACGCCCACGGCTTTGGTTCCGACATTTCCGGATTGCTCTTTTTGGCGCTGCCGATGGTGAATGCCTTTATCGGTCCGCTATCGGGTACGGTTTCGGACCGTGTTGGATGCGAGGGCCCCACGGCGGTCGGCCTGGGCGTGTACGTGTGCGGTCTTTTTGCGGTAAGCACGCTCGACGAGCACTCTTCTATCCCCGTGATCGTGTGCTGCGTCGCGTTTATGTCGTGCGGTACGTCGATTTTCCAGAGCCCCAACAACTCGTTGTATATGGGCTCGGCCCCGCGCGAAGCACTCGGCTTTGCGGGCAGCTTGGGCAGTTTGGCACGCTATGCCGGCATGGCACTCGGCATTACGGTGGCGTCGAATATCCTGTATGGGCAGATGAGCGTGGCGATGGGCGAGGCCGTGACCAGTTTTGTTGCAGGCCGTCCGGATGTATTCCTATTCGGCTTTCGCTCGGTGTTCTACGTGCTCATGGTTGTGGCCGCCGTGGGCTTTGCGCTTGCCATGGTGCGTTTGGTGAAGATGCGCGCCCGCCATTAGCGTGTTGGGAGGCTGCCTGCCACGATTCGCGCCGTCCCAAAAAGACTGGTTTGTGGTGCGATGCGGCTTGTGGGGCGGGCGGGGGTCGGTCCGTGGTAGACTATCGAACAACGTTTATTAATCGCGCGGTATCGTTGCCGCGAGAAGGGGTTGCGCCATGCAGGAGCTTGAGGATCGTATTCGCCATGACGGCATCGTAAAGGCCGGTAACGTCCTTAAGGTCGATGCCTTCCTCAACCACCAATGCGACGTTGAGCTGTTCGACCACATGGGCGCCGAGTGGGCCCGTCTGTTCGAGGGTGTCGAGATCAACAAGATCCTGACGATCGAGGCTTCGGGCATTGGCATGGCTTGCATTGCAGCCCAGCATTTTGGCGGCGTGCCGGTGGTCTTTGCCAAGAAGGCGCAGTCCATCAACCTCGACGGCGAGCAGTATGCCACGACCATCTACTCCTTTACCAAGCAGAAGGAGTACCCGGTCATCGTCGGCAAGCGTTTCCTGTCCGAGGGCGACAAGGTCCTGATCATCGACGACTTTTTGGCCAACGGCTGCGCGCTCGAGGGTCTTATCAAGATCTGCGAGGCTGCAGGTGCCGAGGTATCCGGCATTGGCATTGCGGTGGAGAAGGGCTTCCAGGGCGGTGGCGATAAGCTCCGCGAGCGTGGCTTCCGCGTTGAAAGCCTAGCCCGTATCGCCGATATGGACTGCGATACCGGCGAGATCACCTTCGCCTAAGCGCGCAACACAAGCGATTGGTATGCGATGTGACAAAGGGACTTTCCCTTTGTCACATTTTTTATGAGGGGAGGTGTTGATATGGATGAGAACAAGATGGGATGGCGCGAGTATGCGCGCTATGCCGAGATGTCGGTCGAGGAGTTGGCGCGCGATTGCGAGGTGCAGGTGTTTCGCGCGACAGGTCCGGGCGGACAGGGCGTGAACACGACGGACTCGGCGGTGCGCATGAAACATGGGCCCACGGGGATTGTCGTGACGGCGCGTGAGAGCCGCAGCCAGTTTCAGAATCGCGCGAGCTGCCTGCGTAAGCTGCGCGCTGAGCTTGAGCGTCGCGGGCGTCCACCGCGTCGACGCGTAAAGACCAAGGTGCCTCAGCGCTCTCGCCAGCGCAGGCTTAATGACAAGCACTTCAACGCCATTAAAAAGGCCAACCGTCGCAAACCGGGCAGCGACGAATAGCCTCCTCATAAGTTGCGGTGAAATAGGGACTGTTTTGCGGCTTTTGCTGCATAAACAGTCCCTATTTCACCGCAACTTAGGTGGGGTTAGCGGGTGGGGTGCCAGACCTCGAGGGCGCCGGCGAGGATGTCGACCTCGATGCGTGAGGCGACAACGGGCTCGCCGTCGGCCTGGATGGGGTAGTCGGGCTCCTCAAAGGTAAGCTCGGCATGGCGGCAGCGGCGCATGCGAACCGGCGGCAACTTGGTATGGTGGCCATCTTTGGCCGAAAGGAACATGGGAAGCGCGACCGCGCGCGGAACGGGGCCGCAGGCGTAGCAGACGTCGAATATACCGTCACAGGGGTCGGCGTCGGGACAGATGCGATAGCCCGAGCCATAGGTAGGACCCAGCTGAATCGCCATGATGATCGCCCTCACGCGCTCGGCAGGCGCCCCGTCAAAGCTGACTGTCATGGGGTAGTTGCGATAACGTAGGCCAAACTGCTCAAGTCCCGAGAGGGTGTAGAGCGGCGCGCCCGTCAAGCCGGTCTTTTTGCGCAGCTCGGTGGTGCCAAGGCCGATGGCGGCATCGATGCCGACCGAAAGCGTCTGGTCGTAGTACTCAACGGTAGCCTCGCCGCTGCCGCTCGCAGGGCTCCACGAGCGAATTCGCCCGATGTCCTGACGCTGCAGCTCACAGTTGAGCAGCGCGCCAAAATCCTTACCGGAGAAATCGTCGATGCCGAGCGTTTGGGCAAAATCGTTGCCAGAGCCCACGGGTAGGATGGCAAGAGCGGGGCGGGCGTCCTCCTCTTGCGTCATAAGCCCGTTGACGACCTCGTGAATCACGCCGTCACCGCCAAGGGCGATAACGGTGCGATAGCCCTGAGCCTGTGCGGCCAGCTCCTTGGCGTGTCCCATACGCTCGGTCAGCACCAGGTCAAACTGGGATGCTCGCGCGGTCATATCCAAAAAGCGTTGCAGGCGCTCGGCAACTTCGTGCGCCGCACCCGATTGGGCTGCTGGGTTGGCGATGATGAGCGTGCGGCCAAAATCAGTTGCGTGCATGGGGCGACTCCCGGCGTATGACGTGACGGTGCGGTCGCGCTCAGGTCTAATTGCCCCCGATTGTGGCTGCACGTCGAATACTTACGTCTACTCTATCAGGTCGTTGTGGCGCTCGATAGCATCCGCTACCGTACCGCCCTCATCCACAATAAGCGAACGGCGCTTGGGCGAGATGATGCGCTGGGCGGGGTATACGCCGCGGTGTCCGGCGGTTAGGTAGCTGATAAAGGCCACGATGACAAAGAACCCGGCTGCCGTGCCGTGGAACAGGTCGATGGCCATCATGCAGGTGGTGATGGGCACGTTGAGGCCGGCGCAGAACACGCCGAGCATGCCGAGAGCCGCCAGAAAACTGGGGTCGAGCCCGGTGAGGCAACCGATCCAGCCGCCGAGCGCCGCACCGATACCAAACAGGGGCGTGACCTCGCCGCCTTGGAAGCCGGCTCCAAGGGTGAGCGCTGTGACGACCAACTTGATGGCTGCGTCCGCCAGGGTGGTGTTGCCGGCAAAACCGGCGCCGGAAAGCCACGTGGAAAGGCCGGCGTAGTCCCAGGCGTCGAGGAGGGCATAGGCGGCCAAAACCACGAGTGCGCCTATGAGTGCGCGAATGAGGTAATTGGTGATAAAGCGACCGTACAGGCTCTTGACGGTTCGAACCGACCAGGCAAAGAGGCGTGCCGTCAGACCGAAGATAATGGCGTTGATAACAACGATGACAACCGTTTTGGGCGTCATAGCGGGAACGCTGGCGATGACATTCGCCTCGTACTCGGTACCCAGGGCGAGTGATGTAAAGTAGCCGGTAAACGAGGCGACCAGGCAGTAGATGCCCGCGGTGTAGTCGATCTTGCCGATAAAGCACATCTCCATGCCAAAGAAAGCTCCGGCAAGGGGCGAACCGAATACGGCGCCAAAGGCCGACGAGATGCCGGCGAGCATGAGGTCGTGATGGTCATGCTTTTTGAGGTGGGCGAGGCTCGAGATGTTGCTGGCGATGGTGCCGCCGATCTGCACCGCGGCTCCCTCGCGACCGGCCGATCCGCCCGTTAGGTGCGTGAGCGTGGAGCACACAAACGTGAGGACGGCCATGCGCATATGGATGAGGCGCGTGCCCAGAGCGGAGTCGATGACCAGGTTGTTGCCGCGCTTGGCGGCAAGACCGTGGTTTTTGTACACCCATGCGGTGGCCATGCCCACAACGGGAAGCAGCGCGTAAATCCACGCATGGTGCTCACGATAGTCGGTCGCGATATTCAGCGAGGCCAAAAACGCCCAAGCGGCAACGCCCATGGCGAGCGAGACGATGACGACGAGTGCGAGCAACTTGGCGCTCGCGAGTAGGTTGCGGGCGTTGCGGCGCGTGTCGGCAGCCAAGAGATGCTCAGAGCGGGTGAGCTGATGCCTGCCTGCCGTGATGACGTCGTTCAGGGAGAAAAAGCCGCCATCGTCGAGCGGCTGGGAATGATCCTGCGTTTCGTTTGCGCTTTCGGTTTTGTCGTTATGAGCCATACGTTCCTCTTTTAGGTTGCAACGCAAGCATTATAAAACGCGGTAAACGCGACGAGCCGGTGGGTTGGTTTCCATTCTGTTTCGCGGCCTGCAACCGACAGGTGTATTTGCGGGTACAGGCCGAGTCGCGGTCGTGCGTCGGGGGATTATACTGAGACAAGCATAAAGAATCGGCGCCCCTGTTGTGCGCCGTGGCATTAAGAGGTGCATATGGCAGAGAAACTCATTCCGCTGGAGGACGCGCAGTCGATTGTTCTGTCGCACGTTGCTCCGACCGATCTCGTCGAGATTCCCGTGTGGCAGGCCACCGGTCTTCCCTTGGCCGAGGATGCGGTGGCCGATATCGACATCTCGCCGTTTGCCAACAGCGCTATGGACGGATATGCCGTGCGCTCGGCGGACTTGGCGCGGGCATCTGGCGAGGCGCCGGTGATGCTCGACGTTATCGGACACGAGGCCGCGGGCCATGTGTTTGAGGGCGCAATCGGCGCGGGCGAGACAGTCCGCATCATGACGGGCGCGCCGGTACCCGAAGGTGCCGATGCCGTGGTGAAGTACGAGATCGTTGATGTGCTCGACGGTGACGGCAACGAGGGCTCGCGTGTGAGGTTCTCGGCGCCGGCCAAGGTGGGGGAGAATGTTCGCTCTGCCGCCGAGGAGGCCCATGCCGGCGATGTTGTGATGCACGCCGGCGAGGTTGTGGCTCCGGCGGGCGCGGGTCTGGTGGCAAGCGCCGGATACGCGAGCGTGAAGGTGCACGCTGCCCCACGTGTGGGCATCATCTCGCTGGGCACGGAGCTGGTTGCGCCGGGTGAGCTGCCGACGCACGGGCAGATTCGCGATTCCAACTCGTCGGCGTTGATGGCCGAAGCACTCGATGCCGGCGCCGAGCCCGTGTTCTACGGCATTGCGCCCGATGATGAGCAAGCGATCGCCGAGCTCGTGCATCGTGCCGTGCAGGAGTGCGACTTTGTCATTACGAGCGGTGGCGCCTCGGCGGGCGATTACGATTTCGTGACGGCGCTCGTCCGGCGCGAGGGCGAGGTACTGTTCGATCGCATCTCGATGCGTCCGGGTAAGGCCATCACGTTTGGCTTGCTCGGGGGTAAGCCCTACCTGGGGCTTTCGGGCAATCCGGCCGCGGCGTATGTGGGCTTTGAGATGCTTGCCCGTCCGGCGATTCGCAAGATGCGCGGTTTTGCCGAGGTTGCGCGTCCCGTGCAGCAGGCGACGCTCACACACGGCGTGAAAAAGCGACAGCATCGCCGCTTCTTCGATCGCGCCACGGTTTTGCGCGACTTCGAGACCGGTGAGCTGTTGGTGACCGAGGCCAAGACACAGAATTCGGCGCTGCTCGGCACGATGCAGCGGGCCAACTGTCTACTGCGTATTGACGAAGGACCGTGCGAGTTCAAGGCGGGCGATGCCGTGGACGTTGTTCGCGTCGACCTGCCCGAGGGCGCCGTGTTGTAGGAGGAATGCTATGGAGCTGAAGATTTCGATTGTGACGTGCTCGGATACGCGCGATCTTGCCCAGGACGAGGCTGGAGCCGCACTCGAGGAACTTATCGAGGCACAGGGCTGGACGGTCGCCTCACATGTGGTCGTGCGCGACGACGTCAGCGAGATCGGTGATGCCATTGTGGAAGCCGCCGATGAGTGCCACGCCAATGTCGTGCTCACCTGCGGCGGCACGGGGCTTTCGATGCGCGATGTAACGCCCGAGGCGACGCGTTCCGTCTGCGACCGCGATGTGCCGGGTATTGCAGAGGCAATCCGCGCGTATTCGATGACCAAGACGCGCCGCGCCATGCTCTCGCGTGCTATTTGCATGCAACGAGGTCATACACTTGTCGTAAACTATCCCGGTTCTACGAAGGCCGCCCGCGAAAGCTGGGAGGCCATAGCGGACCAGCTGGAGCATGCGGCTCAGATGACAGCGGGCGGCGGACATACCAACTAAGCGGTTTACCTGCGGCGGGGCGACCTTATCGGTCGCTCCGCTTTTGTTTTCCGCCGAAGCGACACCGAGGTGCACGGTAACTTGAAACTATATTCTCTGGAGAGAATAATTTCTCATAATCATTATTCGCGCAGAAGTATAAGCTGATTGCAGATTAAAGCCCGCGGTGGGGTACCCGGGCACAAGATCCGAAAGGGTTGAATATGTTCGATTTGGTTTCTCGCCGCGGATTCGTCTCACTTTCTGCTGTCGCCGCTGCCGGCCTTGGTCTTGCCGGTTGCTCGGGCAGCAAGACGTCCGAGCCGGCCGGATCCGATGCCGGTTCTGCTAAGGCATCTTCCAAGAAAGCTGTCGAGCTGCAGGTCTTTGCCGCCAACTCGCTCGAGAAGGCCCTGCCCGAGGTTCAGGAGCTCTACACCGGGCAGACCGGCACCACCTTTGCCGACACGCAGTTTAAGGCCTCCGGCGACCTCGTTGAGCAGATGCGTGCCGGTGCCGCCGTCGACGTGCTCATCACGGCCTCCAAGGGCACCATGGACGACGCCGAAGCCGCCGAGCTCGTCGATGCCGACACGCGTGAGGACATGTTCGTCAACGACCTCGTGATCATTCGCGCCGAGGGCTCCGATACTAAGGTCGAGGCCATCGCCGACGTCGCGAATCTGGACGGTAAGATTGCCATTGGCGACGCCAAGACCGTCCCCGCCGGCAAGTACGCCAACCAGGCCCTGGCCTCCGTGGGCCTCTACACCGGTACCGAGGGCGACGACGGCGAGTATGCTCCCGAGATCGCCGACAAGGTGGCCCTGGCCGACAAGGTCGGCACTGCTGCGTCTTACGTCTCTACGGGCGACTGCGTGGCTGGTTTTGTCTACAGCTCCGACATCTTCCGCTACGACGGCATCGAGGAAGCCTTTGTGTGCCCCGAGGACTCGCACAAGCCCATCGTGTACCCGGGTGCCGTTGCCGAGAGCTCCGAGCACGCCGACAAGGCCAAGGCGTTCATCGACTTCTGCCTGACCAACAAGAAGGCCCAGAAGATTTGGGCCAAGTACGGCTTTGAGCTTTCCGCGTAGTGCGGCTTGGCGCGATAATTCCATCGTTTTGTTTTTCACTTCGTCCTTGTATTCGCTTGGAGCTTTTCGTGCTTAATAGATTCCGCATGCTTGTCGCCTGTGCTTTGACCTTCGCGCTTTGCTGGGTGCCGGGATTTGCGTTTGCCGGGGACGCTGAGCACGGGGCCCAGGTTGCTGCGACCGCTCATGGGCTTTCCTATGGGATCGAAGGTTTTGAGCGGTTGGCCAAGGGGACCGCTCGTGCCATGGAGGGCCAGCCTGAGGGCTACCGGTTTCCCGTTGACGAGGACGTGGACCTTGTAGTGGCGCCTGCCGCCGATCGCGTTGTGGTGTGGATATCGCCCAAGGCGGTCGAGAAGTATGGGTTGGATCCGCAGGACAACGAGTGCGTATCGGGTCTCAAGGCCCTCGTCTGTGAGCTCGACAGCGCAAACTGCATGGGAGGTGCGCAGCTGGGGGACGTGGATCTTCCTTGGTATGTCACGGCGGAAACAACGTTTGATGCCGGCGGGTATACCTATAGCTTTGACGAGCGCGGTGCGGATGGGGACCGCTATGTGGTGATTGCATCAGCCTCGGGTGATGCCAAGGGCGGCGCGCGTTGGCTTGATAGCGCTCAAATGGTAGAGGCATCGTCTGTCGTGTTGCGGGATGAGCAGGGCCCCTTGACCTCCTTGGCCTCCTTTTTGGGCGACATCGACTATCGTCCGTTTTGGGTGTCTATCAAAACGAGCGGCCTCGCCCTGCTGATCTCCTTTGCGCTGGGCCTGTTTGCCGCATGGAAGACCATGGGTACTACGAGCCGTATCAAGGGCCTGCTCGACTCGGTCTTTACCATCCCTATGGTGCTGCCGCCCACGGTTTGCGGCTTTCTGCTCCTCATGCTGTTTGGTCGATCGACCGGGGTCGGTCGGTGGCTTATCGCGCATGGCATCTCGATCGTCTTTACGTGGCCCGCGGCGGTGATATCCGCCGTGGTGGTGTCGTTTCCCCTGGTCTACCGCACGGCGCTCGGAGCCTTCGAGAGCCTCGACACGCAGATGCTCGACGCCGCGCGAACCTTGGGATGGTCCGAACGTCGCATCTTTGCCAAGCTCATGATGCCGCTTGGCTGGCCCTCGATTGCCGCCGGCACGGTGCTCGCCTTCGCGCGTGCCATGGGCGAGTTTGGCTGCACCCTGTTCTTTGCGGGCAACTACGCCGGCATTACCCAGACCATCCCCATCGCCATCTACTTTGAGTGGATGGGCGGCAACACGTCGGTGGCGCTCTTTTGGGTCATCGTCGTAATCGTGTTCAGTTTCCTGGTCATCCTGTTCATCAATATGTACACCGCTCATTCGCAAAAGTATCGCGAGCGGGGCCTTTCCCGTGCGGAGCGCAAGCGGATCAAAGATCTTGCCGGACAGGGCGATTCGCTCGACCCGGCGGGCGGCGATGCCTTGCGTATCGATCGCGAGGCGCTGGCCGAGCTCATGCGCGATGATGCCGCTTTGCAGGGAGGTCGATAGGCCATGTCGCTCGTTCTGGATATCAAAAAGCGCTATCCCGGGTTTATGCTCGACATGCAGCTTGAGGCCGGCGAGGATCGTGTGGCGCTGCTCGGTGCCTCGGGTTGCGGCAAGAGCTGTACGCTGCGCTGCATCGCCGGCGTGGAGACGCCCGACGAGGGCAAGATCGTCGTCAACGGCGTGACCTTTTTTGACTCGGCGACGGGCATCAACCTGTCGCCCCAGGAGCGAAAATGCGCCCTGCTGTTCCAAAACTATCAGCTGTTTCCCAACATGACGGTGGCCGATAACGTATGCGCCGGTGTAAAGGATGCGGGCGACGCCGCCGCGCGCAAAAAGCTCGCCGAGCGCTATCTGGGCATTTTCGGTCTGTCCGATTTTGCCGACCGCTATCCCGCGCGACTCTCGGGCGGTCAGCAACAACGTGTGGCGCTTGCCCGCATGGTGGCGGCGCATCCGGGCATTTTTATGTTCGACGAGCCCATGAGCGCACTCGATTCCTATCTTAAGAGCGCCCTCGAACAGAACATGCTCGACCTGTTCGATGTATGCAACCGCACCGTGCTCTACGTGAGCCACGACATCGACGAAGCGTGCCGCCTGTGCGGGCGCATCTGCGTGATGCACGACGGGCATGTTGAGGAGATCGGCTCCGTCGAGGACGTGGTCCGCCGTCCGCAGACGCTGGCGGCACTGCGCCTGACGGGCTGCAAGAACACAAGCCGGGCGCGCAAGATCGGCGACGAAGAAGTTGAGGCCCTCGACTGGGGCATGACCTTTAATGTGGGTCGCGAGGTTCCCGATAATGCAGCGTACCTGGGCATTCGCGCAAGCTACTTCCATGTTGACAATCGCGCGGAGCGGGGACGCAACAGCTATGATTTGCACGTGGCCCGCGTGAGCGATTCGCGTTTTGAGCGCCTGGTGCTGCTGGACGTGCCGCGCGCTGATGCGCCCACGCGTCTGCAGTGGAAGGTCAACAAGGTGGGCGTGCCTGTCGACGAGCTGCCGCAAGCAGGCGAGACGCTGCGCATGCACTTCGATGCGAGTAGAATCCACTTGGTTTGTCGATAACGCCGGGTAATGCCGTCGGGGATATAAGCCTCGGCGGCTTTGTCTTGCCGCGCGCCGAATGAGGGATGGCAAACTCTTATCAATTAAGATAATTATTTATTAAACGACGGCACACGAGGCTGTCGTACGAATGTCAACGGTGTTCGCATGGTCGACGACCGTTGATATAGTTGACCTTAACTTGTAAAGGAGGGTGCGCACATGCCGCAGATGACATACATTCGCCGCGTTGCCGCGCGTGCCCTATATATGGCTCGGAGCCGCATATGAGCAGGTATGTTCACGGCTCCGGGAGAGACGACGCACAACTAAATAATCAGCTGCAAAGCAGGTTCCCCAAAATTCCGGGTTTAGGCGCGGTCGGGTTTTCGCCACCCACCGTGCAGCAATACCGTAGCTATTCATTTTTGATTCGAGAGGGGAACCGTCATGGCTGAAGAATTTGATTTCCATCCGATGTGGGAGAGCCTCGGCATGAATCTTGCCGACCACGACATGCTGCTGGGCGCCGTGGGCCAGATGTACGGCGATATGTTCCTGACGCAGAACAATCGCCCCAAGTCCACGTCCTACCTGGATTTTGTCGCCACCAACATCCACAGCGGCCGTATTAAGGAGATGCTCGACAAGAAGGAGGCCGGCGAGGCCACCAAGATCGTCGGTTCGTTCTGTGTGTACGTGCCCGAGGAGATCGTACTTGCCTGTGACGGCATTCCAGTTGGTCTGTGCTCGGGTGCCGACTGGGCGACCGACAAGGTCGAGGAGCATCTGCCGCGCAACACCTGCCCGCTCATCAAGAGCTTTGCCGGCTTTAAGCTGGGCGAGGTCTGCCCCTACATTGAGTCGAGTGACTTGGTGGTAGGCGAGAACACCTGCGATGGCAAGAAGAAGGCCTACGAGTTCTTTGCCACGCAAAAGAACATGTACGTCATGGATATTCCCAACGTGCACGACGAGTCGACGCTCGTGACCTGGAAGGCCGAGGTTAAAAAGCTTGCCGCCAAGATCGAGGAAGAGTGCGGCGTCACGATTACGCCTGAGCGCCTGAAGGCTGCCATCCACGCCGTCAACGAGAAGCGTCGCGCCCTGCAGCGTCTGGCTGCGACCCGCGCTGCCGATCCGGCGCCCATCAGCGGTCTCGACAGCCTGCTGACCGTTCAGGCCGCCTTTATGGATGACACGCCGCGTCTGACCGGCGCCATCAACGAAATGGCGGCTGAGTGCGAGCAGCGCGTTGAGGCCGGCGAGGGTGTGGCGCCCAAGGGCACCAAGCGCATCCTGTACACCGGTACGCCCATGGCCGTGCCCAACTGGAAGCTGTTCAACCTCATCGAGAAGGCCGGCGGCGTCGTGGTGGGCGAGGAGTCCTGCACGGGCTCGCGCTACTACAAGGACCTGGTCGACGAGTCCGGTGAGACGGTTGACGAGATGCTCGACGCCATCGCCGAGCGCTACTTTAAGATCAACTGCGCCGTCTTTACGCCCAACGACCAGCGTATGAAGGACATTGTCCAGATGGCCAAGGACCTGCATGCCGACGGCATCGTCGACGTGGCCTTGCAGTTCTGCACGCTCTACGAGATGGAGTCGTTTGCCGTGGAGAAGGCCGCCGAAGAGGCCGGCATCCCGTTTATGCACATCACGACCGACTACGCCGGCGAGGATGCAGGCCAACTGCAAACCAGGATTGAGGCTTTCTTGGAAACCATTTAGGGCTATCCGGTCCAGCGGCTTCCCCAAGCACCCGATCTTGCCGTTCAAACCATCGCTTGCATACCAAAGTACGCGGCGCTCCTCTTTCACGGCAACCTCGGGCACCTGGGAAAGCCGTTTCCTTGGTTGGTTAAAAGGTTTGTTAAGGAGTTATATGTCGGAAAATATTGAGCAGCCGTTGCCGTCCACGTTTGAGGAGTTCAACGAGCAACGCAAGGCGGCGTTTATTCGCGTCAAGGATTATAAGCAGGCGGGTAATCGCCTGGTCGGTTTTCTGTGCAGCTACACGCCGCTCGAGATTATCGATGCCGCGGGGGCTGCGAGCGTGGCGCTGTGCGGCACGTCCGACGAGGTGATTCCCGAGGCCGAGAAGGTGCTGCCGGCAAACCTGTGCCCGCTCATCAAGTCTACGTATGGTTTTGCCTATTCGCAAAAGTGCCCGTTTACGTACTTTAGCGACATGATCATCGGTGAGACCACCTGCGACGGCAAGAAGAAGATGTACGAGCTGCTCAACGAGCTCAAGCGCACGCACATTCTGCATCTTCCGCAGGGCCGCGATCGAGCCTACGAGCGCGAGGGCTGGTACGAGGAGTGCCGTCTGCTCAAGGAGGAGCTCGAGAACTTCTACGGCATCGCGATTACCGACGATGATCTGCGCGCTGCCGTCCGTCGCCGCAACCGCTTGCGTGCGGCCCAGCTCGAGATGTTTGCGCTGCAGGCCAACCAGCCGGCGGCCATGAGCGGCGTCGACCTGATGAGCACCATGTTTGCCGGTACGTTTAGCTTTGATATCGAGGCCTATACGCAGCAGCTGGAGCAAAAGGTTGTCAAGCTGCGCGAGGCCTACGACGCGAGCGAGCGCCCGGTTGCGGCGGATGCCAAGCGCATTCTGATCACCGGCTGCCCGGTGGGCGGCGTGATCAACAAGATCGGTCGCACCATCGAGTCCAACGGTGGTGTGGTCGTGTGCATGGACGACTGCTCGGGCGAGCGCACGGCGGCCATGATGATCGACCCGGAGGCTCCCGACATCCTTCGCGCCATCGCCGACCGTAACCTGGATATCAACTGCTCGGTCATGACGCCCAACGACGGTCGTATGGAAAACACGCTGACCATGTGCGAGAAGTATCACGTCGATGGCGTAGTGGAGAGCGTGCTCCAGGCGTGCCACACCTTTAACGTGGAGAGTGCGCGCATGCAGGAGGCTGTCGAGGGTGCGGGCATTCCGTACATGAAGATCGAGACCGACTACAGCAACGGCGACATGGGACAGATCGAGACCCGCATCGCCGCCTTCATCGAAACCCTCTAGCTTCCTCAGGCACCGGATCTTGCTCCTCAAACCGTCGCTTGCGTACCCAATGTACGCTGCGCTCCTCTTTCGGGGCAATCTCCGGCACCTGAGAAACCTAGAGCTAAGGCGCCTGAACGCGCCGCTACCTTTGATGTTTAGATTGGGAGAGAGCCATGATAGGGATCGGGATCGATATCGGGTCTACGGCGGCTAAGGCTGCTGTGGTCGATGGAGGGGGTTCGGTGGCGTGGACGTGCGTGCAGCCAACCGGGTTCTCCTCGGTCGATGCTTCCGAGCGGCTGCGCGAGGCACTGGCAGCGGCGGGTTATGACGTGGCTGCCGACGACGTGCGCGTGGTCGCGACTGGCTACGGCCGTGTTGCCGTGCTCTATGCGCACAAGGTCGTGACCGAGATCACCTGTCACGGCACCGGTGCCGTGCGCCTGTTTGGCGATCACGGCACGGTGATTGACGTAGGCGGCCAGGACACCAAGGTCATTCAGCTTAAAAGTGGCCGCGTGGCCAAGTTCGCCATGAACGACAAGTGCGCCGCCGGCACGGGGCGCTTTTTGGAGATCATGGCCGACCGCCTAGGTATTTCCCAGCAACAGATGGCCGACCTGGCGCGTTCCGGCGAACCCACCAAGATCAGCAGCATGTGCACCGTGTTTGCCGAAAGCGAGGTCATCAGTCTGATCGGTCGCGGTGAGCCGCGCGAGAACATTGCGCGTGGCGTGATCGAGAGCGTGGTCTCGCGCGTGGCGACCATGGCCGGGCAGGCCGCGGGCGCCCCGTACTACCTGACCGGTGGCCTGTGCGAGAACGCCTTCGTGGTGGAGCGGTTGGGCGAGCTACTGAGGTCGCCGGTGACCACCTCGCCCCAGGCTCGCTTTGCCGGAGCGATCGGTGCGGCGATTCGCGCGCAGGCGCTCAATTAATGCATCCGCCGCAGGCTCGCATTCATGCGTATACTGGGAGAAAATGATTGACCGATGAGAGGAGGTATCGATGGCTGACGATCAGATTAAGCTCACGTCTATGACTGCCGCGAGCGGTTGAGCCGCTAAGTTGGCTCCTGGAGCCCTCGCCCAGGTCCTGGGCGACTTGCCAAATGTGCCCAACGACAATCTGCTCGTGGGGTTCGATACCTCCGACGATGCGAGTGTCTTCCGTGTTGGCGATAACTTAGGCCTCGTTCAGTCCATCGACTTCTTCCCGCCGATGGTCGACGACCCGTATCTGTTTGGCCAGATCGCTGCGGCCAACTCGCTGTCGGACATCTACGCCATGGGCGGGCGGCCGAGCCATGCCATGAACTTGCTGTGCATTCCGAGCTGCCTGGGCATCGAGGTCGCCGGCCAGATTCTGGCGGGCGGCGCCGACAAGTGCGTCGAGGCGGGTTGCTCCATCGCGGGCGGCCATACCATCAACGACGACGAGCCCAAGTACGGCCTGTCCGTGAGCGGCTTTGTCGCGCTCGGCCGCATGCTCGCCAACAGCGGTGCATGCGTGGGCGATGTCCTGCTGCTGACCAAGGCGGTTGGCTCGGGCATCATCACCACAGCCATCAAGGGCGAGCTCATCGAGCAGGACGAGGCCGCAGCCATGTTTGACTCGATGTGCACCCTTAACGAGGCGCCGATTCGTCTGGCCGAGGGACTTGAGCTTCACGGCTGCACCGATGTCACGGGCTTTGGCCTGATCGGGCACGCGTGCGAGATGGCCGAGGGCTCGGGCGTGCAGGTTGAGCTTGCGTCGGGAGCGGTACCGCTCTTTGACCAGGTGCTCGACATGGCGCGTCTGGGCATTATCCCCGCGGGCTCCTACCGCAACCAGGACTTCTTTGGCCCGCGTGTGGCTGCCGACGAGGACCTGGAGCCGGGTATGTTGGATGCGCTGTACGATCCGCAGACCTCGGGCGGCTTGCTCATCGCGGCGCCTGCTGCCGATGTGGATGAGCTTGCGCGCCGTCTGCATGCCGAAGGACGTATTGCCGCCGTCGTCGGTCGCGTGTGCGAGCCGGTGCCAGGCGGTCCTGCCGTCCACGTTGTTCGCTAGCCCGCACGTTTATGTAACTGTTTACCGTTCTCTAGAACGGTTCTTTCGAAAGGAAAAGCTATGTCTACCAAGATTGAAGTCAATGCCATGGGCGATGCCTGCCCGCTGCCCGTCGTTAAGACGCTCAAAGCCCTGAAGCAGCTCGATGGAGAGGGCGCCGTCGTGACCTCGGTCGACAACGAGACCGCCGTCAAGAACATCTCCAAGATGGCGCAGGAGAAGGGCTGCACGGCCTCGGTCGAGAAGGTTTCTGACGCCGAGTGGCACGTGACCGTGGCGACCTCTGGCGCCGTTGCCGTGGCTGATCCCGAGCAGGATGACGCTGCCTTTTGTGATGCCAGCGCCGGCAAGGGCAAGCTCGTCATTTCCGTCTACACCGACTGTATGGGCCGCGGCGACGACGAGCTGGGCCACAAGCTCATGAAGGCCTTCATCTTTGCCGTGACGCAGCAGGAGGAGCTGCCCGCGACCATGTTGTTCTACAACGGCGGCGCCAAGCTCACCGTCGAGGGCTCGCCGGTGCTCGACGACCTGAAGGGACTGGCCGAGCAGGGCGTCGAGATTCTCACCTGCGGTACCTGCCTCGATCACTATGGCATTAAAGACCAGCTTGCGGTGGGCGAGGTCACCAACATGTACGTGATCGTGGAGAAGATGGAGCAGGCCGTGCGCGTCGTGCGCCCGTAGCGTTTGGGCGGGATTGCCATGAGAGAAAAGCGCCCGGCGCTTGTCATCACGTTTCCTACCACGGCGGCCGCCATGGGGTGCGAGACCCTATGCGTCGAGCGCGGCCTTCCCGGGCGTACGATTCCCGTGCCCGGGGAGGTCGCTGCCGGCTGCGGCTTGGCGTGGAAGGCGCTGCCTTCGGATGAGGACCTGCTGCGCGGCGAGCTTGCCGCGGCGGGCGTCCCCACCGAGGGCTTTACGGTAATCGACATGTGGGAGGTCGTGCGATGATCTACCTGGATAACGCGGCGACGACCATGCATAAGCCGCAGACGGTGATCGATGCCGTGACGCAGGCGATGTGTTCGCTCGGCAATGCCGGGCGCGGGGCCACGTCGGGTGCCCTCGATGCCGCTCGTACGATTCATGCTTGCCGTGCCAAGCTTGCGCGCTTGCTGGGCTGCCCGAGGGCGGACCATGTTTGTTTTACGCCCAATTCTACGGCGGCGCTCAACACGGCGATTAACGGCGTGGTGCGTCCCGGCGACCGCGTGGTCATAACGGTGCTCGAGCACAACTCCGTGCTGCGTCCGCTCAACCGCCTGGCGGTAGAGCGGGGCGTGACCGTTGAGCATGCGGGCTGCGACGCGAACGGCGCGCTCGACTACGACGAGCTCGAGCGGCTGGTGACGCCTGGCACGCGTGCCGTGGTGGTGACGCACGCCTCCAATGTGACCGGCAACTCCGTTGATGTTGCACGTGTGGCGGCTGTGGCTCATGCGGCCGGTGCACTCGTGATCGTCGATGCCTCGCAGTCTGCCGGCACGGCGCATATCGATATGCAGGCCATGGGGCTCGACGTCGTGTGCTTTACCGGCCACAAGGGGCTCATGGGACCCCAAGGCACCGGCGGTCTGGCCGTGGCAGAGGGCATTGACGTGTCTCCGTGGGCCATGGGCGGCACGGGCGTGCACAGCTTCGACCCGCTGCAGCCGCTTGAGTGGCCCACGCGCCTTGAGGCCGGTACGCTCAACGGCCATGGCATCGCGGGCCTTTCCGCTGGTCTCGACTTTATCGAGGCCCAGGGTGGGGTCGAGGCGATTGCTTCCCACGAGCGTGCGCTCGCTGATCGCTTCCTTACCGGTGTGCGCGAGATTCCGGGGATTAAGCTCTACGGTGCGTTTGACCAACCCGCGCGCTCGGCGATCGTGTCGCTCAACGTGGGCGATATCGACTCTGCCGAGATCTCGGACGCGCTCATGCAAGGGTGGGGGATTGCGACGCGCCCCGGCGCCCATTGCGCCCCGCTCATGCACCGTGCGCTGGGGACCGAGCGCCAGGGCGTCGTCCGTTTCTCGTTTGGGTATTTCAACACGACCGAAGAAGTCGACACGGCTATCGATGCTCTGTGCGATTTAGCCTGCTAAAGCTGCTAGACCGTTTATACTTGCGGGATGGGTGTTTTTGCCCGTCCCGTTTTTGTTTCGACCCGAAAGGTGTGCATATGGCCTCATCCGCTCCGCGCGGTTTGCGCTCCGACCATGTTGTTACCGTCGGCATTGCGCTGTTCTCGATGCTCTTTGGCGCCGGCAACCTCATTATTCCGCCGCTGCTGGCGCTGCAGGCTGGTTCTGCCACGCCGGTCGCCATGCTCGGCTTTCTGATTGCCGCCATCGGCCTGCCCGTCATGGGTTTTATCGCCGTGGCACTTGCCGGAACGGC
Source organism: uncultured Collinsella sp. (assembly GCA_958445065.1). Classification (GTDB taxonomy): domain Bacteria; phylum Actinomycetota; class Coriobacteriia; order Coriobacteriales; family Coriobacteriaceae; genus Collinsella. Next base: position 93,956 of record CAUCQW010000004.1, read on the forward strand.
GCGCGAGCTTGCCGGCCGCGTGCATCCTAAGTTTGGCGAATTCTTCGTTGCGGCGGTCTATCTGGCCATCGGTCCGTGCCTGGCCATTCCGCGCACAAGCTCTACGGCGTTCGAAATGCTGGTGCCGCTGCTACCCGAGGGCGTTTCGCTCGGCACGGCACGTCTGGTGTTTGCCATCGGGTTCTTCGTCGTCGCGTTTGTGCTCACGCTGCGCCCGGGTGTCATCACGCGCGTGCTCGGCCGCATTACGGGCCCTGCGCTCATTGCGCTTATCGTGCTCGTTGTCGGCGCCGCCGTGATCTCGCCGCTAGGACCGGCTGCTGTCCCGCAAGCTCCCTATGATGCCGGTGCTGCCGTGCAGGGCTTTTTGACCGGCTACCAGACCATGGACCTGCTCGCGTCGCTCGCCTTTGGCATTATCATCGCCGAGACCATCCACGAGCTGGGCGTTACCGATGACAAGCGCGTGGCCTTCGAGATTTCGCGCTCCGGTGTGATCGCCGGCGTGCTCATGGCCATTATCTATTGCGGCTTGGCACTTGCCGGTATGCAGCTCGGCACCGTGATGCCCGACGCCACCAACGGCGCTGCAATCCTTGCCCGCTCTGCCTCCATGCACTTTGGCCTTGCCGGCACGATCGTGGTCTTCGCCATCTTCTTCCTCGCCTGCATGAACGTGTGCATCGGCCTCATCAGCTGCTGCTCGCGCTACTTCTGCGAGACGTATGTGGTTGAAGGGGGAGCGGAGGCTTCCGAGGAGGCCATGCGCCGCCCCTTCGCGATCCTCGCCTTTGTATTCGCGGCGTTTTCGTGCGTGCTCTCCAACGTGGGCCTCGATGTGATCCTTATGTTCTCGGTACCCATGCTCAACGCTTTGTATCCCGTCGCCATTGTGCTGGTGCTTATGGGCCTGGTGCACGGCTTTTGCGACGCTCATCCACAGGTGTGGGTGTGGGTCGGCGGCGTGGTTGCTGTGCAGAGTGTGATCACCTCGGTCCGCGATGCGTTCTTTGCGGGCGCGTGGCTGCCGTTCGATGCACTGCCGCTTGCGGACATTGGAGCCGCGTGGGCGCCGGTTGCCGTGGTTGCCTTTGTGATCGGTCTGCTCCATAGTCGTTTTGTCGCACATTCGAGGAGCTAAGGCATCAATGCTTGCACAGGCGGGGAGTCTCCCCTATAATTTCCTTCGCTTTGGGACACGCAAGGTTTAGACCTTAGCTGCTCAACACCTTCGGGACGTGGCGCAGTTTGGTAGCGCGCCTGCTTTGGGAGCAGGATGTCGCAGGTTCAAATCCTGTCGTCCCGACCATATCTTGCGGGCGTAGTTCAATGGTAGAACCCCAGCCTTCCAAGCTGATGACGCGGGTTCGATTCCCGTCGCCCGCTCCATAAGATAGATGAATGGCTCTGATTCCTTTTGGGACCAGAGCCATTTTCATATACATGCCGGGACCCCACATCCCCTTCTAAGTTGCGGTGAAATACGGACTGTTTTTCGGCTTTTATGGCCCATGTAGTCCGTATTTCACCGCAACTATTTGTAAGGTTGGATTTTGATGCCGTTGGGAGGGTCGTAGCGACCGTCTACCGAGAGTGGAAATATTTTTTGAAGCTCTGACCTGCGGCGTCAAGCTTTTGGTCAGCTTTTGGCAAGGCCTGCGGACGGAAGCATGCGATAGCGTAATGGTATTCTCTCCGCCGTGATGGTTATGGGGTTGGCCATGCTCGATAAAGGCAAACATTTTCCGCAGTCATATGCAAGGATGCTATTCTCGGCCGTTGGAATTCATCAAGATGGACAGCTGCTTATAACAATTGATCCTTGGGATGAACGCCGTGCGCGTGAGCTTATGCAGGAAGAGCTCATGCTTCGTCTTTACAACCACGTGTATGCGGATCCGGTCTATTGGAATAATCTTGGGGTTGAAGATCGCATCTTTCAGCTGGCATCCGCTATTGCGGTCGTTGAACCGGATGCTGTGTTTTGCGGATCGACAGCAGCGCTGCTCTACGGCATCGGCTCGGCGTATACGCTTCTGGATAAAGTGCAAGTACTGCTGCCACGGTCTACAAGGCGTGATACGTATGAGTTCGTTGAATACAAACGCTGGCGGGCGGGCGAAGTGTGGCGGCTAGGTCTGTTTACACTGACGGATCCATGTCGAACGGTTGTTGATATCGCCCGAACGAGCGCCTTTCGCTATGCGCTGGGCTATGTCGATGGCTTGGCCCGTGAGTACGATGTCGAACGCGAAGAGCTGCGAGCATATGCGCAGGCAAATTGCCGAGGGTTGCATGGCATCGCGCGTGCTTTTGACGTTTTTGAGTATATGGACGGCAGGTCAGACAATAGCGGCGAGTCTGAGGCGAGAGCAGCGATGATTCTCGCTGGGGTTGTCGCGCCCGAGCTTCAAGTTGAGATAACGCGACCGGGAAACGCTGGCTATTATCTAGCAGATTATGGCTGGCAGATGTCAGACGGCTCATGGACGCTGGCAGAGCTGCATGGGCTAGGCAAGTTTGAAGACGAGGCTCAAAATGATCCCGAGCAGGCGGCGGCAAAAACGTATCGAGCGGCCCTCATGCGCGACGCGAACCTTCGCGCCATGGGCCACAACATCATTCATTTCAAACTCTCGGACACCTACGACGTAGAATCGTTCGGTGCCATGATGCGCGGTTACGGCATTCCGACAACAAAACCCTACGCCGAATCCCGATAGCGAAATCGTTCGCGGTCCACCTTCAATAAGTTGCGGTGAAATGCGGACTGTTGAGGCCTTTAAAGGCATAAATCAGTCTGTATTTCACCGCAACTTAGGTGGGGATGGGTTTATCTGCGGGGGCGGTGGCGGAGTTTGTCGATGGTGGAGTCGGTGCTTCGGCTGCGGGCTTCGGCGGCGCGGTCGCGAGCGTCGGCCGCGGTTTGGCGCTTGCGGCGGTAATCGATCATGCCTTGGATGATGGGCTTGCCAAAGCTCACGACATCATCGTTGTAGATGGCGGTTCGGGCTGCGAGGAGGCAGTCGGTAAAGTCCATATGGGTCTTGCCAAAGAGTTTGACGGCAAGGGCGACAACGGTGGGCTCGTCGACCATGACGTCATCGAGCAGCCTTTTCATGGCCGCAGTAATCTCAACGCGGGGAACCTTATAGACGTCGCGCAGCGTGACCACGACGCGCGTGATGATTTCGGGGTAGACGCGAGCGGTGCGCGTGGCGATGACCTTGGCGGCGCGCGGTGACAGAACCTCGTCGTCGTCAAGCAGGTAGCGCAGGATGACGGTCTCGTCGATGATGGTGCTACTCATGGATATCTACTTCCTCGGGACCCAAAATCGAATCGTCGCTTTCTGTGGCAAGGTACTCAATCCAGGCATTGCGCTCTTCGGAGCGGCGATTGGGGTCCCCATATGCTTTGAGCGATCCATAGGCGGCCGTGCCGTCCTTGGAACGCACGGCGACCGGCTGAAAGGGGAGCTTGCGCATCAAAATGCTCTGCGCGACAAATAGACGGACAGCCTCGGCGAGCGATGTGCCCATGGCGTCGTAGAGATGCTCGGCATGCTGCTTGTCTTCCTCGCGAATGCGCACCTGCAGGATGGCTCTTTTTTGAGTCGATGACATCACTGGCCCCCTTAATGAGCGTGCAATATAGTCGGTCAAATGCGGCATGTGCCGATACTTGAGCATCTTATAACGATTACTTTATTTCACTCAAGTTGATAACCATAAACACGAATACAAGCGTAGTACATCCAAAACGAGAGCGCGTAAAAATCTCTGAGGCGTACGCATGTAATACACTCACCTTTATAGCTATCCGAGAATAGTTCCAACCTGCCAAAACCCCTGCAATACACCCGTATTGCAGGGCCTATGCTCAAGTTTGCCACCTGCAACTGCGTATATTTAACCTGTATATCGTTGGAGGAATTCTATCGAAGTGCCTGTTTCGCCGCATGCACTCGATACGCCGATGCCGGGCCACGGGCGGTCCGGGGCAACGTCGACAGGGTCTCTCTGGCATGGGATTCAGGAGGGAGTGAACAACATGGGCAATAAACGAGTCGTAGCCGATTCCTCACGCTGCATTGGGTGCCAAACCTGTATGGCGGCGTGCATCGAGGCACACGATATTCCCGGCAACATCGCCGCGCCGCGCTTGCGCGTGACGCGTACGTACGAGATCTCCGCACCGGTGGCTTGCCATCACTGCGAGGATGCCCCGTGCGCCAAGGCCTGCCCCACGGGCGCCTTGTTCTTTGATCCAAAGAACCATCGCATCGGTGTTAACGAGGACAACTGCATCGGCTGCAAGAGCTGCGTCATGGCCTGCCCCTTTGGCGCCGTGAGCGTGGCGACCACGCAGGTCCCCGTCTTGATGGGCGACGTGCGCGTGGGTTCGCAGACTAAGAGCTTCGTGCTCAAGTGCGACCTGTGCGTGGACCGTCCCGGCGGTCCGGCGTGTGCCGAGGCGTGTCCGACCAAGGGCCTCACCCTGGTGGACGAGGAGCGTCTGGCAGAACTGACCGCCGAGCGTGCCCGCGCCACCATCGAAAACGAGGCGTAGGCGGGTGGCCATACAGGCCCAACGATTGTCAAATACGTACCGATTAATCGGTAGCAGAGAAAGGAAGGAGGGTGTCATGGAGAAGCATAAAGTGATCTGCCCGTATTGCGGCGCCGGTTGCCAGTTTAACCTCCTGGTCCAAAACGGCCAGGTCGTGGGTACCGAACCGCTTAACGGCATCACCAACCAGGGCGAGCTGTGCCTTAAGGGCATGAGCGGCTACGACTTCATCAACGACACCAAGATCTTGACTCCTCGCGTACTGCACCCGATGATCCGCCGCACCAAGGGCGCGGATCTTGAGCGCGTAAGCTGGGACGAGGCACTGGATTTCACCGCATCTAAGATGCAGGCCATAATTGACGAATATGGTCCTAACGCTGTCATGACCACCGGCTCTTCGCGAGGCGGCGGCAATGAGGCGAACTACGTCATGCAGAAGTTTACGCGTGCGTGCATCGGCACCCACAGCGTAGACAACTGCGCCCGTACTTGACACGGCCCTACTGTCCTCGGTCTGATGGACACGGTTGGTTCAGGTTGCATGTCATGCTCCATCCCCGGTATGGAGGATGCGGGCTGCATTTTCCTCTTCGGCTATAACCCTGCCGATTCGCACCCCATCGTCGCAAGGCGTATCGTGCGAGCCAAAGAAAAGGGTTGCAAGATCATTGTCGCCGACCCGCGCCATATCGAAACCGCGCGTATCGCCGATCTCTACCTTCCGATCAAGAACGGTTGCAATGTTGCGTTCCTCAACGCCTTTGCCAACTGTCTGGTCAACGATGGCCTCTACGACAAGGAATTCGTCGCCGAGCACACGAACGGCTTTGACGAGTGGTGGGAGACCATCAAGAACTACACTCCCGAATCCGTACAGGACATCACGGGTGTCGATCCCGCGCTGATCCACCAAGCTGCCGAGATGTACGCCACGGCGAAGCCTTCTGCCATCATTGGCTGGGGCATGGGCGTATGCCAGCAGAAGCAGAACCTGAAGACGGTGCACACCATCGCCTCCATCGCCTGCGTTGCCGGCCAGATCGGCAAACCCAACTCCGGCCTCGCGCCCGTGCGCGGCCAGAACAACGTCCAGGGCTCCTGCGATATGGGCATGCTGCCCAACCTGTACCCTGGCTACCAGAAAGTCACCGACCCCGCCGCTCGCGCCAAGTTTGCCAAGGCTTGGGGCGTGCCCGAGGAAAAGCTCCCGCTCGAGGAGGGCTACAAGCTCACCGACCTGGGCCACCTGGTCGACGAGGGCAAGGTGCACTGCTTCTACAACTACGGCGAGGACCCGGTGCAGACCGAGCCCGATTCGGCCGGTATGCGCAAGACGCTTTCCGAGCTGGATCTGTTCATTTGCCAGGACATCTTTATGACGCAGACGACCATGCTCGCCGACGTCATCCTGCCTGCCACCTCTTGGGGCGAGCACGAGGGTGTCTTTACCGCGTCCGACCGTAGCTTCCAGCACTTTGACGCGGCCGTTCCGCCCAAGGGCGAGTGCCGTCACGACTGGGAGATCTTCGCGGACCTGTCCACGCGCATGGGCTATCCCATGCACTACGACAACACCGAGCAGATCTGGAACGAGTGCATTAGCCTGTGCCCCAACTTTGTGGGCGCGACCTACGAGAAGATGGCTCCCGAGGGCGGTTACGCCCAGTGGCCGGTCAAGAGCACCGATGTGAACGACCACGGCACGGCCGACATGTTCGCTGGTGGCAAGTTCACCACCAAGGACGGCCGCGCCAACCTGATGGCGCACGACTGGGAGGCGCCCTCCGAGCTTCCCGACGATGAGTACCCGCTCATCCTGTGCACCGTCCGCGAGGTCGGCCACTACAGCTGCCGCTCGATGACCGGCAACTGCAAGACGCTGGCGCTGCTTGCCGACGAGCCCGGCTTTGTCCGCATGAATCCCGCGGACGCCCAGGCGCGCGGCATCAAGAACGGCGACATCGTCTCGATTCACAGCCGCCGCGGCCAGGTATACAGCCGCGCCGACGTGAGCGACCGTATCAACAAGGGCACGGTCTATATGACCTACCAGTGGTGGATCGGCAAGTGCAACGAGCTGACCATGCACAAGGTCGACCCGGTCTCGCACACGCCCGAGGACAAGTTCTCCGCCTGCCAGGTCGATCCAATCGCCGACCAGGTCTGGGCCGAGGACGAAGTCGAGCGTCAGTACACCGAGCTCAAGCAGGCTCTGGTGGACGCCGCCGCTCCCCAGGATGTTGAGCCCGGCGCCGCCAAGTTCGACGACGAGACGCACGTGAATCAAATCGTGTAGTCCCGTTCTCGTTGGCTTTTTGGGCCGGGCGTCCCGTACGTTCGGGAGCCCGGCCCGTTATTTTGAAAGGAAGTGGGGATGAACCGCTTCATCGACATCAACCCGGAGAGGTGCATCGGCTGCGGAACATGCCAGTCCGCCTGTGCCGACGCCCACCGGATGCAGGGTCTTCAGGATACGCCGCGCCTGGCGCTCGTGAAGACCGGCGGTATTTCGGCCGCCCTTGCCTGCCACCATTGCGAGGGTGCCCCCTGCGCCGAGGTTTGCCCGGTGAATGCCATCGAGCACGATGGCGATCGCATCCACGTCAAGGAGCAGGAGTGCATCGGGTGCAGGCTGTGCGCCATCGCGTGCCCCTTCGGAGCCATCCATCCCGATGGCACGTCTATCGCCGGTGTCGCAGGCATGTGCGACCCGACGCCTTCGTATCCTAAGTCCCTGAGCAGCCTGCTTACGTGGGCTCCCGGCCAGTACACCTGCGCTGTCAAGTGCGATCTGTGCGCCTTCGATCCGGACGGCCCGCATTGTGTGGCGGCGTGCCCCACCAAGGCGCTGACCGTCATGGGCGGCGCGGCCGATCGCGAGCTCGACGAGGCCAAGCGCCTGCGCTCGATCGAAAACGGCCCGACTGTCGACGTTACCGCCGTGGCCCAGGGCCTGTCCGAGAAAGCAGAAGGGAGCGTAAACAATGGATAGCATGACGCTGTTTATCGCATCGCTTGCCGTCTCGTGCATCGGTGCGCTCGCCTCGGTTCTGCTGATCAAGGCCGATAATGCCGCCAAGACCGCCGGCTGCCTTATCGGCGCCGTCGCCGCGGTGCTTTCGTTTGTGGCCGGTATCCAGGCCGTGCTGGGCGATGTCACGTCGGTCGACACCATCGTGTTCTTCCCGTTTGCCCATTTCCAGCTGCTGCTCAATCAGCTGTCCGGCCTGTTCGTGGCGCTCATCTCGGTGCTCGCGTTTGCCGGTTCGATCTACGGTCTCAACTACTTTGATGAGTACCCGGGCAAAAAGGGCCGCGCCGGCTTCTTCTTTAACACCTTCGTGGCATCCATGATGCTCGTCATCACCGCCGACAACGTGTTTTGGTTCCTGGTCGCCTTTGAGCTCATGTCGCTGACCTCGTACTTCCTGGTCGTGATTGAGGAGAACGAGAACTCCATCCATGGCGGTTGGCTCTACTTTGTGATCGCGCACGTGGGCTTTGTGCTCATCATGGCGAGCTTCCTCACCATGACCAACTTTGCCGGCGGCTCGTTTGCCTTTGCGGATTTCCGCGCCACGCAGTTTAGCCCCGCGGTCGCATCCGTGTGCTTCGTGCTCGCCTTCTTTGGCTTTGGTGCCAAGGCCGGTATCATCCCGCTGCACGGCTGGCTGCCCAAGGCGCATCCCGAGGCGCCGTCCAACGTGTCGGCCCTTATGTCCGGCGGCATGATCAAGATCGGTATCTTCGGCATCCTCAAGGTTGGTCTCGACCTGCTCTCCGCCTCGGGCGTTCAGGTCTGGTGGGGCCTTATGGTTATGGTCTTCGGTGCGATCTCGTCGGTCCTCGGCGTGGCCTTCGCCCTGCAGGAGCATGACATCAAGCGCCTGCTGGCCTATCACTCCGTCGAGAACATCGGCATCATTCTGCTCGGCGTCGGCGCCTCCATGGCCGCATTGGCGCTCAACTCGGTCGGCATCGCCGTCCTGGCTCTGATGGCCGCCCTCTACCACACGTTTAACCACGCGATGTTTAAGGGCGAGCTGTTCTTGGGCGCCGGTGCGCTGCTGTACTCCACGGGTACGCGTAATATGGAGAAGATGGGCGGCCTGTTCCGTCGTATGCCGGCAACGGCCATCTGCTTCCTCGTTGGCGCACTTGCCATCTCGGCCATCCCGCCCTTCAACGGCTTTGTGTCCGAGTGGTTTACCTACCAGTCGCTCTTTAACGCCGCCATGCAGGGCGACAAGGCCGTCATGATCGTGGCCGTGTTCGCTGCCGTCGCGCTTGCCATTACCGGCGCGCTGGCCGTCACGTGCTTCGTCAAGGCCTATGGCGTCTCCTTTGCCTCCGCGCCCCGCTCCGAGGCCGCGGCCAATGCCAAGGAGGTTCCCGCCCCTATGGTGTTTGCGCAGGGGCTGCTCGCGGCCATCTGCGTCGTGCTGGGCATTGGCGCTCCCGTGATCGCGCCCGTGCTGGTCGATGTCGCCGCGTCCGTGCTGCATCCGTACGGTGGCGTGTTTGCCGCCGAGGGCATGGAGCTCATGAACCAGTACTCCGGCGCTGCCACCTCCACGCCCGCGATCGCCATTGCGCTCGTGGTGCTCATCGGCCTTGCCTGCGGCTATCGCAAGCTCAAGACCGTCGGCAAGGTGCAGAAGTCCCAGCCGTGGGCATGCGGCTATGCTCCCAACGAGCATATGCCCGTCGTGGCCACGACCTTTGCCTCCGAGGTGTCCTGGTTTATGCAGCCGCTCTACACGCTGCGCGACCGCTGCACGGCCGTCTGCTGGTCCATCGCGCACTTCTTCCAGAAGCTCACCGGTGTGGCCGAGGCTGTGGAGCCCGTACCCGACAAGGTTCTCGTCGATGCCCCGCATAAGGGTGTCGAGAAGCTCGCCGACCTCGCGACTAAGCTCGAGGGCGGCAACTACAGCATCTATATCTGCTACATCGTCGCGGCACTCGTGGTGTTCCTCGTGCTCGCCGTGCAAATGGGTTAAGGAGGGGAGAGCATGAACAACATCGTACTTGCCGTTCTGCAGGGCGTGGTCGTTATGGCCGTCGCGCCGTTCTTCTCCGGTCTCGGTCGCGTGATCCGCGCCAAGATGCACAACCGTCGCGGCCCCAGCATCATGCAGGACTACCGCGACCTGGCCAAGCTCTTTGCGCGCCCCGAGTCCCAGAGCGAGGACGCGAGCTTTGCGCTGCGCATTATGCCGCCGCTGTTCTTCGCCGTTGCCTTTATGCTCGCGATGGGCTTGCCGCTCTTTACGACACAAAGCCCCATCCCGGTCTTTGGTGACGCCATCACCATCATGTACAGCCTGGCGCTCGCCCGCTTCTTCTTCGCCCTCTGCGGCGTGGATTCGTCTAACGCCTACGCCGGTATCGGCGGCGTCCGCGAGCTGCTCATGAGCGTGCTCATCGAGCCGTCCATGCTGTTGGCGCTGTTTGCCGCGGCCCTGGTGTGCGGCTCCACCGACATCGCCACCATGGGTCAGCACATCATGACGGGCGCCATCGACGCGCCGGTCGCCGTGATCCTCGCCGGCATCGCCTTTGCGATCGCCTGCTATATGGAACTCGGCAAGCTGCCGTTTGATCAGGCCGAGGCCGAGCAGGAGCTTCAGGAAGGTCCGCTCGCCGAGCTTTCCGGCCCGTCGCTTGCGATGGCCAAGCTCGCCATGTCCATGAAGCAGGTCCTGGTCGTCGCTTGGTTCTGCGCGATCTTCGTCCCCTGGGGCGAGCCCGCGACCGTGGGCGCCACCGCCGTTCTGGGCGCGGTCATCTTCCTGGTGAAGTGCCTTATCGACTTTGTGGTCTGCGGCGTGATCGAGAACTCCTGCTCGCGCTCGCGCTTTAAGGTGCTCGGCAATCAGACCTGGGCCGTCGTGGGCATCGCCGTTCTGGCGTTTGTTTTCGTGGTCGTCGGCGTGTAGGAGAAGGGAGAAACAATGTCATTTGCAGTCAGTCTGTCCCTTCTCGGCTTGGTCGCTATCGCGGCCCCGATGGTGGCCTCGGTGCTCGTCGCCCTGTTCCCCCGTCCGTACGCCAAGTGGTTCAGCGTTTTGGGTGCCGCCGTCTCGACGGTCTGCACCATCGCCCTCGCCGCGAATTTCGCTGGCGCCGGCATGCCCGACACGCAGGTCCCCCTGATCTCGTTTGGGCAGACCCTCGTCATGGGATTCACCTTCGATCGCATGAGCACGCTGCTCGCGCCCGCCTTTGTGGGTATCGGCCTGCTTGTCGTGATCTATTCGATCCCCTATATGAGCGAGAATAACCGTGAGCATCCCGATGCGCCGCGTCGTCGCTTCTACGCGTACCTCGCGACCTTCATTGGTGCCATGGCTGGCCTCGTGTACAGCTCGACCCTTTTGGGCCAGCTCGTGTTCTTTGAGATCACGGGCGCGTGCTCTTGGGGCCTCATTAGCTACTACATGACGCCTACGGCCAAGAAGGCCGGTATGAAGGCCCTGATCATCACGCATATCGGTGCGCTCGGCCTGTATCTGGGTGCCGCCATCGTGTTTGCCCACACCGGCACCTTCGCCATTACCGCGATTACCGGCCTCGATGCCAAGCTCAAGGCTATCGTCCTTTTGCTCGTGCTGTTTGCGGCCTGGGCCAAGTCCGCACAGGTTCCCATGTACATGTGGCTGCCTTCGGCCATGGAGGCGCCGACGCCTGTTTCGGCCTACCTGCATGGCGCCTCGATGGTCAAGGTCGGCGTGTGCGTGTTCGCGCGTGCACTCGTCTCTGCCGGCGAGATTCCCGAGATCGTGGGCTGGGTCGCCATTATCGACGCCATGGTCACCATGCTCTTTGGTTTCCTTATGTACCTGCCGCAAAAGGACATGAAGCGCCTGCTGGCCTTCTCCACGATCGCCCAGCTCTCCTATGTGTTCTTTGGTCTGGGCCTTTCGGTCTTTGGTAGCCAGCTGGCCTTTGATGGCGCCGTGTGCCACATCTTTAACCACGCTTTCGCCAAGACTCTGTTCTTCCTGATCGCCGGTTCGTTCTCCTTTACGCTCGGCACGCGTATGCTGCCCAAGCTTCGCGGCATCGTAAAGAAGTACCCGATCTCGGGCGTGGGCTTCGGTGTCGCCGCGCTCGCCATTGCCGGCGTGCCGCCCATGAACACGTTCTTCTCGAAGTTCCAGATCATCGCCGGCGGCTTTTCTGTGGGTGCCGGCAACGTCGCGATCCTGGTGCTCGTGTGCATCATGGTTGCCGAGACCGTCGCCACCTTTGCCTGGTTCCTTAAGTGGATGGGCTATTGCCTGCCCGGCGAGCCGAGCGAAGAGGTCGCTGCGGGAGCCCCGCTTCCCCGCGCGATGGCGTTCGTGTTCATCATGCTCATCATCATGGTCATCGTCAGCGGCCCGCTTTCGGCCAGCTGGATCGGTTAGGAGGTAGAACGACATGGGATATTCGATCGTCAACATCCTTGGCGGCCTTCTGATCGTCACGTCCACCATGGTGGTCGTCTCCAAGAACATCAAGCACGCCATCCGCTGGTATGCGGTGCAGTCGCTGGTGCTCGTGGGACTGCTCGCCACGCTCGGTGTCACCACCGGTGCGCTGGAACTGCTTATGTGGGCCGGATCTGCCTTTATCACCAAGGTCGTCCTGGTCCCTTATATCCTCAGCCGCGCATATAAGAAGATGGGCGAGCCGAGCGACGCATCGCTCAAGGCCGGTCTTAAGCCCGCGTGGGCCATTTGCATCATCGCCGTCGAGGTCGCGATTTGCTTTGCCGTCGTGACGCAGATCAGCCTGCCCACGGCCGAGGTCGCAACGCCTGCGCTCGCTATTAGCTTCGCTCACTTCTTTGTGGGCCTCACCTGCATCATTTCGCAGCGCAACATCATGAAGCAGATCTTTGGATACTGCCTTATGGAAAACGGCAGCCATGTGACACTCGCGCTTTTGGCCCCCACCGCTCCCGAGATCATCGAGATCGGTATCGCCACCGACGCCATCTTTGCCGTCATCATCATGTCCATCGTCGTGCGTCGCATTTGGGACGACTCCCACTCGCTCGATGCGCGCGACCTGTCCGAGCTGAGGGGGTAGTCCATGGAAACGTTGATTCTCGCCCTGCTCGCGACTCCTTTGGTGTTCTCGCTGGTCATGGCATTTTTGCCCAAGAACACGTCCTATAACGTGTTTGCCGGTCTCAACCTGGTCTCCGTCGCAGCCGTCTTGGTGCTGTCGATTATGACGGCCGGTGACGTCCTTATGAGCGGCGACACCGCGAGCGCTCTTGGCCTGTGGTTTCACCTCGATTCGCTGGGCGCCATCTTTGTGCTGCTCATCGGCTTTATCGGTTTTCTTACGGGGCTGTTCTCGCTGCCCTATGTAAAGGCCGATATCGAGGAGGGCTCCATGCCCGCCGAGCGCGCCAAGCAGTATTTTGCGCTGTTTAGCCTGTTCGTGTTCACTATGCTGCTCGCGTGTCTGTCCAACAACATGATCCTCACGTGGGCCGCCGTGGAGGCAACCACGCTTTCCACCGTGTTCCTCGTGGGTATCTACAAGAACAAGACGGCCCTCGAGGCTTCTTGGAAGTATGCGATGGTCTGCACCGCCGGCGTGGCCTTTGGCCTGTTCGGTACGCTGCTGATCTACGCCAACGCCGCCGACGTGATTCCCAACGCTCACGAGGCCGCGTTCCTGTCGTGCGTGCTGCCGTATGCCGACCAGTTCGACCCGACGCTCATGCGCCTCGCCTTTGCGTTTATCGTGATCGGCTTTGGCACCAAGGCCGGCCTGTTCCCCATGCACACTTGGCTGCCCGATGCCCACTCCCAGGCCCCGAGCCCTGTCTCGGCCCTACTCTCGGGCGTGCTGCTTAAGTGCGCCATGCTTGTGATCATGCGCTTCTACGGCTTTACCATCCAGGCCGTGGGCGCCGAGTATCCGCAACTTTTGCTGCTGATCGTCGGCACGCTGTCCATTTTGGTGGCGGCACTTTCGATGTTCCGCCAGGACGACCTCAAGCGCCGCTTTGCGTACTCGTCTGTGGAGAACGTGGGCGTTATCGCCCTGTGCCTGGGTATCGGTGGCCCGCTGGGTATCGCCGCGGCCCTACTGCACTGCGTGTTCCACGGCTTTACCAAGACGCTTGCCTTCTGCGTGTCCGGCAACATTCAGCACGCCTTTGGCACGCGTAGCCTGGCTAAGATCCAGGGTGTCGTCGAGGTTGCCCCCGCAACCGCCGCGCTCGCCGTCCTGGCGCTGCTCGGTCTTGGTGCCTTCCCGCCCTTTGGCATGTTTATCTCCGAGTTCCTGACTTTTGTCGCCGGTGTTACCGCCGGTCCCATGTGGCTGGTCGTCGTGGTCGCCCTCGGTCTTACCGTGGCCATCTCCGCGCTCACCCGCATCGCACTCAAGTCGGTATTCGGCCATGCGCCCCAGGGCATGGATAAGCATGAGGCCCCGGCGCTCATGCTTATCCCCGAAATCATCCTGGCTGTCATGATCTTGTGGTTTGGCATCGCCACCCCGCTGCCTCTCGTGCACGGTGTGGAGACCGCGACCGGCATTGTGCTCGAGCAGAGCACCGAGGAACTTCACGCGACGCCGATGTACCGCGCTGTGTTCGGTACCGAGACCGCTCAGAGCGAGGTGGAGTAACGAATGATTGAAACTGAGAACAAGGTGTATGCCCGTCGCTGCGAGAGTCATGTCGAGGCCCTGCGCCGCGCCGTTCCGGGCTGCATCGAGAAGGTCGAGTGGCAGTGCGAGGACCAGCTGACGATCACCGTCAAGCAGGACAAGCTGCCCGAGGCCGTCCACTACCTGTATTACGAGCGCTACGGCTGGATTCCCGTGATCATCGGCAACGACGAGCGCAGTCTGTGCGGTCGCTACGCCGTGTACTACGTCATCTCCATGGAGGGGGAGGACCCCGGCTGGGTGACCGTGCGCACCGAGGTCGATCCCGCCAAGATGACGTTCCCGTCCGTGACGCCGTTCGTCCCCGCCTGCGTGTGGGGCGAGCGCGAGCTGCGCGACATGTTCGGCCTGATTCCCGAGGGTCTGCCCGATCGTCGTCGCCTGGTGCTGCCCGACGATTGGCCCAGCGGCCTGTATCCGCTGCGCAAGGACTCCATGGACTACCGCTTCCGTCCCGCTCCCGCGAGTGACATGGAAAACTACGAGTTCTTGGCCGATACCAAGGGCAAGGAGACGACGCTCGTCCCCATGGGCCCGTTGCACATTACCTCTGACGAGCCCGGCCACTTCCGCCTGTTCGTCGAGGGCGAGACGATCGTCGACGCCGACTACCGTCTGTTCTACGTGCACCGCGGCATGGAGAAGGTCGCCGAGACGCGCCTGAACTATGACGCCGTGACGTTCCTCGCTGACCGCATCTGCGGCATCTGCGGCTGCGCCCACTCGGTGGCCTATGCCGAGGCCGTCGAGCGCGCCCAGGGCATCCATGTCCCGCCGCGCGCCCAGTACATCCGCGCCATCATGCTCGAGGTCGAGCGCCTGCACTCGCATCTGCTCAACATTGGCCTGGCGTCGCACTACACGGGCTTCGACTCCGGCTTCCAGCAGTTCTTCCGCGTCCGCGAGAAGTCCATGGACCTGGCCGAGAAGCTCTCCGGTCACCGCAAGACCTACGGCCTCAACGTGATCGGCGGCGTGCGTCGCGACATTTTGGCCGAGCAGAAGCTTTCCACGCTCACGACCATCCATCAGCTGCGCTCCGAGGTTCAGGAACTCGTCGACGTCTTGCTTTCCACGCCCAACTTTATTGAGCGTACGAGTGGCATCGGCATCTTGGACCGCAAGATCGCACGCGACTTCTCGCCGGTCGGCCCGCTCATGCGTGGCTCGGGCTATGCCCGCGACGTGCGCTTTGACCATCCCTTCGACGGCTACGCCGATCCGGACGTCCAAAAGATGCACGCCGCTACGGCCGACACCTGCGATGCCTTCGGCCGTACCGCCGTTCGCATCCAGGAGGTCTACGATTCGATCGACATGATCGAGACCATGCTCGAGAACTGTCCGTCGGGCCCCATCCTCACCACGGATTGGGAGTACACCCCGCACAAGTACGCCATCGGCGCCACCGAGGCGCCGCGCGGCGAGGACGTGCACTGGGCCATGCTCGGCAACAACCAGAAGTGCTACCGCTGGCGCGCCAAGGCCGCCACGTACAGCAACTGGCCGGTCCTGCGCTACATGTTCCGCGGCAACACCGTGGGCGACGCGGCGCTGATTGTCGGCTCGCTTGACCCGTGCTACTCCTGCACCGACCGCGTGACGGTGACCGATGTCGCCGCCAAGCGCGACCACGTGCTCGACAAGGAGCAGTTCGAGAACGTCTGGCGTGACAAGTCGCCGCTTGCGGGCGAGGGCACCATGGCCGCTCCGCTCGATGAGGAGGCGCTCTAATATGCTGAAGCTTTGGAAGGTCAACGCCAAGGCCGGCGACGCGACGGTCAAGTACCCGTTTGCGCCGTTCCCCACCAACAAGGACATGCGCGGCAAGCCCGAGCACAACGCCGAGCTCTGCATCGCCTGCGGTGCCTGCGGCGTGGCGTGCCCGGCCGATGCCATTCGCATGGACACCGACCTTGCGGCCGATACCATCACCTGGTCGATCGACTACGGTCGCTGCATCTTTTGCGGCCGCTGCGAGGAGGCCTGCCCCATGGAGGCCATCAAGCTCACCGAGGAGTTTGAGCTGGCCGTCATGAGCAAGGACGACCTCACCAGCAAGAGCGTCTACACGCTCGAGCACTGCTCGCGTTGCGGCAAGCCGTTTGCCCCGCACAAGGAGATCGACTACGCCAAGCGCCTGCTGCAAAAGGCCGGCGGCATGGAGGCCGAGCAGGCTGCCCGTACCGTCGGTATGTGTCAGGAGTGCAAGCGCGAGCTCGACGCCCTGCGCGCCGCCTCGGCCGTAAAGACCGGCAACGCTGCCGGCATGGCTGCCAACGAGACGCTTGCGTCCGGCGAGCCCCAGGGCCCCGGCATGGAGTATCTGGGCGGCCACGGCGTGAACCCGGAGTATATCGACCGCGAGCTCAACCCCGATGCGCCCGAGATTTCCGCCGGTCCTGCGCCGGTCGAGGGCATCATCATGGATTTTGATACGAAGGAGGAGTAACCATGGCCGAACCCACGCTTTTGCCCGAGCGGCTTCAGTACCGCCCGACCAAGATCGAGCTCGACGAGAGCATCGAGAAGGCCAAGGCGACCCTTCTTAAGAAGATCAAGCGCTCGGTGTACGTCTACCGCGTTGACTGCGGCGGCTGCAACGGCTGCGAGATCGAGATCTTCGGTTCCATCACGCCCGTCTTCGACGTCGAGCGCTTTGGCATCAAGGTCGTGCCCTCGCCCCGTCACGCCGATGTGCTGCTGTACACCGGCGCCGTGACGCGTGCCATGCGCATGCCGGCCCTGCGCGCCTTTGAGGCCGCACCCGATCCCAAGATCGTGGTGTCCTATGGCGCGTGCGGCTGCACTGGTGGCATCTTCTACGACAACTACTGCGTCTGGGGCGGCACGGACAAAATCTTGCCGGTCGATGTCTACATCCCCGGCTGCCCGCCCAGCCCCGCGCAGACCATCTACGGCTTTGCCATGGCGCTCGGCCTGCTGGACCAAAAGCTCCATGCCGAGACTACGGTGGAGGCCGCCGGCGAGCAGGCCGATATCCTGCACCCCGGCGTGCCGTACAAGCTGCGCGTTGCCATCGAGCGCGAAGCTCGCGCCATGAGCGGCTACCGTTACGGCCGCGACCTGGCCAACGAGTTTATGGATACGCTCGAGGGCGCGCCCAAGGGCGATATCCGCGGTGCCATGGCGCTGCTTATCGACAAGCAGGACGATCCGCGCCGCGTTGAGGTCTACTCGGCGCTGCAGGATCTGGTGCTGGCCGGAGGTCGCTAGATGGAGCTCACGGACCGCTCTGGTTACTTTGCGGGCCCTGGCATGCTCGGCGGCTCTTTTGGCGATGCCTCGCGCGCAAGCGACGAGGCCGCCGAGGGCGTCGCTGACCCCTGCCTGGGCCATGCGCCCGACCAGGTGGTCTTCTACGAGCTCACGCGTAAGTTTGTGGAGACCGAGGAAGACGTTCCCCAGGAGGCCTGCGACGTGCTGTACTACACGCTCGCCGTGGGCCACCACACCGGCGTGCTCGACTGCTTTGAGCCGCGCCTGTCGGTGTCGGTGGATGTGTTCTATTCGCTCGTCGACGCGCTGCCGGAGGGGGAGGCTAAGACCAAGTTCGAGGCCATCCGCTCCTTTGGGGAGTGCCAGCTCGACAAGGCGGCGGTGCCGTCGCTGCTCGAGGCCTGCGATGCGCTGCTCGACGAGCGCGGTTTTCGCGGGTCGGCCAAGGCCGGCATCTCGGTGTTCGATGACGACTTTGGCCTGCATGCCCAGCAGGTCGCGTTTCTGATGAAATTCCGCGATCTGGTTGAGCGCGTGCGCGATGTGTCGGGCGTGTATCTGACGGGAAGGTTGCAGTAATGGGTTGCGTTGTGGATGGACGTGTAAACGGCGCCCCGTTTGCAGGTATCGTGCTCACGGCGGGAAGCGTGCTGCGTGCCGACGATGCCGCCGGCCCCGTGCTCTCCAAAAAGATGGAAGACGCACCCATCGCCGGTTGGTACACCATCGACGGCGGCCAAACGCCCGAGGACGACATCATCGAGGTCAAGCGCGAGCGTCCGCCGCGTCTGGTTTTGGTCGATGCCGCCGACATGGCGCTGCCCGTCGGGTCCATCCGCCTGCTCGACAAGCGCGATGTGGCCCGCAAGTCGATGTTCACCACGCATTCGCTTCCTTTGTCGATTCTTATCGAGGAAATCGAGCAATCGTGTGATGATATCGTCTTCGTTGGGATTCAGCCGGGCGACACGGAGTTCTACAACCCCATGTCCCCGGAAGTCTTTGACGCCGTCGACGCCGTGTACAACGCCGTGGCCGCCAACGACTTTTCCCACTTTGTCCGCTTGGGGCAAGAGCAATAGGAGCGCTTGTCCCTGCTGATTAGGAAAGAAGTGATTGACATGGCAGATTCCAAGGTGGAGTACCCCGCTCCCGATTGCCTGGCGCCCGCCGCGATCGAGGCCAAGACCGAGGCCGCCGGCGTGACCAAGGCCAACCTGCCGGTCGCAAAGGCCTTTCTGTTGGCAATGTTCGCCGGTGCGTTTATTGCCTTCGGTGGTCTGTTCTTTACCGTGTTCTTGAGCGATAGCACGCTGGGCTGGGGCGCCCAGCGCGTCGTGGGCGGCCTGTGCTTTTGCCTGGGCCTGGTGCTCGTGCTGGTGTGCGGCGCCGAGCTGTTTACCGGTAATTCGCTTATGGTCTGCGCGCTCAAGAGCAAAAAGATTACCCTGGTCCAGATGCTCAAGGCCTGGGTCGTCGTATGGGTCGGTAACTTTGTCGGTGCCCTGTTCATCGTCTTTTTGGTGTACATGGCCGGCATTTACAAGCTCAACGGCGAGGCGGTCGCCAATTCCATGGTGAGCGTCGCCGCCGGCAAGGTGACGATCGACTGGGTGACGATCTTCTTCCGCGGCATCCTGTGCAACATCTTTGTGTGCCTGGCCGTGTGGATCGGTACCGCCGGCAAGACCGTGGTCGATAAGGTTGTGGGCATTCTGCTGCCCATAGCCGCCTTTGTGGCCTGCGGTTTTGAGCACTGCGTTGCCAACATGTACTTTTTGCCCATGGGTGCCGTGATGCACGCGTGCGGCTATGGTGCCAAGGTCGCCGGCGCCGATGCGCTCAACGCTGCGGGCATTGCGTTTAACCTGTCCGCCGCCACGTTGGGCAACATCGTGGGCGGCGCGGTTCTGGTCGCGCTCGGCTACTGGTTTATCTACGCCAAGAAGTCCGAGGCGTAAGGTATCGTCTGTTTGACGTAGGGCCTCCCGCGGGGCGTTGCCGTGCGGGAGGCTTTTTTGGCCTGGGGCTCGTTGCCGGGCTTTTGGCCTGCTGTGTTTGGCTTGTGAAAGGGGTAATCGAGATGGCATCTGCTTTGGAGCGTGACGGTCGCGCCTTGGTGACCACATGCGGGGGATGCTATGCCGATTGCGCCTTTGCGGCACACGTTGAGGACGGTCGCGTGGTGGCCGAGTTGCCGGTGCCGGGGCATCCGTGCGCGGCGCGTGCCCTGTGCGCCCGCGGACGGCATCGCCTGGCAATGCCGTTTGACGAGCGTGACCGGATTTTGCATCCCATGCGACGCCGCCAGGATGGCTCGGGGTTCGATGCGATTTCGTGGGACGAGGCGTTCGCGCAGATCGCAGCGCGCCTTGGGGAGATTGTCGACGGGCATGGTCCGCGCGCGTTGGGCATGACGCTCGGCGTGCCCTCGTTCGACCGCTACTGGGCGTATCGCTTTATGCATGCGCTTGGTTCGCCCAACGTGTACGGTGCCGATGGCGCCTGCGAGGTAAGCCGTCTCACCGGCTGGGAGCACAGCCTGGGCTATAGCCCCGCCTCCGACCTTGCGCATACCGATTGCATCATGTACCTGGGGCGTTCCATTGTCGATTCGTCGACGATGGGGGCCGTTGATACGCTCAACGATGCCCGTCGACGTGGGGCGAAGATTATCGTGGTCGACCCCCGGCGCAGTGGCTCGGCTGCGCTTGCCGACCGCTGGCTGCGCGTGCGCCCGGGCTGCGACTTGGCGCTGCTGTTGGGTATTGCCCATGTGTTGATTGCCGAGGACCTGTACGACCACGAGTTCGTGACCCGCTATACCACGGGCTTTGACGAGCTGGCGCAGGCGTCCCGTGCTTGGTCGCCCGAGTGGGCCGAGTCGATGTGCGACGTGCCGGCCGCAGAGATCGCCGCCACGGCGCGCGATCTAGCTGCCGCCGCGCCTGCTGCCGTGGTGGACGCTGGCTTTCATGGCGGCATCGGCATCGCGTATGCCAACAGTACCCAGACGGCGCGAGCTATCTGCATGGTCGATGTGCTGCTGGGCTGCATCGGACACGCAGGCGGCGCGCTCAATCCACCTGCACCGCTTGTGCTGGGCGACCTTGATCCCGCACGTTTTGCGACGCCGCCGGTGCCGCGTGAGCCTAAGTTGGGGTCCGAGCACTATCCGCTCGTTGATCCGGTGCGCGGCCTGTGCACGACCATCGGTCAGTCGATTCTGGCCGGGGACCTGCGCGGGCTGATCGTTTACGCTAGCAATCCCGGCGCGGGCTATGGCAACGCCGGGGCGTGGCTATCGATTCTGGAACAGCTCGACTTGCTCGTGACGATTGATATTCGCTGGTCCGAGACAGCGCGTGCTTCTGACTTCGTGCTGCCCGACGTGACGTATCTGGAGGCCGACCGCGGTGTGGGCACAGTCGTGGGCGCCAATGATTCGCGCGTGTTCTACCGCAACGCCGTGCTGCCTGTGCAGCATGACGGCACACGTCCCGGTCGGGAGATTTTTGCCGGTCTGGCGCAGGCGTGTGGCGTGGGCGAGTACTTCCAGTTTACGTCTGACGACCTGGCGGCTGCCCAGGTGGCGCCGTTTGGAATTGACCTCGCTGCGCTCAAGGAGCGCGGCTGGGCCGACACGGGTGTTGCGTTGCCGTCGCGTACGGGCGAGCCGGCGATTCCCTTGGATGGCGGTAAAATTGCGCTGGCAAGCGACATATGGGAACGAGTCGGCATGGGTCGTGTGCCCAACTGGATTGCGCCCATGGTGGAGCCGGGCCCGGGGATGTTTCGCCTCATTAGCGGTAACCGTCCCTTTGAGTCGCACACTTCGCGAAGGCTTGCGGCCCAAGGTGCCGCCGAGGCTGGATCGGACCTGGATGCCGTGCAGATGAATGCCGATGCTGCTGCGCACATGGGCATCGCCGACGGCGAGATCGTCGAGCTCGTGAGCGATATGGGCCGCGACCGCGTGCGCGTGGAGACGACGCCGTATCTGCATCCGGCGTGCATCTTTACGTCAGCCGCCCCCGGCGGACGTTCGTTTGGCGCCGATGCCGGCGGCGCTCAAGCCTTGGGCGTGGGCCCGCTCGACCATACGCCGCTGCGTTGGGACCCGTTGACGGGTGCCGCGCTCACCCAGGAAAACGCCGTTCGCGTGGAAAAGATCGCGGCGCGCGAGGATAATAGCGATTGATTGACTCAGCCGATCGAATTGGCTGATAGTTTGACGTTCGAACGATTGATTCACCTTTGGTTTTGAAAGGCCGCACATGAGCGATAGCCAGAACATGTCCGATGAGGTGCGCGCCCGCCTGCGCGCCATTCCCTCCGTCAACGAGCTGCTCGCCGAGTGGCCGGTAGTGAAGGCGGCGGGAGAGACCTGCGACGCGGTGGTGCATGCCGCCGTCACGGCCGAGCTCGACGAGGAACGCGCCGCCATTCGCGCCGGCGTTGCCCCGCGCTCTAAGCGCGACCTGGCCTCGGCCATCGAGTGGCGTGCGCACCGCTCCGCGTTGCCGAGCCTGCGCCCCGCCGTCAACGCCACGGGTGTGGTCATCCATACCAACTTGGGCCGCGCCCCGCTCGCGGAGTCGGCGGCAAGGGCCGTGGCCGAGGTCGCGCGCGGGTACAGCACGCTCGAGTACAGCGTGGACACCTGTTCGCGCGGGTCGCGCAAGGAGCACGCCGCGCAGCTGATTCGCTCGCTCACCGGTGCCGAGGACGCGCTCGTGGTCAACAACAATGCCGCCGCGGTGCTGCTGGTGCTGGCGACCCATGCCGCAGGCAAAGAGGTCATCGTCAGCCGCGGCGAGCTTGTCGAGATCGGCGGCAGCTTCCGCATCCCCGATGTCATGGCGGCTTCGGGCGCCAAACTCGTCGAGGTCGGCGCCACCAACCGCACGTACTTGGGCGACTACGAGCGCGCCATCACGCCCGATACGGCGATGATCCTTAAGGTCCATCCTTCTAACTATCGCATCGAGGGTTTTCACGAGGAAGTCGGCTCTCGGGAGCTTGCCGCTCTGGCCCACAAGCATGGCCTGCTGTTCTACGAGGACCAGGGGTCGGGCGCGCTGTTGCCCGATGACATCCTGGTGCGCGGCGGCGAAGAAACCACGCCGGCTTCGGTAGCGGCGGGGCTCGATCTGGTGTCGTGCTCGGGCGATAAACTGCTCGGTGCCGCACAGGCGGGCATTATCATGGGTCGTCGCAATCTGGTCCAGGCTTGTGGGTCGCATCCGCTTATGCGCGCCCTGCGCCCGGGCAAACTGGCTCTGTCGGCGCTCGAGGCCACGCTGCGTATCTACATGGACGGCGCCGATGTTGCCCATCGCGATATTCCGGTGCTCAGCATGCTTACGCTACCGCAGGCCCATTTGGAACGACGTGCCCGCAAGCTGCGCGATCGTATGGTCGCCGGGCTCGATAAGGCGGGTTGCCCGTGCGCCGTGCAGGTGGAGATCGTCGAGGAATCGTCGACCCCCGGTGGCGGCTCGCTGCCTACTGTGGAGCTGCCCACGATGTGCGTTGCCGTGCGTCTTGTTGACGCGCGCCTGACGGTCGATGCGCTCAAGCGCTCGCTCATCCAGGACTTCGATACGCCGGTCGTCACGCGCGCCTCGCACGACCTCATTTTGTTTGACGTCCGTACGCTTGTGGGCGACCGCGATATCGAGACGGCGGCATCGACGCTCGTCGCGTGCGTTGAGAAGGCGATTGCTCGATGAGTGAGGTTCAAACGCTCGTGGAGTGCCCCGTTATCGTTGGCACGGCGGGTCACGTTGACCACGGTAAGTCGGCACTGATCGAGGCGCTGACCGGCAAGAATCCCGATCGCCTTGAAGTCGAGCGTCGCCGCGGCATGACCGTTGAGCTTGGCTTTGGCGAGCTGGCGCTGCCGAGTGGCAAGATCGTTGGCCTGGTTGACGTGCCGGGCCACGCGCATTACTTACGCGCCATGGTGCAGGGTGCGACGGGCATTGATGTTGCCGTGCTGGTGGTCTCTGCCGTTGAGGGCGTAATGCCGCAGACCCGCGAGCACGTGCATGTGCTGGAGCTGCTGGGCGTCACGCATATGGTGGTGGCGCTGACGATGTGTGACCTGGCCGATGCCGAGATGACCGAGCTTGCCGAGCTCGATGTCGATGACTTTTTGTCGGGTACCGTGTTTGCGGGCGCGCCGATTGTGCCCGTGTCGTCTAAGACGGGCGAGGGGATCGACGGGCTGCTTGCGGTGCTCGACGAGCAGGTAAGCGCCTGCTGGGATGCCTGCCGCGACCGTGCCGAGCGCACCGATGCCGCGCCGCGCCTGCCGATTGACCGCTGCTTTACGATTAAGGGCGTCGGCACTGTCGTAACGGGAACGCTGCACGATGCGTCGGTTGCGGTGGGCGATGAGCTGATGGCTTTGCCGTCGCGTACGGTCTGTCGCGTGCGCGGGATTCAGGTGCATGGCGATACGCCGCGCGCGCTGCCTGGTCAGCGTGTGGCGCTCAACCTAGTTGGTGACGGTGTCGCGGCGCTTGACCGTGGCGAGATGCTGGGCGTGGCGGACCGCTTTGGCCAGACGTTGCGCTTTATGATGACGTTCACCTACCTGGGCCGCGAGGGCACCAAGCCGCGCGTGCTCGAGTCGGGTGCGCGTGTGCATGTGATGGCCGGCACGGCCGAGGTCGTCGGCCGCATCATGCTTTTGGAGGGCGAGGCCCCCATGGCGGTGGGCGAGACCCGTACCGTGCAGGTGCGATTGGAGGAGCCGCTGCCGCTGCGCGCCGGAGACCATGCCGTGGTGCTGTCGTATTCGCCCGTTATGCTTATTGGCGGCGGGCGCGTGCTGCTTTCGCGCTGCCGTCGCTCGCGCGAGCTTGCTGAAGGGGAGCGTGCACTGTATACGGCGCTCGAGTCCGGTGATATCGCGGGCGGTGTGGGCGCATGGCTGGCGCTGCAGACGCTGCCGGTTACGACGGTTGATGTCGCAGAGGCTTTGGATCTTGGTGCCGGCGAGGTCGATGCCGCACTGCGCGGGTTGGTGACGCAGGGCTCCGTTTGCAAGCTTGTCGTGGGCGATGCGGACCTCTATGCGGACACCGTGGTGCTGGACGCCGCGATGGATGCACTGGCGGCGACCCTGTCAGCCATGCACGCGGCGGCTCCCAAGGAGACGGGCTTTACGCCCGGCGCCGTTGCCCATGCTGCCTGGCTTGCCGCCGATGAAGGCGTTGCCGCGGCTCTGATTGCCGAGGGCTGCGCGCGTGGCGTATGCGCTGCCGAGGGGGCCGAGGTGTTCGACCCGCACTCGGCCGCCGCGGCGGCACGCGTGGTGCGCGAGGCCTGCGAACGTATCGTTGCCTTGCTGGACGAAGCCGGCCTCGATGCGCCGACGCTGCCCGAGGTTGGCGAGCAGTTGCAGCTCGATCGCGACACCATGACGCGTGCCCTGCGCGAGCTTTCGCTCAACCGTTCCATCGTGAAGATCGAGCGTGACGTTGCCTTGTCCGCCACCGTGGAGTCGCATGCGCGCGAGCTTGTCGCCGCCGCTATCGAGGCTGCCGGGGGCGCTGCCACCACGAGCGCCCTGCGCGAGGCGCTGGGTGTGTCGCGCAAACGTGCCATCAGCATCTTGGAGCACCTGGATGCCGTGCGCTTTACGGTGCTCGACAAGGATGCCGGCGGCCTGAGGTCCCTGCGCTAGGCCGGTCACTCGCTCCCGCCTCCTCAGTTGCGGTGAAATAGTTCCTATTTGGAGGCTTTGGCAGCAAATACAGGAACTATTCCACCGCAACTTCTTGTTCGTCTTTTTGGGATGGAGCCGTTTCGGTTTGGTAAAATACCTCCGCACTTGGGAACGGATGGGCTCCGGTGGGTTCCGCGGTCCTCAAAACCGTTGCGAGGCGTGCAAAACGTCTTGGATGTGTTCGATTCACATACGTTCCCGCCATACGCTACCAGCGCTTTTGTGCTCGCGGTCTTGCTGCGTGCCGCAAAGGCGCTGTTTTGTTTTTGCACGAGCTTTTCGTAGCGCTGCTATTTCGGTGGCTGTATTTAGCTTCGTGCACCGGGTTTCGAGCATGCCGATGGAGGTGTTTTGCCGTATGACTACCGTAAGACGTGCCGATCTTTCTTGTGTCGTCCAGGCGGGCGGGCTGTCCTCGCGCATGGGCTGCGATAAGGCGCGCATGGCGTTTTGCGGCGAGCCGCTCATCGAGCGCGTGCTGGGCCGGCTGGCGCCAGTTGCCGGCGAGTTGGTCGTGACGACGTCGCGTCCCAGCGAGCTTGCCTATCTTGAGGAGCGCACGTTTGGCGGCCTGGTGCCGCGTGTGGTGGCGGACCTTGAAGGCTCGGCAGGCGCCATGCGCGGCATCGCGAGCTCGTTGGCTGCGGCTCGGCTGCCGCTCGTGGCGATCGTTGCCTGCGATATGCCGTTTGTCTCGCCGGAACTCATCGGCACGCTTGCCGATCATGTTGAGGCCGAGGCGCTCGATGTGTGCGTGCCGCGCGAGGAGCGGGGGATTGAGCCGCTTTGCGCCGTCTGGCGCCGTGACGCGTGTGCGCCGGTTGCCCAAGAGCTGCTCTCCTGCGACCGACAGCGCATTCGCTGCCTGATCAATCGCGTTCAGGCTGGTTATATGGACGAGCCTCAGATTGTCGCGGTCGCCGGCTCGACGCTCTGCTTCGAGAACGTCAATACGCCCGAGGAGTTTGCGGCGGCCGAGTTACTCGCCTAGACGATTGGAGTTGCCATGTCTCACGATATTTGCCCCGATACCGGGGAACCTTGCACTTGCGACGGGTCCGAACCCTGTACCTGCGGTTGCGGTGGCTGCGGACATACTGCGGAAGAGGAAGCGGCCGCCGCGGCGTATCGTGATGCACACCGCGAAGGCCCGTCCGGTGATGCTCTCGACCATGAACGTAAGATCATCGTTTCGTTCGATAGCACCTTCGATGTGATGGAATGCGAACAGCTGTGTCTTGCCGCCGGTGTGCCCGGGCGCATCATGCCGCTGCCCGGCTCCATTACCGCCGGCTGCGGGCTGTGCTGGGCCATGCCGTTCTCGGGCGATGCGCTCGCGGCCTTCCGCACTGCCACCGAAGGCCGCATAACCCCCGCCGACTACCATCAGCTCTTCCTCTAACCACCAACATCACCACAAAGGTGCCTGTCCCCAATGTGGTGGCTTGGAACACGTGGACGAAACAGGTTTGAAACACGGGTTTTGCATGTCAGGCACTCAAAAACGCCTCTACCTGCATCGTAATCAAAACGAAACATCTGCTCGTCGGCTTATGCGAAACTTTCCCGCAACAGTGCGATATTATCCATACACGATAAAGCTCGCGGCGCATGGGGCGCCGCGACCGACACTTTTCGTTTCCCATCATTGGAGGAAGCATGAGCTACACGCAGAAAGTTCTCGAAGAGCTCAAGGCCCGCTATCCCGAGCAGCCTGAGTTCATCCAGGCCGCGACCGAGATCCTCGGCACCATCCAGCCGGCGCTCGACGCCCACCCCGAGTACGAGGAGGCCGCCCTGCTGGAGCGCCTCGTCGAGCCCGAGCGCATCGTCATGTTCCGTGTTCCCTGGGTCGACGATCAGGGCAAAGTTCAGGTCAACCGCGGCTATCGCGTCGAGTTCAACTCTGCCATTGGACCCTACAAGGGCGGCCTGCGCTTTAACCCGACGGTCACCCTGGGTATGCTCAAGTTCCTGGGCCTGGAGCAGATCCTCAAGAACAGCCTGACCACCCTTCCCATGGGCGGCGGCAAGGGCGGCTCCGACTTTGACCCCAAGGGCAAGTCCAACAACGAGATCATGCACTTCTGCCAGTCCTTCATGACCGAGCTCTATCGCCACATCGGCCCCAACACCGACGTTCCCGCCGGCGACCTGGGCGTTGGCGGCCGCGAGGTTGCCTACCTGTTCGGTCAGTACAAGCGCCTGACCAACGAGTGGACCGGCGTCCTCACCGGCAAGGGCCTCTCCTTTGGCGGCTCGCTTGCCCGTACCGAGGCCACCGGCTACGGCCTGGCCTACTTTGTGGACGAGTACCTCAAGAGCCGCGGTAACTCCTTCGAGGGCAAGAACGTCGTCGTTCATGGCTCCGGCAACGTCGCTATCTACGCCGTCCAGAAGGTCTCCCAGCTCGGCGGCAAGGTGCTGGCCTGCTCCGATACTCACGGCTGGGTCGAGGATCCCGACGGCATCGACTACACTGTGCTCGAGCACGTCTACAACAAGAAGCGCTCCGGCCACGACAAGGGCGTTACGCTCGCTATGTACGTTGACGAGAAGCCCAACGCCGTGTGGCACGAGGGCGACGGCCGTGGCGTTTGGCAGCTGCCCTGCGACATCGCGCTGCCCTGCGCTCGCGAGAACACGCTGCTGCTCGAGGACGCCCAGGCGCTCGTCGCCAACGGCTGCAAGGTGGTCGGCGAGGGCGCGAACATGCCTACGACCATCGAGGCCACGACCTACTTCCAGGAGAACGGCGTCGCCTTTATGCCCGGTAAGGCTGCCAACGCCGGCGGCGTACTCGTGTCCGGCCTGGAGATGAGCCAGAACGCCGAGCACCTGTCCTGGACCTTCGAGGAGGTCGACGGCAAGCTCGAGCAGCTCATGCGCGGCATGTTCCACAACGTGGACGACACCGCCAAGGAGTATGGCCAGGAGGGCAACTTTGTCATGGGCGCCAACATCGCTGGCTTCCTGAAGGTCGCCGACGCCATGCTCGCCCAGGGCGTCTGCTAAATCTTCGCTCGACATAGCATCGTAGAAGGCTCCCAGTCATCTTGGCTGGGAGCCTTTTTTGATCCGTTGGGGACGGAGGAAAACGGATCATTTTGTCTCGGCATGAGTTGCGGCCCCTCGTTTGGTACACTTAAAAGTACTGGACAAGTGGAGAGATGGGGGAGAACGTGCTCAAGTTCGGTACCTACGTCCGTGTTGGAAACGCGGCCGAAGCCTATGAGCTCTTGCAGAAGAACCGCAACAACAAGATTGTGGGCGGTGGCATCTGGATGCGCCTGGGTTCGCGTCGCGTGGCGACGGCGATTGACCTTTCGGACTGCGGACTCGATCAGATCGAGGAGACCGAGACCGAGTTTCGCATCGGTGCCATGTGCACGCTGCGCCAGCTCGAGCGCCATACTGGGCTCAACGCGCTTGTCAACCATGTCTTTGAGTTCGCCGTCCACGATATCGTGGGCGTGCAGCTGCGCAACACCGCCACGGTGGGCGGCAGCATCTACGGTCGCTTTGGCTTCTCGGACGTGCTCTCCGCCTTCCTCGCGCTCGATTCGTACGTTGAGCTGACGGGTGCCGGCCGCGTGCCGCTCGCCGAGTTCGTGGACATGGGCTACGTGCGCGACGTGATCGAGTACGTGGTGGTCGTTAAGCACGATTACCGTGCGAGCTACGAGGCCGTGCGCAAGGCCGCGACCGACTTCCCCTCCTTAAACGTCACCGCCGCCTGGTGGGACAACAGCTGGCATGTCACCGTGGGTGCCCGTCCGCTGCGCGCGACCCTGCTGCAGGGCGAGGCATGTGGCCTTATCGGCAAGCAGCCTTCCGAGGACGAGCTGCGCTCCCTGGCCGCGTCCGTACGCGCGCTGAGCTACGGCACCAATATGTGGGGCTCGGCCGACTACCGCCGCCGCATCTCGGCCCCGCTTGCCGTCCAGGCCGTGCGCCGCGCCGCCGGCATCGAGCTTTCGGCTGCGCTTGCCCGCGAGCTCGAGGGCGTGCAAGTGCCTAAGTTTGCCACGGACGAGTATTCCTGCCGCCGCGTGCCCGGCGTCGATTCTAGCGAGGTGCGCTAATGGCTGCCAAACTCATCGATCTTTCCTTTACGCTCAACGGTCGCAAGGTCAAGGTTCAGATTGCCCCCGATACCATGCTCTTTTCGCTGCTGCGCGAGCAGGGCTGCGCGTCGGTGCGCTGCGCCTGCGAGACCACCAACTGCGGCCTGTGCACGGTGTGGCTCGACGGCGACCCGGTGCTGAGCTGCTCGGTTCCCGCCGCCCGTGTTGAGGGTCACACCATCACCACGCTCGAGGGCCTCAAGGCCGAGTCCGAGGCGCTCGCCCGCGTGATGGCTGCCGAAGGCGCCGAGCAGTGCGGTTTTTGCGCCCCCGGCCTCATCATGAACGTGCTGGCGCTTGCCCGCGCCGCCAAGGAGGACCCGAGCCTCGTCGCCACGCGCGAGGAGCTCTCGCGCCAGCTGGCCGGCAACCTCTGCCGTTGCAGCGGCTACGAGAGCCAGCTGCGTGCCATCGTTCGCTTCCTCAACGAGTCCGGCGTGCAGGTGGGCTTTGAGATGCCCGAGCTGCCCGTCAACGATACGAGCTGCGACGGTGTCGCGTACAAGCAGATCACCCACAAGCAGCCCAAGAAGGATTCGAAGGCCTTGCTCGAGGGCCGTCCTGTCTACACGGGCGACATGGTGCCCGCCGGCGCGCTTATCGTTAAGCTCAAGCGCAGCCCGTATGCTCGCGCCAAGATCCGCTCCATCGATACGTCGCGCGCCCTGAAGGTGCCCGGCGTCGTGGGTGTCTACACCTACGAGGACGTGCCCAAGCGGCGCTTTACCATCGCCGGCCAGAGCTATCCGCAGCCGAGTCCCTACGACCGCCTGATTCTCGAGAACCTCGTCCGTTACCAAAACGAGGAGGTGGCGATCGTCGCCGCCGAGACTGAGGAGGCTGCCGACAAGGCGCTCAAACTCATTAAGGTCGACTATGAGGTGCTCGAGCCGCTGCTCGACTTTACCCAGGCACTCGATAATGACATCGTGGTTCACCCCGAGGGCGACGTGACCTTTATGTTCCCGCAGGGCGGCGACGTTGCTCGCAACCTGGTGTGCAGCGGTACCAGCGATTTTGGCGATCTGGACGAGGCCTTCGCCCAGAGCGACATCGTCTTCACCCGCACCTACACCAGCCAGGCCACCCAGACTGCGCCCATGGAGACCTTCCGTGCCTTCGCGACGACCGACGCCTTCGGCCGCATTTCGGTGACCACCTCCACGCAGGTGCCCTTCCACGTGCGCCGCATGGTCGCGCAGTCGCTCGATATTCCGCAGTCGCAGGTGCAGGTCATTAAGCCGCGCATCGGCGGCGGCTTTGGCTCCAAGCAGACGGGCTGCTGCGAGATCTTCGTTGCGTTTGTGACGCAGCAGACCGGCCGTCCGAGCTACTGCTGCTACACCCGTGAGGAGACCATCACCGCGGGCAACTCGCGCCACCAGATGCAGATGACCGTTAAGCTGGGCGCCATGAACGACGGCACCATCACGGCCATCGATCTGCATACGCTCTCCAACGCCGGCGCGTACGGCGAGCACGCTACCACGACGATCGGCCTTTCGGGCCACAAGAGCCTGCCCATCTACAACCACGTAAAGGCGAGCCGCTTTAGGTGGGACGCCGTCTACACCAACACCAACCGCGGCGGCGCGTATCGCGGCTATGGTGCCACCCAGGGCCAGTTTGCCGTGGAGAGCGCCGTCAACGAGCTCGCCGACATGCTGCACATGGACCCCGCCGATTTGCGCCTTAAGAACATGGTGCGCGAGGGCGAGGTCATGCCGCAGTACTACAACGAGAAGCTCAACGCCTGCGCGCTCGACCGCTGTCTGCTGCGCGCGATGGACATGATCGGTTGGCGCGACAAGCCGCTGGCCGTGGACCTGGGCGACCGCGTGCGCGCCCTTGGCTGCGCGCTCACCATGCAGGGATCGGGCATCTCCAACGTGGATATCGCCGGCATCGACATGCGCTTGGAAGAGGACGGCTTCATTACCATCGGCACCGGCGCCACCGATAACGGCATGGGCGTCGACACGATCCTGGCGCAGATTGCCGCCGAGGAGCTGGGCGTCGAGAGCTCGCTCATTGTGGTGCGCGGCGTGGACACCGACCTGTCGCCGTTCGATGCCGGCTCGTACGCGAGCTCGGGCACGTACGTGACGGGCCTTGCCGCCAAGAACGCCGCGACCGAGTTGCGCGAGAAGATTTGCGCCAAGGCCGCCCGGATGTGGGACGTTGACGCCGCCGACGTGGTCTTCGATGGCCAGTACGTGCGCCTGTCCGACGAGCGTGCCGCGCGCGAGCAGAACCGCTACCTCACGCTGCGCGACTTTGCCAACCTGTGTGTCAAGAACATCGCGGGCGGCGACGCGCTGACCTCGCACGCCTCTGCCTGCCTGCCCGTATCGCCTCCGCCGTTTATGGCCGGCATTGCCGAGGTCGAGGTCGACAAGGCCACTGGCAAGGTGACCGTGGTGGATTACGCCGCTGCCGTTGACTGCGGCACCGTGATCAACGAGGCGCTTGCGCGCGTCCAGGCCGAGGGCGGCATTGCCCAGGGTATCGGCCACGCGCTCTACGAGATCGTCGAGCACGATGAGCGCGGCCGCCTGCGCACCGGTAACTTTATGAGCTATAAGTTGCCCACGCGCCTGGATATCGGCAGCATTCGCGTGGCCTTTGAGCCGAGTTACGAGCCGACGGGTCCGTTTGGCGCCAAGTCGATCGGCGAGGTCGTCATCAACACGCCGCTTGCCGCCGTTGCCTCGGCCGTGGCGCACGCCACCGGCCACCAGGTTCGATCGCTGCCGATCACGCCCGAGAAGGCCCTGCTGGGGGAGTAGTGGATCAGCGAGCAAGTCGTAATTGGCGGGGCGGGGCAACTCGCCCCGCCTTTTGCACTCGTGGTGAGGTCGTGAGCCTGTAAAACGTGTGCGTGCGCTTGACGTTCGTATCTGCTATCATTCCTAGTCTGTGCGCTCATGCGGGCGTGGCGGAATTGGTAGACGCGCCAGATTTAGGTTCTGGTGGGATTCCCGTGAAGGTTCGAGTCCTTTCGCCCGCACCATCGCACCTGCGTCGGCTTCGGCCGTCGCGACACTTTGTTGCATAAAGGTACCAGCACCTCAGATAAGCTGGGCAGTATGAGGAGGAACGTGTTGAACATCACCGCTTCTGACGTCAAGGACGCCAAGCTCACCGCTACGGTCACCATCCCGGCCGCCGACGTCGACGCCGCGATCAAGAAGGCCTACAAGGACACCGCCAAGAAGTACCGCTTCCCGGGCTTCCGTGCCGGTAAGGCTCCCCGTCCGGTCATCGACTCCGCTCTTGGCGCCGAGGCTACCCTCGCTCAGGCCACCAACGACCTGATCGCCGCCAACGAGCCCGCCGTCCTCAACGAGCTGGACATCGTCCCCACCAAGAGCGGTGACTACAAGGAGCTCGACCTCGCCAAGGACCACGAGGACTACACCTACACCGTCGAGTTCTCCCTGCGTCCCGCCGCTGAGCTCTCCTCCTTCGACGCCGTCGAGATCGAGATGCCTCCTGCGGAGGTCACCGAGTCCGAGATCAATAACCAGGTCGAGATGCTCCTCAACTACCGTGCCACCTTCGAGGACGTCGAGGGTCGCGCCGTCGAGGCCGAGGACTACGTCACCGTCGACCTCAAGGCCGTCGAGAACGCCGACAACTTTGCCGCCGAGGGCCGCATGCTCATCGCCGGTAGCGACAGCAACCCCAAGGAGTTCAACGAGGCTCTGATCGGCGCTAACGTTGACGACGTCAAGACCGTCACCTGGACCGACGAGGTCGAGGAGGGCGAGGAGGCCGAGACCCACACCGTCGAGGTCACCGTCAAGGGCATCAAGGTCCGCAACACCCCCGAGCTCACCGACGAGCTCGTCAAGTCCGACTTTGGCTTCGACAGCATCGACGCCATGCGCGACGCCATCAAGATCGAGATCGAGCAGGACAAGGCTTCCCGCCTCCCGGCCGAGAAGGAGAACCGTTGCGTCGCCGCTCTCGCCGAGCGTCTGCAGCTCGACGAGATGGATGCCGACTACGAGCAGTCCGTCTTTGAGGAGCTTGGCCAGAACTTCCTGTCCAACCTCGCTGCCCGCGGCATGACGCTGGACACCTGGCTGCCGGCTTCTGGCCTGACCATGGAGCAGTTCATCGGCGACCTGCACAAGCAGGCCAACGACGTTGCCCGCGAGTCCCTGGCGCTCGACGCCCTCGCTCGTGAGCTCAAGATCGAGGTCACCGAGGACGACATCAACGCCGAGTTCGAGAAGGCCGGCGTCAAGGACGTCGAGGCTTCCAAGGCCGAGTTCATCGCCGATGGCCGCATGCCTGCCGTCCGCGAGTCCATCCGTCGCTCCAAGGCCGTCGACCACCTGGTCGAGAACGCCAAGGTGACCGAGGTCGACGAGACCGCCAAGGACGCCGAGTAATTCTCGCCACCTTGCCCGCGAGCGCATGGGTGCGCCCGTGATGGGGTAAAGTTATACACCGGTTATCCGGTTGCTTCGTACGGTGCCAGCCAATGCATAGCATGCGGGCACCGTACGTTTATCTAGAACCAATTTGGTCCGCAAGAGAGAAATGGAGATGCGTATGATCGCTAAGTTCGATTCCGCCCTCGTGCCATACGTTATCGAGCAGACGCCGCGCGGCGAGCGCAGCTACGATATCTATTCGCGCCTGCTCAACGACCGCATCATCTTCTTGGGCGAGGAGATCAACTCCGTCAGCGCCAACCTGGTCGTTGCCCAGCTGCTGCATCTTGAGAGCCAGGATGCCGAGAAGGATATCTCGCTCTACATCAATTCGCCCGGTGGCGAGGTCTACTCCGGCCTGGCGATTCTTGACACCATGAACTTCATCAAGCCGCAGGTTTCCACCATCTGCGTCGGTATGGCCGCGTCCATGGCCGCCGTGCTGCTTTCGGCCGGCGCTAAGGGCAAGCGCTTCTGCCTGCCGCACTCCAAGGTCATGATTCACCAGCCCAGCGGCGGTGCCCAGGGTCAGCAGACCGAGATCGAGATCGTGGCCGAGGAGATCAAGAAGACCCGCCGCGAGCTCAACCAGATCCTGTCCGATGCCTCGGGCCAGCCCATCGAGAAGGTTCAGGCCGATACCGAGCGCGACAACTACCTGACCGCTGCCGAAGCCCTCGACTACGGTCTGGTCGACCGTATCGTCACCTCGCGCGATCTCGCCGCGAAGGACGCCTAGGATGGCAGGTAACATGCAGGACAACTTTGACGAGAACGGTAACCCCATCCGCTGCTCCTTCTGCGGAAAAGAGCAGGGCCAGGTCCGTCGCCTCGTAAAGGGCCCGACCAACATCTTTATCTGTGACGAGTGCGTTGCCGCCTGTTCCGAGATTCTGGAAGAGTCGCTGGCTTCGGACTTTATGGACGCTGCCCGCAACGGCAAGCTGCCGGGTTTCCTCAACGACCACGGTCAGGCTGCATCCCAGCCCGCCGTGGACCCCGAGACCGAGGGCTTTGAGCTTGAGGACGACCGTCAGGTCATCACACACGTGCCGACGCCGCACGAGATCTATGACGAGCTTTCGGCCTATGTTATGGGTCAGGAGGACGCCAAACGCGCCATGTCGGTGGCCGTGTACAACCACTATCGCCGCGTGATCGAGGGCGGCGCCGCGGTGTCTGCCTTTGACGACGGCATGGGCTCGCAGTTCGACGACGGCATGGACGAGGTAGAGCTCGCCAAGTCCAACATCCTGCTGCTCGGTCCCACCGGTACCGGTAAGACCCTGCTCGCCCAGACGCTCGCGCGTATTCTCGAGGTGCCGTTTGCCATCGCCGACGCCACCGCGCTTACCGAGGCCGGCTACGTGGGCGAGGACGTGGAGAACATCCTGCTCAAGCTTATCAATGCTGCCGATGGTGACATTGAACGCGCGCAGGTGGGCATCATCTACGTGGACGAGATTGACAAGATCGCCCGCAAGGCCGAGAACCTCTCCATTACCCGCGATGTTTCGGGCGAGGGCGTTCAGCAGGCACTGCTTAAGATTCTTGAGGGCACGGTGGCAAGCGTTCCGCCCACCGGCGGCCGCAAGCATCCCCAGCAGGAGCTGCTGCAGATCGATACGACCAACATCCTGTTCATCTGCGGCGGTGCCTTTGTGGGTCTGGACAAGATCATTGCCGATCGCGTGGGCAACAAGGGCGTGGGCTTCAACTCCGAGATCGCCGGCCCCACCTCGGTTGACGAGAACGACCTGCTGCGCCAGGTGCTCCCGCAGGACCTCAACGCCTTTGGCATGATCCCCGAGTTCGTGGGCCGTACGCCCGTCGTCACCCAGACGCAGGCGCTCGACGAGGATGACCTGGTGTCGATTCTGACCGAGCCCAAGAACGCCGTGGTGCGTCAATACCGTAAGATGTTCCAGCTCGAGGACGTTGAGCTTGAGTTTGAGGACGCCGCCCTGCACGAGATCGCCCGCATGGCGCTCGCCCGCAAGACCGGCGCCCGCGGCCTGCGCTCCATCTGCGAGGACGTGCTGCAGCAGACGATGTTCGATCTGCCCAGTGAGGAGGGCGTTTCCAAGGTCGTTGTGACCGAAGCCTCCGTAAAGGGCGAAGAACAGCCCCAGCGCATCTATGGGTAAACCAGCCAAAAACGTGCTTGTAAATAGCCTCCGACCATCCGCGGTCGGAGGCTATTTTATATATACGCAATAACCCCA
Source organism: uncultured Collinsella sp. (assembly GCA_958445065.1). Classification (GTDB taxonomy): domain Bacteria; phylum Actinomycetota; class Coriobacteriia; order Coriobacteriales; family Coriobacteriaceae; genus Collinsella. The sequence goes on from CAUCQW010000004.1 coordinate 129,999, forward strand.
ACTACCTGTGTTATTCTGTGTGTTTGTTTAAGCCTCAGCGAAGTCATATCAGACTGAAGTAATCGATACCTAAGGGGAGGAATGTAGGCCCGATTTTCGTAGATTCCGCACGAGCCGAAGACCACTTAATGTGGTCTTCGAGCGAGCCCAGGACCTGACCGAGCGAAAATCGGGCCTACATTCCTCCCCGGCGGGACAGGGAGAGATATATGGAAGAGATGCCCAAGAACTACGATCCGTCGACCAACGAGCCGGCGATCCTGCAGAAGTGGCTCGACGGCGGCTACTATAAGCGCCGTGAGGGCGTGGGCGACTGCACCGTCACCATTCCGCCTCCCAACGTGACCGGCAAGCTCCACATGGGCCACGCCACCGACGACTCCATCCAGGACGCCATCGTCCGTATGGCTCGCATGCGCGGCAAGTCCACGCGCTGGGTGCTCGGCACCGACCACGCCGGTATTGCCACGCAGACCAAGGTCGACAAGAAGCTCAAGAGTGAGGGCATCAGCCGCCTGGAGATCGGTCGCGACAAGTTCGTCGACGCCTGCTGGGACTGGACCCACGAGTACGGCGGCATCATCGTCGAGCAGATCAAGCGCATGGGCTGCTCCGTCGACTTTGATAACGAGCGTTTCACCATGGACGAGGATTACGCACAGGCCGTGCGCAAGGTCTTCTGCGATTGGTACCACGACGGCCTGATCTACCGTGGCAAGCGCATCGTCAACTGGTGTCCCAACTGCACCACCGCTATCTCGGACGACGAGGCCGAGTACAAGGACGAGAAGGGCCACCTGTGGCACCTGCGCTACCCGCTGACCGAGCCGGTCAACGGCCAGGACTACATCGTCGTCGCCACCACGCGCCCCGAGACCATGCTCGGCGATACGGGCGTCGCCGTCTCCCCGAAGGATCCCGAGAAGGCCGCCTTCGTGGGTAAGACCGTCAAGCTCCCCATCGTCGACCGCGAGATTCCCATCTTTGAGGATTGGCATGTCGACGCCAACTTTGGTTCCGGTTTTGTCAAGGTCACCCCGGCCCACGACCCCAACGATTACGCCATGGGTCAGGCTCACGACCTGCCGCAGATCAATATCTTTGATGAGCACGCGGTGGTCGTCGAGGGCTACGGCGAGTTTACCGGCATGAACCGCGACGAGTGCCGCGAGGCCGTCATCAAGTGGTTTGAGGAGCACGGCCTGCTCGACCACGTCGAGGAGCACGACCACTCCGTCATGCACTGCTACCGTTGCGACGCCGCGCTGGAGCCGTGGCTGTCCGAGCAGTGGTTTGTGGCCGTCGATAAGCTCAAGGGGCCGGCGCTCGACGCCGTCAATTCCGGCAAGGTCACCTTCCACCCCGCGCGCTGGACGCAGACCTACACCACTTGGATGGAGAACCTTAAGGACTGGTGCATCAGCCGTCAGCTGTGGTGGGGCCACCGCATCCCCGTGTTCTACTGCGAGGACTGCGGCTGGGAGGACGCCCTCACCGAGGACACCGACGTGTGCCCCAAGTGTGGCGGCCATCACGTGCATCAGGACGAGAACGTGCTGGACACTTGGTTCAGCTCGCAGCTGTGGACCTTCGCCACGCAGGGCTGGCCGCAAAAGCCGGAGCTGCTCGAGGGCCATCACCCCACGACGGCGCTCGTCACCGCACGCGACATCATCGCGCTGTGGGTCGCCCGCATGGTCATGAGTTCGCTGTATTTCTTGGACGAGGTGCCGTTTAAGGACGTCGTCATCTACCCGACGATTCTGGCCAAGGACGGCAGCCGCATGTCCAAGTCCAAGGGCAACGGTGTTGATCCCATGGACCTCATTGGCATGTACGGCGCCGACGCCATGCGCTTCAACCTGCTCACGCTGTGCACCAACAACCAGGACGTCAAGTTTGACGCGAACATCGACAAGAAGACCAAGAAGCTCATCGACAGCCCGCGTACCGACCAGGCCAAGAGCTTTGTGACCAAGATCTGGAACGCCAGCCGCTTCCTGCTCATGAACATGGAGGGCTACACGCCCGGCGAACCCGTCGTGGAGACGCCGGCTGACGCCTGGATGTTCAGCCGCCTGGCCAAGGCCGTGAAGATGGTCACCGAGGGTATCGAGAACTACACCTTTGGCGACATGGCCCGCGGCGTGCAGCAGTTCTTCTGGAACGAGGTCTGCGACTGGTACGTCGAGGTCACCAAGGCTCGCCTGAAGGGCGAGGGCCGTCTACAGGCGCAGCGCAACTTGATCTTTGTGCTCGACACCTCCATTCGCCTGATGCACCCGCTCATGCCGTTTGTCACCGAGGAGATCTGGGACAACATGCCGGCGAGCGTGCTCGACCTGGACGCCGAGGGCAACGTGGATCGCGCCGAGGCACTCATGATCGCCAAGTGGCCTGAGCCCGCCGACTACGCCAAGTACGTCGACGAGCCCGCCGAGCGCGCGTTTGAGCTGTGCCGTGCCGTCGTGTCTGCCGCCCGTGCCACCCGTTCGCGTTATCGCTTAAGCCCCAAGGCGGAGCTCGACGTTGTCGTGCGCGCCGGCGCCGAGGATATCGAGAAGCTCGAGAGCCTGCGCTCGACCATCGAGCCGCTGGCCAACACCGCCTCGCTGGTTATGGGTACCGACGTTGAGAAGCCGGCTGCGAGCATTGCCGTGGTCGACAGCGGCGTCGAGGTCTTTGTGGTTCTCGAGGGCAAGGTTGACCTTTCGGCCGAGAAGGCGCGCCTGGAGAAAGAGATTGCCGCGGCCCAGAAGGAGCTCGCCGGCTGCGAGAAGACGCTCGCCAACGAGGGCTTTGTGGCCAAGGCCGCGCCTGCGGTGGTCCAGAAGAAGAGGGACCGTGCAGCTGAGCTCAAGGAGATCCTGGCGGCGCTGACTGCTCAGGTTGCTGACTTCTCGTAAGCGGTACTGGGGGACGCGGTTTGGGGCATTGCTCGCTACTGCGGACACCTATTCCGCCGTTCTAACGAACGGCGGCTGACTCGACGCTGCAAACGCCTCTGATGGCCAATCTGCCGTTCAACTTCGGGCGCATGGGCATAAGCCCTATGCGCCCTTGTTTCACGGCACCTTGGCTCATCAGAGGCGTTTTCGCTCATATGACCCAATCCGCTGTCAAGAGCCACAATGGCCCCGCCG